>NZ_CP094470.1:2222553-2963404 GCF_023347315.1 Faecalibacterium sp. I2-3-92
GGCTTACATCGGCAAGCAGCCCAAGTAAGTAAAGCACCTCGAAATAGAAAAGACCCTCTCCGTCATTGCTGCGCAATGCCGCCCCTCCCTTTTGGAGGTGCTGGCGGGCATCAGCAGGACGGAGAGGGTCTTTGTCATACTTTTCACACTTTTGTAAAGGATTTGTTATTGTATTCTTCGACACATCCTTGTATAATAGTTGCTTGTGGGCAACTTTTCACGAGAGCTGCCCACGAGAAAAGATTTTCGTCACGAACAAGGAGAGATTACACAATGAAACTCAAGAATGTTGCTGTTGTTGCCGCTGCTCTGGCACTGGCTGTTGGTATGACCGCTTGCGGCGGTTCTGCTTCTTCCACCACCGCTTCTTCCGTTGCTTCTTCCGCTGCCGCTTCCTCTGAAGCTGCAAGCTCTGAGGCAGCTTCCAGCGAGGCCGAGGTCGAGTCCGCCGAGTACACTGTCTACAACACCACCGGCGAGAACGTCACCGAGCTGTACCTGTACGTTGCCGGCTCTGAGGACAAGGGCGAGAACCTGGCTGCTGACGGCCTGGCTGACGGCGACAGCGTTGTGCTGACCCTGCCCGAGGACGCTGACAAGAGCGCTGAGTATGTCCTGGAGTTCACCACCGAGAGCGGCGACACCCAGAGCTTCGACACCCTGAGCTACGAGGTTGCTCCCATCTCCCTGCTGAGCGTTGATGCTGCTGCAGGTGCTACCCCCATCAGCTTCACCGCTCCGGAGCAGTAAAAAACGCAGGCCTGAGCCTGTAACATAAAAACTCCCCTGCACTCCATTTTACCGGAATGCAGGGGAGTTTTTTGCGTATCAAAGGTTTCGCAGCGGGGTCTTAGACCTTCTCGATGGTGATGGTCCACTCGCTGGTCATAGCCTCATCGGGCTCCAGCACCTCGTGCTTGCCCTCTTCGTTCACACTGTTGGCCCAGCCGTTCCAGGGCTCCATGCAGACGAAGTTTTCGGCATCCTGCTGCCACAGCACACCGTTGGTAAAGCTCTCGTCAGCATCCACGGTGACCTTGTGGCCGTTGCCCTTATCCGTAAAGGTCATGGGGAACTCCACGCCGGTCATCAGGCGGATGGAGTTGTCAGAACCTTCCTTGCGGGTCAGGGTGATCTTCTCGGGTGCGGCAGGCTGCTCGCCCTTGGCATCCTCGGAGCAGGTGGCGCACTTGATGTCAAAGTCCACATTCTCCAGAGCAGAGGCCACAAAATAGGGATGATAACCAAAACTGAAGGGCATCGGAACATCGCCCTCATTGATCACAGTCATGCTCAGGGAAGCGGTGTTGCCCTGCAGGTTGTAGTTCATCAGGACAGTGAAATCGAAGGGGTAGAGGAACTTGGTCAGGGGGCTGGACTCCAGGATCAGGGTCACTCCGTCGGGACCGACGCTCTCCACTTCCCAGGGGCACAGGTCAGCCATGCCGTGGATCTCCATGGGATAGGCCTGGCCGTTGAAGATGTGCACGCCGTTGTCGGGCTTGCCGCAGTTGGGGAACAGCACAGGGATGCCAAAGCGGGGGCGGTTGCACTCGCTGAAGTTGGGGCGGCGGGTCCAGATGTACTCGTCGCCGTCCAGGGTAAAGCCGGTGACCATGCCGCCGCGCTCGGGGGTGATGGTCAGGGCAGTTTTTGCCACGGGGTCGGTGATGACATACTGCTCAAAGCATGCGCCGCCCTCGGTGACGTACTGGGTGGTGATCTGGTTCATAAGTTGTACCTCCATATCATTTGATACAAAAAGGCCGCCGTACGCGCAAAAAGCACGCACAGCAGCCATTTTCAATTAAAGAACAACACCATCCTTGAAGATGGAGATCTCGCGGAAGCCGTGCTTCTCGGCCTTGGTCTGCTCACCGCCTGCAACGCGGATGACCAGATCCAGCAGGTCGCGGGCGGCCTCGTCGATGGTCTTTTCACCGTCCGCGATGACACCGGTGTTGAAGTCGATCCAGCCGGACTTCTTCTCGGCCAGCGGGGTGTTGGTAGAGATCTTCAGGGTGGGAGCCGGGGCAGAGAACGGGGTGCCGCGGCCGGTGGAGAAGAGGATCAGGTGAGCGCCTGCGGCGGTCATGGCCGTTGCGGACACCAGATCGTTGCCGGGGCCGTAGAGCATGTTCAGGCCCTTGGTCACCACGGGGTCACCGTAGCCGATGACATCCATGATGGGGGCGGTGCCGCCCTTCTGGACACAGCCGCAGCTCTTGTCCTCCAGGGTGGTGATGCCGCCCTGCTTGTTGCCCGGAGAGGGGTTGTCGTAAACCACCTCGTTGTGGCTGATGAAGTATTCCTTGAAGCCGTTGATCATGTGCTCGGCCTTGACGAATACCTCCTTGTTGATGCAGCGGTCCATCAGGAAGCCCTCGGCACCGAACATCTCGGGCACCTCGGTCAGGACAGTGGAGCCGCCGCGCTGGCCCATCATGTCGGAGAAGCGGCCGATGGTGGGGTTGGCGGTGATGCCGGACAGGCCGTCCGAGCCGCCGCACTTCATGCCGACCACCAGCTCGCTCACAGGGATAGGCTCACGCTTGAACTGACCGGCGTAAGCAGCCAGCTCCTTCAGGATCTCGCGGGCGGCGGTAAACTCATCGTCCACATCCTGGCAGGTCAGGAACTTGACCCGGTCGTGGTCATACTCGCCCAGCTCTTCCACGAACTGATCGTGCTGCAGGTTTTCGCAGCCCAGATGCAGCACCAGAACAGCGGCGGCATTGGGGTGGCGGACCAGCGCGGCCAGCAGCTTGCGGGTCTGGGCATGGTCGTGGCCGGTCTGGCTGCAGCCAAACGGATGGGTAAAGGTGTACAGACCCTCAATGGAGCCGGTGACCAGATCCTGGTTGTCGTTCACCATCTTCTTGGCGATGTCGTTGACACAGCCGACCGTGGGAATGATCCAGATCTCGTTGCGGATGGCAGCACGGCCATCCTTGCGGCGGAAGCCCATAAAGGTCTCAGGCTCCACCTTGGGCAGGGGGGCCAGGTCAGGGGCGGGGTGATAGCTGTACTCCACCTCACCGGACAGGTTGGTGTGGACATTGTGGGTGTGCATCCAGGTGCCCGGCTCGGCATCGGCGGTCGCGTGGCCGATGGGGAAACCGTACTTGATGACATTTTCACCGTTCTTGATGGGCTTTACTGCCATCTTGTGGCCCTGAGGGATATCCTCCAGCGCGGTCACGGCAAGGCCGTCCACCTCCACCAGAGTGCCCTTGGCAATGGGGTGCAGTGCAACCACCACGTTGTCAATGGGGCTGATATGAATCGCCTGCGGCATAGTTATTCTCCTTAATGACATTTACAAAGCACAAGGAGGCCGCTGCCCAAAGCAGCAGCCCCTTGTTGTGCAGGTGATATTCCAGCTTACAGGCAGCTCTTGTAGGCAGCTTCGGCACCCTGGGTGCGGATCAGCTCCAGATCAGCCAGAACAGCGGCCTCCAGGCCATCGATCTTGGTCAGATCCTGATCCCACATCTGGGTGTTGGTCAGAACGGCGTGCACCAGCTGAGCGTCGGTGTCGTCCTTGTGTGCATAGTAGAAGTCCAGTGCCCATGCGTCATCCTGGATCTTGTAGGTGTTGCCTGCGGGGCGCTTGCAGATCAGGCCGTCGGCAGTGCGCTCCTGGATATCACTGGAGTAGAAGGCAATGTAAGCGGCCAGAGACATGGTCAGGCACTTGGGCAGCTGCTTCTGCTCCTCGATGTAAGCCAGGAAGGAAGGCATGTTGCGGGCCTTCCACTTGGAGGTGGAGTTCAGGGAGATGCTCATCAGCTCGTGGTTGACGAAGGGGTTGTTGAAGCGGTCCTCAACGGCGGAAGCGAACTCTTCCAGATCCTTCTTGTCCAGAGGCAGGGTGGGGATGATTTCCTCATGCAGCATCTTGTTCATAAAGCCGCGAACGGTATCGTTGTGCATACAGTCACGCACGATGTCGAAGCCAGCCAGATATGCGCCCAGAACGAAGCCGGTGTGTGCACCATTCAGGATGCGGACCTTGCGCTTCTTGTAGGGGGTAACATCAGGCACGACCATGACGTTGACACCGGCCTTCTTGAACGGCAGCTTGTCCTCCAGACCTGCAGGGCCCTCGATGACCCACACGCCGAAGACTTCGCCGACATCCAGCACCTGATCGTGGTAGCCGTTGGCCTCTTCCATGGCAGCCAGCTCCTTGGGGTCGCGGATGCGGCCCGGAACGATGCGGTCCACCAGAGTGGAGCAGAAGGTATTGGCGTTGTTCATCCAGTCGATGAACTCAGCTTCCAGATTCCAGTCCTTGGCGTAGTTGTTGCAGCACTTCTTCAGCTCTTTGCCGTTGTTGTCGATCAGCTCGCAGCTCAGGATGACCAGACCCTTGTCCGCGGCACCGTTGAATGCCTTGTAGCGCTCGTACAGCACGCGGGTCAGCTTTGCGGGGAAGCTGTTGGGAGGAACCTGATCGAACGCGCTGTCGCCCTGGGTGTAAGCGATGCCGGCCTCGGTGGTGTTGGATACAACCGTTTCCAGATCCTCAGAGCGGGCCAGAGCCAGCACTTCCTCCCACTTGCCATCGATGTAGGGGCAGACACAGTCAGACACGCAGGAGATCACGCGCTTTGCATCCACCTTCTGGCCCTTCTCGCTGCCGCGCAGATACAGGGTGTACAGGCCCTCCTGCTCGTTGATCCAGTCAGCCATCTGGGGGAAGTTGCCGATGGGCTGCACCAGCTTGACCTTGCCGTTGTAGCCAGCCTTCTCGTTGGCGATATCATAGAAATAGTCCACGAATGCGCGCAGGAAGTTACCCTCGCCAAACTGCATGACCTTGACAGGGGCATCCTTGAGGATGTAGCCGTTGTAGCCGGTCTCAGACAGAACCTTGTAATTCAGAGTTTCCATATCACGTGTTCTCCTTTTAGCTTGCTTTGCTTCTCTCCGGGGCACCCTTTTGTGCCCCGCACTCTGTCTCTATTGTATGCTGTTGTATACAAAGAAGTCAAGTGTTTTTTGCCAGATTTTTGGCCCAAAACAGGCCATTTTTATAAATTCCAGCGTTTTTTACAAGGAAAAGTCTGAAAATTTGTCAGTTTTTCAGTTGTATACATTATCGTTTTCCGCTATACTAAAGATAGGCTTAACACGCCCTGCGCGGGCGCTGTTAAAGGTACCCCATAGTGATATATTAGTACATTAGAATGAAAAGGAGTTTTCGACCCATGAAAGCATTTATGGACAAGGAATTCATGCTCCAGTCTCCTGTGGCTCAGCATCTGTATCACACCTACGCTGCTGATATGCCCATCTGCGACTATCACTGCCATATCTCCCCGAAGGAGATCTACGAGAACCGCCGCTTTGAGAACATCGCTCAGGTGTGGCTGGGCGGCCGTCAGCCCGATGGCTCTCTGGCAGGCGACCACTACAAGTGGCGCGTGATGCGTTCCAACGGCGTGCCCGAGGAGTACATCACCGGCACCAAGCCCGACCGCGAGCGTTTCCAGAAGTTTGCTGAGGCTCTGCCCATGTGCGTTGGCAACCCCATGTACCACTGGTGCCACCTGGAGCTGCGCAAGTACTTCGGCTATCAGGGTGTGCTGAACGGCGACACCGCTGAGGAAGTCTGGAACCTGTGCAACGACAAGCTGCAGCACGACGACAGCATGACTGTCCGCGGCCTGATCGAGCAGTCCAATGTTGCTTTTATCGGCACCACCGACGACCCCATCGATGATCTGGCATGGCACAAGAAGATCAAGGAAGATCCTTCCATCAAGTTCACCGTTGCTCCCTCCTTCCGCCCCGACAAGGCCATCAACATCCAGAAGCCCGGCTTCGTGGAGTACATGGGCAAGCTGGCTCAGGCCGTTGGCAAGGAAAAGCTGGAGTGCATCAACTGCGTCACCGACGCTCTGACCCAGCGCATCGAGTTCTTTGCCGAGATGGGCTGCCGCGCATCTGACCACGGCCTGGACTATGTGCCCTACCGTGAAGCCACCAAGGAAGAGGTCAACGCCATCTACCAGAAGGCTATGGCCGGTGAGGCTGTGACCGCTGAAGAGGCTGAGAAGTACCAGACCTACATCCTGATCCACCTGGGCAAGCAGTATCACCGCCTGAACATCGCCATGCAGCTGCACTACAACTGCCTGCGCGGTGTCAACCGTAAGATGAACGCCCTGCTGGGACCCGATACCGGTTTCGACATGATCAACACTGCCAAGTGCGGCGGCGAGATCGCTGCTCTGCTGAGCGCCCTGAACGACACCGATGAGTGCCCCAAGGTCATCATCTACAGCCTGAACCCCGCTGACAACGAGCAGATCGGCACCATTCTGGGCTGCTTCCAGAATGATGAGATCCCCGGCAAGATCCAGCACGGCTCCGGCTGGTGGTTCAACGACCAGAAGATCGGCATGGAGAACCAGATGAAGAGCCTGGCAAACCTGGGCCTGCTGGGTAACTTTGTTGGTATGCTGACCGACAGCCGCAGCTTCCTGAGCTACACCCGCCACGACTACTTCCGCCGCATCCTGTGCAACCTGATCGGCCAGTGGGTCGAGGATGGCGAGTATCCCAACGATGAGAAGGCTCTGGAGAAGATCGTCAAGGGCATCTGCTTCGACAACGCAAAGCGTTACTTCGCTCTGTAAGCAGCGCCTCTGCATCCCCTTTCCATAACTTGTAAAAGCGCTCTGCCGGTTTGCCCCGGCAGGGCGCTTTTTTCTTGTGCGGCCGTATTCACAAAAATGTAACTTGCATTCTGCCGTCAAATCGGGTAGGATAACGTTGAATCAAAACCGAAGGGGAACGTGAAGATGCTGAAACGTTTTGTAAAGCGACTGCTCAGCTGCCTGCTGCTGGCGGCGCTGTTTGTATTGGTGGTCATTGGCGGAACACTGGGCGTGCAGGGCTGGCGGCTCTACCGCGCCACAGCGGCGCAAAAGCCCATTGCTGGCCTCTACGATGAGATCAGCTCCCGGCCCGGCTTTGCCAGCTGTGACCAGCTGCCCCAGACCTATATCGATGCGGTCATTTCCGTGGAGGACAGCCGGTTTGAAAGGCACCACGGCATCGACCCGGCAGCCATTGTCCGGGCGCTCTGGGCCGACCTGCGCACCCGCTCTCTGGCCGAGGGCGGCAGCACCCTGACCCAGCAGCTGGCCAAGAACGAGCTGTTCACCCAGGAAAAGCAGATGGCCCGCAAGGCAGCGGAAATGTTTGCCGCCAGGGACATCGAGGATTACTACTCCAAACAACAGATCTTTGAGATGTACGCAGGCAGCTGCTACTTCGGCAACCAGTGGTCCGGCGTGGCACAGGCTGCGCAGGGCTACTTTGGCAAGCCCACCCGGGAGCTGACCCGCGCCGAGTGTGTGGTGCTGGCCGGCCTGCCCAACGCGCCCTCGGTCTACGCCGCCAACGGGGAGCTGGCCCGCAGGCGCGCACTTGTGGTGGTGGAGCGGATGGAGCGCGCCAAAAAGCTGACCCACACCCAGGCATTGGAGCTCCGGGATGAAGTCAGTGCCCTGCCCCTTTGGTGAGAAAAAACAGAATTTATCCGGGTTTTCCATAAAAACACCCCTCTCCGTCCGTGCGGCCGCACAGCGGAGAGGGGTGTTTTTATGCGATCAATCAATAAGGTTCACGAACACCGGGCAGAGCACTGCGGTCAGCACACCGGCCACGGCGATGGACAGGCCGCTCATGGCACCTTCCACCTCGCCCATCTGCAGGGCCTTGCTGGTGCCCACGGCATGGGCCGAGGTGCCAATGCCCACGCCCTTGGCAATGGGGTCGGTGATGTGAAACGCCTTGCAGACCGTCTCGGCCAGCAGGTTGCCCACGATGCCCGTCAGGATGACGATGGCACCGGTCAGGGCCGCAATGCCGCCCAGCTCTGCAGCCACATCCATGCTGATGGCAGTGGTCACGGATTTGGGCAGCAGGGTGGCGTACTGCTCCTGGGTCAGGTGCAGCGCCAGTGCCAGTGCCAGCGCACTGCCTAGGCTGACCAGCGTGCCCACCGAGATGCCCGCAATGATGGCGG
Organism: Faecalibacterium sp. I2-3-92; assembly: GCF_023347315.1. Classification (GTDB taxonomy): domain Bacteria; phylum Bacillota; class Clostridia; order Oscillospirales; family Ruminococcaceae; genus Faecalibacterium; species Faecalibacterium duncaniae. Next base: position 2,230,601 of record NZ_CP094470.1, read on the forward strand.
CGGCGTTTGCCTTGAGCAGGTCAAGCTTTTCATACAGCGGGATGGCCAGCGCCACGGTGGCGGGCAGCAGCAGGTAGTTCACCGGGGCGGCGCTGACCTTGTAGTCGGCATAGGGGATGCCGCATACCGACAGGAAAACGATCACAAAGATCGCACCCAGCAGCAGCGGGTTAAAAAATGCCTTTCCGGTCACTCTGTTCACAAGGGCTCCCAGTGCAAAGGCGGCCAGTGTCAGCAGCACACCCCAAGCAACAGAGCCCGAAAGGAACTCATTCAGCAATTCCATCATTGGCAGCAGTCTCCTTGTTCTTTTTACGGCTGGTCAGAGCCTGAGTGGTCTTTCCGGCGGTCACCATGACCAGAACCGTGACCGGGATGATGGCGATGATGATGGGCAGCAGCATCTCCCCCATCTCCGCCCAAAGCTCCATCACGCCTGCGGCGGCGGGCACAAAGAGCAGCGGGAAGATGCCGGTGAGAAACACGCCCACCTCTTTTACATCCTCCAGCCGGATCAGCCGGAAGTTCAGGGCCAGCAGCAGCAGCACAAGCCCATACACACTGGCCGGAACCGGCAGCGGCAACACAGCATGACACGCTTCCCCCAGAAAGCAAAACGCAAGGATACGTGCAAATTGAAACAGATAATTCGTAAAAAAATCCCCCTTGTCTAACAGCTAAGTCAAAATTATAGTCCAAAACCTCCGGGGGCGCAACAGCAATATCTGACAAGGATTGTTGCATTTTGCCGGAAAAACTGTGGAAAAGAAAAGGGCCCGGCAGAAAGCGCACGCCCATGCGCCGCGATCTGCCGGGCCGATCCACTGCGGACCAGTATTTTTTTGTGTTCCCGCGCTTTCTCAGCTCCGCAAAACAGTTTCGATCCGTTCCTTGTCCAGCCCTTCGCCGATGACGATGAGCACCTCCTGCCCTGCCGGAATGGGGGCCGCAGTCAGGCCGTCGGCGGTAGCATTCAGCTCCACCCAGCCGGCAGCATCCTGCACAAAACCCTTGACCCGCAGCACCCGGCCGCAGGCGGCATCCGTGAACAGGCTGGGAATGCGTGCTTCCAGCTGCTGCCGGGGCAGGCCCAGCTCGAGGAAATACGCCGAACCGAATGCATCGTGCGCATCAAAGCAGAGCTTTTCGCAGTCGGCATGCTGATAGCCACAGGCATCCAGCGCCGCAAGATCCACATCCTCCAGGTCGGCCCAGTCCTTGATCAGAAAATCTTCTTCCGTCAGGGTACGGCTGCACTTGCAGGCCGCAAGGGCACGTTTCAGGTGGTCGATGGCGCTTTCCCGCTGGGCCTGGGTGGCCAGCTGACTGCGGGAGAGCAGGATGCATCCGGCGCTGGCGGCTTCCGATGCCAGAATGTACTCTGCCTGCGGGGAAAGCGTCTCGGGCAGCAGGGCATCCACAACAGCAAACACATTGCCCAGTGTATACCACCGATCCAGTGGCTCATCCCGCAGGACATCAAAAAACTCGTCCACATCAAAAATGCCGCTGGGCTCCACCACCACCCGGTCGAACCCGCGCATAGCCATTGAGATGAGCTTGGTGCGCATCCGGCGCTGGTGGGTATCACAATCACACCCGCCGCTGATGGTCTCGATCTCGCAGCGTTCCCCCAGCAGATCCTGCACCAGCATGGCATCCACATTCACAGCGCCAAAGTCATTTTCCAGAATGCAGACATGATGCCCCTGTGCGGTCAGATACGCAGCATATCTGCGCAGAAACGTTGTCTTGCCCGCACCCAGAAAACCGGTGATGAGATCGACCTGTACCATACGTTCCTCCTTATGCGTGGTTGAAGCCCTTGCCGAACACCTCAGTGGTGCTCAGCATGGACATGAAGGCGTTCAAGTGCTGTTTGTGGATAAAATCCTGCAGCTGGTCGGCCTCGCGGCGGGTCAGGGTGGTGTAGATGATGTAGTGGGGCTTGTCGGTATAAGCGCCGAAGCAGGGCGTATAGGTTGCGCCGCGCACCAGCTTGCGCATGACAAAATCACAGATAGGCTTCCTGTCGTCGCAGACGATGAGGATGGCCTTGCACATCTTGATCTTTTCCAACACGGCATCAATGACCAGCGATTTCACGGTCAGACCCACGAAGGAATAGAGGGCGGTGTACAGGTCGAACACAAAGCAGGCCGCAATGACCATGAACAGGTCAGTCAGGAACAGCGCCACCGCCACGTTGTGGATGTGGGTATACTTTTCCACAATGAGGGCAATAACATCCGTGCCGCCGGAGGAAGCGCCCACATTGAACAGCAGAGCCGACGCAATGGCCGGCAGGGCAATGGCAAACAGCAGGTCGAGCATGGGCTGGTCGCTCAATGGGCCGCGCAGGGGGCAGATCTTTTCCAGCACCATCAGCTCCAGCGACATGATCACAGTGGCATAGCCGGTGGTCATGGCAAACTTTTTGCCCAGAAAGACCAGGCCCACCCCCAGCAGGATCATGTTGGCCGCCGAGGAAAAGGCCGAAGCCGACAGCGGGGTGAGCTTGGCCGCCAGCGCCGCCATACCGGTCACACCGCCAAAGACGAAGTTGTTGGGGAATTTGAAAAAGTACACACCCACCGACATGATGGAAATGCTCAACGTGATCATTGCATACTGCTTGACATATTCAATGACCTTGTTCTGCATGGGAGATTCCGCGTTCGTATCCATAAAATTTACCGTTCAATACTCCTTTTTTGTGTTCCGCAGCCCAAACAGACAGGCTGTACCGGAAATATTGTAACACGGAACGCCCCGGGGTCAAGGGTAAATTCCACACACGCCGTCTTTTACGGGTGAAAACTGTCAACTCCACCAAAATTCTCCCTCAAATTTCAGCGGTTCTCCCATCGGGAACTGTTCTCTCACCTGTCTCAGCTGAAACGGCTTGTCAACAAGCTGCGCAACACCCTTGGCTGACACACAAACGCGGCCCCGGAGAGTTTTCTTCTCTCCGGGGCCGCGTTCTGTTCCGGCTCAGCCGAACAGCTTTTTTGTGTTGTGGGTATAGACCGAGAGCACCAGGCCCACACAGATGTACAGCATCAGCACCGAGCTGCCGCCCGCCGAATAGAACGGCAGGGTGACACCGATCACGGGCAGGACGCGCAGGTTCATGCCCACGTTCACGGCGATCTGGGCCATCAGAGCGCCGCCGATGCCGGCGCAGATAAAGGTGCCCAGCAGGTCCTCGCTGCGGGCACCGGTGAGGAAGGTCTTGATGACCAGTGCGAAGAGCACGCCCAGCACCACACAGCAGCCCACAAAGCCCGCCGCGTTGCCGATCCAGCTCAGGATGAAATCGTTGTGGGCGTTGGGCACGCTGTAATAACTGCCGCCAAACAGCCCATTGCCAAAGATGCCGCCCGAGCCCAGCGCGATCTCGCCGCGCTGCTGCTGGTAGATGATGTTCTTCCAGATGGTCTCGCTGGGGGCCCAGCCGGTCTTGTTATCGGGATCGATGACAGCAAGGATACGGTACCACTGGTATCCCTTGCCGATCTTATCGCTGAAAAAGGCGAACGCCGTCGCCATGGCCACTGCCGCCGCCGAGACTGCCCCCAGGATATACTTCCAGCTCAGGCCCGCCGCAAACATCATGCAGCAGCCGATGATGGCATAGATGATGGCGGTGCCGTCGTCGCCCTGAACATGGATGATGAGGATGGGCACTGCCAGATGCAGCAGCAGCTTGCCCAGCTCCTTTGGCTCGTTGAGCCGGGTGCGCACATTGTTCAGGTGCATGGCAAAGGTCAGGATAAAGCTGATCTTGGCCAGCTCTGTGGGCTGCAGGGTAAAGCCCCCCAGCTTGTACCAGGAATAGTTGTCGGTATCACCCGCGTTGTAGCCGATGGTCAGCGGGCCGATGCTCACATTGCGCAGCACCAGCGTGGGCAGCACCATGCCCCAGGTCAGGGCCACGTGCACCGGCCACACCTTCACCAGGCTGCGGTAATCGATATTGGACAGCAGCACCGCAATGACCAGCCCGATGAGGGCTGCACCCGCCTGCACCGCCGCCCGGCGGTAATCGCCCAGACCGGTGATCTGGCCGGTGATCTCATCCACGGCAAAGCCATTGCCCTGCTTGGCTGCCCAGCTCGAAAGCGCTGTCACAGCCATCACGCTGCTGAAGATGCACAGCAGCAGGTAAGTTTTATCGGTGCGCTTGAAGTAGCGCCGAATGTTTTCCAAACGAAAACACCTCTTTCTTTCATTGGATCGCCCGCTCAGGTCTGCTTCGCTCGTCCGCAATGCCGGAGAGGGCGTATACTGCTCCATTATGTAATATAAGTATACCGCACCGCCCTTTTTTGCGCAAGATTGCGGAAGTTTTTTCCACAGATCTTTTCATCCTGTGACAACTCTGCAAAATATTTGCCGCAGCCTTGACAAAGCCCTGTCTACCTTCTAAAATGGAAGCAGGAGACCTGCTTTTTCGGCAGGATTTTTCCGGAGGAACTTCCAAGATGAAAACAAACTCTCATCGCTTTCTGTGCGCGCTCTGCGCACTGACTGTTTTTATTTCCGCGCTCTTCCCTGCTTCTGCCTTTGCCGCACAGGCAGCCGACACCGTGGCCCAGACCACGCTGACCACTGCCGATGCCCGGGAGATGCAGCAGGCCGACAGCGCCGTGACCGCCCTGACCGGCAGCGACGCTTACGCTGAGATGACCCGTGCCCAGCGGCTGGATGCCGCCGTGGCACAGCTGCAGCAGCTGGCCGAGGAAGGGCTTGTTTCGGCGCGCTCTCTCCATGTGGACGAAGAAAACGGCATGGTCAGCTTTGCGTACAGCTGCGGCGCGCTGGGCGGCGTTCTGGTGGAGGACCCGGACGAAGAGAATACTCCCTTCGCCCCTTCCGAACTGCCCGCTGTGGATCTGCACGAAATGTCCAACGCCCCGCAGGGCGATTTGGGCAGCGCCATGATCTACTACGCCTTTGACAACACCGTGAACAGCTCCCGCTACCCGTACTACTCCTATATGAAGGGCTTTTGGACCGCGATGGGTCTGCACACCCGCATCGATAGCACAGTCACCGTCTCTGACCTGAAACGAATGAACGATTACGGGCTGTGCATCCTCAGCGCCCACGGCTCCTACTACACCTACACCTCCGGTTTTCTGTTCAAGCAGACCCGTACCGAGCCGGTCATCCTGCTGACAGAGGAATCGGATTTCTACAAGGACCTCTACTACGGCATCGATCTGCTGACCCACCGGGTCATCAAGATCAACGGTCTGTACTGCATCACGCCCAGCTTTTTCCGGGCGGCATACCGGGGCGGCCAACTCAAGGACACCGTAGTGCTCTCCGAGACCTGTGAGTTCCTTGGCGTGAGCGGCAGTCTGGATACCTCCATGGCCGATGCCCTGCTGGCCGGTGGTGCCAAAGCAGTGGCAGGCTATGTGAACAACGTCTACACCGTGTATTCCCGCAGTATGCTGTGGGATACCGTCAACCACCTGATCCTGGGCCAGACCCTGCAGGAATCCGTTCAGCACTCCATGGATACCTATGGCGCGGATGATCTGGTCTGGTATAACGCGCAGGGCGGCAAGCGCCCCCATGCGGCGGCAGCTTACCCGCTGCTGTTCGGTGATGTTGGGGTCCGGCTGATCGAACCGAACGCGGCACCTGTCCCACAGGTAGTACAGCAGGCCGCTTGAGCGTTGCACTTTTGCTCGATTTATATTATACTGGGGGATGGCAGAAGCTTCTGTCATCCCTTTTGTATTACGATTAAACCTCTCAGTCGCCTGCGGCGACAGCTCCCCTAATAGGGGAGCCCTTGGCAAAACGGTTTCGTTTCTGCTGAACTCCTGAAGTTTGATCAAATAATCGAGGTATCCTATGAGCGAATATATTACACACTCCAGAGAAGAAACGGTGGCGCTTGGCCGGAAGCTGGCGGCAGTGCTGCCGGACGGGGCACTGATCGCCTTCACCGGCGGTCTGGGCGCGGGCAAGACCGCCTTTTGTGAGGGCCTGGCCGAGGGGCTGGGCTGCACCGACCCGGTCAGCAGCCCCACCTTTGCCATCGTCAACTATTACCGCGGCCCCCGCCCGCTGGCCCACTTCGACCTCTACCGCATCTCCACCGAGAACGACCTGTGTGCCGCCGGTTTCTACGATTATCTGGATCAGGGTGCCATTGTGGCCGCTGAGTGGAGCGAAAACTTCGCCGACCTGCTGGCCCTGGAAAACCCGATCCACATCAACATTGACCGGGTGGACGACACCACCCGCCGCATCACCATCGAGGGGGTCAGCGTATGAATATCTTAGCCGTAGATACCGCCGGTAAAACACTGGGCGTGGCCCTGCTGCAGGACGACCGCCTGAAGTACGAGTGCTATCTGGACGGCGGCATGACCCACAGCGAGACCCTGATGCCGCTGGTGGATCACTGCCTGAAGCTGTGCGGCCTGACCTGTGCAGACATCGACCTGTTCGGTGTGAACGCAGGCCCCGGCAGCTTTACCGGCCTGCGCATCGGGCTGGCCGCCGTCAAGGGGCTGGCTTTCCCTCGCGAGACCCTCTGCGCTCCGGTCTCCACACTGGAAGCGCTGGCCGCTGCCCACACCGGCGAGGGCACCGTACTCTGCGCACTGGATGCCCGCCGTGCCCAGGTGTACAGCGCTGCTTTTGACCTGGCCACCCACACCCGCCTGCTGGATGACGATGCCCGGGCTGTGGCTGACCTTGCCCAATTTGTAGAAAATTGCAAAAAGCCCCTGTTTTTTGTTGGTGATGGCGCATCTCTGTGCTATAATAAATACAGCAATGTTCCGGGCGTGCTCACTGTTCCGCCGGAGCTGCGGGGCGGCCGGGCCGCTGCCGTGGCACTGGTGGCCAAGCAGATGGCCCAGCGGGGCGAAGCCGTTCTGCCCGAGGCCCTGCTGCCGGATTATCACCGCCTGAGCCAGGCCGAGCGGGAACGCGCCGAGCGACTTGCTGCCGAGGCCGCTGCCCGGAACAACGATACGGAAAACGGAAAGGATTGAAATTTCTCATGGCAAAACCCATTGCGCTTGCCGCCGACCATGGCGGTTTTGAACTGAAGGAAGCCGTCAAGGCTCACCTGGACGAGCTGGGGCTGGAGTATATCGACTTTGGCACCCACAGCACTGCCAGCGTGGATTACCCCGACATGGCACTGCCTGCCTGTGACGCTGTGGTCAGCGGCCAGTGCGACAAAGCCCTGCTGTTCTGCGGCACCGGTGTCGGCATCAGCATGGCCGCCAACAAGGTCAAGGGCATCCGCGCCTGCTGCTGCTCCGACAGCTTCAGCTGCGAGTACACCCGCCGCCACAACGATGCCAACGCCCTGTGCATGGGCGGCCGCGTTGTCGGCCCCGGCCTTGCCTGCCAGCTGGTGGATCTGTTCCTGAACACCCCGTTTGAGGGCGGCCGCCACGAAAAGCGCATTGCAAAACTGATGGCAATCGAAACCCGATAAACATAAAAAGGAGCGTGTATTTATGACCCCTATGATCGTTGAGCATCCCCTGCTGCAGCACAAGCTGAGCATCCTGCGCAACAAGCAGACCGGTACCAAGGAGTTCCGTGATCTGGTCGGCGAGATCGCAACCCTGCTGTGCTACGAGGCCACCCGTGACCTGCCCATGGAGGAGGTCGAGATCGAGACCCCCATCACCATGGCAAAGACCAAGGTGCTGGCAGGCCGCAAGCTGGCTCTGGTGCCCATCCTGCGTGCAGGCATGGGTATGCTGGACGGTATGCTGACCCTGCTGCCCGCTGCAAAGGTCGGCTTCATCGGCCTGTACCGCAACGAAGAGACCCTGCAGCCTGTGGAATACTTCTGCAAGCTGCCCCAGGATATCGCCGAGCGTGACGTTCTGGTTCTGGATCCCATGCTGGCAACCGGCGGCAGCGCCATTGATGCCATTACTCAGATCAAGAAGCACGGCGCAAAGCGCATCAAGTTCATCGGTCTGATCGCTGCTCCGGAAGGCATTGAGGCCCTGCACAAGGCTCACCCCGATGTTGACATCTACCTGGGCGCTAAGGACGACCACCTGAACGAGAACGGCTACATCGTTCCCGGTCTGGGCGATGCCGGCGACCGCATCTACGGCACGAAGTAAACCTGAATCAACAAAAGTGGACGGTTCACACGAACCGCCCACTTTTTGTTTACTCAGATATTACCGCCCGCGGCCACCGCCGCCGCCATGGAAGGAGCCGCCGCCTGCGTGGAAGCTGCCGCCCCCGCCAAAGCTGCCGCCGGAGCGTCCGCCGCCCATGCCGCCAAAGGAACCACCGCCGAAGCCGCCGCCCCCACGGGGAGGACGCGGCCCGCCGCCGCGGGGCGGTCTGGGCCCGCGCGGGCCACGGGGGCCGCCGGGGCCCCAATCATCATACGGAGGTCTGCGCCGCCGTCTGCTGCCCAGGCCGTAGCCCAGCCCGAAACCGAAGAAGGGGCCAAACCCGCCGCCGCCAAAGCCGCGTCGGATGCCGCCGAAGATGGAGGTCAGGGCAAACACCACGATCACCACTGCCAGAAGGGTGAGGAAGGGCGATTGATAGGATGCTGCCGGGGCCTCATAGTAATCATTTCCGTTGTTATAACCATCCGTATTGCCGTTGTTGACCGTGCCGGTGGTCCCGCTCAGGGTCACACCGTAGAGATCGGCAATGGTGCTGGCCACATTGTTGGCGCAGGTGGTCACAGCCGCGTCATAATCGCCCGCCGCGAAGGAATCCTCCATGGTCTGGGCAATGGCGCTGGCCTGCTTTTCCAGCGTGGTATTGCGGAAGCCGTCACCGGTGACAAGGTAATAGTCGCCATCGGCGTACTGCTGGGACTGCATGACCAGCAGGATCAACACACCGTTGTTTTTGCTGGAGCTGCCCAGCCCCCAGGTGTTGGCGGCCTGCACGGCGTAATCCTCCGTGGATAAACTTCCCGTATAATCCACTGTCAATACGCCGATCTGTGCACCCTCGCACTGCTGGGTGAGCTGTGCATTCAGGTTCTCAATGGCCGTTTTGGTGCTGCTGCTCAGGATGTTGGCATCATCCACCACGCACTGACTGCTGGGCAGATCGGGCAGCTGGGCCTTGGTGGCCGCAAAGGCGGCGGGCACAAGAGCCGTCAGGCTGACGGTCAGCACCACGAACAGGGCGCAAATGCGGGCGGCAAATCGTTTCATCGTTTTCATGCGAAGGGTTCCACCTCCTGTACGCCGAACAGCCTGCCCAGCATACTGGCCGGGAAGCCGCCGACATCATTCTGATACTCATACACTGCATCATTGTACTGCAGGTTGCCGATGATGGTGTCTGCGCTGTTGAATTGGCCGTACTGGCCCTGCACTGCCCCCATCTTCATGGGGTCAGCGGCCTGCTCCTGCATTTTTGCATAGAGCTGGTCGATCACAGTGCCCAAAGCCTCATTGGCCTGACAGAGGGCGTGCATGGCACTGCCCTGATAATAGGGCAGCGAGGTCAGGGACTGCTTTTTGCTGCCGTTCTGCACTGCTTCCAGGCAGGCAGAGAAATCATCCAGCGCTGCCTGTGCGGCCTGCACCTCGCCGCTGTCGGCCCCCAGCGTGTTTGCGCCGGTGGTGATGATATTTGCCGCCGTGTTGGCACGGGTGGTCAGCTCCTCGCTCAGGGCATAACCGTTGTCGGCCGAAACGCCGGTGGTGAACCACTGGCGGGCCTCGTTATACTTCCCCCTGACCTTGGCACCGCCAAAGCCCACGAACGCCGCCAGCATGACCACCACGCTCAGCACAAGGGCTGTGCCCTGCTTTGCCAGTGCGGCGGGCAGCGCCTTTTCCAGCCCGGCCAGCTTCTGCTGCAAGGGGGTCAGGCGCACTGCCTCGGTGTCCGGGCGCTTTGCCTCACGGTAGCTGCCGCTGTCAAAGCCGCCGGGCGTTTGATTCTGTTCTCTGGAAAAATCAGCGTTTGCCATTTCAGCTCCGGATCTCCATCATCTTTTGTTTCAGCTCGTCCTCGATGCGGGTCAGCTCCTGCTCGGCAGCCACACGCTTTGCGCGGCCCTCGGTCTGGATCTTGTTCAGCTCGTCCAGGGTCTCGATCAGGCTCTTGTTGGTCTGCTGCAGGGTCTCGATATCCACCACGCCGCGCTGGCTCTCCTTGGCGGTCTCGATGGTGCCCATCTTGAGGGCATCGGCATTCTTCTTGAGCAGGTCGTTGGTCATGTCAGTCACGGCACGCTCGGCCTGCATGGCCTTCTGAGTGTGGGCCAGACCCAGCGCCAGCACCATCTGGTTCTTCCACAGCGGGATGGTGTTGACGATGGTGGACTGGATCTTCTCAGCCATCATGGTGTTGTTGTTCTGCAGCAGGCGGATCTGGGGGCCCATCTGCAGGCTGATGTTCCGGGTCAGCTCCAGATCGTACAGCTTTTTCTCAAAGCGCTCGCACTGGTCCGCCAGATCACGGGCGGCCTGAGCATCCTCGGGCAGGCCGGACTGCTTGGCCTTGTCCATGGCCTGCTGCAGCTCGTTTGCACGGACCTCGGCCAGCTTTTTCTTGCCGGCCAGGATATACATGCTCAGCTCCTTGAAGTAGGCCATGTTCAGCTCGTACATCTTATCCAGCATGGCGATGTCTTTCAGCAGCTGGACCTGATGGCCCTCCAGCATAGACTGGATGTTCTCCACGTTGGTCTCGGCCTTGTTGTACTTGGTCTTCAGGTTGTCCAGCTCATTGCCCTTCTTTTTGAAGAAGCCCAGAATGCCCTTCTGCTGCTCCTCATTGGCATCAAAGCTCTTCAGCTCCCCGATGAGGTTGGTGATCATATCACCCACCTCGCCCAGATCCTTGGTGGACACCTTAGCCAGAGCAGCCTCGGAAAAATCGCCGATCTTCTTCTGGCAGGCGGAGCCATACTGCAGCACCTGCTGGCTGTTGGTGATATCGATCTTTTCCGCAAAGGAATCCACCATTGCCTGCTCCTCAGGGGTCAGCTGCACCTCCGGCTGCTGGGCCGCCGGGGCGGGCTCAGGCTTTTTCTCCTCCGCGGCCTCCGGGGTGGGGTCCAGCGTCAGGGTGGGCACTGCAGGAGCATCGAGGTCGAAGTTCAGAGTGTTGTTGTCAGCCATTGTTGATTCCATCCTTTCCAATTACGACAGCGCCTGCCGCCTATCGGCGTGCGCTATTTTCTAACCGGTTTGCCAAGGGCTCCCCCTTCGGGGGAGCTGGCAAAGCCGTCAGGCTTTGACTGAGAGGGTTGTTACAATCCCTGCCCTTTCAGCATATTCTGCAAAACGGTCAGGTCTGCCGAGAGGTCCATGCTCTCGGCAGCATACAGGGCATCCAGCTGATTTTCAAATGCCGTGGCAATGGAGGTTGCGTTGTGCTCCACCTCCGCGCGGATGGAGGCGGCGTTCTCACCCCGCACCCCCTGCTTTGCCAGCTTGGCGTACTGCTGCAGCACGTTCACGGCATCGGGCAGATAGTAATTGGCGAACCGCCGCACCTGCTTTGCCTTGGCGGGGGTGGCTTCCACCGTTTCCACAATGGAGCGGCCCGCCTTTTCCATCCGGGTCATGGCGGCGGAGAGCTGCGGGTCCGGCAGGGCTTCGTTCAGGGCGTGGAGGGTGTCCAGCTGCTGCTGCATCTCGGTCAGCATGGCATCCACATCGTCCACACCGGTATGGAAGGGCACTTCCGTCTCCACCACCCGGGGCGGGCAGATCTTTTTGGCCCCGGCAAAGGCCAGCACAGCCGCGCCCAGCGCCGCCAGCAGTGCCCACAGCCGATAGACCGGCAGCACAGCACACAGCACCACAAATGCCAGCGCCGCCGCGTAGTACGGCAGGACGCTGGGCTTCCGGGTGCGAATGATCTTGCTCATGGGTTCCTCCTTTTCCGGGAGCTGCGCCCCCTGTATCTTTCATAATAAATCCTTTTCCAGCGGGGCGCAAGCGTTTCACGAATTATTTACAGGTTTGAAATCGAAATGTCAAACCTCTCAGGCGCTTGCGCGCCAGCTCCCCTCATAGGGGAGTCCCTGGCATATCGGGTAAGTCCGCGCGGCATTCAAGGCAGAATCCAGTTCGACAATTCTTTCTGCCAGATCTCCCGTAATTTTTCCGGCCTGCAGGCGGCATTGGCGGGGCTGGTGCTGGGCAGCCTGACCGCCGGGATGCCGCTGACCGGCTCGAGATACTTTGTATAGATCTTATATGCCGTGGCCCCGTTGCAAAAAACAGCCTCAATGGGCGCTTTTGCCAGCAGACCGGCAATATCATTGGGCACCACGTCCCGGATGGACGCATCCGACGCGCCGGTGATGGTACAGCTTTCCAGCGTATCCCACAGGGCCAACCCGTGGCGCAGGATGATCTGCTTTTTCGCTTCGATGTCCTCCCGGGCGGGCACAGGCTCCCCGGTCAGGGCCGCCAGCATGGGCCAGAAGCGGTTTTGCGGGTGGCCGTAGTAGAAGGACATTTCCCGGCTTTTGGGGCTGGGCCAGGTGCCCAGGATCAGCGCCCGGCTGTGCTCGTTGTAGACCGGTGCAAAGCTCACTGCTTTTCCTCCGCGGCTTCCATCTGGCCCCAGGGGGAGCCAAGTTCATGGCCCGAGGGCTCCGCACGGGGGCCGTTGAACCACAGCTCCTCAATGAGGGCGGCAAGGCCGTCCTCCCGCACATCCCCGATGATGCGGTCTGCGGCTTCCTTGGCATCGTCCGAGCCGTTGGCCATGCAGCAGCCCAGTCCCGCCGCCTTCAGCATCCCCACATCATTGGCGGAATCGCCCGCCGAAACGGCATCGGCCAGCGTCAGACCCACGGTTTCACACAGGTCAGCCAGACCCACCCCCTTATCAATGCCCTCCCGGACGATATCATAGCAGTGCCAGCTGCCCTCACGCACAGCACCCACCATCATAAAACGGAGGTTCAGGTGGCCGTACTTCCGGTTGAACGCCTCCAGCGCCTCATCGGGCAGGCAGGCAAAGGCGGCATGGGGCATATCGATGAGATGGCGGTCCTGATCCTCGCCGTCCTTGCAGGTCAGGCCGCTGCCGCTCAGCTGGGCGTAGAAATCCCGGAGGCTCTCGTATTCGCAGTAGGCATAGTATCCATCCCGGAAATTGAACTGCAAAGGGTAGTTGTAATCCTCGCAGAAATCCACCAGTGCGTACATTTCCTCATTGGTCATCGGGTGCTCGGCGATGATCGCACCGTCCCTGTCCACCACGCAGGCTCCGTTGTTGGTGATGGCGTAGTCGAACCGGATGCCGCCCAGCTGCTGCTTGTTGATCACGCAGTAGCCGCGGCCGGTGCTCAGCACAAATTTGCCGCCTGCGGCCTGCATCTTTTTCACGGCCTTGACCACCGCCGGGCGGGGGCAGGGCTCACCAAAGGGAACCAGGGTATTGTCGAAATCGCTTGCCAGAAGTTTATATTGCATCGTTTCTCCTATTTCAGCATCCTCACCCTCTCAGGCCGCTTCGCGTCCAGCTCTCCCAAAGGGAGAGCTTTTGACATAATCGGAAACTTCCCAAAGACTGTCAAGACCTCCCACTTTGGGGGAGGTGGCATCGCGCAAGCGATGACGGAGAGGGTGAGCCATTTTATCGTTTTGATACTGTCTAGTATAACACAAAACGCCGCTCCGGGATATCCCGAAACGGCGTTTTGACTGAATATTTTACTTTAACCGAAAATGGCTACCACGATCTGGATCCCAACACCCACAGCCGCACCGGCAGCCCAGGTCAGGCCGGTGATAAAGAGGTTCTGCTTCCAGGAGGGGTTTGCCCGCCAGAGAACGGCCAGGCCCACGCCCGCGCCGGTGCACAGACCTGCCACCAGACTGGAAAAGCGGAGGGCTCCCTCCACATAGAGCTGGGTCAGCAGGACGCTGGCGGCACAGTTGGGGATCAGCCCCACCAGTGCGGCCACCACCGGCTGGAAGAAACCCATCCGGCCCAGAGCGTCGGCAAAGACATCCTCACCCACGCCCTCCACAATGAGGCCGAACACCAGACTGAACACAAAGATGAACACGAATATCTCCAGCGTGTGGCGAAGGGCGGCTTTCCAGATGGGGGCGGGCTTGCCCTCCTCATCGCTGTGCTCCTCGTGGCAGTCGATCTCATCGGCGCTGCCGGTATAGCCGCCCCGCAGGCTCCTGGGCAGAACGCCCCGCAGGACAAAATCCAGCACCAGGCCCACCGCAATGGCGTAGAGCACCTTGATGACCATGAGCAGCACCAGCTTATCCCAGTAAGCAGGCATGGAGACCAGCAGCGGAACCGCTTCATCACTGGTGGCGAGGAACACAGCCATCAGCGTGCCCAGGCTGATGACCCGGGACGCATAGAAATTGGACGCAATGGCAGAGAAACCGCACTGTGGCACACAGCCCAGCAGCGCCGCCGGAACAGAGCCCCAGCGCCCACCCCCCGCCAGGATGGCTTCGATGCGCTCGCCATGGCGGTTCTCCACATATTCAATGAACAGATAGGCCAAAAACAGGAAGGGCAGCATCTTGGCGGTGTCCACCAGAGATTCGCCCAGAACATCCAGAAACAATTCCATTTGATACTCCAAAAACAACTGTAATGTGCTTTATTGCAGTAAATTGCAATCAATTTGCATTTTCGTGCAAGGGAGATTATACACGCTTCGGATGCAAATTGCAAGAGGAATTTGCAAAAAGTTTGCATTTTTGTTTTTGGGAGAACGAAAATGCCCTCTCAGTCAAGGCCGCAGGCCTTGCCAGCTCCCCCTTCGGGAGAGGTGGCAGCGCGTTCACGCTGACAGAGAGGGCGATTCATTTCAGATCAAATCTCGGCCAGGATCGCATCACCCATAGCGGTGCAGCCCAGGCAGGTGCAGCCTTCGCTCATGTTGTCTGCCGTGCGCAGACCCTTGTCCAGCACCTTGTTCACGGCGTTCTCAATGGCATCGGCCTCCTCAGCCATGCCAAAGGAGTAGCGCAGCATCATGGCGGCAGAGAGGATGCAGGCGGTGGGGTTGACGATATCCCTGCCCGCAATGTCGGGGGCCGAGCCGTGGATGGGCTCGTACAGGCCCCGGGTGCCATCGCCCAGAGAGGAGGACGGGATCATGCCGATGGAGCCGGTGATCATGGAGGCCTCGTCCGACAGGATATCGCCGAACATATTCTCGGTGACGATGACATCGAACTGCGCGGGATTCTTTACGATCTGCATGGCACAGTTGTCCACGAACATCTCGCTGTACTCCACGTCCGGGTACTCGGCCTGCAGTCGGTGCATCACACTGCGCCACAGGCGGCTGGTATCCAGCACGTTGGCTTTATCCACACAGCAGAGCTTCTTGCGGCGTTTCTGGGCGGTCTCGAAGCCGATGCGGCCGATACGCTCGATCTCGTGCTCAGAGTAAGGCATGGAGTCGATGGCCTGCTTTTCGCCGTTCTCGAGGGTGTGGGTCTCGTGCTTGCCGAAGTACACGCCGCCGATCAGCTCCCGCACGATGATGAAGTCAATGCCCTGTGCCACGATCTCAGGCTTCAGAGGGCTGGCCGGGGCCAGCTGGGGCCAGATCTTGGCGGGGCGGTTGTTGGAGTACAGGCCCATGCCCGCGCGCAGGCGTAGCAGACCCTTTTCCGGGCGTTGCTCACCGGGCAGGCCCTCCCACTTGGGGCCGCCCACGGCACCCAGCAGGACGCTGTCCGCAGCAAGGCACTTGTCCAGCTCGTGCTGAGGCAGCGGGTCGCCGTACTTGTCAATGGCTTCGCCGCCCATGGCGGCATCGGTATAGTGGAAGGTGTGGCCGTACTTTTCAGCCACCTTATCAAGCACCCGGATGGTCTGTTTCACGATCTCGGGGCTGGAGCAGTCGCCCCAGATGACAGCAATGTTTTTTTTCATAGTTCTAAATTCTCCTCAACAGCTTCTTACCCAAACCCCTCGGTCGCTTGCGCGACAGCTCCCCTAGTATGGGGAGCCCTTGGCATAAAGGGGAACTCGCAGAGCTTTCCGCAACGCCAGAGCCGCCCCTACTAGGGGCGGTGGCAATGCGTCAGCATTGACGGTGGGGTTTATTTCTTGGTCAGCGACTTCATCAGGCCACCGTCGGCAATGATCTTCTGGATAAACGGCGGGAAGGGTTCCGCCTGGAAGGTCTTGCCGGTGGTCTCATCGGTGATGAGGCCGGTAGTAAAATCCACGCTGACGGTATCCCCTGCGCTGATGGAATCCACAGCCTCGGGGCACTCCATGATGGGCAGACCGATGTTGATGCTGTTGCGGTAGAAGATACGGGCAAAGCTCTTGGCAATGACCACCGAGATGCCCGCGGCCTTGATGGCCACGGGGGCGTGCTCACGGGAGGAGCCGCAGCCGAAGTTCCAGCCGCCCACCATGACATCGCCGTCCCTGACGTTCCGGACAAAGTCCTTGTCGATGTCCTCCATGCAGTGGCTGGCCAGCTCCTTGGGGTCCTGGGTGTTCAGGTGGCGGGCCGGAATGATGACATCGGTATCCACGTTATCCGGGTATTTGAAAACAGAACCTTTTGCGTTCATCGTTGTTTCTCCTTTTCGATCAGACCGTGCGGGGATCGGTGATATAGCCGGTCAGGGCGCTGGCAGCGGCAGTGGCCGGGCTTGCCAGATAGACTTCGCTCTTGACATGGCCCATGCGGCCCACAAAGTTGCGGTTGGTGGTGGAGACACAGCGCTCCCCCTCGGCCAGGATGCCCATGTAGCCGCCCAGGCAGGGGCCGCAGGTGGGGGTGGACACGATGCAGCCCGCATCAATAAAGGCCTCGGTCCAGCCGCGCAGGATGCACTCCTTATAAACCGCCATGGTGGCCGGGATGATGATGCCCCGCACACCCTTGGCAATGTGTCTGCCCTTGAGGATGTTGTAAGCGGCCTCCATATCCTCCAGACGGCCATTGGTACAGCTGCCGATGACCACCTGATCGATCCGGATGTCCTTTCCTTCGCTGGCGGGGTGGGTGTTCTCCGGCAGATGAGGGTAGCTGACCGTGGGCTCCAGCTTGTCCAGGTCGATCTCGATGGTCTTTTCGTATTCGGCATCCGGGTCAGCCTCGTAGTAGACCGGGGTGCGCTGGCTGCGGCCGTTCAGATACGCTCTGGTGACCTCGTCCACAGGGAAGATGCCGTTCTTGGCACCGGCCTCAATGGCCATGTTGCAGACGCAGAGGCGATCCTCCATGGTCAGGGAAGCCACGCCCGGGCCGGTGAATTCCATGGACTTGTACAGTGCGCCGTCCACACCGATCATGCCGATGATGTGCAGGATCAGGTCCTTGCCGGATACGCGGGGGCTGAACTTGCCCTTGAGCACAAACTTGATGGCAGAGGGCACCTTGAACCATGCCATGCCGGTGGCCATACCGGCAGCCATATCGGTGGAGCCCACACCGGTGGAGAATGCGCCCAGTGCACCGTAGGTGCAGGTGTGGCTGTCGGCACCGATGATGCAGTCACCGGCGGTCACGATGCCTTTTTCGGGCAGGAGGGCGTGCTCAACACCCATCTGACCCACATCGTAGAAGTTGAGGATATCATATTTGTTGGCAAACTCGCGGCACTGCTTGGACTGGGTTGCGCTCTTGATGTCCTTATTGGGGACGAAGTGATCCAGCACGATGGCAATGTGCTCCTTGTCGAACACGCCGTCAAAGCCTGCCTTCTCAAACTCGTTGATGGCGACCGGGGTGGTGATATCGTTGCCCAGCACGATATCGAGCTTGGCATTGATGAGCTGGCCTGCCTTGACCTCCGGCAAACCCGCATGTGCGGCCAGAATCTTCTGCGTCAGAGTCATTCCCATGGTGATACTCTCCTTTTATCTTTTATAACTCCCCCAGTCGCTTACGCGACAGCCCCCTCTAGGAGGGGGCCTCTTTGCCTTTCCGTTACGCAACAGGCTCCCTCTTAGAGGGAGCTGTCACCGCAGGTGACTGAGGGAGTTCGATTTTTATTTACTGTTAATTGCCGAAACCAGCGCCTTGATGCCGGCGACGATGATATCGGTGTCGGTGCCGGCACCCCAGGTCATGCTGCCATCCCCCCAGGCAAGGCCCACATAGGAAGCCGCACGGGAGGTGCTGCCCTCGTCCAGGCTGTGCTCCGAGTAGCTTTCCAGATGGAAGTCCATCCCGGTGGCGCTCTGGATGGCGTTGGCCACAGCATCCAGACGACCATTGCCCACCGAAGTGACCACCTTGCGCTGACCGTTCAGGTCCAGGGTGACCGTGGCGGTAATGCCGTTGACCTGTGCAAAGTGGGCCTCCACCACACGGAGGGGCTTTTCGCGGTTGAGGAAGCTCTCCTCGAAGATGCGGAGCACCTCGCCTGCACTCAGCTCCTTGTGGCTGTGGTCGGACACGCTCTTGACCTTGTAGCCCAGCACCTCGCGCATCTTGGGGGGCAGATTATAGCCGTAGTTCTGTTCCAGCACAAAGCCGATGCCGCCCTTGCCGCTCTGGCTGTTGATGCGGATGACATCGGCATCATAGGTGCGGCCGATATCGTGGGGGTCGATGGGGATGTAGGGGCAGGTCCAGCGGTGCTCGCCCCGCTCCTTGCGGTAGGCCATGCCCTTTGCAATGGCATCCTGATGGCTGCCCGAGAAGGCTGCAAACACCAGCTGACCGGCGTAGGGGGTGCGCTCGTAGATGTGCATCCGGGTCACGCGCTCGTAGGTAGCGCAGATCTCGGGCATATCGGAAAAGTCCAGTCTGGGGTCTACGCCGTGGCTGTACAGATTCATGGCCAGAGTCACGGCATCCACGTTGCCGGTACGCTCACCGTTGCCGAACAGGCAGCACTCCACGCGCTGGGCTCCGGCCAGAGCAGCCATTTCGGCGCAGGCAACACCGGTGCCGCGGTCGTTGTGGGGATGGGTGGAGATGATCACGCTGTCACGGTACTTGAGGTGCTTATCGCAATACTCGATCTGGTTGGCGTAGACATGGGGCATACTCATTTCGACCGTGACAGGCAGGTTGATGATCATGGGGCGGTCAGGGGTGGGCTGCATGATATCCAGCACTGCGTTGCAGACCTCCACAGCATAGTCCACCTCGGTGCCGGTAAAGCTCTCGGGGCTGTACTCAAACAGGAAGTTACCCTCGTATTCCTGGCTCAGCTGCTTGACAAGCTTTGCGCCGTCGGTGGCGATCTTCTTGATCTCTTCCCTGCTCTTGTGGAACACCTGCTCGCGCTGGGCCACGGAGGTGGAATTATAGAAGTGGATCACCGCGCGGGGGGCACCCTTGACAGCCTCAAAGGTCTTGCGGATGATGTGGTCGCGGCACTGGGTCAGCACCTGCACAGTCACGTCCTCCGGGATCATGTTTTTCTCGATCAGGGTACGCAGGAACTCGTACTCAGTATCGCTGGCGGCGGGGAAACCCACCTCGATCTCCTTGAAGCCGATCTTCACCAGCATCTGGAAGAACTCCAGCTTTTCCTCCAGGCTCATGGGCACGATCAGAGCCTGATTGCCGTCGCGCAGATCCACACTGCACCAGGCCGGGGCCTTTTCAATGTGATCCTTCTTCACCCAGCTGTCATAACCGGCAGGGGCAGGGTAATATCCCGGTGCGTACTTGGTTGCGTCCATCATTTTGCGTGTCCTCCTAAACAAATTACACTTTTGAGGTTTCTTCCTGCCCAACTCCCCCAGTCACCTACGGTGACAGCCCCCTCTGAGATGGGGCCCTTGGCAGTACGGTAAAGTTTCCCGCTTCGCCAGAGGCTCCCTCCCCGAGGGAGCTGGCAGATCCGTAAGGATCTGACTGAAGGAGTTACATACGAAAAGGCCCTCGTCTCCAAGGCGATAAGCCTTGAGAGACGAGGGCCTGTCATTTTTTCTAACAGAGCACCCGTGGTACCACTCTCTTTGCTGGAAAACCAGCCACTCACACGATCAGCTTTTGGCGGCGAATCGCTGCCCCGGTAACGGTGGGCATCCGTCAGAGCCTACTCTCCGTTCAGCTCTGCCGCTCAGGGGCCAGTAACCGAAACCCTCCGCACTGCCTTGCACCACCCGGCAGCTCTCTGAAGCAGAAGAAGATCGTTTTTTCCCCGTCAACGCATTTGGTCTTTGTGTTTCAAAGTGAGCTTATTGTACCAAACGTCGGATTTGCTGTCAAGAAGTTTGGCTCATATCAAAAATGAAACAAATTCACATCAGGAGCGGCACAATTTTCCAAATTTTGCGCTTTCTGTATCGAATCGTAGAGCGCTGGGAAAGCGGGGGATGCCCACGCAAGTGAAATCGGGTTGCGGCTCCCAGCATTCGCATCGCTTACGCTTGCGTCTTGCTGGCCGCGGCCCCAACAACAGTTCCCTGCATCCGCCACTGGCGGCGGTCGCTGTCGTTGCAGGCCATTCCATCGCCCGCCCTATTGCCTGCGGCAACAGGGTCCCACCCCAGCGGACACTTGCTTAGGGCATTCCCCCGCTTCCCTCCCGCCAGGCTTCGGGGTTTGTTAAGAATCTGGGAAGTTTTTGGAAACAAGCCCTCGAAAAGCTTTTTTGTTAATTTTCGTTGTGTTAAGATAAGCTTATCGAAAGAATAAGGCCCCTGACCGATTTGTCAAAGGCTCTCCCTTTGGGAGAGCTGGCTGCGAAGCAGACTGAGAGGGCGAGACCGTTTACCGAGGAGGAAATCCTATGAAAGAAGTCAAGACACCGCGCAAGCCGTTGGCGATCTATTACGCCCTCGTGCTGCTGATGCTGCTGCTCCTCAACTTTGTGCTGCTGCCGTGGATGGGGGAGCGCCAGATCAAAGAGGTGGACTACGGCACCTTTATGACCATGACCGAGGAGAAGAACATCGGCCGTGTGGACATTGAATCCAACCAGATCATCTTTACCGATAAGGACGAGACGCAGGTCTACAGGACCGGCCTGATGAACGACACCGGCCTGACCGAGCGGCTGTACGATGCCGGAGCCACCTTCTCCAGCGAGATCGTGGAACAGTCCTCGCCGGTACTGAGCTTTTTGATCTGGTTCGTCCTGCCCATCATCCTGTTCTCGGCCATCGGCAACCAGATGAACAAAAAGCTGATGGAAAAGGCCGGCGGCGGCCCGGGCTCCATGATGTTTGGCGGCATGGGCAAATCCAACGCCAAGGTCTATGTGCAGTCCACGGCAGGCATCCGCTTTGCGGATGTAGCCGGCGAGGACGAGGCCAAGGAAAACTTACAGGAAGTTGTCAACTATCTGCACGACCCCAGCAAGTATGAGAGCATTGGTGCCAAGATGCCCAAGGGCATCCTGCTGGTGGGCCCTCCGGGCACCGGCAAGACCATGCTGGCCAAGGCTGTGGCCGGTGAGTCCAACGTGCCCTTCTTTTCCATCTCCGGCTCCGAGTTCGTGGAGATGTTCGTGGGCATGGGTGCCTCCAAGGTGCGCGACCTGTTCAAGCAGGCCAAGGAGAAAGCCCCCTGCATCGTGTTTATCGATGAGATCGATGCCATTGGCCAAAAGCGCAGCGGCGGCCAATACGGCGGCAACGATGAGCGCGAGCAGACCCTGAACCAGCTGTTGACTGAGATGGACGGCTTTGAGGGCAACACCGGTGTCATCATTCTGGCCGCCACCAACCGTCCCGAATCCCTTGACCCTGCCCTGACCCGCCCCGGCCGCTTTGACCGCCGAGTGCCCGTGGAGCTGCCCGACCTCAAGGGCCGCGAGGAGATCCTGAAGGTCCACGCTAAGAAGGTCGCGCTGGCCCCGGGCATCGACTTTACCACCGTGGCCCGGATGGCCTCCGGCGCGTCCGGTGCCGAGCTGGCCAACATCGTCAACGAGGCCGCGCTGCGGGCCGTCCGCGCGGGCCGCAAGAGCGTGACCCAATCCGACCTAGAGGAGAGCATTGAGGTGGTCATTGCAGGCTACCAGAAGAAAAACTCCATCCTGACCGACCACGAAAAGTGCATCGTAGCCTACCATGAGATCGGTCACGCTCTGGTCGCCGCCAAGCAGACCCACTCCGCCCCCGTGCAGAAGATCACCATCATCCCCCGCACCTCGGGTGCTCTGGGTTACACCATGCAGGTGGACGAGGGCAACCACTACCTGATGAACAAGGAGGAGCTGGAAAACAAGATCGCCACCCTCACCGGCGGACGTGCCGCCGAGGAAGTGGTGTTCCACTCCATCACCACCGGCGCTTCCAATGATATCGAACAGGCCACCAAGCTGGCCCGCGCCATGCTGACCCGCTACGGCATGAGCGATGAGTTTGACATGGTGGCACTGGAGACCGTCAACAACCAGTATCTGGGCGGCGACACTTCCCTTGCCTGCTCTGCCCAGACCCAGTGTGAGATCGACCAGAAGGTGGTGGAGCTGGTCAAGGCCCAGCACGCCAAGGCTGTGCAGATCCTGACCGACAACCGCGCAAAGCTGGATGAGCTGGCCCAGTATCTGTACCAGAAAGAGACCATCACCGGCGATGAGTTCATGGAGATCCTGAACCGGGAAGGTTAAACCCCACCGTCAATGCTTCGCATTGCCACCGCCCCTAGTAGGGGCGGCTCTGGCGCTGCGTAGAGCCCTGCGAGTTCCCCTTTATGCCAAGGGCCCCACTATTAGGGGCAACAGTAACAACCGCCGCCAGTGGCGGATAAAGGGCGTTGCTGTTGGGGCCGCGGCCAGCAAGACACAAGTGTTGTTTACAACACGAAGTGGATGCTGGGTGCCGCAACCCGGACCTGTCACGCGGAGCGTGACTGAGGGGTTTAACGTTCCATAAAAATTTCCTTCCCCCTGCAATAAATAAGCCGCCCGTTCCGTATTCATTACAGAACGGGCGGTTTTTCGTCCATAGTACAGGAGGTATATTTCTTATGAAGATTCTGAATACAATGCTGGGCCGTCAGGCCATTGCCGCAGCCCTGGTGCTGTCCCTTGCCATCCCCATGAGCGTCGGCGCATTTGCCGAGGAGCCTGCCGCTGCAGCTGCCACCGATGACACCGTTGTTGCAGGCTACCTGCCCCCGCAGGACGAAAGCGTGATGCTTCAGGGCGAGATCGCGCTGCACAGCGGCGACGTTGCCGTGGGCGAGACCGACCCCGCCTACGGCGGCTACGGCGCACCGGAGGGTGACCCCATTCAGGGCGACATCATGCTGATCTCCGCTGACGAGGCAAAGACCACCGAAGCCCGGTACACCGTCAAGGGCCTGCTGGGCCGTCAGGTCCTTTACACCGCCCGGCAGGAGGGCCGTGTCCTGACGCTGGACGTGCCGGACTGCGCCGCCACCTTCCGCACCACCATTCAGGACATGAAGACCCTGATGGAGCAGGGCGTGTCCACGCTGGTGCTCACCACGGAGAAGGGTTCCACCACCCTGAACCTTTCCCTGCTGTGCGAGGGCCAGACCGACACCCAGCGGGTGGTGCTGCGGCAGCTGGGCGACAGCGCTTTCCTGACGGTCGGCCTGCGCTGCCGCCGCGACCTCATCGTGGGCCGCTGAGTGGAGTGTGTTCCCCTTTCCTGAAGCTTAACAGAAACACAGCAGGAGCGCTCTGCCGGTATGACCCGGTGGGGCGCTCCTGCCGTGTTTGGGAAATATCAGAGGATGTCAAATTTTACTGCGCATTCTGCTTGAGGTCCTGTGCCTTCTTCCAAGCACGCAGCACGCTGATCTTGGTAACCATGTTGTCCGGATAGAACTTCACCTGTTCAGGGGGCAGCTCTGTATCCTGATCGTTCAGGTCAGGCATGAGGTCGTGCTCCATGGCCCAGCGGGCAGCATGCTGCAGATCCATATCCTGTTCTTCCTGGCCAACATCGGGGTAGAGGATCTCAGATTCCGGCATAGGCTTGCCTGCATCCTCCCACAGCATCATTGCAAGAGCACTGCGGTTGCTGGGGAAGTAAGGCAGACCCCACATCTGGCCCACCAGATCGGTGCCCAGCGTGTAGCCGACCAGTGCGCCGCCAGCCACAACAGCCGTACCGACAATGATGGGGCCAACAACATCAGAACCATCCTCAATGTCAGCGCTGCGGTACTGTGCAGCCACATCCACATCGTCATTCATGGTAAAGGTAATGGACTCTGCCTTGTAATCCTGATCCTGCGGCAGGTCAAAATTGCCGGTAGACCAGAGATCAAACACCATACCCTCGGGAACCTTCGTCTGGTCCAGCGTCACGGTGACTTCTGCACCATCCGGCACAAGGCAGGTCTGCTTGCCGCTGGCCTCATCGGTGCTGGTTTCCAGTGTGTCGGTCACATCAATGTCGCCGTTTTTCACAGCAAAGGTGCCGCCGGTCACGGTCAGGGTATGATTGACGACAGGCTCATCCTTCTTCCACTGTGCCGTAAACACCTCATCACCCGTCAGGACAAGCTCACTCTCAGCTTTATAGAGCTTACCGTTAAGGCTCAGCCATCCAGCAAACTGGTAGCCTTCTCGTGTGGGAGCTGCTGCAAGCGTCACGTTCTCTTTTTCATGGGAAAAAGCATCTTTGTAGGCAGTTTCGTCGCCAGTGCCTCCATTCAGGTTGTACTGGAGGCGGTACACACTGGCAGTTTCCTGATGTTTTTCCAACTCCCGGTGGCAGTAATCGCAGGTCTTCGTTACATCCCGCCACTCATTTCGCTCATCGAACTTTGTCCACTTCGAATAGGTGTAGGTAAAGGCCTTGTCATGCTCACCATCGGTATAGGAGTGTGTCTGCATCTCGCCGTTTGTCCAGACCAGCTCACCGTTCAGATGTACATCTGTTTTACCCTTGTTGTTAGTAGCTGCTTTACCGCCATAGCCGAACACCTGCGAACAGGTCGTTGTATCCCGGGCAGCCGTGACATGGGGATCGGTGATATTGATGATGTACTTATGGCTGCCCATGTTGCTGTCGTTGATGTTCAGCGCAGTTTTATTGTTACTGAACATTGATACATAGGACTGGAAGTTGGAATTCACGGTGCAGTTGTTAAAGTTAACCGTGATGTCATGGGCTCCTGCACTGTAATCCGTGTAAACATTGATCGCTTTTCCGTTCGCATTGAAGGTGCAGGTATCAAATGTCATGGTCGGGGAACAATACGTCCAGAGTGCATAATTAGAGCTTGGTGCATTGAAGGTCGTATCCTTGAACACTGCACTGGTATAGCCCCAATAGTCTGTCTTGCCGTTGATGACGCAGTTTTCCACCACTGTATTGTCAATACGGATGAAGCCCAGATAATCTTTATCACCGGAGCGAAGCGTCATATTTTTGAAGGTGACTGTTTTGGCACTATCAAAGCTGTAATCGCCGTTATACTCTGTGCCATAATACTCCGGGTTCGGCACCTCAGCACCGATATTCCAGAACGTTTTGTCAGTTCCCTGCCCCACAAAGGTCAGGTTTTTTCCCTTGGTCGTATCGTCGCTTTTGATACCGTACAGTGTATAATTGCCCTCGCCAAGGGTGATGGTAGTGGTCTCACCTTTCTTTGCCGCTTTCACAGCATCTACCAAGGACGTATAGCCCTGATCTCCGATCCATGCTACATACTCTCCGGTGCCGGGTGCGTCCTCCGCAAAAGCCAGCATGGGAAGCATCTGAAGCATCATTGCCACTGCCAGCAGGGCCGCCAAAAACCGGTTTTGACTTTTCTGTTTCAACTTTCTTCATTCCTTTCATCACTATTTGCATTTTTGCAACGGATTCCCCGCAAGGAACCCTCCAGATTCCTACCGCACTGTCACCTCCCCTGTAGGTTCCATTTTCCGCATTGCAGGTCTCAGCCAGGTTGCTGAGTGCTTTGTTCTCAAAGGAATTTTTGTCCTTTTATTATACCCCCCCCCCCCTAAATTAAAATCAAGTATTTTAAAAACTTTTGTTGATATTCACAAATCAGGTATCCTCTTTCGGTCATTTTCACGAAACTGCCTTTGACAAAGAAAAAAGCGGCCTGCCAGTGACTGACAAGCCGCCAAAATATTGTCCTATTCCAAATAAAAAGCTGCTGACAGCATGGGGCCCAGCTTTTTTGCCGCAAACAGCAGAAGCCCCCCGCCGGTTCTCCCGGCGGGGGGCTTCTGTTGTGGCAGCTTATGGTAAACGGAGAGTGGATATCAATTGAGAATGGGGTTCAGGATCTCGACCAGTGCATGATACTGGGTGGCGTAAGCTTCTGCGCCGTCCTTGGGGCGGCCCGGCTCGGCCATCTCGGACTTCATCTTCTCGACGATCGGGTTATTCTCAAATTGGAGCTTCTGGCTCTTTCCGCCTTTGGCTCCTGGTGCAAAGAAATCAAACATTGCCAGGTGGGGCTCCAGCGTCAGGAAGCCGTGGTAGCCCTCCTCGCAGAAAGCACGGCGAAGCAGCTCAGGGATCTTGCCAAGGCCGGTGCCTGCGGGCACATTCAGCAGGTAGCCGGGCAGAGCATCCTTGATGTGGATATAAACGATCTGGTCATGGAGCAATTCCCAGCACTCCGCGGTGTCCTGCTCACACTGGACAAAGTTGGCAAAATCGAACGCCGCCTTGAAGTGGGGGCAGGCCAGCCGGTCGAACAGCAATTTGCAGCGGGCACCGGTGTCTCCGTAGATGCCCTTCTCATTTTCATGGAGCAGGACAATGTCATGCTTTTCCGCGATCCGGATAAACTGACGCAGCTTATCCAGCACCACATCGGTATAGCTGTCTGCATCGGCATCCTTGGGGATGAGGAAGCTGAACATCCGGATGAAGGAGCAGTCCAGCAGCCTGGCCGTTTCGCAGAGTGTTTCCAGCTGCTCCAGCTGCTTGGCAAAGCCCTCTTCATCGTCCACCTCCACCTTGCCGATGGCCGTACCCAGGCTGGAAACGCCCACACCTGCGGCCCGCAGCTTTGGCAGAAGAACGGTGCGCACTTCCTCAGGGGTGTAATCGGCAATGCCCTTGTGCTCGGCGCTGCGGATGCAGATATACTTCATCCCCAGATCCGTCACAGTTTTGAGCTGCTGGTCAAAGTCCTGGCTGATCTCATCCGCAAAACCGGAAATTTTTTCGTAAACACTCATAAGACACACCTCATTCACCGATCTTTGTTTTCCGGACTTAACAGCACTGTTTCTGGCTTGTAGTATACCACTCTTCCGGGAGCTATGTTATAATAAATCGAAGAAAAATATCAAAATTCAAAGAACGTTCGTAAATTCAACGCAACCGCCAAACAAGGAGGCAAGTTCTTGTGCAATTCAACGAAAAAGAAAAAGTTCTCCAACTTTTTTCGGAGAGTGGGCGAGAAAACGCGGAGGGCTATTTGGAAGCCTGTTCAAGCAGCAGGAGGGGCTGACACCCCGCCAGTACCGTCTGCAGCAGCGGCAGCTGGGAAAATAACAGCAGAAGCCCCCCGCCGGGAGAACCGGCGGGGGGCTTCTCTGTATGCGAATGAGGGGTTACTTCTTTGCCAGGTACTTACGGATATCGATGGCCACAGCCACGATGATGACAAGGCCCTGGACGATATAGGTGTAAGAGGAGTTGACGTTCATAAACTGCAGAGCGACCTTCATCAGCTCAAAGACCAGAACGCCGACCAGAATGCCGGGCACGGTGCCGACACCGCCGGTGGTGGAAACGCCGCCGATGGTAGAAGCCGCAATGGCATCCAGCTCATAGCCCATTGCAGTGTTGACGGATGCGCCGCCGGACTTTGCAGCCAGCAGGCAGCCTGCCAGACCGAACATGCAGGAGGCCAGGATGTAGATGCGGATCTTGGTGGCGTAAACGTTGACACCGGCCACCTCAGCAGCAGCTTCGTTGCCGCCGATGGCGTACATGTACTTGCCGTGACGGGTCTTGTTGTACAGGAACCAGAAGCATACAGCCACGACCAGGGCGATCCAGATCAGCACGGGGACCTTCAGGATGGTGTTGGAGGCCAGAGAGGTGAAGTTCTTGTTCAGGGAGCCGATGGGGGTACCGCCGGTGTAGACCAGGCAGATACCGTAGACGACCTGCTGCATACCCAGGGTAGCGATAAAGGGCTGGACCTTCAGGTAAGAAACGACCAGACCGTTGCACAGACCCACGATGGCGCAGATGGCAATGACCAGAATGAACACCACAGGGGTGGGCAGAGTGGGCATGTTGGGGTAGAACTTACCGGCAGCGCCCTCAGTCTGCGCAAAGATGCAGGCCAGGCAGGCAGCAAAACCAGCCAGACGGCCTGCGGACAGGTCGTTGCCGGTGGTGATCAGACAGCCGGAGATGCCCAGCGCGATGATGTAGCGGATGGACACGTTCTTGAACAGGTTGATCAGGTTTGCAGGTGCAAAAAAGTTCGGGTGGATGATGCCGACGAACAGAGAGACGAGCAGCATCAGAACGATAATGGCGTTGTTGCCCAGCCATTTCTTTACGGATTTACCCGTTAATTTCTTGGTAGCTTCCACAATAGACAGCCTCCTTGTTTACTGATTGGCCGCTGCCTTTTCCGGCGCGGTCTCAAACTGGGTAGCCAGCTCCATGATGTTCTCCTGGGTCGCGTCCTTGCCGTCGATGAAGCCGGTGACGCGGCCATCGCACATGACCATGACGCGGTTGGACATGCCAATGATCTCGCTCATTTCAGAGGAGATCATAATGATGCTCTTGCCCTGCTTGGCCAGATCGGCAATGATGCAGTAGATCTCGTACTTTGCACCAACGTCGATGCCGCGGGTGGGCTCGTCCAGGATCAGGACATCAGGGTTATTTGCCAGCCAGCGGGCGATCAGCACCTTCTGCTGGTTGCCGCCGGACAGGCTCTTGATCTGGGTCTTGGGGCTGGGCACCTTGATGGCCATCTTTTCCTTATTGGTCGCCACCAGATCCAAAATCTTCTTGTCATCCAGCATGATGGGGCCCTTGCGCAGAGCGTCCAGCGATGCAATGGAGATGTTGTCGGCCACGCTCAGCACACCCATGATGCCGGTTGCGCGGCGGTCCTCGGTCAGCAGAGCCACGCTCTTCCGGATGGCATCGCGGGGCTGCTTGATGTGGACCTCTTCGCCCTTGATCCACACCCTGCCGGAGGTGTGTGCACGCAGACCAAAGATGCCTTCCATCAGCTCGGTGCGCTGTGCGCCCACCAGACCAGCCACGCCCAGGATCTCGCCCTTTTTCAGCTCAAAGCTGCAATGGCGGAAGGAGCGCGGATGGATGGAGGTAAAGTCCTCCACCTTCATCATCACTTCCTCGGAGGGGTGGTTCTCCAGCGGCGGGAACAGATTGGACAGCTCACGGCCGACCATCTTGGCGATGATCTGCTCCTTGGTCATGTTGGCAACGTCCCACTTGCCGATGTAATGGCCGTCACGCATGATGGTCACTTCGTCAGCAATGACCTTGATCTCATCCATCTTGTGGCTGATGTAAACCAGTGCAACGCCCTGCTCCTTCAGCTCACGCATGATGCGGAACAGCGATTCCACTTCGTTGGCGGTCAGGGAGGAGGTGGGCTCGTCCAGGATCAGCACCTTGCAGTTTGCGGAAACAGCCTTTGCAATTTCCACCATCTGCATCTGGGCAATGCTCAGGCTGCCCAGCTTTGCGTGGGAATTGATCTGCAGCTTCAGCTTCTTCAGCAGTGCATCGGTATCGGCATACATTTTGCTGTGGTCCACAATGGTGATGGGGCCAACCTTTTTGGTGGGGTAGCGGCCCAGCCAGATATTCTCAGCCACGGTACGGGCCGGGATGGGCTGCAGCTCCTGATGCACCATGGCAATGCCGCGGCCCAGTGCTTCCAACGGGTTCGCAATAACGACCTTTTCTCCCTCGTATTCGATCTCGCCCTCGTCCATCTTGTAAATGCCGAACATGCACTTCATCAGGGTGGACTTACCGGCACCGTTTTCGCCCATCAGGGCCATAACTTTACCGGGGCGGAGCTCCAACTGCGCGTGGTCCAGCGCTTTTACGCCGGGGAAGGTCTTGACCACGCCTTTCATTACCAGACGGTATTCTGACATTCCGCAGAGCCTCCTTATCTTGCAATTTGCAGGCCGCGCGGTGCGTCCTTTCTTTCCAAAAGAAGGCGCGTGCGCCCGAGAGAAATCTCGCACGCACGCGCTTTTAAGCTTTTACCAAGCCATAGGACTCACTGCGTACCTTGCAAACGTGAGTTTTGTGCCACAGGAATTAGAGGTACTGTGCTGCGTTCTCGGTAGTGACCTTGACGTAGTCGACCCAGTAGTACTCCTCAACGTCCTTGCCCTCAACAAACAGCTGAGTAGCCTCGGCAGCCTTGGTAGCCTGGCCCACGTCGTCGTTCAGAACGGTACCGGTCATCTTGCCGTCAACAACGTTCTGGACAGCCTCTTTCAGTGCGTCAACACCGACCAGGTAGATGTCCTTGCCAACGGTACGGCCAGCCTGCTCGATGGACTGCAGAGCACCCAGAGCCATTGCGTCGTTGTTGCAGAACACAACTTCGATCTTCTCGCCGTACTGTGCCAGAGCGTTTGCAACGTCCTGCTGTGCGGTGGTCTGATCCCAGTTGTCCAGGTACTCGTACAGGCACTCCACTTCCTTGTCGGCATCGGTCAGAGCCTTGATGGAGTACTCGGTGCGGTACTGAGCATCGATGTTCTCGGGGTCGCCCTTGCACATGATGTAAGTGATCTTGCCGTCGCCGTTGATATCGCCCTGGGTCTCGGTCTCCAGGATCAGCTCGCCCTGGTAAGTACCGGACTGACGTGCGTCAGCGCCAACGTAGCAGCACTTGCCTGCGTAGGAGTCCAGAACAGCCTTCTCGGGCTCACGGTTGATGAAGACGATGGGAGTGCCGGAGGGAGAAATGGTATCCACGATGGTCTGTGCAGAGGTGGTCTGAACAGGGTTGATGATCAGAACGTCAACGCCCTGCTGCAGGAAGGTGTTGATCTGCTCGGTCTGGGTGTTCTGGTCGTTCTTGCCGTCAACGATGGTCACGGAGTAGCCCTTATCCTTCAGGTACTCTTCCAGGTCGGTGCGGTACAGGGTCATAAAGTTATCAGCAAACTGATAGATGCAGACACCGACGTTTACGCTGCCGGTTGCAGCCTCAGAAGCAGCTGCAGAAGCAGCTGCAGAAGAAGCAGCGGTGGAGGAAGCAGCAGTGGAGCTGGAGGAGCCGCCGCAGGCGGTCAGAACGCCGGCAGCACCCACAACAGCAGAAGCCTTCATAAAGTCACGACGGGAAATCATTTTCATAATCTTGTTCTCCTTCATTCGCATATCACAGCATCTCATGGAATATACTTACATGTATGTTCCATGGTTTCTGTTTGTATTATAACCGTCTGGAAAATCATTCGCAATGGGACAAGTTCACAAGATTCCGGTCATTTCTTTGTGCATTCTTCACAGTTGATATTGTTGTGTACAACATTCTTTTTGCTATCAAGTACAAAATCAGTCGAAAATGCAACATACATCCAAATTCCATGCCAAAAATCCATAAATCCTTTCAAAATGGTTACAACATCGTTCTGTTCATGCAACAAATTTCTCTGTACAGAAAATGCCCGTTTTTCCCGGGAGTTTTGCACAAAACGTACATTTCCGGGAAAAACCGGGCATTTTTTTCATTTTTCACTTTTCTTTGTGTTCGCGGCGGTAGCGGGTGGGGGTGACTCCCAGCGTCTTTTTGAAGATCTTTGTAAAATAATTCACGTCCAGAATGCCCACTTCCTCGGCCACGGCGGCAATGGTGTGGTTGTTCTGCACCAGCAGCTGGGCCGCGCGGTTGACGCGCTGGGTGTTGATATAATCGATCAGGGTGCTGCCGGTCTCCTGCTTGAACAATGCCGACAGGTACGATGGGCTGATGAAGCACATGGCGGCCAGACTTTTCAGCGTCAGCGGCTCGGCCACGTTCAGGTTGACGTAGTTCATCACCTTCTGCACCGCGGGCGAATACTCCTTCAGCGAGTAGCGGCGGACATAGGCACAGTAATCCCGCGTCATCTGCCACATCATCTCGTTGGGCACCTCGTTGGCTTCCTCAATGATGCGGCTGTACTTGCTGGAAATGGCATCGATATAATAGGGATGCACCTTGCTGGGTTCAATGGCCTTGCGCAGCAGGGTGTTCAGCACGATCATCTTGTTCTTCTGCTGGTAGAGCGTCCCCTCGAACCGGCCGCCATAGGTAAAGCGGGAGTGCTGGTGCATGGCCTCGATGGCGGCTTCCTCATCGCCCCGGGCCACCGCGTCCAGAATGCGGTTCTCCGATTCATACCGCTGCTCCAGCATGGTGACCGGGATTTCCTTCTGGAACTCCGGCTCGTGGAAATAGCGGGTATCCGGGTGGAACTGGAAGGGCAGGAATTCCTTCAGCTCCTGCACCGGGACAGTGCAGCCGAACATCGTATCCACCACAACCCGCAAAGCTCCATAGAAATCACTGGCCTCCAGGATCTTCACGCCGTTGTAGTACTCCTGCACAGCGGCCTCTCCGGCTTCCCCCAGATAGCGCCTGACCCATTTGCGGGCGCTCGGGGTGCGGGGGCCCACCGTCCAGGGTCCAATGAGAAAGACCGTGTTTTTTTCATCGGGGATGCGGAACAGGGCAAAGTGCAGCTCAAAGGTGCCCTCCACCAGCAGCAGGGTATTTTCAGGGGTGCTGTCCAGCAGCAGCTGGCCGAACTCCTGCCAGTCGAACTGGGGGTCCAGCGATCGCCGCAGGCCGTAGTCAAACTCTTCCAACCCCTCAAAGGGCGGGGTGACCCGCCGGGTCGGGATATTCTGCACCGCTGCCAGCTTTGTAAGGATCTGCAAAGGATCCACCCGCATCGTACACCGCTCCTTTTTCCTGTTGTTCCGCTCGTGCCATTGTGGCATTCCTGATATATTAGTATACATCAATTTTGAAGCAGAAACAAGCCGCCCACAGGAATTTCCCGTGGGCGGCTTGATCCGTTTCCTTACTTATTATGGCGCTGTGCCAGTGCGGCCACGTTCTCCTCCACCTTCTGTTTGGTCAGGGGGTAGATGAAGAACAGGCTCAGGGCCACGGCCACAAAGCCGATGGCGGGGGCAATACAGGAGATGTTGAAGATGCCCATGGTGACCTCCGGGTCAAAGGCAGTGGCGGCGCTGTAGCCGATCATGGTCAGCAGGCCGCCGGTCAGGCCGGAAGAGAACGCCTGACCCAGCTTGCGGGCAAAGGAGTAGACCGCATAGATGGTGCCGTCCTCACGGATGCCGTTGCGGACCTCGGAATCATCGATGACATCGGTGATCATTGCCCAGATGATGGTGTTGAAGAAGCCCAGGCAGATGAAGGCGGCGCAGAAGAAGCCGACATAGACCCAGACATTGGCGGGCTTGAGAACAAAGCAGATGACCTCCAGCACCGTGGCCACGATGCAGGATACGGTGGCCAGCTCTTTTTTACCGAACCGGCTGGCCAGCTTGGAGGCAAAGGGTGCGCAGACGAGCAGGATCAGCACGCTGCTCAGCAGAGAAGCGGTAGACTGGGCGGCGGCGCTGCCGTAGAAGTTGGGGAACACATAGCCAGCCATGCCCTGCATGGTCAGCATGGCCAGCAGCAGGAAGAGGGCGGCAGCAATGATACCCAGCAGGGCACGGTTGGTGAACACGCTCTTGAGCATCTTGCCAATGTCCATCTTGCTGTTGTTGGCAGGCACGTCCACACGCTCACGCACCAGGTTGAAGCAGAGCAGGTAGCAGAGGATGGCGCAGACAGAGAAAACGCCTGCAATGATGGTCATGCGGCTGCCAGAGAGGACCGTCTGACCATTGACGGTGACGTAAGCCACCATGGGGGTGCCAACGCCGATCACAAGGCTGGCCAGGGTGCTGCCGATGGTACGCCAGGTGGACAGCTCTGCGCGGTCCTTGGGGTCAGCAGAGATGGCGGAGGCCATGGAGCCGTAAGGGATGTTGACGGAGGTGTAGAAGATGGAGCCCCACAGGATATAGGTCACAAAGAGCCATACCACCTTGAAGCCGTAGGACATCCCAGCCAGACCGGACTGGAAGATGAGGAAGGATGCGATGGCCACAGGGCCGCACATCCGCTTGAGCCAGGGGCGGAATTTGCCGTCCTTGGTAGGCTTGGAGCGGTCCACGATCTGGCCCATGGTCACATCGGTGAAAGCATCCACAAAGCGGGCGATCATCATGATCATGCCCACAACACCGGCGCTCACGCCCATCACGTCGGTATAAAACTTCATCAGGAAGCTGGACGACAGGATAAAAGTAAAATCGTTGGCGAAATCGCCGAACATATAGCCGACCTTGTCCCGCATCCCAAACGGGGTGGTCTTTTGCATTTCATTTGCCATTGTATTCTCCTTCGGTGGTCAATTCAAACGGCACAGCGTCCCTTCTGCTGTATCCAAGTTTGTACCCCAATATTATGACAAACTTTTATCAAAAAATGTTAGAATATTTTTTAGGTGAATTCGTACAATTTTAAGGTATTGTTTTTGTACATTTTCACAGTTCGTTCACATTCTGTTTTTCCCTCTTTTTCCCAGCATTCACTTTTTGTGGCACTCTTTACGGAAGTTTTTAAATCCAGCCGGAGATAATAGGTATTCTGCCCAGAGCAGCGCCTGTTTTCCTGAAAAAAGTCTGGATTTATTCAAAAATCTTTCTATCCCTTTTATAAAATTTCTGTCATACTGGGTATAAAGACAATAAACGCCCCTGTGGCACGCAAAATGCCGCCGGGCTGATGAATGTGAGGTCATCCTGATGAACCGCTCCCTGCTGTATCCCCGCGCTACCACCACCCGCCGTCTCATCGGCCTGGACGGGATGTGGCGTTTCAGCTTCGACCCCGAGAGCAAGGGTGTGGAGGACGGATGGGCGCTGGACCTGCCCTCCTCTCTTTCCATGCCGGTGCCCGCCTCCTTCTGCGACCTGTTCACCGATAAGGCCTCCCGCGAATACTGCGGTGATTTCTGGTACGAGACCAGTTTTTTTGTCCCTGCGGAATGGAGCGGCTGGGACATCGTTCTCCGGTTTGGCTCGGTCACCCACCGGGCCCGGGTCTTCGTCAATGGCGTGGAGGTGGCCCAGCACGAGGGCGGCTTCCTGCCCTTTGATGCCACCGTGACCAACATCGTGCGCTACAACCAGTTCAACAAGCTCAGTGTTCTGGCGAATAACGAGCTCAGCGAGACGATGCTGCCCGCAGGCACCACCCGCACCCTTGCGGACGGCAGAAAGATCGCCGCACCCTACTTTGATTTTTACAACTACGCCGGCATCCACCGGCCCGTCTGGCTGATGGCCCTGCCCAAGGAGCGGGTGCTGGACTATTCCACCCGATACCGCCTGACCGAGACCGGGGCCGAGATCGACTATACCGTGTCCACCAACGGCCCCCACCCCGTGACTGTGGAGCTTTACGACGGCACCACCCGGGTGGCCGAAAGCTCCGGCACCACCGGTACGCTGGTGGTCAAAAACGCCAAGCTGTGGAATGTCCACGCCGCCTATCTCTACGATCTGGTCATCCGCATCCACGAGGGCAGCGCGGTGGTGGACGAGTATCTGGACCGGATCGGCATCCGCACCTTTGAGATCCGGCACGGGCGTTTCCTGCTCAACGGCAGCCCGGTCTATCTGCGGGGCTTCGGCCGGCACGAGGATGCCGACATCCGGGGCCGTGGGCTCGACCTGCCCACCGTCAAGCGGGATTTCGAGCTGATGAAGTGGATCGGCGCAAACTGCTTCCGCACCAGCCACTACCCCTACGCTGAGGAGATCTACCAGATGGCCGATGAAGAGGGCTTCCTCATCATTGACGAAGTCCCCGCCGTGGGCTTTATGCAGAGCACGGCCAACTTCCTGGCCGCCAATCAGGGCAACGGCAGGCAGCAGGGCTTTTTTGAGAAGGAGACCACGCCTGTGCTGCTCAAGAACCACAAGGCAGCCCTGACCGATATGATCGACCGGGACAAAAACCACCCCTCGGTCATCGCATGGAGCCTGCTCAACGAGCCTCAGTGCACCAGCGCGGGCACTGAGGAATACTTCAAGCCCCTGTTCGAGCTGGCCCGCCGCCTCGACCCTCAGAAGCGCCCCCGTACTTATACGGTCCTGATGACCAGCCTGCCAGACACCAGCAAGGGCCAGCGTTTTGCCGATTTCGTCAGCCTGAACCGCTACTATGGCTGGTATGTACTGGGCGGGGCCGGGCTGGCGGATGCCGAAGCCGCCTTCCACCATGAGATGGACGGCTGGGCAAAAGTCCTGCATGGTCGCCCGCTCATCTTCACTGAGTACGGCACCGACAACCTGAGCGGTGCGCACAAGCTCCCCAGTGTGATGTGGAGTGCCGAGTACCAGAATGAATATCTGGAGATGACCCACGCCGTGTTCGACCACTACGATTTCGTACAGGGTGAGCTGGTGTGGAATTTTGCCGATTTCCAGACCACCGAGGGCATCCTGCGGGTGGACGGCAACAAAAAAGGCATCTTCACCCGCCAGCGCCAGCCCAAGGATGCGGCGTACCTCTTCCGGAAGCGGTGGACAACGCTGCCGGTCGATTTCAAGAAGCGAAAAAAATGATCCCAGAAAACAGCAGCGCCCTGCCGGTTTGTCCCGGCAGGGCGCTGCTTGTTTGATATGCGTTTACTTGATGCAGCTCGAGCACGGGCTGTACCCTGCCGCAATGGCCTCCTCGTAGCTGGAGAAGAGGATCTGGTTCTTCTCCGCAGGGAGATTGGCACAGCTGGGCAGGTGGAACTTTTTGCTGTTCACGTTGCCGATATACCCCTGCTGCGCGGTGGACGCTGCCGCCGGGTCGGTGGGGTTAAGCTCGGCATCGGTGGCCGTTTTCTCGGTGCGGATGGTATAGTTCTGTCCATCGGAACCGATCACGATGGCCCCCAGCAGGTCCGTGCGGTAAACATCCACGCCCGCATCCCGTAGGATGCTCAGGGTCTCCTCGTGGGGGTGGCCGTACTTGTTGTTCACACCACAGGAGATGATTCCCATCTCGGGCAGGACGGCGTTCAGGAAGATGTAACTCGTGCTGGTGCTGGAGCCGTGGTGGCCCACCTGCAGAACATCTGCCTTCAGGTTGGCCCCGCTGTTCACAAGATCGCGTTCCGCATCCGATTCCATATCGCCGGTGAGCAGAAAGCTGGTGGAGCCATAATCCACCCGCAGAACGATGGAGGTATCGTTGGTATTATCATACTGCGCCACAGGGCCCAGCATGGTCACAGTGGCGCTGCCCAGCGGCCAGACCGTGCCCACGGCGGGCACCTCCACCTGCAGGCCCTGCTGCTGGGTGTACTTGACGAAATCCTGAAAGCATTTGGTGGAGGCTTCCGTCACGGGGCTGTACACATGGTCTGCCGGGAAATAGGCCAGCGCAGCGGACAGGCCGCCCACATGATCCTCGTGGGCGTGGGAGCAGAACACATACTGCAGCTCCTCCACGCCGAGATTCTGCAGGTAAGAGACGACATAGCTGCCATCGTCCACGTTGCCGCCGTCGTAGAGCATATACTGGCCGTCACATTCCACCAGCACGCTCAGGGCCTGCCCCACATCCAGGAAGTGCATCTCAAAGTTGGCGGTCTGGCCGTCTCCGGCAGGCTGGGCAGTGCTGACCGTAGGGGTGCTGCTGCCCGGCACCACCGCCGAGGCATCACAGGCGGCAAGACCAAGGGCCAGCGCCGCCGCCAGGGCCAGAGCGGCAATGCGCCGCCAAAAGCTTACTTTTTCTTTTTTGAAGTTTTCCACGCTGTATTCTCTTTCTGTTGATCATTCTTCGGCTTACGGGGTGCCGTACCGTTGGGCGCAAAGCGTGCGCCGGGGCTGGGCTGGCGGCCGCCTGCGGTGCGGGCCGGAGCGGTTCCGCGGCTCTGATTCCTGCCTCCCCTGCCCTTGTTGGGGCGGACGGTATAGGTGCCGTCGTTGTGGATGGTCACCTCGGCAGGCTCGGCCCGGCGGGCAGAGCGCTGGACCGCGCGGCGGCCCTCGGCGGGCACCAGCAGCGGGATCAGGTCCTCCCGGTGGGTCATTTTCAGCGCCTTGATGACCTTTTCGGCATTGCGGGGCTCGTAATACTGGAGCAGGGCGCGCTGGAGCGCTTTTCCCTCCGCGGTCTTTTCCACGAACACAGGCTTGAGGGTGTAGGGGTCAAGGCCGGTGTAGAACATACAGGTGCTCACCGTGCCGGGGGTGGGATAGAAATCCTGCACCTGCTCGGGGCGCATGTGGTTTTTGTAGAGATACTCGGCCAGATAGACGGCATCGCTCAGGGTGCTGCCCGGGTGGCTGGACATCAGGTAGGGCACGAGGTACTGCTTTTTGCCCGCCTTCTTGCTCAGCTCGTAGAACTTATCCTTGAACTTGTTGAAGGTCTGGATGGGCGGCTTGCCCATGTAGGCCAGTGTGTTGGGGGCACAGTGCTCCGGGGCCACCTTCAGCTGGCCGGAGACGTGATACTCCACCAGCTCCTTGAAGAAGGTGTCGTCCGGGTCAGCCATCAGGTAATCGAACCGGATGCCGCTGCGGATGAACACCTTTTTCACGCCGGGCAGTTCCCGGACACGGCGCAGGATCTTGAGGTAATCGCTGTGATCCACGATCATGTGGGAGCAGGTGGTGGGGGCCAGGCAGTGCTTGCCGCCATTGCACATGCCCCGCAGCATCTGCTCCCGGCAGGACGGGAACCGGAAGTTGGCGGTGGGGCCGCCGATATCGTGGATGTAGCCCTTGAAATCAGGCTCGTGGGTCATTCGCTCGGCCTCGGCCACAATGCTGTCGGCACTGCGGCTGGTGACCCGGCGGCCCTGATGCAGCTGGATGGCGCAGAAGTTGCAGCCGCCGAAGCAGCCGCGGTTCTGGATGATGGAGAACTGCACCTCCCGGATGGCAGGCACGCCGCCCATGCTCTCATAGATG
This sequence comes from Faecalibacterium sp. I2-3-92, assembly GCF_023347315.1. Taxonomy (GTDB): domain Bacteria; phylum Bacillota; class Clostridia; order Oscillospirales; family Ruminococcaceae; genus Faecalibacterium; species Faecalibacterium duncaniae. The sequence goes on from NZ_CP094470.1 coordinate 2,269,481, forward strand.
GGGTGGTAGCGGCGGGTGTAGGGCAGCGCATACACCTTGTCCAGCTCCCAGCGCACCAACGGCTTTGCCGGGATGTTCTGCACAAGGTACTTTTCACTCTGCTTCTGGACAATGATCTGGCCGCTGACCACATCCTGATTGTCCATCTGGATGCGGCAGGCTTTGGCGTAGGCCACCTTATCGGAGGCCACTTTCCGGAAACCGGCGCACTCCACATACTTTTCAGGCAGGTGGTCGAAGTCGGTCAGGTAGCAGGTGCCGTCCACATCGGTGATGGACTCCACCGGCTCCCCTGCCGCCAGCCGCCGGGCGATCTCCACGGTCTGGTGCTCGCCCATGCCAAAGCTGATGAGATCGGCTCCGGAGTCCTCTGCAATGCTGGGCAGAACGGTGTCCAGCCAATAATCGTAGTGGGCAAACCGGCGCAGAGAAGCCTCCAGACCGCCCAGGATCACAGGCAGGTCGGGGTAGGCCTCCTTGGCCAGCCTGGTGTAAACGGTTGCGCTGCGGTCAGGCCGCGCGCCGCCGATGCCGCCGGGAGAGTATTCGTCCTCGGCACGCGGAATTTTTGCCACGGAGTAGTGGCTCACCATGCTGTCCACGTTGCCGCCGCCGATGAAAAAGCCGTACTTCGGCCTGCCGAACCGCTTGAAGTCCTCGCAGTCGGAATAACGGGGCTGGGCCAGCACGCCGACCTTATAGCCCTCGGCCTCCAGCAGGCGGCTGATGATGGCGGTGCCAAAGCTGGGGTGGTCAACGTAGGCATCGCCGCCCACCACCACAAAGTCCAGCTGATCCCACCCCCGGGCTTCCATGTCCGCCCGGCTGATGGGAAGAAATTCGGTGTAGATCGGGGAAGTATTTTCCTGCATATCCTTTATATCCTCACTTCACACTTATGAAGTCTTTTAGAACGCAATTCATCTCATTATACGGAAAGGTCTAACGGCAAATCCGAAATATCTTTCAATCTTTTTCCTTCCACCAATGTTTTAAGTGTTTCTATCACATCTGCCCGTTCTGTTGAGTTAACTGATGCAATCAATTCCGGCAAAGCAAAGTGATATACACAATCAATGTCCCCTGTCCCAAGTGCAAGTGATGCAATTCTGGATGGAAGAGGTTCTCCCGTGACAACAACAATATGCGGAAGATGCCCTTTTCTATTACGAATCAGATTTAATGCTTCCGTACGACTGTTTTGTGCTCGATCCGATCTCATTGTCCATTTTGCCGAAACAGAAGCATGTAAGATTGCTTTGCCACCATTCTTTTCTCTCAAATCAGCATACCGACACACAGTATCATTTACGATAGGTTCTGTTGCGTTTATTTCCTCATCAGAACAAAGGTTTCGGTAAACAACGATATCAGGTGCTACCATATAGTCATTTCCAATCATAGCTGACAATTTTCTGTTAGCTTTTGTCAGTTCGGTCAAATACGCCAAATGTTCATATTGAGCGAATGTTGATGTTTTCGTCCTGCTTCTATTTCCAAGTTTAAGGACTTCCCAATTGCCCGGTCTAAGATGTTGCAGCTGTGGGAACGTTCTCTTTACAAACTCCATCGTAAGCATTTCAAATGACGCTCCTGCTGTTTGACCTGCAACACGCTCATTGGTTTCTGCCATCAGTTGCTCGGCAATTCCTTTAGCAATCATTACAGATATCACACTGTCTTTGTCTGCATTTGTGGCAACACCATTTGCATTGATTGCCAATGTACCAGTCTGCAGCAGTCTCTCATGGTATCTCTTGCGTTCCATTGCAATCAAGACTTCATCTTTCGGCATTTTCTAAGCACCTCCTGATTTCAATTCCAACAGCCTGCGCCACCGGTGGCGGAAAAGCATTGCCAATCATTCTGCACGCAACAGTTTTTTTATTTCCAAAAGTCCATGTGTCAGGGAACCCCTGAATTCTTGCCATCATCCGGCTCGTCAGTCGAGGCATCCCGTCAAAATCCGGTTCCGGTGCCTCATTTGCAATTCCCTTTCCGTCAACGCCAAGCTCTGCCCATGCATTTTTTGCTCTTGTCGGGCCAAGGTCCGGTCCGCCATGCTTTTTAGAGCCTCCAACCAGTGTAGGTGCAATCCTATCAGCTCCTTCAGCCCATTTTTTTGCACCTTTCCATCCATTTTGTGACATCAGATCGCACAGTGTCTCTCCAACCGTAGGAGATTCTCCTGGATGCTCTTGTGGATATTCAAATGCCCCTGCCTGATCTTTTCGGATTCCAACTATAACAACCCTTGGACGAAGCTGGGGTACCCCATAATCTGAGGCATTCAATAATTTAATGTGTGTAACATACCCTAGCTTCTTTATCTCTGTAAAAATATGGTCTCGGTATTCCTCGAAGCCAGAGTCCAGAAAACCTCGAACATTTTCCAGCATAACAGCTCTTGGACGAATCTCTCGAATCAAACGAATTGCTTCCGGAAACAGGTCACGCTCATCATCCTTACCTAATTGCTTTCCTGCAACAGAAAACGGCGGACACGGAACACCACCAGCCAGCAAATCCACACCTTTGTATGGCCGTCCATCAAAACTGTGAACGTCCGCACAGATCACATTCCATTCCGGGCGATTATCTTTCAGAACTTTACAATAATCCCGTTCATATTCTACAAGCGCCACATGGACAAAACCAGCCATTGCCAAGCCTAAAGCCTGTCCTCCTGCGCCCGCACATATTTCAACACAAGTCAGAGGTCGCTGCATTTTTCTCCTTGCTCCTCAAAATTTGTTCATTCATCCGGCTGATTCATCTGCATTTCCAGCCACTGCTGGCGGCTGATGAGAACTGCGCGGGGTTTGGCACCCTCATAGGGGCCGATGATGCCCTTCTGCTCCATCTCATCCATGATGCGGGCGGCGCGGGCATAACCCAGCTTACAGCGGCGCTGCAGCAGGCTGGTGGATGCCTGCCCGGCATCAATGACCACCTCAACGGCCTGCTTGAGCATCGGGTCGCTGCCGGTCTCCTCATCCGCATCTGCAGAGGATGCGCCCTTCTTGCCATCCTGAATGGCGTGCTTTTCCATGGCTTCGATCATGGCCTCGTCGTACTGGACGGTGGCGCTCTGCTTGATGAAGTCCAGCACGCGGCTGATTTCCTCATCCCGCACAAAGGTGCCCTGGATACGCACCGGCTTAGGCGCTCCCACAGGCATAAAAAGCATATCACCCTGGCCCAGCAGCTTCTCGGCACCGGCACCATCCAGAATGGTACGGCTGTCCACCTGGCTGGACACGGCAAAGGCAATGCGGCTGGGGATGTTGGCCTTGATCAGGCCAGTGATGACATCCACGCTGGGGCGCTGGGTGGCAACGATGAGGTGCATTCCGGCGGCACGGGCCTTCTGGGCAATGCGGCAGATGGAATCCTCCACGTCCTTGCCCACGACCATCATCAAATCGGCCAGCTCGTCGATGATGATGGCGATATAGGGCATCTTTTCCAGCATGGGGTCGGTGGCCGCCAGCTTGTTGAAGGATTTGATGTCACGGACATTGTTTTCCGCAAACAAGTGGTAGCGGCGCTCCATCTCCTGCACCGCGCTGCTCAGAGCACCCGCTGCCTTTTTCGGCTCGGTGATGACGGGCATCAGCAGGTGGGGGATGCCGTTGTATTCAGCCAGCTCCACCACCTTGGGGTCAATGAGCATGAGCTTCACGTCCTCGGGGCTGGAGCGGAACAGAATGCTGATGATGATGCTGTTCACACAGACAGATTTACCACTGCCGGTGCTGCCCGCGATGAGCAGATGGGGCATCTTGCACAGGTCGGCCACCTGGGCCACACCGGCAATGTCCTTGCCCAGCGCCACGCCCAAGGGCGAAGTCATCCGCAGGAAGGCCTGGCTTTCAAAGACACTGCGGATAAAAACAGGGGTCTTTTTGTGGTTGGGCACCTCGATGCCCACGGCAGGCTTGCCGGGGATGGGTGCTTCCATGCGGACATCGGCCACAGCAAGGTTCAGGGCGATATCATCGGCCAGCGAGGTGATGCGGCTGATCTTCACGCCCGCCATGGGCTGGACCTCATACCGGGTAACAGAGGGGCCCCGCGAGATATCCAGCACCCGGGTGCGCACGCCGAAGCTTTCCAGCGTGTCCACCAGCTTCTGGGCGTTGGCCTTCAGCTCGTCCTGGGCACCGGGGTCCCCCTCCTCGGCAGACTTTTCAAACAGCTCGATGCTGGGGTACTGATACTGGAAGGTCTCCACCACCTCCGGCTCCTCGGCCGGGGCGGTGGCGGCAGCCTGCTCGCCTGCGGCGGGCTTTTCCATGGCGGCCGCCACCAGCGTGTTCAGGTCTTTTTCCTCCACCGGTTCGCTGGTAATGCTGATCCAGCCGTCCTCGTCCGGCTCACTGCGCATGGCCACCGCGTTTTCCGCGCTGACCCGCACCGGCACCACCGGCTCATCCGTAGTGGGCAGGGTGGGGGTCTGGAACACCGGCATCTCAGGCTGCACGGGCTCTGCCGGTGCAGCCGCAGGGGCTTCCGGGGCCGCAGGCGGCACGGTGGGGTTCACCACAGGGGCCGGAGCAGGCGATCCGGCGGGCACGAAGAAATCCTCGGCGGCAGTCTCCACGGCATCCGGCACCACCGGTTTGACGATGGCCCGGGGCGGGGCCTTTTGGAGCGGGTCCTGCCCAAAGGTGCCGCCCGGCCCGATGATGATGGGCTCAATGGGCTCGCTGCCGCCTTCGGAAACAGAGGTATCCGGCCCAAGATCGATATCAAACGCCGCGCGGGGATGGTTGGAGGTCACCTTGACCGGCTCAAAAGCCGGAGCAGGCCGGGCGGGAGCCGGTTCCGGCTCCACCGGCGCGGGCGGCTCGTAGCCCAGAGAATCGTCCACGGGAGCAGGTTCCGCTTCGCCTTCCATCTCCTTGGTCACCTTGTGGCCCCAGCTGAACACGCCGGACAGCCACCCGGGCACCGGAATGCCGCCGGGCACGTCTTCCTCATCGGAACTGTCATCGTAATCGTCCGCAGGCTCCTCGGCGCAGTACTCCTCTTCCGCCTGCCGGGCCGCAAGGCGCTCAGCACGGCGGGCGGCGTTCTGCTCATAGACCGCCACGCCTTTTTCATGTACGCCGCCGCCCACATTGCAGAGCCACTGCCAGCACTCGGCAGGGGTGATATCAAAAATATACAGGCTGGCGCACAGGGCCAGCACCGCCATGACCAGATTGGCCGCAGGCCGCCCGCAGAGCAGGAGCAGGTTGCCGCCCAGCAGAGTGCCCAGCACGCCGCCGCCCAACCAGGCATTCGCGCCATTCTGGTAGCAGGCAGCGATCATCTGGGCAGCGGTCAGGTCGGCGGGGATATCCGAAAACACGATGACCGTGCCGCTGGCAAAGATCAGCCCCAGCAGCAGCTTGAACACCTGCATCAGCAGGTCCTGCCCCCGGGTGTAGAGGATGGCCAGATAGCACACCGCCGCGCCCAGCACAAAGCTGCCGCAGCCGAACAGCCCGAATAGGATCTGGTGGGCGCTCTTCCAGACGGAGTCCCCCTCCACGAACGCCAGCACGATGAGCAGCAGCCCCACAAACAGGGTACCCAGCCCCGCCGGCATCCGCTCCTCGGCCCGGCTTTTTCTGCGTGCAGACGCGCGCTTTGCAGTTGTTTTTCGCTTTCGTTTTGCCATTTTCTGTTCTGACCCCTGTCCTTTGTTCCCATAGTATTCGATTCTTTCATTATACCACGGGTTGGGTCAAGTGGCAATTACAGAATGCAGACCGGTTTGACCCTTGAATGCCGCGTGCAGCATCCATTCCGCACAGATAAGGCAGCAAGCAAAAATGCAGTACCTTCCATGCGAGAAAGCGCAGAGAAGGTACTGCATTTTTTAATTTCAGCCCCATTCAGGGTGCAAAAACATCCATGACATCGGTACACCACTTCAGCTGCCGGGCAAACTTTTCCTGCAGGACATCGTCACTGCCGCTGCCCTTGAAAAGCCCCTTGTTGTTTTCCACGGCAAAATACATTGAACGGCGCTTTTTAATGCTGGATCTGTCCGCCTGCCCGGGTCGCTTTTTTCATCCGTAAATCTGTGAAGGGTGCCAATGCTTCGATCAGTGCGTGATCGTGGTTCTGCACCAGACGGCTTTGGGGGCCGAAAAGCATGGTCTGTTCCACATCCTCCGTACTGGCAGCCCAGCCCGGCGCACCGGTACGGGCAAACTGCATCACAGCGCCAAAAATTTCCGTTTCCAGCTGCTTTGCTCCCTCAAAGGCACACACTGGCACAAGCTCTGTGTTGTGGAACACAAATGGGATATCCGCACAGTGCCACGGGGTGCTTTTTCCCATCAGAGGGAAATCCTGATCAAACAGATAACTGTACACCTTTCCGCCCGCCTTGGCACGCTCCCGGACATATTTGATCGTGGGGGCGCGGAAGCTGGTATCTGCCAGCAGCAGGTCTTCCTCCGGGCGGTGCGGGTAGGCAGTGCGGAACTGCTCCCGCAGGGTCTCTGCGGCAGACAGGCCCACTGCTTCCTCCGGGCCGACTCCTTTCAGTCCATCAAAGAAACCGTAGAACTCCGAATAAACCGTACCGATCAGCACCGGAACGTCTGCAGTCTCGGGCCGAAACCCACTGCCGTTATGGAGCGGATCTCCAAGATAGAAGCGGTTCGGGTGGGGACTTTGGCCCACGTTCGCGCCTTTTGCTTTCAGAGCCGGGCTGACGTTCCGGTAAGCCTGCGCCAGTTGGTGGTAGGGCACAGTTTCCAGCTGCTGTGCTGTCTGCACGCCAAGCTCCTGCATCAGCGCCTGCACACAGTCCCTGCCGCTGCCGACACTGTCGTTCAGCAAACCTTCCAGCACACCACTCATTATCATCGCCCTGTGGTACAGGCCATCTGCTGCCGGGGTCTGCAGCAGCGTTGTCACTTTGGCTCCGCCGCCGGACTGGCCGAATACCGTCACGCAGCCGGGATCGCCGCCAAACGCTGCAATATTGTCCCGCACCCACTGCAGTGCCAGGATGATATCATCCCCACCCGCATTGCCGGAGTTTGCGTACTCCTCCCCAAAATCGGAGAGATCCAAGTAGCCCAGGATGTTCAACCGGTGGTTCAGTGACACCACCACGCAGTCCCCTTCCCGCGCCATGTTTCCGCCCTCGTAGGCCACCTGCTCAATGGACGAGCCGGCAAAAAATCCGCCGCCATGGAGCCAGACCATCACCGGCCGCTTTTGGGCATCGCAGGCCGGGGTCCAGATGTTCAGGTTCAGGCAGTCCTCATCCTGCACCCAGTAGCGGTGGGGCACACGCAGTTCGCCGCTGGGCTTGTCGATGCTCAGCAGAGGGCAGACGCAGCCGTAACTGGAAGCGTCCAGCGGCTCTGCCCAAGGCTGGGGCGGCTGGGGTGCATGGAAGCGCACCGCCCGCCCATACGGGATGCCCTTGAAGCTGCTGATCTCCCGGAAGCGATATCCCCGCACCGGACCGTAATTTGTCTGAACCACCGGAAAATCCGGCGCACAGCAAAATGCCTTTTCCATAAATGACCTCCTTCTTTCAAAAAGACAGACCCCCGGTACTGCAAACATGGCACCCGGAGGTCTGTTTTTGTTATCCTAAATCTTCGCCGTTGGTGGCAATGACCTTCTGATACCAGTAGAAGCTGTCCTTCTTTTCGCGGCTCAGATCACCCGTGCCGTCGTCAAACTTGTTGACGTAGATGAATCCATATCGCTTTGCCATCTCACCGGTGGAGGCACTCACCAGATCGATGCAGCCCCAGGGGGTGTAGCCCATCAGGTCTACACCGTCCTTTACAGCCTCGGCCATCTGCTCGATGTGGGCACGCAGGTAGTCGATGCGGTAGCTGTCGTGGATCTTTCCGTCGGCATCCTTCTTGTCGTAAGCGCCCAGGCCATTTTCCACCACCATCAGGGGAATGCGGTAGCGGTCGTAGATCTCGTTGAGAGTGTAGCGCAGACCAATGGGATCAATCTGCCAGCCCCAGTCGGAGGCTTTCAGGTAAGGATTCTTCTTACCAGCAATGATGTTGCCGCCCACATCATCGGCATCCTTGTGGGTGGTGATGCAGTTGGACATATAGTAGCTGAAGGTGTAGAAATCGACAGTACCGGCCTTCAGGATGGCAGCATCCTCCGGCTCCTGCCGGATGGTGATGTTATTCTCGGCAAAATAGCGCTTCATGTAAGAAGGATACTCGCCGCGGACATGCATATCAGAGCAGAACCAGTTGCTGATCTGCATGGCCTTCTGGTTGGCGATCTCGTCGGCCGGGTCGCAGGTCAGTGCGTAGCTGGTGATAAAGCAGATCATGCAGCCCATCTTGAACTGAGGGTAGTGGTCGTGGGCATACCGAACAGCCTCTGCACTGGCCACAAACTGGTGATGCAGCGCCTGAAAGCGCTCCTGCTTGTTGTCCGGCACCTTGTCGGTAGGGCCTTCAAAGCCCCGGATGGTGCCTGTTTCCAGGATCGCGCCCATCGGCATGGTGCCGCAGTTGATCTCGTTGAAGGTCAGCCAGTACTTGACCTTATCCTTGTACCGCTCAAAAATAGCCTTGCAGTAGTTCATATAGAACTCGATGAGTTCCCGGCTGGCCCAGCCGTTGTACTTTTCCACCAGCGCATAGGGCAGTTCATAGTGGCTGATGGTGACCAGCGGCTCGATGCCGTGCTTCTTGCAGCAGTCAAAGACCTTGTCATAGAATTCAAGGCCCTTCTCGTTCGGCTCGGTCTCCATACCGGTGGGGAAAATGCGGGTCCAGTTGATGGAGGTGCGGAAGGTCTTGAAGCCCATCTCGGCGAAGAGAGCAATGTCCTCCTCGTAGTGGTGGTAGAAGTCGATGGCCTCATGGCTGGGATACAGCCGGTCGGAGCGGACAGCAGTTGTCACCCATTTCGGGCTGGTGTGAGAGCCATTGGTGCACAGGTCAGGGATACTGGGGCCTTTGCCATCCACGTCCCATGCGCCCTCGAACTGGTTGGCTGCACAGGCACCGCCCCACAGGAAATCATCACGGAAAACGCTCATAAGTTTCTACTCCTATCCTATTTTGTTCTGGTTCAGGCGGGGTTCTGTTCAAAGAACAGCTTCAGGGCACCGATCAGGTTGGCATCGTTGCCATAGCGGCAGCGCACCAGCTCCGGCTTGACCGTCGGCATGACTGTGCAGCGCTCAAACAGCCAATCCAACTCGGCCTGAATCGCAGGCAGCAGAGCCTCCGCTGCGCTGATACCGCCGCCGATGGCCACCTTTTCCACATCCAGCACATTCTGCAGGCTCAGGATGCCAACGGCCACCCGCCGGGCAAAGATCTTGAGAGCCTTCTGCGCTTCCGGCTCCCCGGCATTGTAAGCCGCAAAGATTTCTTCCCCGGTGGGCATGGGGCTGCCCGTCGGCAGATGCTTCTGCCGGGCATACTCGAAGATCAGGCCACTTGCCGAGGCCATTCCCGCCCAGAGGGGTGCTTCGGAATACCGCTCTACCGAGGTCAGTTTGAAATCATCGTCGGTCATCTTTGAAATATCCGAGACAAGGCCGCTAACCTCGCCTGCGGCAGCGTGAGCGCCCATCAGCACCTTCCCGTTCAGGATGATGCCGCCGCCGATGCCGGTGCCCAGCACCAGCACAAGGCCATTCTCCACACCGGCCAGTGCACCGGTCCAACCCTCCGCTGCTGCGGCACACTTGCCATCGTTGGCGATGGTCACCGGCACGCCCAGCCGTGCCTCTACCTGCGCAGCAAAGGGCTGCTCCCACATAAAGGCACTGAGCATTCCACCGGTATGGGCGATGCCGTTTCTGGTATCGATGCGGCCCGGCATAGAGATGGCGCAGCCCACGAACTGTCCCTGAAGGGGAGCGGCAAAGCCCTCGATGGCCGCCAGAAGGTCATCCATATTCGTCAGCGGTGTCGGAACCTTTCCACCAGAGATTTTCCGGGCCTGTTCATCGGCCAGGCTGTACTTGATGAAGGTTCCGCCGATGTCGATCAAAAGATACTGTTTCATCTTATCTCCTGCTTTCTGTTGGTTGTTTTCAGACTCATGCAAAGCCCAACGCGGCAGCCAGGCCGAGCATCACCGGCAGCGTGATCAGTGACAGCAGAGTGCTCAGACAAACCATCTGCACAGCGTAGGAAGAATCCAGCCCCAGACGCTGGGCATATACCGCGATGTTGCTGCCGATGGGGGCCGCATTCACAATGATGAGCACCGTGCCGATCTGCCGCCATCCGGCTGGAAGAAGCATCAGACAGACGATCGTCAGCAGTGGGATCACCACCAGCCGTACCGCCGAAAGGGCGTAGAGCCGGGGGCGGGTAAAGATGGCTTTGAGGTCGGTCCTGGCCAGATAGACACCCAGCACGATCATGGCAAGCGGAGCGTTCATGCCTGCAATGGCCCCCATGGGGGTGCGGAGGAACTGCGGCACCGGAATACGGCAGAAGTAGATCACTACACCGCCCAACAGGGAGAGCACCAGCGGATTTTTGAGCACTGCCCCCAGTTGGATGTACTTTTTGTCCCCGGAAAGCTTTGCCTGGCCGTAGGTCCACTGCAAAGCATTCAGCAGGGCTACAAAGCCTGCTGCGTAGAACACGGCTTCTCCACCCAGCACTGCTGTGACCAGCGGAAATCCCATGAACCCGGCGTTGGAAAAAGCCACACCGATCTGCGCCATGGGGTCTTTGCGGAAAAAGAGCCACGACACCGCCATGGAAAGCAGCAGCACCCCGGCACCTGCCGCAATGCTGACAGCCAATTCCACAGCTCCCTTTGCCGAATACTCAATACAAAATGATTTTAGCACAACACAGGGCAGCACGCAATATAACAGCAGGTGAGCCAGTGCCTTGCTGCCCTCCTGGGTGATTAGTCCGGTACGATAAAGCACATAACCTATGATGAGATAGAGGAACATCAGAAGGATCTGCCCCAGAACAACACCAAAGACTCCGGTCATTGCTTTCCTCCCTGTTCTTCTCCGATTTTGCGCAGCAGCGGCAGCAGAGCATCCATCACAGGGCGGTAGCCATTGGCATACAGGTGCATTCCCTCAATGGTGTACTCCGCTTTCAGATTTCCGGCAGCATCGCACAGGTCCTTGTTCAGGTCGAGGAATTCCGCCCCGTATTTCCGGGCCAATGCCTGCACGCCCTCGCTTGCCTCCCGGATACGCTCATTGGTGCGCCAGCGGAAGCATTCGATTAGGCCCGGGTCTTCGGCCACGGTGGGGTTTACCGGATAATAGGCCAGCAGGTAGAGCTTTGTTTCAGGCAGTTTTTTCCGGATCTGCTGCACGATCTCCTCATACCGGCCCAGCATGGCGGCGCGGTCGTAGTCCGGGCCGTTCAGGTCATTGGTGCCGATGTTCAGAAACAGGTGCGCAGGCTGCAGCTCAAGGATGCACTCGTCCATGGCCTCCAGCAGCTCGGTGGTGGTAAAGCCGCCGATGCCCCGGTTGTACAAGGTGCAGTGCAGATCATCGTCCTGCAAAAACTCATACAGCGGAAACTGTTCCATCAGGCTGGAACCGGCAAACACCACCGCTCCTTTCTTTACATAAGGATTCAGGCGGCGGAACCGCTCCCGCTTGATCTGCTTTTCCCTCTGGCTCTCCTGTTGCCGCAGTTCGTTCAGAAGGACATTTCGTTCCTGTTCCGTCATGGTCTTGGTTCCTTTCTCTCAGTTCTCGTGCAGGGGCAGTTCTACAAAGCTGCCCTCTCCCAGCAAGATCTTCTGGTTGGCGATGCGGGTCTTTCCCTGTTCGGACCAGACTCCTGCGTAATTGCTGTGAACGGCGTACTGCGGGAAGTCGGAAGAAGAGACATCCAGCCGCAGGCAGCTGCCGGGCTGTACCGTCCAGTTCATATCCCACATCTCCACACAGACCTTTGCTGTCTGACCGGGAGTATAGGTCTGACCCTCCGGCAGGTCGGCAGCAATGGTGGTGATGCCGCCCCGGATGTTATAGGCCCTGCCATCCGGGAACACTTCCATCAGCTTGGCAGTGAAGGCAGTATCATCCACATCGGTCGAGACATTCAGGTGCACCTTGATTTGCCCACAAATGGGCAGTGCTTTTTCCAGCGGAGCGCTGACGAAGCTGACCACATCGGGCCGATAGTCCGGCTCCGGCTGCAGCAGGCTGCCCGCCTCGGCAATGGTGGTCAGAACGCTTTCTGCGCCATGGCTGGGCACGGGGGTCTCCGGGTCATACACAAAGGTGCGCTCCCCTTCTGCCGGCTTGGCATTCAGAGTTGTTTCACCCAGATAAAGTTTTTCGGTACGGCTCACGGGGGCGGGCCATGCCTCCAGCGTTTTCCAGCGGTCCTCCCGCATCACATAGGTGCGCACCCGCTTTTCCGGCTGTTTTTTCTGCTTCAGCAGCAGATCGAACCATTCCAGCATCCGGTGGATGTCACCGTTTTCCAGATTGTGCTGTTCGCCCCACGCAATGCAGGGCTGGGACATATGATTCCAGCAGCCGATATCCAGCCAGCTGTGCTCTTTGGTCTCAGGGGCCAGAGAGGCATAAGTGTTGATGGCACTGCCAAAATGGTGATCGTACCATGCATCGATGATATACACCGGAACCTTGGTATTTCCGGGCACATCGGCTAACAGCTTCCACCAGCCCTGCTGCCAGTAGGCATCTGTGCGGCGGGTGGCGTGGATCCAGTCCTGATACCAGTCCAGCGTTCCACCCCACAGCGCTTCATCCACCTTGTCGTGGGGACGGAAGCGGCAGCTTTCCAGATAGTCCGCTGTGACCGGATGGCCTGCATTCTGCATTGCCCAGCCAGTCAGCACGTCGTGGCGGAACAGCCCCTTTTCATAGGCCGATTTGAAACGGTCGGTGCCATAGACCGTCAGCATCATTCCCTTGACCTTGGGTGGAACGATGTCTGCAATGGCCCAGCCGGTCAGGGCCAGATAGCTGGCTCCGAAATAGCCGATGCTCTCTGCCCAGGGCTGGTCGTTGAGCCACTGCAGGGTATCGCGGCCATCCGGGCGCTCATTGACGTTGGGTTCCCAATGTCCCTCGCTCTTGCCCGTACCGCGGCAGGTCTGGATTACATAGCCGTAGCCCCGGCGGGTCAGTTCTGCTCCGTTGATCTCATACAGCGGCTGCTGATTGGGATAGCAGCTGCGCTGGATCAGCACAGGGAACTGTGCAAGCCCCTCCGGTTTGAAGATCTCGGTATAGAGCCTCACTCCGTCCTGCATGGGCAGCATCAGCTCCTCCCGGCGGCAGCCATAGACCGGGCCGTCGTAGGGCATACTGGCATATTCCTGCCGGTAGCTCTCCTGCGCCTGCCGCATCATCTCTTCCATCTCACGCTGCTTCTGCTCGGCAGCGGCCTTTTTTTCTTCCTCTGTCATCGATTTTCCCGCCTTTCCGTGTTCTCAAAAGCGTGTGCAGCTGACAAAGTGGCCAGGTTCCACTTCCTTCAAGGGGATATCCCTACCGCGGCAGGCATCTGTTGCATAGGGACAGCGGGCCGCAAAACGGCAGCCGGGAGCCGGGTCCACAGGGCTTGTCAGTTCGCCGCGCATGACCTCGGTAGAGAGCTTTTTGGCCTTCAGGCTGGGGATGGGCACAGCATCCAGCAGACCCTTGGTATAGGGGTGGAGCGGATTCTTGAACAGATCCTCGGTCTTGGCATATTCCACACACTGGCCCAGATACATGACCATGATCTCGTGGCTGATGTGCTTGACCACGCTCAGATCGTGGGTGATAAAGACATAGGTCAGCTTTTTCTCATCCTGCAGATCCATCAGCAGATTCAGGATCTGTGCCTGAATGGAAACGTCCAGTGCAGAGACCGGCTCGTCGCAGATGATGAACTCCGGGTCCATGGCCAATGCGCGGCCGATGCCGATGCGCTGGCGGCGGCCGCCGTCCAGCTCGTGGCTGAAACTCTCTGCATAACGCTCATCCAGACCAACGGTCTCCATGATCTCGGCGATGCGGGCATCGTATTCGTCACGGTTTTTGCAGGTTTTATAGATCTTCAGCGGTTCTCCGATCAGTTCCTTCACGCTCTTGCGGGGATCCAGCGAACCGGACGGATCCTGGAAGATCATCTGCATCCGGGCACGGATGGGCTTGAGTTCCTTGGCGTTCAGTTTGGTGATGTCGGTGCCGTCGTAGATGATCTGACCATCGGTAACATCATAGAGCCGCAGCAGCAGGCGGCCCAGCGTGGACTTGCCGCAGCCGGACTCGCCCACCACGCCCAGCGTGGTGCCGCGCTTGATTTTGAAGTTCACGCCGTCCACCGCATGGAGCTGGCTGTTTGCGCCGACTTTGAAGTATTTTTTGAGGTTCTTTGCCTCGATCAAAACCTTTTCTTCCATTGTCATTTCCTCCCGGCTCAGGTGTTGGACTGCGGCGGATCAAACCGGCAGCAGCGGATGAAGTGGCCCGGTGTGACCTCCCGCATCTTCTGGGCCTTTTTGCAGGCTGCAGTGGCATATTTGCAGCGGTCAGCAAAGCGGCATCCCTCGATCTTCTGGGTGGGGTCAGCCATCATCCCCTCAATGGCCTCCAGACGCTTGGTGTTCTCATCCAGCTTGGGAATGGCGTTGAACAACCCCTGGGTGTAAGGGTGGCGCTGCGTGGTCTCAAAGATATCCTCTGCTGTGCCGTACTCGATGGCCTCACCGGCGTACATGACCATGACCTTTTCGCAGGTCTGGGCCACAACACCCAGATCGTGGGTGATGAGGATCATGGCGGTGTTCAGCCGCTTCTGCAGTTCGTTGATCAGGCCCAGCATCTGGGCCTGAATGGTCACATCCAGTGCGGTGGTGGGTTCGTCGGCAAGGATCAGCTTCGGCTCACAGGCCAGCGCAATGGCAATGACGATGCGCTGCTTCATGCCGCCGGAGAACTGATGGGGGTACTCCACCTTGCGCTTTGCAGGGATGCCCACCAACTCCATCATCTCATCCACACGGGCTTCCAGTTGGGCCGTGCTCTGCTCCGGATGATGGATCTTCAGCACCTCCATGATCTGGGCTCCCACGGTCATCACCGGGTTCAGGGCAGACATGGGATCCTGGAAGATCATGGATACTACACTGCCGCGCATGGCACGAATCTTTTCCTCGGGAGCATTCAGCATATCCACACCGTCCAGCTTGATGGAGCCGTCGGTCACAAAACCGATGCCTTCCGGCAGAAGCTGGATGACGCTCAGGGCTGTGGTGGTCTTACCGGCACCGGTCTCACCCACCAGACCCAGCGTCTCGCCGTAGTTCAGATCCAAGTCCAGACCATTGACGGCGTAGACGGTGGAAATTTCGGTATCATATTCAACGCTCAGGTTTTTGACTTCCAGCAGCTTGTCGCTCATTTCAGGCCACCTCTTTCACATTCTTGGTGCGCTTTGCGCGCTTGGTCTTTTTTCCGCTGCCCAATGTGCCGCGCAGCTTCGGGTCGAGGGCATCGCGCAGAGCGTCGCCGCACATATTGAAGCAGAGCACCACGATGATGATCGCAATGCCGGGAGCAATGGCAATGATGGGCTGGGTGGACAGGTACTTATAGCCGCCGCTGACCATTGCGCCCCAGCTGGGAGTCGGGGGCGTGATGCCCATGCCCAGGAAGCTCAGGTTCGCTTCGGCCAGAATGGCACCGCCCAGGCTGGCGGTCATGCTGACGATGTTGACGGACAGGCAGTTGGGGAACACATGCACCAGCGTGTTGCGGATCCGGGATGCACCGCACAGGGTACCGGCGGTGACATAATCGGCATTGCGGACGCTCAGCACCTGACCGCGGGTGACACGGGCGTAGCCGGGCACCATCGAGATGCCGATGGCCAGGCAGACATTGCCCAGGCCCTGACCCAGGATCGCGCCCAGAAACATAGCCAGGATCAGCATGGGCACGGCCATCATGGCATCCATGACACGCATGATGAAGGCATCCACCACGCCGCCTGCCATGCCGGCGATCAGGCCCAGTGCCATGCCGATGACGCTGGAAATGACCACGGCCACGATACCGACCGTAAAGGAGATGCGGGCACCATAGATGATGCGGCTCAGAACATCACGGCCATTGGAGTCAGTGCCCAGCCAGTGCTCGGCAGAGCAGCCCTTCAGAACATTGTAAAGATCATCCTTGTTGGGATCATAGGGAGCAATCACCGGAGCAAAGATGGCGATGAGCACCATGATGAGAAGTAAAATTGCGCAGACCACGATGATCTTGCGGCTGAACATGACCCGGAACACGCGGGAGGACGTGATACGCTCCAGCAGACCCTTCTTTTTTGTCTTGTTTTCCACAGTTCATTCCTCCTTTTAGCGGGTGCGGGGATCGATGATGCCGTACAGGATATCGACCACGAGGTTGCAGATGGCAACAAAGATGGAGATGATGAGCACACCGTTCGCCACCAGCATGAAGTCACGGTTGCTGATGCCGTTCATCATCACGCTACCAAGACCCGGGATGACGAACAGGCTCTCGATCAGGACGGTGGAGCCCACCATGGAACCCAGGCGCATTCCCATGGTGGTGACGATGGGGATCATGGAATTGCGCAACTGATGCCTGAAGGTAACATCCTTCTTGGAAACGCCTTTGGCACGGGCAGTGGTCACATAATCCTGCCGCATGACTTCCAGCATGGAGGAGCGGGTCAGACGGACAAAACCAGCGTTGACACCCAGACTCAGCACAATGATGGGCATGATCATGTGGCTGAGCCAGCCGCCAAAATCACGGGTGATGGGAACATAGCCGGAACTGGGCAGGACCCGCAGTTTGAGGGCAAACACCAGCATCCCCATCATACCCAGCCAGAACATGGGCATCGAGACACCGATGTTCGCAAAGAAGGAGATCACACTGTCAATGGTCTTGCCGCGGTTCTTGGCAGCAATGATGCCGAACAGGATACCGGTGATCGTACCAATGATAAAGGCGGGGATCACCATGGTCAGGGTTGTTCCCAGACGGGGCAGGATGATGTCAGCGATCTCAGACTGATAGCTGATGGACTGGCCCATGGTGCCCCGGAACAGGCCGCCGATCCAGCTGAGATACTGGACGATGACCGGACGATCGAAACCATAAAGGTGGCGGTAATAGGTGATCTGCTCTTCGGTGGCGGTTGCACCCAGATAGTTGGCTACGGGGTCGCCCGGAACCATCTGGATGAGGGCAAAGACGAACAGAGTGACAAGCAGGATGGTGATGCAGGATTGCACCACACGCTTGCCGATCATTTTGGCAAGGTTGTTCGATTTCATAGTTCGCTCCATTTCCTGCGGAACCTTTCTCCCCTTCTAAAACAAATCCCGGCGCAGATCACTGCGCCGGGATCTGCCGAAATAAGGAGAAATATATTCCGGTCGTGATACTCTAAAGTTGGTTGCTTACTTGTTCAGCCAGCAGGCGGACAGATCCCAATAAGCAGTGAAGGCTTCGGTTGCGTGATCGTCGATGACGTAATCGTACTTGTACATGGAGGACTTATTCACGTACAGCACGCGGCCAAACAGGCAGGAGCCATCCTCGGCATCGTAGATTGCTGCCTGCAGCTCCTTTTCCAGCTTGTGCTTCTCATCGGGATCCATGCAGCGGCGGATCTCCTCCAGCAACTCCATTTCCTTGTCGGGATGCTGGATGCCCTTGGCGTAGTAAGCGCCGTTCTTGTCCAGATGACGACCCATGTACAGGCCCAGATCAGGAGCGATGGTTGCAAAGTGGAGCATCAGGCCCTCCCAGGTGCCATCCTTCATGTACTGGTTGTTGGTTGCGCTGTCCACCTGCTGGATGTTGCAGTGGATGCCCACCTCGTCCAGCATGTTGGCAATGGCCGTCAGCATATCGGACATGCCGCTGATGGTGATAATGTTGGTGGTAAAACCATCGGCATAACCAGCCTCTGCCAGCAGGGACTTTGCCTTCTCCGGATCATAGGTAAAATGATTCAGGCTGTCGTTGTAGGTAGCGGAACCGGGAACTGCCCACTGGTCAGTCATCTGTGCCATGCCCATCAGGAATGCGGCGTTAATGGCATCCACATCGATGGCGTAGCACAGGGCGCGGCGGACACGGGCATCGGCCCAGGGGCCGTCAATGGCACTGTTGGGGATCAGACCCAGACTCTCGACACCCATGCCGTTCTGGTTATCTTCCTTGACGTAGATGCCTGCACCGTCCAGCTGCTGCAGGATGGTGGGATTGGCCAGACCTACCCAGTACATATCGTACTCGTTGGCCTGGAAAGCAGTGTTTGCGGTGCTGGACTCAGTGACAAGGGTCACCTCCACGGAATCCAGATAGGGCAGGCCCTCCTTCCAGTAATTCTCGTTCTTGGTGTAGATGGCGTAGGCGTTGTTCTCGAACTCGCTCAGCTGGAAGGGGCCGGTGCCGCAGGTGGCGGCATCCAGGCTGCTGGGGTTCTCCAGTGCCTTGGGGCTCATGTAGTAGACGAAGAAGCCCACAGATTCCAGCGTGGAGGAGTTGGGCTCTGCCATCATCATCTTGATGTGGGTGTCATCAATGACCTCACAGGAAGCGATGTTTGCGGTCTCGGTACGGTTGTTGGCCTGATACTCCTCGATGTTGCGCTTGACGGCCTCTGCATTGAAAGGCTCACCGTCGGCGAAATTGACGCCCTCCCGCAGAGTCCAGGTAATGCTCAGCTCATCGGTGTTCACATCCCACTCCGTTGCCAGATTGGGGATCATATTGCCCTCGGCATCATAGCTGGTCAGGCTTTCATAAGAAAGCGTCAGGTAGTAAATGGCCGCGTTGCCGGTGGCACGGGGGGTGTAACCGGGGGTGGCAATGGGGCTGGAATAGCACAGGCGCAGGGTACCGCCTGCCTTGGGCTCACCGGTTGCTACTGCACTGGCAGCAGTGGAGCCAGCCGTGCCGGCTGCGGTGGAACTGGAAGAGCCGCCGCACGCGGCCAGTGTCAGGGCCGTTGCAGAAATGCCCATAGCCTTGAGGAAGTTCCGACGAGAGATACGTTTCATAGTGGTTTCTCCTTCTTGTCCTTCTTATTCTTACGTTCATCTGCACGGTTCTGTGTCTGCCGTGCTTTTGTTGTATTTAGTTTAACGCACCGGAAGCTTTTCCAGCTACCAAAAAACCGAAACTAATTTTTCATTTTCCGTGTTCCTGTTCCGAGAGCTGCAGCATTTTTTCAAGTTTCCGACCTCTGTTTTTCATTTTCAGAGGTTTCTTCTGTCCGAAAAAACGAAAACAGGGCCGGTCTCCCAGCCCTGCCTGTTTCAGTGCGATGCGTTCAGCCAGTTATCCAATGCGCTTTGTTTTGCCTGAAGGATCTCCTGTATTCCGGCCTGTTCCAGTTTTTCCAAAAACTCCGGGAGTGCCTCTTCCGAATCCAGATAGCCGCACATCAGCCCATTGTGATAGCTATTCTTCAGTGCCCGGCAGGCATCCAGCTTTGCGGCAACTGCACTGTTGTTGAAGCTGAACCCATAGGCCGGAGAGACCCATTGCGGCTGCTCGTCTGTTTCCGGCAGCAGTCCGCTGGCGTTGAGATACAGATTCTGCCACGGATGGAACTGCTCCTCTTTCCCATCTCCGTTCGCAAAGAGATCGTAGCAGGATGCATCTGTGTACAACAGTTCAAGAAGCGCCAGTGCCTCCCTGCGGTGGCTGTTGGTCACCGGCAGACACCAGCTCTCCACCGGGATGGAGCCGTTCTGAATGGTCGGCCCCAACGGGATGGCAGTCAGCTCTGTACCACAGGCCCGGGTGTAGCAGTCCAGTGAATCCCGGTTGAGCCGTGCAAAAAAGCCAAAGCTGTTGCCCAGCCGCATCCGATCGGTGGCCGGTTCGTCCCGCAGGCTGGCATTCCGCAGGATCAATCCTTCCTGATACCACTGATGCATCGTTCCGCAAAGCCTGCTGTAAGCATCCGCGGCATACCAGTTGACAACGGTGGTGCCGCTTTCTTCGGTCAGAACACCAAAGGTATCTCCCAGAGGATCCAGTTCCGGAAAAGGAAAAACCTGTCCATTATCCGGCAGGACCCCCTCTGCATTGGGCCGACGCTGCCTGACCTGCATCAGCAGGTCGTGCAGAGCATCCAGATCCGTGATCTTCTCCGGCCTGGCCCCCAGCTCCCGCATCCAATCGACCCGGGCCAGAAAGCCGATCTGATACATCGAGACTGCCCGTGCCGGGACCGCATAGATACGGCGGTAATAGGTTCTACTCGCCCACTGCTGCTCTGAGAACAGAGCTTTTAGCCCGGGATATTCTTCCAGAAGCGCACTCAGGGGCAGGATGCAGTTCTGATTCAGGTAAACATCCAGCGGCTGATTCTCTGTGAGGAAAAACAGATCCGGCATGGTCTGGCAGACCATCCGTTTCCACAGCTCTGCCGAGTAATTGGTGGGTGCCACCTGCTCGATGGAAACGCTGAAGCCCAGCTTCTGCTTTGTGACTTCGCTCAGCGCCGCCGAAATGCGGACACAGGCAGTTTCATCCGATTGGCCCGGCATCAGCACTGTAACCATGGGCTCTGTTCCACTTTCTGCCGCCGATTCCGCCCGCTCCCCGCAGCCAGCAAGCAGAGCTGCTCCGGCTGCAGCACCGGTCAGCTGTAAAAATGTCCTGCGAGCCATCCTTGTTTCTCTCATAATGCTGCGCTGCGCTCCTCCTGTGGGGTCTTGTGATAGAACTTCTTATAAGAAGTGGAGAAATGCCCGAAATTCGTATACCCAACCTTTGCCGCGATCAGGCTGATGGGCAGATTGGTGGTGCAGAGCAGGCTCTGTGCCTCCTGCATTTTCTGCTGAATGATATAATCCTTCAGGTTCATGCCGGTCTCTTTCTTAAAAAGCCGGGCCATGTAATCCGGATTCAGGTGGACAGCCTCGGCCAGTTCTTCCCGGCGCAGCTCATTTTCCAGATGCTCGGCAATGTAAGCCATAATGATCTCCACGGTACTCTGACTATTTTCTTCCGTTTCGCTATCCCAAACCGAGGCCACATAATGGACCAACGCCTTCATATCCGGCACGGTCTTCATGCCGTTGCGGTAAAGTTCCAACGCTTCCGGCTCCCGGAACATATCGTCCTGCCGTTTCTTTTCCGGCAAGGAGAAGAGCATCTGCATAAAATCCTGATAAAAATACCGCAAGGTCTGGCTGTTCAGCTGATTGTTGGCCGTCAGCTTGTCCAACAGCTGGCAGGCTTCCTGCTCCATTGCCTGCGCACATCCCGCCTGCAGCAGCTTCTGCCATGCACCGATCTGCGGAATACGGAACACTTCCGGCGCTTTTTCCGCTGGGCGGCCCAGCAGAACACCGCCTTTCAGGGCTACATTCTCGCTCCGTTGCTGCAGCAGCTTCTGGTAGATCTCCGGTGCCTGTTCAAAGGGCTGCGGCCCCTCCGGATAAAAGGCCGCTTCACAGTGGATATACTGCGCACACGCACTTTGCAGATAATTCAACTGCCGGGTGATATAGTCTGCCTCCAGCGGCTCCCCCACCCGGCTTTGCAGCACCAGAACGAGACACTGCTCCGCAGGGATCGCCACCGTTACACTGAGCACCTGCAGCGGCGTGAACACCTCGCTGCTCATATTCCCCACTGCCGTGCTCAGCAGGCTCAGCTCCCACGGCTCCTCGCCTTGCTTCCAGCGCAGCGGCTGCATCAGGGCAACCCAGCATTCCTGCTCCCGCCGGGGCACAAGGCTCAGTTCTTCAAATGCGGTCAGGCTGCTTCCCGGGGCGTTGCCCAACAGGAAGCCCCGCAGCATAGTCTCCACGATCTCCTTTTTCTGGTCGTCAAAAACAGCGCCCCTGCTCTGCAGCTCCAGCGCCGCCCATTCCTCCTTTACATTATCCAGCGCACGGCTCACTGCATCCACCACCTGTTCATAAGGGGCGGGCTGCATGATATAGTCAAAACCGCCCAGCCGCAGTGCCTCCTGTGCATATCGGAACTCAGCATGGGCTGTCAGGAAGATGCAGCGGGTGGTCATCCCTCGCTGCCGGAGCCAGTCCAACAGATCCAGCCCGCTTTCCATGGGCATTTCAATATCGCAGAGCATGACCTCGGCCTCCTGCCGCAGCAGGCTGGCCTTGGCATCCACAGCGTTCAAAGCCGTATCCACCACAGTAAATCCCATTGCTGCCCAGTTGGTGCAGTGCAAAAGCCCCTGCACCACGGTGCTTTGATCGTCTACGATCAGCAGTTTCATGCTGTTTCTCCTTCCTTCTTCTGTAAGACCGGATCTATCGGCAGGAACAGCTCCACCCTGGCACCGCCGCCCCGGCGGTTATTGGTAAAGGCGATGGCTGCCTGCTCCCCATAGAGCAGCTGCAGCCGCCGTACCACATTGAACAGCCCGACGTGCTGTCCATTCTCCTCCTGCGGTGCTGCACTGTTCAGCTGCTTCAGATCCCCTGCCGTAAAGCCTGTGCCATTGTCCGCCACCGAAAGATCAGCCATGCAGCCCTCTTCCGTTTCGAGGAGCTTTGCAGTGATCGTAATCTTCAGCGTTTTTCCGATCATCTTGCCGTGCTTGACGCTGTTCTCCACCAGCGTCAGCAGCGAGACCGGCGGCAAGGGCAATTCGCTGAGTTCCGGGTCGATCTCGCATACTACCTCCACGGGATCGTTCTGCCCCACGCTGGAAAGTTCCGCGTAATTGCAGCACTGCTCGATCTCAGTGTGCAGAGGCGTTGTGGTCGCTGTAAAAGAGAGGATATAGCGCAGATACCGGCTCAGCAGCAGGATCAGCTGCTGGGCATCCTCGCGGCTGCCAGTCTGCACCATGGCATAGACACTTTTCAGGCAGTTGAGCACAAAGTGGGGCCGGATCTGCAGCTTAAGGGCGGTCATCTCGTTGCGGCGGGCTTCCAGCTCCTTTTCGTAACCGTCGATCTTCAGCTGGGTGATCTGGTCGATCATCCGGTTGAAGGTCTCGTTCACCTGCGTAAACTCAGCGTTGCGATAATCCACACTGGAGCGCACCGAAAGTTCACCGCGGCCGATCCTGTCCATGGTGCTCACCAACGCCGTCATAGGGGCAAAGATCTCCTGCTTCATATAGAACAGAATGAACGGGATCGCCAGCAGAACAAAAACAGCACCCATCACCAGCAAGATCTGATACGGCGCAAAGTCTACCCCGAAATGCTGGTAGGGAACCAGATACAATACCGTCAGCGCTTTGACCTGTTTGCGCACCACCAGTCGGCTGTCCCTGCCCACCTTTGTCAAACAGTAACCCTCACTGTTCCATTCCATCTTTGTGGGCAGAAGGTTGGCATCCCCTACCAACACATTGCCGCTGTCGTTCATCACAATGACCCGGCCGTCCAGCCCATAGTCTTTCACCAGTTCTTCAAACACCAGCCGCAGATCCACCGCAGCGGTCAGGCTGGCTTTCTGGTAGAAAACACTGCGCAGCAGGTAAAGCCGCTGGCCGATGGTGCGCAGATACCATCCCCTTGTCATCATTTTATTGGTCTGGCCCGGCTGACCGAGATACGCTTCCAGATTCAGTTTCTGCTTGAGCTGCTGGGCAGTTTCACCGTAGCGCCCCACATACAGGTTGCCTGAGCCGCTGCGCAGCACCACACCCATCAGGGCATCGTTGGCAGCCAATACCGCCGGAAAACCCTGTGCGATCTCATAAGCATCCAGGTAGGCGCGGGTGCGGTCGGTCTGTTCGCTCAGGCTGCGAAAGGTCGCATCGTTCAGTGACAGATTGAGCAGGTAGTTTTCCACCGAATCCAGCTGATTCTCAAAATTTGTGGTAAACATATCAAGACCACCGGATGCCGCAGCTGCCAGCCGATTGCGGTTATAAAGCCCTGAAAAAAGAGCAGCAGCCCCAGCAGAATACCAATGGGAATGGCGATTCCCAGAAAGATCATTACAAGCTGCCTGCGTAATGATGGCCGTTCCATTTATTTTCAAACCTCCTGCTGCTTGCATCCTGCGGAAAATGCGATTATAATAAAAAACGTCCAACTCGTTTCGTACAACGTTGTACCACAATCAAAAAGAAGAGGCTCCTTATGCAGGAACAGAACATTGCACAAATGCTTGAAAATCCATTCATGCAGTACAATCACATCGAGATCGTATCGGTAACGTCGGACAGCGCTGTCATGTCGCTGGACATCCGGCGGGACACCACCAACATCTACGGTTTTGTGCACGGCGGCGCATTTTTTACCATGGCCGACTGCTGTGCCGGGCTAACTGCCCGCTCTGACGGACGGCAGTATGTCACCCAGAATGCTTCGGTCAATTTCATCCACAACATCAAAGCCGGTCACCTGACAGCCCGCGGCCGGACGGTCAGCCGCCGTCGGCACATCTGTGTGGTGGCTGTGGAGATCACAGACGAGACCGACACCCTGTTATTTTCCAGCACCTTTTCCATGTACTGTATCAGCGCCGAGGGCTGACTGCTCTTTCTTCCCCGCACTGCGCACGTTTTGCGTGCCGGTACGGGGCTTTTTTTATTGTGCAGCGTATTCTGTCAGCGGCCCGCAGCTCTCCCTGGGAACATACTCGATCGGCAGCAGCCGGCTTTCCGGCGTGGCAATCCGACCGTCCAGCTGCCCCAGCACCAGCTGGATGCACTCCCGCGCCATATCCTCCATGGGCAGATAGACCACGCTCAGGCTCGGGATCGAAAACGCATCGGATTCCTCCGGGCCGTTGCCTACAGCGATCAGCCGGGGCAGCTTTTCGCCGATATATCCGGCCTCACAAAAAGCCCGCAGGGCACCGTGCGCAATGGCCGAGGAACCGCAGAACACTGCGTCCGGCAGCTGCTGCTTCCACTCATGCCGCAGCCGATGCGAAACCGCCTCGTAACCGCCTCGTATGCTGTTTTCACAATACCGGTTGGCCAGGATCGTCAACCCGTGGTGCTCCCCTTCCAGCCGGAACCCATGCATCCGGTTTTCCATCCCCTCAAAGACCGGGCTGCTCGTCAGAACTGCCGCCGTCCTGCATCCCTGATCGGCAAAAGCCCGCGCCGCCAGAGCCCCCATCTTCAGATCATCCACATTGACGCTGCAATACCCATTGCAAACACGGTTGTACAGCACCACCGGGATCGGCAGCTGCGTGTCCTCCAAAAACTGCAGGTCCGCATAGGACGCATTGCAGATGATGGCCGCATGGCAGTTTGCGCCACTGGTCAGTGCCTCGCTTTCCTTCAGGTGGTCGTTGACATACGGATAGATGACCAGCCGCACCGGACGTGCCGTTTTTTCGATCTCGGCCCGCAGACCATCCCAGAAGCGGAGCATCATGCTGGCCCGGAAATCCTGTGCCCAGAACATGGCCACCACCAGCTCATTGGCACCGCTGCCGCCCCGCAGACTCCGGGCAGCCATATTGGGCTGATAGCCAAGCCGTGCCGCCGCCGCAAAAATTTTTTCCTGCGTGGCCGTGCTGATCTTCCGCTCTGCCGCCTTGCCGCCCAAAACAATGCTGACCGTACTGGACGAGATCCCGACCTCCTGCGCGATCTGCTTGATCGTAACCATGCTCTTCCCCACCTTTTTCTGATATCAGGTTTATTGTACCCGTTTCCCCGTATCTTGACAAGCCAAAAAAGCCTCTCCAATCTCAAACCAGCCGTTTTTGTGCACTCTGTATATTTTTCTTTTTCCTTTTTAGCCGTTTCAACAAAGTTGCATTTCTTTTCCTCCAAACTTCGTTTTTTTCTTGACATTAGTAAATCGTTGTACTACACTCAGTACGACGATTGAGTCAAACGTTATACTGATGTTTGACGCTGATATCACCTTTCCATTTATAAGGAGGCTATCGAATGAAGAAAGTTGCAATCGGCGGTGGCCAGGGCTTCTGGGGCGACAGCCCGGACGCGGCCATCCACATGATCCGCAATGCCGATATCCAGTATATGGGCTGTGATTATCTGGCAGAGCTGACTCTTTCCATCATGGCAAAGCAGCAGCTCAAGGACCCCACCAAGGGCTTTGCGCCCGACTTCACCACCCGCATCCTGAAGGAGGCCGGCAAGGAAGCCTGGGACAAGCACATCAAGATCTGCACCAACGCAGGCGGCATGAACATCAATGGCTGCGTGGACGGCATCCGCCAGTGGGCAGAAGGCAACATCATGAGCGGTTATAAGATCGGTTATGTGACCGGCGATAACATCAAGGATAAGATTCCGCAGCTGCTGAAGGATGGCTGGACCTTCCCCAACTTCGACTACGACGGCAATTTCAACGATATTCTGGACAAGATCTACAACTGCAATGTCTACATCGGCCATGAGGGCATTGAGGGATGCCTGGCAGAGGGTGCCGATGTGGTCATCACCGGCCGTGCGGCTGACAGCGCCCTGTTCCTGGCTCCGCTGAAGTACGAGTTTGGCTGGGCTGCTGACGATTGGGACAATCTGGCCCGCGGCATCATGGCAGGCCATCTGCTGGAGTGCGGCGGTCAGGGTGCCGGCGGCAACTATATGTACGACTGGCGCAATGTCCCCCGCATGGACGAGCTGGGCTTCCCCATCGCAGAGCTGACCGATGATACCTTTGAGATCACCAAGGCTCCCGACTGCGGCGGCATCATCTGCGAACAGAGCTGCAAGGAGCAGTTCCTGTACGAGGTCCACGATCCCGCCAACTACCTGACCCCGGATGTCAACGTGGATATCAGCCATGCTACCATCACCCAGGTGGGTGACAACCGTGTCCGCATCGGCGGTGTCAAGGGCAAGCCCCGCCCCGACACGCTCAAGCTCTGCGTGGGTTACCACAAGGGCTGGAAGACTGTTTCCATGCTGAGCTTTGCATGGCCTGATGCCTACGAAAAGGCTCAGTACTGCGCCGAGGTCATCATGAAGAAGATGCAGCGCCGCGGCATGAAGGCCGACGACATCCACATCAGCTACATCGGCCTGAACAGCCTGCATCTGGGCGTGGCCGATATGAGCGAAGAGGCACTGAAGAACCTGAACGAGTGCGTGCTGCGCATTGCTGTGTTCAGCGAGGACAAGAGCGAGTGCGCCAAGATCATTCCCGAGATCAGCCCCCTGCAGCTGAACGGCCCTCCGGGTGCCTCCTTCTTCGGCGGCCGTGCCCGCGTGCAAGAAGTGATGGCACTGTGGCCCACCACCGTGCCCCGCGATGCCGTGCAGGTCGAAAGTCACATTCTGGAGGTGAAGTAAGATGGCAGAGATCTATCTGAACGATATTGCTCACGGCCGCTCCGGCGACAAGGGTGATACCAGCAATGTCTGTGTGTATGCACGCAAACCGGAATACTATAAGATCATTGAGCGCGAGGTGACCCCCGAAAAACTCAAAGCCTACTTTGGCGACATGGTCAAGGGCGAGATCACCCGCTACGACGTGCCCAGCCTGAACGGCTTCAACTTTGTTATGAAGCACGCTCTGGGCGGCGGTGCCACCATGAGCCTGCGTCTGGACAGCCTGGGCAAATCCATGGGCAGTGCCGTGATGCGCATGAAGATCCACGTTGAGGATGGAGAGCTGTAACATGAGTGAACATATGGCATTGGAGAACCTGACGGTTCTCGACCTGACCCGTGTGCTTGCCGGCCCCTTCTGCACCATGATGCTGGCTGACATGGGGGCAAACGTCATCAAGATCGAGGTCCCCAAAGGCGGTGACGACACCCGCAGCTATCCCCCCTTCCGTGCCAAAAATCTGAATGGTGAGCGGGAAAGCGTCTATTTTGCCAACATCAACCGCAACAAAAAGGGGATCACCCTGAACCTGAAGGCCCCTGAGGGCAAGGAGATCTTCAAGGAGCTTGTCAAAAAAGCGGATATCGTGGTGGAAAACTACCGCCCCGGCGTGATGGACAAGCTGGGACTGGGCTATGATGTCCTGAAGGAGATCAATCCCCGCATCATCTATGCGGCGGTCTCCGGCTTTGGCTGCTACGGTCCCTACCACCTGCGCCCGGGCTATGATATCCTGGCTCAGGCCATGGGCGGTATGATGTCCATCACCGGTTCCAAGGGCGGGGAGCCTACCCGTGCCGGTTCTGCGCTGGGTGATATTCTGGGCGGACTTCATGTAACCATCGGCATCCTTGCCGCAGTCAACGCCCGCACCATTACCGGCAAAGGGCAGCGGGTGGACGTGAGTCTGATGGACAGCATGATCGCTGCCACTGAGAACACTGCCCTGAAGTACATCGAGACCGGCAACATCCCGGCCCCCATGGGCAACCGTTATGCCGCTGTTTCCCCCTACGACAGCTTCACCTGCAAGGGCGGCAAGGTCATCATCGCGGCAGGCAACCAGAAGCTGTACGAGAAGCTCTGCAATGAGGTGCTGGAACGCCCTGATATGATCACCGATCCCCGGTTCGTGGATATGCCGGGCCGTCTGGCCAATCAGGATGCCATTGCCGAGGTCATTGAGGAGCGGATCAAGGATCTGACCCCCAACGAGGCCGCCGAGCTGGTACTGGCTCACGGCATCCCCGCAGGCCCCATTATGAACATCAAGGAGATCCTGGACGATCCCCATGTCAAAGAGCGCGAGATGTTCGTGGAGATGGATCATCCCACCCTGGGCAAGGTCACCGTGAACGGCTGTGCCATCAAACTGATGGATACCAAGCCCTCTGTGCGCACACCCGCTCCCCAGCTGGGGCAGAACAACCGGGATATCTTTGAGGGTGTTCTGGGCATGACTGAAGAGCAGTTCAACACTCTGCACGAGAAACAGGTGTTCTGATCTCTGACCACCTTTACACACATTATTGAGGAGAAATCACATGCTGGCAGTATTAGGGTTCGTCACCATTCTGCTGGTGCTGGCACTGATCATGAGCAAGAAGGTCTCTACCCTTGTAGCTCTGATCTTTGTTCCCGCCATCACCGGCTTCATCGCAGCATTCATCAATGCCCCCAATGTCATCATCCAAGCCGCACAGGCTGCTGCCGAAAAGGCCGGAACTGCTTATGTTGAGCCGGTCATCACGTTCGGCACCCGCTTTACCAAGGCACTTTCCATCCTCAGCGCAGATTATATGGGCAAGGGCCTGAGCAGCATCGTTGCCACAGGTGTCATGTTCATCTTTGCCATCCTGTTTTTCAGTACCTGCTCGGATGCCGGTGTCTTTGATCCTATCATCAACCGCATCCTGAAGTTTACCGGCGAAGACCCCGTCAAGGTCTGTATCGGCACCTTCCTCATCGGCTGCATCTGCCATCTGGATGGCTCCGGTGCCACCACCTTCCTGATTGCCATCCCCGCCTGTATGCCCCTGTTCCAGAAGCTGAAGATGAACCTTTGGGTAGAGGCTACCATCGTGGCGCTGGCCGCCGGTATCATGAATGTTATGCCCTGGGGCGGCCCTACGGTCCGTGCAGCCGCAGCCATGTCCGGCCTGGGCTATGAAGTCACCGGCAGCGAGCTGTGGGTGGGCATCATGCCCGCCTGGATCGCAGGCTTGGTGACCTGTCTGCTCGTCGCGGCTTTCCTGGGCAAAAAGGAAGCCAAGCGCATTGCTGCAGGCATCCCCGCGCAGGAGGTCACCGGTCTGACCGAAGCAAAGACCACCAACACCTCCAACGAACTGGCCCGCTCCGGCTGGCGCTGGTACTTCAATGTGGCACTGATCCTGGTCATCCTGTACATCCTCGTTACCAACCGCCTCAGCCCGGCTGTCACCTTTATGATCGGCTACTGCGTCCTGCTCATCGTCAACTACCCCAGTGTGGATCTGCAGCACAAGATCATCAACAGTCACGCACAGGCCGCATTCCTGATGGTCTCCATCGTCTTTGCCGCAGGCGCATTCACCGGTGTGGTCAAAAATTCCGGTATGCTGGCTTCCATGACCGACGCTCTGGTCTCCATCATCCCCACCAGCATGGGCACCTTCATTGCCCCCATCGTCGGCCTGTTCAGCGTTCCGCTGAGCCTGCTGTTTGACCCGGACTCCTACTACTACGGTGTTATGCCGGTCATCGCCAACGCTGTTTCCGCTATGGGCGGCAACGCACTGGCTGTGGCAAAGGCTTCCATCATGGGCCAGATGACGCTGGGCTTCCCGCTCAGTCCCCTGACGGGTGCCACCTTCCTGCTGCTGGGCCTTTCCGGCCAGGACCTGGGCGACCACCAGAAGCACACCCTCCCCTACGCATGGGTTGCATCTGCTATTATGGTCGCTGTGGGCTGCGTAGCCTGTGGGCTGCTGTTCTGAGGTCTCACCAAAAGAAACACCTTCCTCCTTTTTCACCCATTCCTTCATTCTGATTCCGAAACGTCTGCCGGGCGGAGTACCCGCAGCACGCCACGGAATGCGTGCAAACCAGCAGACTTCCACCCGGTGCGCCGGGTGGTGTCGGCTGGTTTTGCCGTTTTTGAAGGATACCACCCTGCCCTTGGGGCAGAAAGGAGTTTTCTCTTATGCCCGAGCCCATCCAGACTCCTGTTCCTGCGGCGGACGAACTGGCCGCACAGGTGCTGCTGCTGGCACAGAGTCGGTTGACTGCCGACCTGCGTTTTTTATCCTCCGCTCTGGAACAGCTGAAGCCGATTCCCATCCCTGCGCTGGACACCCTGTTTGCCGGGGATGGCCGCTGCTTATACTATTGCCCCGAAACGCTGCTCCGCACATTCCGGGCACAGCAGTCTGTGCCCACACGCGCCCTGCTGCATGTCACCCTGCACTTTCTTCTGGGGCATCCCTTTCAACGGCAGGAAATGGATCACCGCCTATGGAACCTTGCCTGCGACATTGCCGCAGAGGAAGTCATCCGGGAACTGGAGATCCCCTCCTGCGCCCTGCCGGATGATGCTATGCAGGACAGCTGGCGCAGCCGCCTGCAGGATGCCTGCCCTCACCTGACGGCAGAAGCCATCTATAATTTTCTGCTGGAACGGCAGTACCCCGCCGATGTTCTGGCGGAATTGACCCAGCTTTTTTCCCGGGACAGCCATGCACTCTGGTATGCTGCGCCACGGCCCGGCTCTCGTCCGGCCCCCAACGGACAGCTGCTGCCCGCCGGGGAGGATGAGGATATCACCAACGAGACCGAACTGCGCAAAACCGACACCCGGGACGAAACGCTGCAGCAGATGCAGCAGCGGCAGAAGGAAGCCCTGCGCAGACAATGGAAGCAGCTGGCCCGCCAGGCCAAGACTGATCTGGAGACCTTCAGCCGCCGTCACGGCAAGCGTGCCGGAGCATTGCTGGATGGGTTAGAGCCTGTGACCTTTGAGGAATGCGACTATACTGACTTTCTTCGCCGGTTCGGGACACAAAACGAGGTGCTGCAGCTTTCCGAGGACGAATTTGACCTCATCTATTACACTTACGGTCTGCGCACCTACGGCAACGTTCCTCTGGTCGAGCCGCTGGAATACCGGGACGACAAGCGCATCCGGGAATTTGTGATTGCCATCGACACCTCCGGCAGTGTGCAGGGCGATATCGTTCAGAGCTTTTTGCAGCGCACCTGCGACGTTCTGCGGCAGAGCGGTTCCTTCACCGAGCGGGTAGAGATCTATCTCATCCAATGCGATGCCGAGGTGCAGAGCGTGGAGCGGCTGACCAGTCTGGACCAGCTGCATGAGCTGATTCCCCGGCTGAAGCTCCGGGGCTTCGGCGGTACCGACTTCCGGCCGGTGTTCGCCTATGTAGACAGGCTGCTGGAAGAGAAAAAGCTGACGAACCTCAACGGCCTGCTCTATTTTACCGACGGCGTGGGCACCTACCCGGAAAAATCCCCTGCCTACAAGACTGCCTTCATCTTTAACCGTGACGACCACATCAGCCCCCACGTTCCCAGCTGGGCCATCCGGGCTGTACTTACCACTGACAACATCCGCCTGCTTGAACCGCAGAAGACCCGAACCGAGGAGGACACCGAATCATGGATATAGCAAGTGCAAAGCAACAGATCAAAAATACCGTACAGATCTATCTACAGAAGGACGCTCTGGGCCACTACCGACTTCCGCTGGTGCACCAGCGGCCCATCTTCCTGCTGGGTGCGCCAGGTCTGGGCAAGACTGCCATTATGCAGCAGGTCGCTGATGAGATGGGGCTTGGCCTTGTGAGCTATTCCATGACCCACCACACCCGCCAGAGCGCACTGGGTCTGCCTGTGATCGTAGAAAAGGAATACGGCGGCAAGCGCTATCAGGTCAGCGAATACACCATGAGCGAGATCATCGCCAGCGTCTACGACTGTATGCGTACCACCGGCAAAACGCAGGGCATCCTGTTTCTGGACGAGATCAACTGCGTCTCCGAGACTCTCTCCCCTGCCATGCTGCTGTTCCTGCAATACAAAGTCTTTGGTGGGCATCAGATCCCCGAGGGCTGGGTGGTGGTCACCGCCGGCAACCCGCCCCGCTTCAACAAAAGCGTCCGGGAGTTCGACGCTGCCACCCGTGACCGCCTGAAGGTGATCGAAGTTGAGCCAAGTTATGAAGCATGGAAGGCCTACGCGCTGGAACACGGTGTCAGCCGCAGCGTCATCAGCTATCTGGATATCCGTCCCGAAGATTTTTACAAGGTCGAGACCACTGTGGACGGTCTGACCGTGGTAACGCCCCGTGCCTGGGAGGACCTTTCCGAGATCCTGCAGTATCACGAGGAGCTGGGCCTTGCAGTCAGCGAGGAGCTGACTACCCAGTATCTGCAAAACAAGCAGGTCGCCCGGGATTTTGCCATCTACTACGAACTCTATCAGAAATATCGTCAGGCCTACAATATTGATGCCATCCTGCAGGGTGTGTGGGATGAGGATGTCCTCACGCAGGCACGCAGCGCCAAGATGGACGAACGGATGAGCCTTGTCAGCCTGCTGCTGGAAGCCGTGTTCCTGCAGATGGAACGCTGTACCCTGCGCCACGATGCGCTGCGCCTTATCGTGGCCGCCCTCAAAGCCCAGCGCGGGACGCTGGATGTTCCCGGCGATGCTCTGACCGCTCTCGCCGGGCTGGAGGACAACTGGCGCGCCGAAGCCAACAAAGCCCCCTCTGCCCGGCAGAAGGTCTATCTCGATCTGCTGTCGCTGACTGCCCAATGGCACGGAGAACTTTCCGGCTCCACCCCTTTTTCCGCCCTCAAAGCCTGCTATCAGCGCTCGGTCGCCGACCTGCAGGCTGAGGTCGCTGAAACGCAGAAGAAGCTTGGCAATCTGCTCCGTTTTTTACAGGAAGCCTTCGGTAAGGGAACGGAGCTGAGCATGGCGGTAAACGATCTGACCGTAGCCCCCGTAGCCACCGCATTTCTGGGGCAGTTTCTCAGCACCGATTACTTTGCAGCCAGCCGGGATCTGCTGCTGCACCGGCAGTCGGAACAGCTGCTGCACCAGATCGATCTGACAGGACTGGTGTAAAATGGAACTGCTGCAATTTGAAGTAACCAACGCCGGAACGCTGGGCGGCCGCTGGACACCCCCCGCCCCGGAAACAAAAAAGGCCTCCTCCCTGCCCGGAGCCGCGCTGGCAGCTCTCTTGCAGGAGGAGGACGACGAGGATGATTGGGGCGGCGATGCTCCCGACATGAGCGCAGAGTTTGCACGACTCGGCCATCTGAACGAAGAGTCCGACACCGATGCCCTGCCCCTGACAGCAGACTTTGCCCCTCTGCCGGACGGCTCTCTGGCGCTGGTGCGCTGGCCCCGGCTGGCACGGCCTGCTGTGGTACCCGACACTGTAGAAGGCCGCACTGTCACCGCCATTGCCGCTACCGCCTTTGCTGCCAGCCATCTGGATGAGAGCTGCTTTGCGCAGTTCGGGCAATCGCCTATCAGTTTCAGCATATTTTGTATGCGAATGGGCCGCGCAGTCACCACCGAAACGCTGGACGAAGGCGGGCCGACTTCCGTCACACTGCCGGACAGCATCACTCACATTGGTCCCTACGCGTTCTACCACTGCACAAATCTGACTTCCATCACCCTGCCGGATGCCATTTCCGCCCTGCCTGCCGGTGTATTCGGCGACTGCAGCCGCCTTACCAGCGTCCATCTGCCAGAGCAGCTGCAGACTCTGGGCTATCTGCCCCGCCCCACGGATCAGGTCATGCCGGATGTGGGCACGTTTGCCGGGTGTCACGCTCTGAAACAGCTGACGCTCCCCCCACAGCTTAAAATGCTGGGCGCTCACAGCTTCAACAGTTCCGGTCTGGCGACCCTGACCGCCCGGGATGCTGGGTGTGAAGGTTGGAGCCGTACTGTCACTGTGGCTGCGTCTGCATTTGACCACACTGCCGCACTGCTCTGGCTGGAAAAGACCGATGTTTCCGGCCATGTGGTGGCGCGGCTGGGTCTACCCGTGGCCCGGGATAAAATTCTGGCAGGCGATGCCAAATTCGGAGCCATCCTGCGGGTACCGGTGCTGTTCTTCACCCAGCCGATGCCTTACTTTGACCAACTGGCCCGGGACGCGTTCCGGCTGGATTTCTCGGCTCGTATGGCGCTGGCTCGGCTGGAAGCCTCTGCTGGACTGTCTCTAGCTGACCGTCAGTGGTACTGCTCCGTTTTGGTACAGTATTTTGACCATGCCGCGCAGTTCATGCCCTGCCCGCCTCAACAGGCTTACGCAGAGCTGTTCCGCTTCCTCTGCCGCACAGACCTGCTCAACGCATCTGATGTCAGCACTCTGCTTCGTATGGCCGGAGCACTCGCCCTTCCCGCCGAACTCATCAGCGAGATGATGGAGGTGCGCACCCGTCGGTTTGAAACAGTCACCGGCTTTGAGGATCTGGAGTTGGATTGATCAGAACAACAGACATTGCGTAGAAAGATGCTCAGTTAGTACAGTCACTCCCAGTTCTTCCGCCCGTAGCGGGTGGTCAGCTGGCAGATCTCCTTGGTGTAAACACTGAAGGCGTTTGTTTCCCAGGTCTGCCAATTGTAGTTCAGGGTGGTCGTGTCAATGGGCTCCGGCTTTCGCATGACCACATAGGGCAGGCACGAACTACCGTATCCTGTGCGAAGCAACCACGGTTTATCCGGGTGCTGAGATGCACTATGCCGTCGTGAACGTGTATGAAAGTCTAGAAGGCAATGCCAACATCATCAGCGTGACCGACGGATATGTGAGCTGAGGGAGAGTTTTTGATTCAGAAGGTCCTCCGCTGCACCTTGGGTATATTCAGCGGAAACATTTATTTTGATATTGCAAACAAGCCAGACCGGCGGGTCTGGCTTGTTTGCTGTTTCACGGAGTGGGCGTGGAGGAAAAGTGCTCCGCAGCATAACCTCAAAGCTGTGAGCCTTTTTATTTGACTCGTCCCTTTCTCTGTTGTCACTCTGCCTGTATCTCCTCCACCAGCGGCAGATAGTCGGCACAGTATTTCCGGTACAGCGGCTGCACCAGTTGCCGGAAACTCTGCATTTCTTCTTCGGGCAGCGGCAGTTCGATGCAGCCGCCTGCAAGGGCTGCTTTGCGGGCGGCGGTTTCCTCCTGTGCCCAGAGCTGGCGCTCATACTGCGCCGATGCCCGGGCGCACGCCTGCAGGGTCTGCCGGTATTCCTCCGGCAGTGCATCCCATGTGCGGCCGGAAGCCAGCTGCACCTCCGGTACGCGGCTATGCTCATCGGCCATGTAGTACCGTGCCACCTTGTAGTGCTCCATGGAATAGTAGGCCGGCCAGTTGTTTTCGGCGGCATCGATCTGCCCGGTCTCAAGCGCCGAGTACACATCGCTGTACGCCGTGGTCTCCGGCACTGCACCCAGCAGGCGGATCATGTCGATCACGATCTGCGAGTTCTGCACGCGGATGGTCTTGCCCTGTAAATCGTTCAGGCTGCGCACCGGCTGACGGGCATAAAACGAGCGGGCACCCGCGTCGTACCAACTCAGGCCTACCCGTCCCTGTGCGGTAAAGTCCTGCAAAAACTCAGCCCCGATGCTGCCGTCCAGCACGCGCCACATGTGGTCGGCATCCCGGTAGAGATACGGTAGCAGCAGCACGTTGAGCCGG
The DNA here is from genome assembly GCF_023347315.1 of Faecalibacterium sp. I2-3-92. Lineage (GTDB taxonomy): Bacteria > Bacillota > Clostridia > Oscillospirales > Ruminococcaceae > Faecalibacterium > Faecalibacterium duncaniae. Next base: position 2,305,465 of record NZ_CP094470.1, read on the forward strand.
GGCAGATCGTCCGTGGCCACCGAGAGCGACACACGGGCAAAATCTACGCCGCCAATGGCAAGCTGCTCCCACACTTGCTGCTCTGAGCCGTACTCGCCGTTCGCTTTGACCTGAATGACCACCTTGCCCCCGGTCTGCTGCTGCACAAGGTCCGCAAAATACTGTGCGCCCTGCGTGGTGGGGTATCCGGCGGGCTGGTTGTCGGCATAGGTCAGCACATAGTCCGGTGTGGTCTGCAGCTTTGCGGCACAGCCTGCCAGCTGTAAAGCCGCAAAGCCCAGCCCGGCTAAAAAAGTCCGTCTGCGCATGGTGTCTCCCTCCCTTTGCAGATAGTATAGCGCACAAGACTGCCTTTGTGCAAGAGACAGGAAAAGGCAGTACCCGCCGCAAAGCAGGTACCGCCTTTTTTAGGAGAAGAATGGAATGTCTCAGTTACATCAGGCCCATTGCCTGCGGCAGTGCGATAGACACTGCCGGGATAAAGGTGACCAGCAGCAGGCCGCCGATGATGGCCACATAGTACATAAGCATGTACGGCATGACCTTGGAAAGCGAGGTGCGGCCCACCTTGATGCCCACGAACAGTGCGTTGCCCACAGGCGGGGTGATGTTGCCGATGCACAGGTTATACACGAGGATCAGACCGAACTGGATGGTGCTCATGCCAAAGCTCTGGCAGATGGGCAGGAACAGCGGGGTGAAGATGAGGATGGCCGGGGTCACATCCATAAAGGTGCCGGACACCAGCAGGATCACGTTCATGATGAGCAGGATGATGTACTTGTTGCTGGTCAGGCTCAGCAGGGCTGCCGCCACAGCATCCGGGATCTGCAAAAAGGCCATGACCCAGCCCAGAATGTTGGAAACGCCCACAAGGAACACCACCATGCCGGACATCTTGGCAGAGTCCACGATGATCTTCCACAGGCTCTTCAGGTTGATGGAGCGGTAGCAGAAAGCCAGCACCAGCGCATAGACGACCGCGATGGCAGAGCCTTCGGTGGCAGAGAACACACCGCCGATGATGCCGCCGATGACCACGATGATCAGGGAGAGCGAAGGCAGGGCGCGCAGGGTGCAGACGCCGAGATTTTTCCAGTCAAATTTGCCGGGGGTGCCTTTATAGCCCAGCTTGATCGCCAGCAGCACACCCACCACGCAGCAGCACAGCGCCCAGATGATGCCGGGGATGTAACCGGCCATGAACAGCGCAGCCACAGAGGTGCCGCCGGATGCCAGCGAGTAGGTGATCAAGGCGTTGGACGGCGGGATCAGCAAACCGGAGCAGGAGGAAGCGGCGTTGGTGGCAGCGGTCACGGCGGGGTCGTAGCCCTGCTCGTCGGCACCATCGCGGATCATGGAGCCAACAGCAGCAGCCGCAGCAGACGCAGAGCCGGAGATGGCACCGAAAAGGGCGTTGGTGCCGATGTTGGTCACCAGCAGTGCGCCGGGCATCTTGCCCAGAATGGCCATGACGAAATCCACCAGACGCTTGGCGATGCCGCCCTGATTCATGATGTTGCCGGCCAGAATAAAGAACGGGATGGCGGTCAGGCTGAACTTGCTCATGCCCACAAAGGTGCGCTGGGCAGCGGTCAGCACGGCAACATTCAGGTCGATGGAAGAAAGGATGGCAGTCAGAGAAGAGACTGCAATGGCGTACGAGATGGGCACGCCGAGGAACAGCAGCACCAGCAGCACTGCCAGAATTACGAGTAACGCTTGAATTGCCACAGCTTAGTCCTCCTTATTTTCCTTGTCGGCATCGGCAGCCATTTCGGCTTCCACTTTTGCAAAGTCTGCATCTTCCGGGGTATCCAGACAGATGGAGCCGTTTGCAATGCCGATAATGTTCAGCACGGAATACACCAGAATGATCACGCCGCAGATGGGCATGACCCAGTAGAACACGCCCACGGCAACGCCCAGCGAGGAGGTCTGCTGTCCCATAGCCAGCTGGGACACCTGAAAACCGCCGAACACCAGAATGGTCGCAGAGAAGATGAAGGCGATGACCTCGGCAAAGATGTGGAACGCCTTGCGCATGGTGGGGTTGAACCGGTCCACCAGCACGGGAATGTTCATGTGGCCGCGCTCGCCGGAGACGATGGTGGCACCCAGCATGGTGCTCCAGCCGAACAGATAACCCACCAGTTCCTCCGACCATGTGGAGGGAGAGTTGAAGATGTAACGCACGATGACCTGATAGGTGGTCAGCACCACCATGACCGTCATGCTCAGACCTGCCAGCAGGTTGAGCACCTTGTTCAGGGTATTTCTCAGTTTTTCCATGATGCTCCTCCTCAGTCCGCAGTATGGGCAGCGTTGTGCTGCTGGATCAGGTCATAAATGGGCTGCAGTTCCGGGTTTGCTGCCAGCACGGAATCGTGCAGGGGGGCCATAGCCTCCTGAAACGGTGCAGTGTCCGGGTAAATAAAGTTGACGTGCTGCTCGTTCTCGGCCTTATCTTTCGCCTCAGCCACAGCATCCTCCCAGGCGTCCTGCTCGGTGCTTTTCACAATCTGGAAGCCCTCTTCAAAGATCGCACGCTCCTCGTTGCTGAGTTCGTTCAGGAAGGCGTAGTTTGCCACCAGCAGATCCGGCACCATCTGGTGCATATCGTAGGAGTAATACTTGCAGATATCGCCGTGACCGTTATCAGTCAGTGCCAACTCGTTGTTCTCGGCACCATCCAGAATACCGGCCTGCAGTGCGGTGTACACATCGCCGAAGCCCATGGGCGTAGCGGTGCCGCCCAGCAGACGCATCATTTCCACGTTGGTGGGCGACTGCTGCACGCGAATCTTCAGACCCTTCAAGTCGGAGGGCTGATTGATGGGGGTCTTGATGGTGTAGAAGTTGCGGGTGCCGGCATCCAGCCATGCCACCGTTTCCAGACCGGCCTTGGAGGTCGTCTTGAAAATGGGGTCCGTCACCTCGGGGTCGTCCATCGCCTCGTGGTAAGCTTCTACGCTGGAGAACAGGTAAGGCAGGTTGAAGATTTGGTATTTGGCACTGAAGGTCTCCATGATGGCAGTGGACGCCACCACAAAGTCGATGGCACCGGTCTGGGTCAGCTGCACCATTTCGGTCTGGGAGCCCAGCAGTTCGCTGGGGTACACCTCCACACGGTACTTGTCGCCCAGCTTCTCGTTGATGTAGTTGGCAAAGGCTTCCAGTCCCAGATGATCCGGGTGGGTCTGGGACTGCACATGGCCGATGCGCACGATCTTGCGGTCATCACCGGTGCCGGCACCGCAGCCGGTAAGCATCATGCTGCTGGTCAGTGCCGCTGCGCCCATCAGCGACAGAAACGTTCTTCTCTTCATGAATGGCATCCTCTCTTTTCGCGTTTTTCTATGATTTTATTTTAACAACTCGTTCATTTTTGTGAAACCGGATTATTTTGTGAAACGCAGCACGATTTTGTCTTTGTTGTATCCAAGTACAATTTTTGTGTTTTTTGGACGAAAGAAACTGGCAAAAATAAAAAAGCACCCGTTCCTCTCCTGCTGACAGGCAGGAAAGAACGAGTGCTTCTTTTGGATCCGATTTATCCTTGTGCCGCTTTTTCCGCTGCGGCTACGCGGTATTCCGAAGGGGTCTGGCCGGTCAGGCGCTTGAACACCCTTGTAAAATAGTTGGCGTCGCTGTAACCCACAGCAGCACCGATATCCTTCAGGCTCAGGCGCGGGTCCAAAATCAGCTGGCGCGCCTTGTTCACCCGGTATTCGTTCAGGTAGGCCGAAAAGTTTACCTTAAAGCACTGCTTGAACAACTTGCAGAAGTAGGCATCCGAGTAGCGCAGCGCAGCGGCGGCATCCTGCATGGAGATATCCTCCCTATAATGGGCGTTGATGAAGCGGCTAATCTCGGCACGGATGATGGCGGTACGCATATCCTCGTCCTCTTCCCGGCGGACAGGCTGTTCAGGCGCAGGGGGCTGTGCCGGGTGGGCAGGCAGCGGCACCGACACCTGCCGGATGGCATCCTCCACCGCGAATACCAGTTCCTGCTCGTTGTAAGGCTTGAGCAGATAGTCCATCGCCCGTACAGAGATCGCCTGCCGTGCATAGTCGAACTTATCAAAGCCGGTCAGGAACAGGATGGCGCAATTTCTGTCTGTTTCTCGGATCTTGCGTGCCACCTCCAGCCCGGTGAGACCCGGCATTTCAATGTCCAGCACAGCCACCTGCGGCGCTTCGCGGGCAAAAATTTCCAGAGCCTCTCTGCCGTTTTTTGCTTCATACAGGCAGATCAGATCTCCCAGATACTTCTGCAAAGTCCGGCACAGCACCTTGCGCTCGATCAATTCATCCTCTGCCACCAGCAATTTGCACTTCACGAGAGCGTCTCCTCCTTTTCTTCCGGCTGCTGCGTCTGCGGGAGCTCAAACCGCACCACAGTACCGTGACCTGCGCGGCTGTATATCTGCATTTTTCCGCCCGGATACAGCATCCCGATACGGCGGGAAATGTTGCCAAGGCCAATGCTGCGGCCGGTCTGCTCGCTCTGAGCGATTCTGGCCTGCACAGCGTCCAGTTCCTCTGGGGTCATTCCCTTGCCGTTGTCTGCAACTGTGAGCACCAGCACATTGCCCTGCATCCATGCCCGCAGCAGGATGCGTCCGCCTTCCTCGCGGGACTTGAGCCCATGCGAGTAAGCGTTTTCCACCACCGGCTGCAGCATAAAGGACGGCACCAAAACCGCCGCAGGCTGCACCCGGATGCTTTTTTCTACGGCTATGCGTCCATCGAACCGCATCTGCTGCAAATAAATGTAGTCCTCCAGCCCGTCCAGTTCCTCTTCCAGCGTGATCTGCTGACGCTTGGTGCGCAGGTTGTGCCGGAACAAACTGCCCAGATGCACGATCATCTGGTCGGTGGTGGCAGCATCCTCCAGCCGCGCCATGCAGGAGATCATGTTCAGGGTGTTGAACAAAAAATGCGGATTCACCTGACTTTTGAGCACCTCCAGCCGGGTGTGCTCCAGATCTTTTTCCAGTGCAAGGTTCCGCACCTCTTCCCGGTGCAAGGCCTGCTGCGTGGTCAGTTGCTGCGCCATGGCGTGCTTCATCTGGTTAAAGGTTCCCGTCAGCCGCCCCACCTCATCGCTGCTTTTCACCGGAAGATCCGGGCTTGAAAGATCCCCCTCGGCAATGCTGCGGGAAGCCTGCGCCAGCCGCAGCAGCGGACGCACAACAGCGCGGCTCAGCACCCGGATGAGCAGCAGCATCAGCACAGCCGCCGTCAGGAACAGCCCCAGATACAGCCACGGCAGATGCCGGATGTGAGCCGCCGTGCTGCTGTAAAGGGCGTTTTCCTGTTCCAGCGTGGCCTGCGTCAGCCGCAGCGCATACTCGGCAAGGTAGTCTTGCAGCGCCATCACATGGTACATCTGTCCAATGTAGGTATCTGCCGAGGGGGAAAGCTGCAAAAAGGCATCCCGCTCCTGCCGGTACCCCGCGTACCCTTGCAAAAGGTTCCATGTACGGGCATAGCGCTCTTCACCGATGCGGACGTAATCGAAGGGCAGGGCCGCAAGGCTCTGCTCGGAAGCGGTGCAGGCGGCGGTATAGGCCTGTTCCGTTTCAGCAGTAGGCTGACGCACATAGCGTGCAAAGGCCTGTGCTTCGTCCTTGAGGGCGTTCTGCACCGTGTAGCAGACGGCGTTGTCGGCCAGCAGCGTATCAAAGGAGCGTAACGTCCACTGACCTGCCATGGTAGCAATGCCAGTGGAAAGCATGGTGACCAGCAAAATTGCGGCAAGCCATGCCGTGACCTTGCGGCGCAGGGATATACCGCCCTGCGCGGTTTTGTTCCGTGCCATACGCTTTCCCTCCTGTCCTTGCAGTACCCGGCCTTTTTTATAAGTATAATGATCTCCCGGGGAAAGTGCAACTGCAAAAAAGCACCGGTTTTCGCAAGGGAGCCGGTGCTTGCAGGCAATGTGCCAGGCTGTCAGCGGGTCAACAACTGAAAATGATTCCGTTTGGTGACCAGCAGCCCTTCCTTTTGCAGCTTGGAAAGCTCCACCGACATGGCAGCACGTTCCACGCAGAGAAAATCCGCCAGCTGCTGACGGTCAAAAGGAATGTCAAAGGAAAGGGAGGACTGCCGGATGGACTCGGCAGACAGGTAGGATAGCAGCTTTTCCCGGGTGGTTCGCTTGCTGACATGGGTGATCTTATCGTTAAAAAGCAGTATTTTGTTTGCCAGAACGCTGACCAGATTGCGGATGAGTTTCTGGTGATGGTCGCAGGCGGTGGGGCAGGAGGTGAGCAGCCGCTTGACGTTCAGCAGCAGAATTTCGCAATCCTCCTCTGCCACCACGCTGATGTTCAGGATGGCACCGGGGGTGGCGGCGTAAGGCTCGCCGAAAAAGTCTCCGGTATTGCACTTGGACAGGATATTGCGGTGTCCCCAAAGGTCCTCCTGGATCACAAGGGTGGAGCCGGACAGCACAAGCCCCATAACCTCTGTGGAATCTCCGGCACGGAAAATGTAGGAGCCCCGGGGTCGGGTGATCTTCGACGCACTGACGCAGTGCAGGATGGACAGGATCTCATCGTCGGTAAGCCCGGTAAAAAAGGGGCAGTTCCGCAGAACAGGCAGATATTTTTGCATAAAAGCCCTCCTTGTTGGAATTCAAACATACAAGTTGCCTTTAGTATACTATAATAAGGATGCAAATGCAAAAAACACCCACAACAGGAGAGTATAGATATGATTCGGAAGATCATCCATATTGACGAAGAAAAATGCAACGGCTGCGGCTTGTGCGCAACCGCCTGCCATGAAGGTGCCATTGATATCATCAACGGCAAAGCAAAGCTGGTGCGGGAAAATTTCTGCGATGGCTTTGGCGACTGCCTGCCGGGCTGCCCCACCGGAGCCATTACCTTTGAAGAGCGGGAAGCCCCTGCCTACGACGAAGCAGCGGTGCAGGAGAACAAAAAGAAAAAGGAATTGCAGGAGAAGATGAAGCATCTCCACGAGGGAGGCTGCCCCGGCTCCCGGATGCGGATGCTGGAACAGACGGAGATCGCAGAAAGTGCAGCGTCTGCCCCCGCGCAGCCGGTCTCCCGCCTGCGCAACTGGCCGGTGCAGATCAAGCTGGCACCTGTCCATGCGCCCTACTTTGAGGGCGCAAAGCTCCTGATTGCAGCGGACTGCACGGCATACGCCTACGCCAATTTCCATCAGGAATTTATGCGCGGCAAGGTGACCCTCATCGGCTGCCCGAAGCTGGACGCTGTGGATTACAGCGAAAAGCTCACCGAGATCCTGCGCAGCAACGACATCCAGAGCGTGACCATCCTCCGCATGGAGGTGCCCTGCTGCGGCGGCTTGGAGATGGCAGCGAAAAAGGCACTTCAAGCCAGCGGAAAGTTCATTCCGTGGCAGGTGGTCACCATCTCCATTGACGGAAAAATTCCGGATTAAAAGTACAGGGCAAACGATATGTACCAAGTTTTCTGGACACTGGATCAAAATTGAATCATTAAGAATCCATCATGGATGCTTCTCTGAATTTATAGCAATTCAACTTTTCAATGCAACAGCAACAACGTTGAATTGCATATCGCAAATATGCTGTTTGAACGTTGCGCTAATTTCTTGACTTGCGATAGAGGGGAGGCATCCATTTTGTTTTCGCTTGGATTCTGCTGTTATTGTAATAGTCAATATACTCGGCAATCGCCTTGGAGAAGGCTTGAAAGGAGGGATAATCCTTTTCAAATCCATAGAACATTTCATTTTTCAGTCTGCCGAAGAAGGTTTCCATAAAGGAGAAACGACTATGGAATTCTTTAACTCTGCTATCGAAGTTCTTCAGACTCTGGTTGTGGCTCTGGGTGCCGGTCTCGGCGTGTGGGGTGCTGCCAACCTGCTGGAAGGTTACGGCGGCGATAACCCCTCCGCCAATGCTCATGTGCGGTAAAGTAACAAATGATAATTTGATAGACAGCAGCCACTATTTCCGAAACACAGACCAATACGAAAAGCTGATGTGGGGATTTTCCTATATCAGCTTTTGTCTTTCTAAGCATTTTTGGGAAAGTGATGTATTTGTATCTTTCCTATTGACAGCCAGCCTTTGAGGTGATATATTTGTCTCGTAAAGCGACAAATATATCTTATAGGAGGACGCCATTATGAAAAAAAGAACGAAACTCACAATTTGCCTGGGCGTGATATGCGCTCTGCTGGTAGCAATATCTTCATGGTACACGATAGCATTTAACAATTCAAGGTTTATTGTGCCTATGGATTTATCTGAATATGTTTTCAGAGTGCAAGACCTGCCTATGATTATTTCCGGCGTACTTCTTACCTTGTATATTGTGAATATTGTTGTGTTGTTTTTGGAATCTATTAAAACAAACAGGCGTAGGGAATTAACCTTGCAATCCACCAGAACAATAAATCCCAAACTGGGTTTTTTAGGTTTATTAGGATTTGCCGGATTTTTGGGATTTTGGACTTACAGCGTTGACAAGACAATTTTTCCTTTTGTTTTTTTCCTGTTTTTCGGCTTTTTCGGATTTTTCTATGAGGGAAAAATGTCAAATACTCTTATAGATGAACGATACAAAGAAAACAAAATGAAAGCGCAAAGTGTAGCGAACAAAACTTCTCTGTCCATTATTTTTCTTGCAATACTCATTTTGGGACAGGGAAAGCTCATGGATAACCTTGAATATACCTTAATTGCTCTTGTTATTGTTATAGCTCTCTCCATAGCACTTGAAATATTCCTTAGCGAATATCTGCTATATCATTATGATAACGATGAACAGTTTGATGAAAGCGAGGAATAAGCGTGCCGGATTTTGAATGTAGATTAAAAAAGTACAGGCTATTAAAGGATTTGACACAAGAGCAGTTAGCGGCACAGGTAGGCGTGCGGCGAGAAACCATTATGCGGCTGGAAAAGGCACAATACAATCCCTCACTTAAACTGGCGATTGATATTTCAAGAGTTGTTGAAGCACCGATTGAAGAAATATTTGTTTTCAAGTGATTTGTGCGGAATTATGCTTATTTTATAGGCAGTTGCGCTAATGTTAATCTGCATTGCTTGCCGCATAGCAGCTATCATGCTATTTTTGATTTACCAAGACAAAGGAGTGGAACACATGAAGCCGAACAGAAACAGGTCAAGAGCCGTTCCGCCGAACTGCAAGCGGAACTGGCAAAGGCACAGGAAGCCACGGTTAATGCGGAAAAGTTTATGAAAGTTGTCCGCAAGTACACCAGCTTTGAGGAATTGACCCATACCCTGCTGCGGGAGTTTATTGAAAAAATCGTTGTCCATGAGTGCAGCTATGACGAGAACGGCACACGCAGACAGGACATTGATATTTATTACAGCTTTGTCGGCAAGGTAGAACTTCCCGACGAATAATGCCCGACCTATCCGACACAGTAGCTAAGTGCCGGATAGGAACGGCAAAAAATTTTACACTTCTATTGCTTCTTTATCACACACAAATAAAGAGTCAGGGCACGAAGCAGCTCATGGCTAGCGGCGGCGTTGCCCTTATTCCTCTGCTGTCTGGTCTGTTCGGCTAAGTGCCGCAGGCGGGTCTTCCCGCCTGTACATAATCAATCTGCCAATTTATATGCCCAATAGCGGCCATTTCGCACTTTGGCGAGCTTTCCTTCTTTTGTCAAAGTGTTCAGGATTCGACTTGCAGTGGCAGGAGAAACATTGAGAAGATTCTGAACATCGACGTTCTGGATAATATGGTTCGTGCGGAGAAAAGCTGCAATCTTCATCCAACGCACTTCTTCCTTACTCTGTGCAACAGGCTGTTCGTTGATTGCTTCGGTCAAAGCCTCTTTGATAATTCCCAGCATAAACTCGATAAAAACAGTTCCTTCCCCCTGTGCGTTAGATTGATTGATTGCTGCGTAATACTCGGCCTGATGGTCGTGAATGATGGATTCGATTGGAAGCCATGCAAACAAGGGGTTCCACTTTGACAGCAGAAGTGTGTGCCAAAGCCGCCCAATACGACCGTTGCCATCCGCAAATGGATGGATCACCTCAAATTCATAATGGAAGACGCAGCTCTTAATTAAAAGCGGTAAAGGACTGTTTTCTGTCCACTGAATCAGTTCCTCCATCAAAGAGGGAACATACTGAGGCAGGGTGCCGAAATGGAGGACATTACCCTTGCTGTCTACTACGCCGACAGGACGAGAGCGAAACTCGCCAGCCTCCCGGACAAGACCCTGCATCATCGTCCGATGTGCAAGCAGAAGATCATCCATCGAATATGGATTCAACTCTGCGAGATGGTCGTAGATTTCGTAGGCGTTTTTTACTTCTGCAATGTCTTTTGGAGGGGCAAGCACACGTTTTCCAGACAGAACAGCCGTCACCTGCTCCAAAGAGAGTGTGTTCTGCTCGATAGCCAGAGAAGAATAAATCGTTCGGATGCGATTCTGGCGGCGCAGAATCGGACTTGTGGAAAGATTCTGGGTGGAACTGATTTTGCCTACCAGTTCGCTGATTTCCATAGCCTCTGAAAGAGCTGCTTCTGTGATTTCAAATGGCGGTTTCTTGTTTCGCACGGTGTATACCTCCCATATCATTTCATCTATCATTCATCAATCAAAATTTTGAAAAAATGATAGATGAAACGAGGCTATTGTTCCATACGGCAGCTTGAGCAGCAACGGAAAGCCCTCTGCGGTTTGCAGTTTTATTGAATGTCCGTGCTCCAAGCTGTGTTTTTATGTAGACCCGATGGGAAAGCGGATTCGGCCCGATTTCCTGAGCCAGCATTTCCCAGATTTTCTGGTAGCACACCAGATGAAGCGTATCCGTTTCCACGACCTGCACCATAGCTGCGCCAGTCTGCTCTATGCCAATGGCGTGAGCCTGAAGGAAATCCAGGAGTGGCTGGGTCACAGTGACATCAGCACAACAAGCAACATTTATACACATCTGGATTTCTCCAGTAAGGTATCTTCTGCCAATGCCATCGTCTGGATCTTCCCGGAGGAGACAAAAGTGTGAAAATGAGCCGGATGCGGGGGATAAAAAAGAAAAGCAGCCTAAAATCTTACGATTCTAAGCTACTTTTCAATGCCGGTGGTGGGGGTCGAACCCACACGTGTTATTAGCACAAGGGATTTTGAGTCCCCCTCGTCTGCCATTCCGACACACCGGCGTATGTAGAACGGTATTATTATAGCGGATTTTCCGTCCAAAATCAAGACGCTATTCCCTTTTGCAGAAAAAAGAATTTTTCGCCTTCCCTTTCCGGGGATTCCGTGGTATCCTTACAGCAAAAAAAGAGCCTGGAGGTTCCTATGAATCACACGTTTTCTGCTCCCGTTACCGCTGCACAGCGTCAGCGGGACACTCTGCTGGGCGCGCTGGTGGGGCTGGCGCGCTCCACGGTCAATGAACCCAAAACGGAGGACACTGACCGCATACTGGCTGCCGGTCTGCGGCTGGCGGCTGACCCCAAGGCCGCCGAGAGCGCGCTGCTCCGGCTGACTGACATCGTTGAAGCCGAGAAGCACCGGGTGGCTCCCAACTGCGCTGCCTGTGCCATGCCCTGCGGAAACACCAGCAATTATGACCTTGCCCGTTTGTGGGGCGCACCCGCAGAAATTTGTGCCCTGAAAGTTCGACTGCTTTCTGCGGTCTGCGTCCTTGCCGGACAAAAAACGACGGCACAAATCCAGAAGGAGATCTGCGATGATCTATTTGTGCTGGCAGAGGACTGGGATGCTGAACTGCTGCTGTCCATCGTCACACGGGCCGAGGGACTGTGCACCCAGTAACTTTTCCAGAAACAAAAAAGCATTTCCTGCCTGAAAACGAACCTTTTTTCACAAAACCTCTTTACAAATGCGCCGCAAAAAACTATTATATAGTTATATGCTGCTGTTTGATGCAAAGTTTTTCTACCGGTGCATTCCGGTATTATTCCCACACGCAAAACTATATGAGAAAGAAGGTAGAATCCATGTCAGTGAAAAAGCCTGTCGTTCCTGCCGCTGCAGAAGCTCCCGCAGCCGAGGCAAAGCCCGCACGCAAGACCGCAAAGTCCGCTGTCAAAACGGAGAAAGCCCCCAAAACGGAAAAGACCGCCCACAAGGGCCGTCCCCCGCTTTCCCCTGAGATCTACGTTGAATTTGCCGGCAAGCAGTATAACATCACCGATCTTGTGGACCGCGCCAAGGCCGATTACCGCCTGACCCACAAGGTGGGCGTGCAGTCCTGCAAGATCTACGTCAAGCCTGAGGAAGAGGCCGCCTACTATGTCGTCAACAAGGTCGGCGGCAAGCTGCCTCTGTAAAGGCTGTGTTTCTGTTTTTCACCGCACAGAAAAAGACCAGAGCTGTTCTGCCAAGTGGCAGTTCAGTTCTGGTCTTTTGTTTTACAATGTTACAAACCCATACGCTCTTCCCTGACGCGGAACGCGGGGTCTTACTTCAGGAACTTATGCACGGCGCGGGCCACGATGCCGCCCAGGATGCCGGAGACGAGGAACTCAGCCACGCCCTGGACACCAACCAGCAGCACAACGAACATCAGGGGGTTGGCAGCGCCCTTAACGGACACCAGGTTCTGGACATAGTCGCAGTTGTAGAACGCCAGCACGATATAGCCCATGAAGAACAGAGTGTTCAGGGCCGGAGCGCACATGGCGCTGACGATATAGCTCCAGGTGCGGCTCTTATCCAGCTTGCTCAGGCCGTTGAAGATCAGGCCCACACACACGCCCATCAGCACACGCATGCCCACGCAGAGGATAAAGGTGTTGACAGGGCTGACCTGGAACAGAGCGCCGGTCATAGCGGAAGCACCGGTAATGGCATCATAGAAGCTCACCGCGCCGAACACGCCGCCCAGCACAGCACCGGCCACAGGGCCCATGGTGATGGCACCCACCGCAATGGGCAGGGTCAGGAAGCTCATGTAAAGCGGGCCCATGGGCACACTGCCCAGGCCGATGGCCTTCATTACAAGCTCGATGGCGACCAGCAGTGCCAGTCGGGTGAGAGTGCGAAGATCGTTGTTTTTCATAATTCAGTTTTCCTCCTGCTGCCGTTCCGCCCTATACGTCGGATACGGCGCAAATCTGGTTTTTTCTGTCAGGGAATCTATAAATAAGCGGGCAAGCCCACCTTATTTATCACAGGGAAATTTGATGTCGGCGCTCCGCCGGGCCACGGTCAGCACACGGCTGACGGCCACGGAGGTATCCAGCATCCGGCTGCACAGCTCCTGGTCACCGCCCTCGATGGCCCTGGCAAAGGCGTGGAACTCCGCCGCCTGCCGGGGTCTGCCGCCGTTCAGGTTGAAGTGCTCTTCCTTGCCCTGATTGGGGTGGAAGGTCACGCCACCGCACCAGTTGGCCGTGGATTTCTGCAGGATATAGCCCTTTGTGCCCTGGATGACATACCGGGCAGGCGCACCGCAGTCCTTGGCGGCCATGCTGACTGCCTTGAAGCTGTTGTACTCCATGGTCAGGATACCACTGGTGTCGATGCCGCGCTCCATGTTGGCCAGGTAGTGCACCTGGTTCGGCTCACCGAACAGGCCCACGATATAGCTGATGTTGTAGACGTTCAGATCCATCAGGGCACCGCCCGCACACTCCGGGTCAAAGGAGACCGGCGTTTCCCCGGCACAGAAGGCATCGTAGCGGCTGGAATACTGGCTGAAATTGCACTGCACCAGCTTCACCCTGCCAATGCGGGGCAGCAGCTCCCGGATCTTGTTGTAGTTTTCGAGGTACTGGGTGGTCATGGCCTCAAACAGGAACACCTTTTTGCGGCGGGCCAACGCCGCCAGCTCCTCGGTCTGGGCAGCGGTGCAGGCCATGGGCTTTTCCACAATGACATGCTTCCCCGCTTCCAGCGCCACCTTGGCATAGCGGTAATGCTGCAGGTTGGGCACGGCCAGATAGATCACGTCCACCCACTGCAATAATTCAAAATAGTTCGTGGTGTGCTGGGGAATGCCGTACTGTTCGCACATCTCGGCGGCCACCGGCGCACTGCGCTGGGTGCTGCAGAGCGCCTGCACCGTAAAGGGGCAGTCCGGCCCTGCCAGCCAGGGCAGAAACTCCCGCACGATCATCCCCGTGCCCAGGATCCCTAGTTTCATTGTTCTCTCCATCCTGTTTCGTCGTCAGCCGTTTTTGTTCTTCTCCTCGCGGCGTTCCCGGCGCTGGGAGCGGGGACGGCGGCCCCGGCGGAAATTGTTGTTCGGGTTCCGCCGCCTGCCACCGGCGGCATAGTGCGGCTGAGGAGCATTCATCTGGTACAGCAGTGCCAGCCCCTTCAGCAGCAGCTCCGGGTCGTAGGTCAGCGGATGGCGGCAGAGCGGCGTGACATACTTTGCCAGCCCGCCCGTGACCACCAGGGTGGCCGGGCGGCCCAGCTCTTCCTCAATGCGCTGGGTGATGCCGTCCAGCAGGACTGCCGTGCCCAGCACAGAGCCCGAAAGCATACAGCTCTCAGTGTTCACACCAATGGCTGCTTTGGGGGAGCTCAGCCGCACCTGCGGCAGCTGGGCACAGCGCTCCCCCAGAGCCCGCAGGCCGGTGGAAAGCCCCGGGCAGATCACACCGCCCCGGAATACCCGGTTCTCATCCACAACATTAAATGTAGTGGCAGTGCCCAGATCCACGGTGATGACCGGCAGCGGGAAGTTCGCCGCAGCGTAAGCGGCATCCACCAGCCGGTCCTTGCCCACGGCATGGGGGTCAGGCACCCCCATGGTCAGGCCTGTGCGGATCTCCGGCGAAACGATGACCGGCTTTTTGCCGGTGTAATAGCGGGCGCACTCAGCCAGTGCCCCGGTGATCTGGGGCACTACGCTGGTCAGCACCGCGCCCTCGAACCGGATGGGCTTTTCCGGGTGGCGGCGGTGAGCAAACACCTTTTCCATTTCAATGCGGTATTCCGCGGCGGTACGGGTGCGCACCGTATCCATGTGGGCCACAAAGCATACACGTCCGTCCTTGATGCCGCCCAGGGCGACGGTGGTGTTGCCTATATCAATGGCTAAGATCATATTTTACCTTTCCTGCAAAACCTCTCAGGCGCTTTGCTCCGGCTCCCCTGCCAGAGGAGCCGGGTGGCTTGCCTCTCCCGGCAGGAGCGGCTGCAAAGACGCAGACCTTGACGGAGAGGTTTTATTCTAAGTCAAGCTATTTTACCGCATTTTTGCGCTGGATACAAGACCCAACCGAAAGATTTTGTTGTGCTGGCGGTGATTTTGGATTATACTAAAGAGGCAAACCCGCAAAACAGGAGGTTTTTTGGATGGATCTGCAGGGCAAATGCGTCCTTTTGGGCGTTACCGGCGGCATTGCCGCCTATAAAATGGCAAATGTGGCCAGCGCACTCAAAAAGCTGGGGGCAGACGTGGAGGTCATTATGACCGAGAACGCCACCCATTTCATCACCCCTCTCGTCTTTGAAACGCTGACCGGCCACAAATGCATGGTGGATACCTTCGACCGCGATTTCAAGTTCGAGGTCACCCACATCTCGCTGGCCAAAAAGGCGGATGTCGTTCTGGTGGCACCGGCCACGGCCAATGTCATTGCCAAAATGGCCCACGGCATTGCCGATGATATGCTCACCACCGTGGTGCTTGCGGCCAGATGCCCCAAGCTGGTCAGCCCGGCCATGAACACCGGGATGCTGGAAAACCCCATCACGCAGGACAACCTCAGAACGCTGGAGCACTACGGCTTCACGGTCATCCCCTCTGAGAGCGGGATGCTGGCCTGCAAGGATGTGGGCAGCGGCCGCCTGCCCAAGGAGGATGTGCTCATCGAGTATATCCTGCACACCATCGCCCGGCCCAAGGATCTGGCCGGTGTCCGCATCGCTGTGACCGCCGGGCCCACGCAGGAGCCGCTGGACCCCGTGCGCTACCTGACCAACCACTCTACCGGCAAGATGGGCTATGCCATCGCCCGGGCCGCCGCCATGCGGGGAGCAGAGGTCACCCTCATCCACGGCCACACCGACCTGCCGCCGGTCCGCTTTACCACCGATGTTCCCATTACCACGGCGCAGGATATGTACGATGCCGTGACCAGCCGCTTTGAGGAGATGGACGTGCTGGTGATGGCTGCCGCCGTGGCAGACTACCGCCCCGTGACGGTGGCAAGTGACAAGATCAAGAAAAAGGACGGCGACCTCTCCATCCCTGTGGAGCGCACCGCCGACATTCTGGGCACCATCGGCCCGAAAAAGACCCACCAGTTCCTCTGCGGTTTTTCCATGGAGACCCGGGATATGGTGGAAAACTCCACGGCCAAGCTGACCCGGAAGAATCTGGACATGGTGGTGGCCAACAACCTGAAGGTCGCCGGAGCCGGTTTTGGGGTGGACACCAACGTGGTCACCTTCATCACCCCCGACGGCACCCGGGAGCTGCCCCTGATGAGCAAGGCCGATGTGGCCGATGCCATTCTGGATGAGATTTTGAAGCGCAGAGGTTTATAAAAACTTTTATCCCTCTCCGTCAACCCGGCGGAGAGGGTTGTTTTTGTAAGAAAAACGTTCACTTTACCCTGCTTTTACAAAAACATTTTTCAAAATCCGGGTAAATCACTTTCCAAAAGTGCAATTTTGATGTATTCTATTCCTATCCGCTGTTCAGGACCACTGTCCGCGGAGGAACCACAAACGAAAGAGGGGTGCGCACAGATATGCTGAAATATCTGTCAAAACGCATCGGGCGTTCCATCCTGACGCTGTTCGTCATTGTAACGCTCGTGTTCTGCCTGCTGCGGCTGATGCCGGTGGAAGGCTACTTTGCAAACTACGAAAAAATGACCGAGGCCCAGATCCAGGCGGGCCTGCAGTCCATGGGCCTGCTGGACCCGCTGCCGGTGCAGATCGGCCGCTTCTGGTGGAATGCCCTCCACGGCGACCTGGGCGTGAGCCATATTTATAAGGTAAATGCCTCGGTCACCGGCATCCTGGCCAAAAAGCTGCCCATCTCCATCCAGATGGGCGTGTTCGCCATGCTGCTGAGCCTGGTCATCGGCATTCCCATGGGCCTGCTGATGGGCCGGTTCAAGAACCGCTGGCCGGATAAGATCGGCACCGCCATCATCGTGCTCATTCAGGCTGTGCCTGCCGCCGTGTATTACCTTTATATTCAGATGTACGGCACCACCGCCCTGGGCGTAGGTCTGTTGTTTGATGCCTCCGACTGGCGGTACTGGGTGCTGCCGGTCTGCTCCATGAGCCTGGGCAACGTGGCATTCTACGCCATGTGGCTGCGCCGCTACATGGTGGACGAGAGCAACAAGGATTACGTCCGGCTGGCACTGGCCAAGGGTGTGAGCGAGAGCAACATCGCCCTGCGCCACATCTTCCGCAACGCCATGGTGCCGCTGGTGCAGTATATTCCCTCTGCCTTCCTGAACACTGTGGTCGGCTCCATCTACATCGAGAGCCTGTATTCCATCCCCGGCATGGGCGGCCTGCTGGTCACCTGCGTCCAGCGCCACGACAACACCATGGTGCAGGGCATCGTGCTGCTGTACGCCTGCGTGGGCATCATCGGCCTGATCCTGGGCGATCTGCTCATGGTGCTCATCGATCCCCGCATCAACTTTGGCAAGAAAGAAGGTGGCCGATAATGCTGTTCCACATGAAAGATCACAAGGCAGCTGTTCTGGAAAACGACCTGAACAAGCTGCAGAAAGACGGCCCCGCCGCTTGGGCCGACCTGCCCGAGGACGAGTTGTTCACCCCCGCCGGGTTCAGCGATGAGCGTGCCGAGGCCACCTCCTACTCCAATTACAGCTATTGGGGCAGCACCTTCCGTGCTTTCTTCAAGAATAAGATCGCCGTGGCCCTGCTCATTGCACTGGTGTTCGTGGTGGGCTTTGCCTTTTTGCAGCCCTATCTGCCCGGTCAGGCAGATCCCAATCTCTGTCAGGTAGACTCTACCACCGGTATCCAGTTCCGCAATATCGCCCCCGGGGAAGAGGGCTTTATCTGGGGTTCCAACGCCATCGGCCAGGACCTGTGGGCCCGCATCTGGGCCGGCGCACGCACCAGTCTGACCATCGCCTTCTTCGTGGCCCTCATCGAGGCCGTGGTGGGCATCACGGTGGGCGTGCTCTGGGGCTATGTCCGCCAGCTCGATTTCTTCTTCACCGAGCTGTACAACATCTGCGATAACATCCCCTCCACCATCATCCTGATCCTGATCTCCTATGTCGCATCCCCCAGCATCCAGACCCTGATCCTGGGCATGTCCATCACGGGCTGGATCGCCATGGCGCGCTTTATCCGCAACCAGATCCTGATCATCCGCGACCGTGATTACAACGTGGCTTCCCGCTGCATCGGCACCCCCATCCGCCGCATCGTGCTGCGCAACCTGCTGCCCTATCTGGTATCGGTCATCATGCTGCGCATGGCCCTGACCATCCCTGCCGCCATCGGCAGCGAGGTGTTCATCACCTATATCGGCCTGGGCCTTTCTGTGGAAACGCCCTCTCTGGGCAACCTGATCAACGACGGCCGCAAGGTGATGATGCAGGCGGGCCTGCGGTACCAGCTGCTCTACCCCACCATCATCCTGAGCTTTGTCACCATTGCGTTCTACCTCATCGGCAACGCCTTCTCGGATGCTGCCGACCCGAAGAACCACCTGCAGTAAGGAGGGACAGAAGATGGAAAAAAATCAGCTCATCCTTTCTGTAAAGGACCTCAACATCAAATTCAACCTGCGCGGCAAGGTGCTGCATGCCATCCGCGGCATCGACCTGGACATCTACCACGGCGAAGTCCTTGCCATCGTGGGCGAATCCGGCTCCGGCAAGAGCGTGTTCACCAAGAGCTTCATGGGCCTGCTGGATGCCAACGGCTCCATCACCTCGGGCACCATTGATTATTACGGTGCCGATGACGGCAAGCCCATCCGCCTTTCCGACCTGAAAAAGGAGAAGGACTGGCTGAAGGTCCGGGGCCATGAGATCGCCATGATCATGCAGGACCCCATGACCAGCCTGAACCCCCTGAAGACCATCGGCGACCAGATCATGGAAGCCGTGGAGCTGCACCAGCATCTCAAGGGCAAGGCCGCCCGGGAAAAGACCCTTGAATACCTGCGGGACGTGGGCATTGCTGACCCCGAGGTGCGCTTTGCGCAGTATCCCCACGAGTTTTCGGGCGGTATGCGCCAGCGCGTCGTCATTGCCATTGCGGTGGCCTGCAACCCGCAGATCCTGATCTGCGACGAGCCCACCACTGCACTGGATGTAACCATTCAGGCACAGATCCTGCAGCTGCTCAAGGAGATGCAGGTCAAGTACAACCTGACCATCGTCCTCATCACCCACGATCTGGGCGTGGTGGCCAACATCGCCGACCGGGTGGCCGTCATGTACGCAGGTGACATCGTGGAGATCGGCACCTCCGATGAGATCTACTACGACCCCCGCCATCCCTACACCTGGGCGCTGCTGTCCAGTATGCCCCAGATGGGCATCAAGGGCGAGGATCTGTTCAACATTCAGGGTACACCCCCGAATCTGTTCACCGAGATCCACGGCGATGCCTTTGCCCCCCGCAACCCCCAGGCGCTGAAGATCGACTTTGTCAAGCGCCCGCCCTACTTTACGGTCAGCCCCACCCACAAGGCCAAGACCTGGCTGCTGGATCCCCGGGCCCCCAAGGTGGAACCGCCTGCCGCCGTCAAACTGTTGAAAGCGGAGGGGATGCAGGATGCCTGAAAATCGTGACGTTCGCGTTTGCGAAGCAGCGAACACCCCAGCGGAGTGTTCGAGCGAAAAAACGGTCTTGCGCCAGCAAGATGGAGAGGCTTCGCCCCGGCAGGTCCTGCTTGAGGTCAAGGACCTCGAGGTGACCTACGGCTCCGGCCGCAAGGCCTTCAAGGCCGTGAACCGTGCCAACTTTGAAATTTACAAGGGTGAGACCTTTGGTCTGGTGGGCGAATCCGGCTCCGGCAAGACCACCATCGGCCGCGCCATCATGCGCATCCTGCCCACCTCGGGCGGCGAGGTCCTGTACAAGGGCCAGAAGATCAACGGCAAGATCTCCCGCCAGCTGGACCAGCAGGTCATCAAGGAGATCCAGATGATCTTCCAGGACCCGCAGTCCTCCCTGAACGAGCGTGCCAAGGTCAGCTACATCGTGGGCGAGGGCCTGCAGAATGTCCGGCCCGACCTGACCGCCGCCCAGCGGGAAGAGAAGGTCCGGCAGGCACTGCTGGATGTGGGCCTGCTGCCTGAATTCGCCTCCCGTTTCCCGCATGAGTTCTCCGGCGGCCAGCGCCAGCGCATCGGCATTGCCCGCGCCCTGATCGTGGAGCCTGAGTTCATCATTGCCGACGAGCCCATCTCGGCTCTGGATATGTCCATCCGCGCCCAGGTGCTCAACCTGCTGCGCCATCTGCAGAAGGAGCGCGGCATCACCTACCTGTTCATCGCCCACGACCTCTCGGTCATGCGGTACATTTCGGACCGCATCGCCGTCATCCACAAGGGCGATATCGTGGAGCTGGCCGATGCGGAGGAGCTGGTGACCCATGCCATCCACCCCTACACCCGCAGCCTGCTCTCTGCCATCCCCATGCCCAACCCCAGGCTGGAGCGGAAGAAAAAGCTGCTGGTCTACGACCCCGCCATGCATGATTACACGCAGGAGGCCCCCCAGTGGCGGGAGCTGCGCCCCAGCCACTGGGTGCTCTGCAGCGAGCAGGAGGCCAAAGACTGGCTGGCTGAAATGTAAACTTTCTCTTGCGTTTTTTGGCAAAGTTCGCCCTTTGTTTCTTGACATTTCCACCCTGCTCTACTACAATAGCTCTTGTACGTATTGTGTTGTTTTTAACAAACGGACGAAATTTAAGACCCTGTTGAATCCGGCTGCCCCGGCTGCGGGTGCAGTGACTGCTCAAAGGACAAAGGACAATTTATGACAACATCCAACACCCCGATCTATGCTTCCCAGGCACGTCCCTGGCTGAAATTCTACGATCAGAAGTACATTGACCAGACCATGCCCGCCTGCACGGCGTTTGAGCTCGTCTGCCGGCAGAACAAGAACCGGCTGGGCGAGACCGCACTGGAATACTATGGCCGCAAGTTCACCTACGCTGATTTTATCGTCAATGTCAAAAAGACGGCAGCAGCCCTGCGGGCCGCGGGCCTGAAAAAGGGCGATATCGCCACGGTGGTCAGCGTGATGACCCCGGAGATCATCTTTGCGTTCTATGCCGCCGACATGATCGGCGCGACTCTGAACCTGGTGGATCCCCGTTACAGTGTGGAGGGCATCCGCGAGTACATTGAAGAGGTGGATTCCCACCTGCTGATCTGCCTGAATGTGGTGTATGAGCGCTGCCATCAGGCTGCCAAGCGCACCCATGTGGAGCATGTGGTGGTGCTCTCCCCGGCCGATTCCCTGCCGCTGCCTCTGGCGCTGGGCTACAAGGTCAAGAATCTCGACAAGAACAAGTACCATTCCAACGTCATCCACTGGAAGCAGTTCCTTGCTGCCGGGAAGGACGAGAGCATTGCCGCAGAACCCTATGACCCGGAGCACGCCTGTGTGGTGGTGCACACCGGCGGCACCACCGGCTCCCCCAAGGGCGTGATGCTGACCGATAACAACTTCAACGGCATTGCCATGCAGTTCTCCGCCTGCGACACGCTGTTTTCCAAGGGTCAGTCCCTGCTGAACATCATGCCCCCCTTCATTGCCTACGGCTTTGCCTGCGGTGTACATCTGCCGCTGACGCTGGGCATCAAGGTGGTCATCATCCCCAACCTCGACTCCAATAAGCTGGGCAGCCTGATCTGGAAGTACAAGCCCGAACACATGTTCGGCGTGCCCTCCCACTACCAGCAGCTGGCTGTTGACCCCAAGCTGCAGAACAAGGATCTCTCCTTCATCCGCAACTATGCCGCGGGCGGCGATGCCATCGCCCGGGGTGCCGAGCAGACGGTCAACGACTTCCTGGCCGCTCACAACGTGGAATTCCCCATCGCCAAGGGCTACGGCATGACCGAGGCATCCTCTGCTGCCACCGCTGCTGCTGGTCGGAACAACAAGCCCGGCAGCGTGGGTCTGCCGCTGGTCAACACGCTGGTGTCCGTCTTTGAGCCGGGCACCGACACGGAGCTGCCCATCGGTCAGCGGGGCGAGCTGTGCATCTCCGGCCCCGGCGTTATGAAGGGTTACTACAACAAGCCTGCCGAGACCGCCGCCATCCTGCGCACCCATGCAGATGGCCGGGTCTGGGTGCATACCGGTGACATCGGCTATCTGGACGAGGACGGCTTTGTCTATCTGGACAGCCGGATCAAGCGGCTCATCATCCGCCACGATGGCTTCAAGGTGTTCCCCTCCATGATCGAAAATGTGGTCAGCCAGCATCCCGCCGTGCATCAGTGCTCTGTGGTGGGCTGCGCCGACAAGGAGCATGTGCAGGGCCGCCTGCCTTTTGTCTATCTGGTGCTTGACCCTGCGGTTCCCGCCGCCAAGCGCAAGCAGATCATCAAGGAACTGCGCCAGCTCTGCATTGAGGAGCTGCCCGAATATGTCCAGCCCGTGGGGTACAAGATCATCCCCGAAATGCCCCTGACACTGGCCGCTAAATTTGATTATCGCAAGCTGGAAGAAGAGATCACTCCCCGCGATTATTAAGCAGAATAATACACATTGGAAAGGATTCGTGACGACACCATGAAAAAGAAGCTGATTGGCCTGGCCCTTTCGGCCGCCATGCTGTTCTCTGTCCTGAGCGTTCCGGCCTTTGCAGCCGCCCCGGAAGAGAGCGCAGACCCCGCTCTGACCACTGAACAGACCGCTGCAGAGGAGGAGAACTGTTTCTTCACCTCCAGCAGCACCGAAGAAGAGAAGGAGCCCAACTCCATCACCTATGTTGCCCTGGGCGACAGCATCTGCGCCGGTATCGGCCTGACTACCGTTCAATATGCACATAACTTGATGGGCGTGGACGTTTCCTTCAACTTCAAGGGTTACCCCGAGGCCTGCTATGTGGGTCAGGTGGGCAAAAGCCTGAACCTCGACCGGGATCATGCCATCAATCTGGGCCTGCCCGGCGTGATGAGCAAGGATATGCTGGAGCTGGTCAAGACCGGCACCATGGCCGAGATGAACACCCTCTCCGGCTGCCAGTACAATTACCCCGAGTTTGTAGATTACATCAAAAGTGCCGATGTTATCTCCATCCAGCTGGGCTCCAATGATGCTTTTGTGCCCACCGTGGTCTCTTTTGGTGAGGCCACTAACTGGAAAAGTGAGGACCTGGCTTCCATCGTGCTCAGCGGCAACCTGCGCGGCAGCAGCAAGGAAACCGAGGACGCACTGAACGAGAGCCTGAAAAAGCTCAGCCTGACCCGCAGCGAGAAAGATGCCGTCTGGAACCTGTTCTTCTCCGGCATGAACAAGATCTGCGAGAACGCTTATCCCGAAAGCAGCAGCAACCTGCGCCAGATCGTGGCGACCGTCAAGGAGCTGAACCCTGATGCCCAGATCCTGATCATCGGTGCCACCAACCCTGTGCCCCTGCTGCCCAGCTGGAGCAACTACTTCAGCAAGCTGAACAACTACGAAAAGCAGCTGGCCGATGTTTACGGTGCCACCTACGTTTCCATCCCCTTTGCTCAGACTGAGCTGGATGGCCACCCCACCGTCTCCGGCCACAAGTACATCGCCGACAAGATCGTCAAGGCCATCGAGGCCCAGCAGTAAAATGAAAGAGGAACAACCCTCTCCATCAAAGCCTGCGTCTTTGCCAGCTCCCCCGAAAGGGGGAGCTTTTTTGATGCCGTAAAGTACAGCACCAAACCTCTCCCCTCGGGAGAGGTGGCATTGCGAAGCAATGACGGAGAGGGTCGTCCCTCTCGATGAAAAAAATATTACTTTTCGTAACTCTGGGGCAGCTCGTTCTTGGGGTCACGGTCCATCAGGGAGCGCACCGCCTCGGCGGCGCTCATGCCCTTGTTCACAACGGCGTTCACGGTCTGAACGATGGGCATTTCCACCTGATACTTGGCGGCAAGTTCCAGCGCGGCAGGCAGGGCGTTCATGCCCTCAACTACCATACCGACCTCCTTCACGGCCTGCTCCGGGGTCTCACCCTTGCCGATGAGGATGCCGGCCCGGTTGTTGCGGCTGTGCATACTGGTGGCGGTCACGATCAGGTCACCAATGCCGGCCAGACCGGCAAAGGTGTGGACATTGCAGCCCATGGCCACGCCCAGCCGGGCAAGCTCGGCAATGCCGCGGGTGATGAGGGCGGCGCGGGCGTTGTCGCCATAGCCCAGGCCGGTGGAGATGCCCACGCCCAGCGCAATGACATTCTTCATGGCACCGCTGAGCTCCACGCCCTTGATGTCCTCATTGGTGTACACACGCATGACGTTGTTGGTGAACACCGTCTGCACAAATCTGGCCGCTTCCATATCCTTGCTGGCCGAAACGATGGTGGTGGGCAGGTCGATCGCCACCTCCTCAGCGTGGGTGGGGCCGCTCAGGGCCACCAGACGCACCCCCTTGGGGCCGCCCTCTTTGCCCAGCTCATCGGCCAGGATCTCCGTCATGGTGAACAGGGTATCCTTTTCAATGCCCTTGGCAACGTCCACAATGATCTGACCGTCCGGCACAAAGGGCCGAGCCTTGGCTGCGGTAGAGCGCACGAACACCGACGGCACCGCGAACAGCAGGATCTCCTTGTCCGTGCACACCTCTTCCACGCTCTTGGTGAACTTCATCTCTGCCGGAATGGTCATGCCGGGCAGATTGGGGTGGACCCGGGTGGTGGAAAGGTTGTCGATCTCCTGTTCCAGCGCCGACCACACGGTCACGTCATTGCCGCTCACCGTCAGCATCCGCGC
Organism: Faecalibacterium sp. I2-3-92; assembly: GCF_023347315.1. Lineage (GTDB taxonomy): Bacteria > Bacillota > Clostridia > Oscillospirales > Ruminococcaceae > Faecalibacterium > Faecalibacterium duncaniae. The sequence continues at coordinate 2,330,375 of NZ_CP094470.1, forward strand.
CAGAGCCATGCCCCAGGTGCCTGCACCCAGAATACCAATTTTATGCTTCATTGTGTTTTGTCCTCCGTATGCGCCGGGCTGCTTGTGTGCCCGGCCTGTTCCCCGCGCTTCCTGCACGGGGCCTGTCTGATTCCATTTTACACGAAACATCGTACCGCGTCAACTCCTTGCCAGTCTGCACAAAGTTAATCCGTGTTTTCTTTTGTTTTTGGCCAGAGTGAAAGATTTTCGCCAATGGATTGCACTTGTCTCCATTTCATGCTATAGTATTTTGGTAGGAATTGTAGGATATGCTCTTGACCTGAACCATCGTTCAAGGTGTATCCTGAAAATATTCCGCCGCTTTTTGTCAATAAGGAAGAAAAACATGTTTGAAGCACTTCTTACCAACCGCACGGTCAGCGTGCTGTGGGAGGCCCTGCCCCGCATCCTGACGGCAGGCCTGACCATGACCATTCCCCTGACCCTGATCTCCTTCAGCCTTGCCATGGTCATTGCAGTGGCTGTTGCGCTGGTGCAGTACGCCAATGTTCCGGTGCTGCGTCAGATTGCCCGGTTCTACATCTGGGTCATCCGGGGCACGCCGCTGCTGGTGCAGCTGTTCATCATCTTCTACGGCCTGCCCAGCCTGGGCATCATGCTGGATGCTTTTCCGGCAGCCGTCATCGCCTTTGCCTTCAACGAGGGTGCCTACTGCGCCGAGACCATGCGCGGCGCGCTGGAAAGCGTGCCCCAGGGCCAGCTGGAGGCCGGTTCCTGCGTGGGCATGACCTGGTGGCAGATCATGCGCCGCATCGTTCTGCCGCAGGCCCTGCGCACCGCTGTACCCTCCCTGTCCAACTCCCTCATCAGCATGATCAAGGACACCTCTCTGGCCTCCAACATCACGGTGGCAGAGTTGTTCATGGCAGGCCAGCGTGTGGCAGCCCGCACCTACATTTTCCTGCCCATCTACTGCGAGGTGGCTGTGGTCTACCTGCTGTTCTGCACCATCATCACCAAGCTGCAGGCGCTGGTGGAGCGGCAGCTGAACGCGCACGGTTTCCAGTGAGAAAGGGGTGGACGGTATGGCCATGTTAGAGATCAAAGACATCCACAAAACATTTTACACCTACGATGACAAGCCCCGTTTCCACATCGGGCCTTTCCCGCGCGGCAATGCCCGCCGGGTGCGCAGCGCGCTGCACGTCCTGAACGGCGTGGACCTGAGTGTGGAAAAAGGAGATGTTGTTGCCATTCTGGGCCCTTCCGGCTCCGGCAAGACCACCCTGCTGCGCTGCCTGAACTTTCTGGAGACCGCTGACAGCGGCACTCTGGTGTTCGACGGCGAATCCTTCGATCTTGGCAGGATCTCCCGGGCCGACATTGCCCGCCTGCGCAAAAAAACGGCCTTTGTGTTCCAGAACTACAACCTGTTCCGGAACAAGACCGCCCTGCAGAATGTGACCGAGGGCCTGATCGTTGCCCGCAGGATGCCCAAAGAGCAGGCGGATGAGATCGGCAGACGGATGCTGGAAAAGGTCGGTCTGGCCGACCGGGCTGACTACTATCCCCGCCAGCTCTCCGGCGGACAGCAGCAGCGCGTTGCCATTGCCCGCGCCCTCGCCACCGACCCGGAGATCATTTACTTTGACGAACCCACCAGTGCCCTTGACCCGGAGCTGACCGGCGAGGTGCTCTCGGTCATGCGGAAGCTGGCCGAGGAGGGCATGACCATGCTGGTGGTCACCCACGAGATGGGCTTTGCCCGCAACGTCTCCTCCAAGACGGTATTCATGGAGAACGGCGTGGTGGTGGAGCAGGCCCCTTCCCACGAATTCTTTGCCCACCCCCGCGAGGAGCGGACCCGGGAGTTCCTGCGGAAGATCGAGCACACAGCATAAGGAACGGACGACGGGGAGCTTTCCACGCAAATGCTTCGGGCCATTCCATCGCCCGCCCTATTGCCTTCGGCAACAGGGTCCCACCCCAGCGGAACATTTGCTTAGGAAACTCCCCGCCGTCCTCCTGATACAGCTTTTTCTATGAAAGGATCTTAACTATGAAGCGCAGAACTTTTATTTCGATGATGAGTGTCATGGCCGCCGCCGGCGTTCTGACCCTGTCCGGCTGCTCCAACAGCAGCACCTCCACCGCCGCAAGCTCCGGTGCATCCTCTGCTGCCGGTTCCGCTGCTGACCAGCTGGCTGCCATTCAGGCCAGTGGCAAGCTGATCGTGGCACTGGAGGGCGCATGGCAGCCCTGGAGCTACCATGACGAGAGCGACACTCTGGTGGGCTATGATGTGGAGGTTTCCCGCGCCATCGCCGAAAAGCTGGGCGTGGAGCCGGAGTATGTGGAGAGCGATTGGGACAGCCTGTTCGCCGGTCTGGACGCTGGACGCTTTGACATGGTCTGCAACGGCGTGGAGGTCACCGACGAGCGCGCCCTGACTTATGATTTCACCACTCCCTACGGTTACATCCACACCGCTCTGGCCGTCCGCAAGGACAACGACGAGATCAAGACCTTTGAGGACCTGAAGGGCAAGACCACTGCCAACAGCCTGGCTTCCACCTACATGGAGCTGGCTGAGAGCTACGGTGCCACCGTGCAGGGCATCGACACCCTGGAGGAAACCATCCAGCTGCTGGCTGCCGGACGCATTGATGCCACCCTGAATGCGGATGTCTCCTTCTACGATTACCTGAACGTCCATCCGGATGCCGACTTCAAGATCGTGGCCCAGACTGAGGATGCCTCCCACGTTGCCATCCCCCTGCGCAAGGGCGACAACAGCGCCACCCTGCTGGAAGCCGTCAACAACGCCATCGATGAGCTGCGCGCCGACGGCACCCTGAAGGAGCTGAGCGAGAAGTACTTCGGTCAGGATATCTCCTCTGAGAACTGAGCTTTCCTCGAATACGCCAGGAGGGCGGCTGCCGATGCAGCCGCCCTCCTTTTGTTATGCGTGAAAATAATCATAGATGGTCTGTGCCAGCTGGGGGCCAACGCCGTGGGTATTTTCCAGCTGGTCGGGGGTGGCCTCCCGCACAGCACCCACGCTCTTGAACTGTGTCATCAGAGCCTTGGCCGTTTTGGGGCCCACGCCTGGCACCTCGGTCAGGGTGGAGGAATAGCTCTTCTTCCGCATCTGCTGCTTGCGGTAGGCATTGGCAAAGCGGTGGGTCTCGTCCTGGATGGCCGTGATAAAGGTGAATGTCCCCCGGTTCATATTGATGGCGATCTCCCGGCCCTCACTGTCCACGATGGCGCGGGTGCGATGATGGTCATCCTTGACCATGCCGTAAAGGGGCACATCGGCCAACGAAGTGCCTGCCAGCGCCGCCTTGGCCGCGCTGACCTGTCCCCGGCCGCCATCCATCAGCAGCAGATCCGGCTTCTGCCCGAAATAATTATCGCTGCCCTGCCCCTGTGCGGCCAGCGCGGCGTATTTCTCATACTCTGCCGCCCGCCGGGAAACCGTCTCGGCCAGCGAAGCGTAGTCGTCCGTCCCCAGCACGGTCTTCATCCGGAACTTCCGATATCCGGCTTTGTAGGGCTTGCCATCCCGGAAGGTGACCATGCCGCAGACGCTGGTGCCATCGCCCCAGTTGGAGATATCGTAGCTCTCAATGGTGCGCGGCGGCTTGGAAAGCCCCAGCACCTGCGCCATCTCATCCAGCAGCTTTTCCTCACGGGCGTACCGGCCGCTCTCCCGGGCCAGCCGTTCCACCGCGTTGGTGTGGGCCATCTCCACCAGATGGGCCTTATCGCCCCGCTGGGGCACATAGAGCTGTACCTCACTGCCTCGCTTTTCGTTCAGGGCCTGCTGCAGCACTTCGCTGTCCGGCGGCAGCTCGTCCACGGCAATGATCTTTGGGATCTGCTCATCGTCCAGATAATACCGGGGCAGAAACTCCTCCCGCACGGCGGCAATATCTGCCGTATCGTGGAAAAGGAACTCCCGCTTATCGGTCAGCCGCCCCTCCCGGAAGCGCAGGACCGCCGCGCAGACACTGCTGGGGGTACCGGCCAGCGCCACCACATCCATCTCCACCTCCGGGTCCACCACGACCTTCTGGCCTGCCGTCACCTTGGTGATGGCGTTGATCTGGTCCCGGAGGATGGCCGCTGTCTCGAATTCCAGCCGGTCAGAGGCTTCCAGCATCCGCTCGTTCAGGGTCTTGAGAATGTCCTTTTTGCCGTACCGGATCAGATGCACCGCGTTCTTTACGGCCTGATTGTAGTTCTCGCAGCTGATCTTGCCGCTGCACACGGCCATGCACTTGCCGATATGGGCATTCAGGCAGGGCCGCCCCTTGCCGATATCCTGGGGGAACCGCTTGCTGCACCGGGGCAGCAAAAAGGCATCCAGCGCGGTCTCGGCCATCTGCCGGGCCGCAAAGGACGAGGTATAGGGGCCGATGTATTCGGCATCGTCCTCCTCCTTTTGCAGCACGAAGGAAAGGCGGGGCCAGGCTTCCCGGGTCACCTTGATATAGCTGTAACCCTTGTCATCCTTCAGCAGGATATTGTATTTGGGGGTGTGCGCCTTGATCTGGCTGGCTTCCAGCACCAGCGCCTCGAACTCGCTCTGGCAGACGATGACATCAAACGCATAGGCGTGGGCGATCATCTGGCTGACCTTGTTGTCGTGGGGTACACCCTCGCGGAAATACTGGCTCACCCGGATGCGCAAACGCTTGGCTTTGCCGATATAGATGATGGTATCGCTTTTGTCCCGGATGATATACACACCGGGCAAAAGCGGCAGCATACAGGCTTTCTGATACAGTTCTGCTTTGGTCATGGCAGCTCCTTGGTAAAACAAAAAGCGGCAGGAAACATCCCGCCGCCTCAAAAATCAAAGGCTCGAATTACTCTGCAAAGCCAGACTCGACCAGCTTGATCAGGCCATCAACAGCAGCCTGCTCGTCTGCGCCGTCAGCGATGATGCGGATGGTGGTGCCGCCCACGATGCCCAGAGACAGAACGCCCAGCAGGCTCTTAGCGTTCACGCGGCGCTCTTCCTTCTCGACCCAGATGGAAGACTTGAACTCGTTAGCCTTCTGGATAAAGAAGGTAGCCGGACGAGCGTGCAGACCAACCTGATTTTCAACGGTAACTTCTTTGACGTACATAGTAAAACGCTCCTATCTATTATCGTTCTCGGGAATTCGATTTGTTTCTTGCCTGTTGCGTTGTACCTATTTTAGCGCAAGCCGAAACCAATGTACAGCCCCAGAACGCATTTTTGGCGGTTTTCCCAATGATGAGGGGGGTCTTTTTCGCCTTTTATACAAAGATAACAAAATTATTCCCCCAGTGTTGGCCGGGTAATACAAAAGTTTTCAACATTTTTTCGACCTTCGACGGTTTCCCGGCCCGTTCGACCCTGTTTTCAGCCCTGATAGCGCATTTCCAGCACCTGACTGGGGCGCACCACCAGCGGGTCTTTAGCCGGGTCGAATTTCTCCTTTGCGCCCACTACCTGCCAGCCCATGCGGCGGTAAAGAGCCAGTGCCCGGGTGTTGGTGTTCAGCACCGTAAGCACCGGGTGCTCATGCTCCGGCAGCTTCTTCCGGGCAAAATCCAGCATCTTCTGGCCGATGCCCCTGCCCCGGGCGCTCTCCGTCACAAAAAGGTGCTCCACCTGCCCGGTCTTATGGTGTACGCTGACCGTGGCATCCGGCACATCCTTGGTATAGTGGAGGTAGCAGACCCAGCCTTCCTGCTTTTCCTGCTGCAGCTGGGGCAGGAACATCTCCGGGGTCAGGGCATCCAGCGCTTCCTGCACCCAGCCCCCGGCACAAATGCTCCGGCGGCCCTCCGCAAACAGCTTTGCGGCAGCCTCCATCTGCTCGGCGGTCTTGACCAGCCGGACATTCTCGCCCCGCTTCCACTTGGGGATCTCGGTCAGAGGATGGGTCTCACACCACTGCTCGTAGAGCTCTGGGCGGCGCAGACGGGTGCGCTCCCGGCTCTGCTGCCCCCGCCAGGCATCGATCTTCTGGTGGTTGCCCTCCAGCAGGACAGGCGGCACAGCACGGCCCTCCCAGACCTCGGGGCGGGTGTACTGGGGGTACTCCAGCAGACCGTCCCAGTAGCTCTCCTCCTCGTAGCCCTTCTGCTCGGCCAGAACGCCGGGCTTCAGGCGGAGGACGCTGTCTGCCACCACCAGGCTGGCCAGCTCACCGCCGGTGAGGATATAATCGCCGATGGAGATCTCCTCGTCCGCAAAGGCATCGATCACGCGCTCATCAATGCCCTCATAGTGGCCGCAGACCAGGGTCAGGTTGTCGTACTGGGCCAGCCGCCGGGCGTGCTCCTCGGTATAGCGCTGCCCACCTGCCGTCAGGAATACTATATGCGGCGCAGGCCGTCCCTGTTCCTGCACTTCCTTCTGGACTGCCCGCAGGCAGTCGGCAATGGGCTGGGCATAGAGCACCATGCCGCAGCCGCCGCCATAGGGATAGTCGTCGGTCTGCTTCTGTTTATTCAGGGTGTAGTCCCGGATCTGGTGGCAGTGGGTCTCAATATATCCCTTTTTGGCGGCACGGCCGATGATGCTGGAATCCAGCACCTGCTGGCACATCTCCGGGAAAAGGGTCACGATGTCCACACGCATCCCCATGGCTCACTCCTCCTCCCGCTCACTGTCAAAATCGTCATCCAGCAGGCCCGGGATGGGGGTGACGAGGAGATAGCCCTCCGGCGGGTTGCGCTCTTTCAAAAAGGCATCCACCCCGGGGAACATATATTCCTTGCCGCTGGGGGCCTTGACGGTGTAGATATCCTGTGCGCCGGGGTGGTCCACGCTGGTCACCACACCGTACACCTTGCCGGTATCGGCATCCTGCACTTCACACCCGATGAGGTCGGCCACATACCACTTGCCCGCAGGCAGGGTGGCATCGTCACGGTCAAAGTAGAACACCTGCCCCCGCAGGGCACGGGCGGCATCCATATCGCTGACCCCTTCCAGCTGGAGCAGGGCCATCTGCCCCTGGGGGCGGATGGAGGTGATCTTGTAGCACCTGCCGCCCTGGGGGGTGGTGTACAGGCGGCCCACCTTTTTCAGAAAGGCCGCGCCGTCACACCACAGCTCCAGCTTCATCTCGCCGCGCACACCGTGGGTGGTCACCACCTTGCCGGCTTCCAAGTATTTCTGCATTGCTTTTACTCCTTTAGCATCCTCACCCTCTCCGTCATTGCTACGCAATGCCACCTCTCCCGAGGGGAGAGGCCTTGGCAGTCACCACAAAGTTTCTGGTTTTGCCAAGGGCTCCCACTTTGGGGGAGCTGGACGCGAAGCGGCCTGAGAGGGCGAGCTGCCTAATAATACAAAAAGGCCCCTTGCCTTGCGGCAAAGGGCCCGTAGGGTGCTCAGTCGATCTCAACAAGGACCTTTTCATCGACCCGCACAGCAGCCGCGCGCATCACCACACGAATGGCTTTTGCGATCCGGCCCTGCTTGCCGATGACACGGCCCATATCTCCCTCTGCCACGCTCAGGTGGTAGACGATGGTGCCGTCCTCGCGGGGCTCGTCCACCGTGACCTTGACGGCTTCCTTGTCCTCCACGAGACCGCGGGCAACTGCCAGCAACAGCTCCTGCATGAGTCAGCCCTCCTACTTACAGAATGTTGGACTTCTTCAGCAGAACGCGGACGGTATCGGTGGGCTGTGCGCCGTTGGCGATCCAAGCCTTGGCCTTCTCAGCGTCGATCTTCACCTCAGAGGGCTCCTGGTTGGGATCGTAGGTGCCGATCTCCTCGATGAAACGGCCGTCGCGGGGGAAGCGGCTGTCAGCAACAACAACACGATAGAAGGGAGCCTTCTTAGCGCCAACGCGGCGCAGACGAATCTTAACTGCCATGGTAAATATCCTCCAAAAATGTTTGTGCCCCGTTCGGGGTTTGATTAAATCTATCTGTACAACCCCTGCGGGGTGTATACCTGTGTTTGAAATAAAACCTCTCCGTCACCTTCGGTGACACCTCCCCTGGCAGGGGAGGCAAGCTTCAAGGTTTATTTGAGGCCCCGGAAGGCATTGGGGTTGCCCATCATGCCGCCCAGGCGGCGGGCAAAGCCCTTGGGGCTCTTCTTGAACTGCTTCATCATCTTCTGCATCATCTCAAACTGCTTGAGCAGCTTGTTGACATCCTCCACCCGGGTGCCGCTGCCCGCTGCAATGCGGCGCTTGCGCTTGGGGTTGATGATGGAGGGCTTTTCACGCTCTTCCTTGGTCATGGAATAGATCATGGCCTCGATGCGGTCAAAGGCTTTCTCGTCGATCTGGCTGGCATCAATGCCGGACATACCGGGCATCATGCTCAGCATGGCACCTGCACCGCCCATCTTGCGGATCTGCGCAAACTGGGCCAGCATGTCGTTCATATCGAACTTGTTTTCCATCATCCGCCGGGCGGTCTCTTCTGCGGCCTTTTCATCGGCGGCATCCTGCGCCTTCTCAATGAGGCTCAGCACATCGCCCATGCCCAGGATGCGGCTGGCCATGCGGGAGGGATGGAACACTTCCAGATCGTCCAGCTTTTCGCCGGTGCCCTGGAACTTGATGGGCTTGCCGGTGACACTCAGCACCGAAAGTGCCGCGCCGCCGCGGGTATCACCATCGGTCTTGGTCAAGATGATGCCGTCGATGCCCACCGTCTCGTTGAAGGTCTTGGCAACATTCACAGCGTCCTGGCCTGCCATGGCATCCACCACCAGCAGCGTCTCGTCCACGGGGACAGCTTCCTTGATCTGCACGAGCTCCTGCATCAGAACCTCGTCGATCTGCAGACGGCCGGCGGTATCCAGGATCACGATGTCGTTGCCGTAATCCTTGGCGTGGGCCAATGCCTTGCGGGCGATCTCCGGGGGCTTGGCACCCGGCAGCGTGAACACAGGCGCACCGGCCTGCCCGCCCACGACCTGCAGCTGGTCGATGGCGGCGGGGCGGTAGATATCGCAGGCCACCAGCATGGGGCGGCGGCCCTGCTTGATGAAGTATTTGGCAAGCTTGGCTGCGTGGGTCGTTTTACCGTTGCCCTGCAGGCCGCAGAGCATGATGATGGTCTGACCCTTGTTCTTGATGGTCAGGCGGGGGGCTTCCTCGCCGCCCATCAGGGCAACGAGCTCCTCGTTGACGATCTTGACCACCTGCTGGGCGGGGGTCAGGCTCTCCATGACCTCCTGACCCATGGCACGCTCGGAGACCTTGGCACAGAAATCCTTGGCAACCTTGTAGTTGACATCGGCTTCCAGCAGGGCCATCCGTACCTCGCGCATGGCGGCTTTGATATCGGCCTCGGTCAGCTTGCCGTGGCCGCGCAGCTTTTTGAACACACCGGCAAGGCGGTCGGTCAAAGATTCAAATGCCATGTTCGGTGCTCCTCTCAAAATAGTAATGGTGTCAGCTCTCGTTGACTTCGTCGATGGAGCGGATCAGCCCCAGCATCTTGTTCAGCGTTGCTGCATACTCAGTGGTGGTGAGCCTGGCATAGGGGCCGGTGCACTCGAACCGCGCGTCAATGACCAGCTGTTCCAGTTCCTCCAGCTTTTCCTGCACCCGGCGGTAGCGGCCTGCAAAACCGACCTTGGCTTCCAGCTCTTTCAGGGTGGTCTCGCCATGCTTGATGGCATCCCGTGCGCCCTGACGGGTGATCCCGAAGTTTTCCCCGATCTCACTGAGGGAGAGGTCATCGTTGTAATACTGGTTCAGCATCTCGCGCTGCTTGGGCGTGAGCACCTCGCCATAAAAATCGAGCAGATAGCCCATTTCAAAGTCTTTTGCCATGATGCGTTCTGCCCTGACCTCCGTTTGTTGTAAAGTTCATTTGCTTTACATACGGAGTATAGCAGACATTCTTTTCCTTGTCAAGGCTTTTTTCCATCACTCTGCTGATTTTTCGGCAGTTTTTTCTCCATTTTGTCCAATTGCGGCTTGACGCTGGGCACAGGATGCGCTACCTTATAGGTATTAAACCTCTCAGTCTAGGCCTGATGGCTTTGCCAGCTCCCCTAACAGGGGAGCCCTTGGCATGGCAGACAGTTCTGTGCTGACTGCTCAGGTTTGCGTAAGGGAGGAATTTCGTGGCAATCTATCCAAACATCTACCAGACCCTGGTCCCCTGTCCGATTGTGGAGCTGCGGGGCTATCTTGCCGCCTGCGGGCTCAAAGGGCGGCTGTATGCTTACCTTGATTATAATGGGCCCACCGGCACGTCCCGCGATTCGGTGGCCGAGGGGATGCTGGCCCTTGCGGCAGAAAAGCACAAGCTGCTCCCGGGCCAGCCCATCATTGAAGCGGCCTCCGGCTCCTTTGCCATGGCGCTGGCCCTTGCCGGGCGGACGGCGGGCCACCCTGTGGTTCTGACCATGCCGGAGGATGCCCCGGCCCTGCGGCAGGAATACCTGCTCCGGCTGGGGGCACAGATCCTGCATTCCCCCGCCCAGCGGGGCCTTGCGGGGGCCCGGGCGCTGGCAGAGACCACCGCCGCCGAAAAGGGCTGGTACTATATGAACTGGCTTGCCAACGACGATAACCCCGAATACCATCGCCGGGTGACCGGCCCTGCCATCGTGCAGGCCATCTCCCGGGAGGGCCGCAGTCTCGTGGACACCATCACCATCGGCGTGGGCAGCGCGGGCACCATCACCGGCGTAGGCGAGACCATCAAGGCCTGGACCAACGATGTCCGCATCGTGGCCGTGGAGCCCTTTGAAAATCAGGCTCTGGGCGGCGGCTTCACCGGCGGGCACGGCATCCCGGATATCGGCTACGGCATCGTGCCGGGCAATTACAACGCCTATGTTGTGGATAATGTAGCCGCCGTTACCAGCACCGATGCCAACCGCGCTGCACAGCGGGTCCTTGCCACCGATGCCATTCCCGCCTCCCCTGCCGCCGGTGCAGCCCTCCACGCCGCTGCACAGCTGATTGCCACCGGTACCAGCCGCTCGGCGCTGGCTATCTTCAGCGGACGGCAGGTATTTAATCTATAAAGAAAAGAGAATTCCATATGACCAAGGATATGACGACCGGCCCGATCACACCGCTGCTGGTCAATTTCACCATTCCCCTTGTGCTGGGCAACCTGTTCCAGCTGACCTATAACGCCGTAGACAGCATCATTGTCGGCAAATTCGTGGGCGAGGATGCCCTTGCCGCCGTGGGCACCTCCAACCCGCTGATGACGCTGGCGATTTTGTTCATCAACGGTGTCTGCCTGGGTGCAGGCATCCTTGTCAGCCTGGCGTTCGGCGCAGGCGACACCGAGCTGGTGGAGCGTCAGGTCTCCACCACCGCCATTGCAGGCTCCGTCTTTTCCCTTGTATTTTCGCTGACCTGTGTGATCCTGGCAAATCCGCTGCTCCGTCTGCTGCAGGTGCCGGAAGAGATCCTTCCCATCGCTGTGAACTACCTGCGCATCGTGTTCGGTGGGCTGCTGTTCACCTTCTTTTATAATTTCCTTGCCGCTACCATGCGCGCGCTGGGCGACAGCAAAAGCGCGCTGTACTTCCTGATGATCAGTTCGGTGCTGAACATCGGCGGCGACCTGTTCTTTGTTGAGGTGCTGGATTGGGGCTCCGAGGGCTGTGCCCTTTCCACCGTGCTGAGCGAGGCGCTCTGCTGCGTGTTCTGCCTGATCTATATCCGCTGGAAGGTCCCTGTGCTGCAGCTGGGCAGGCGCTGGTTCATTTTTGACTCCTCGCTGCTGAAAAAGACCATCAGCTACGGCTGGACCAGCGCCATGCAGCAGGCCACCGTTCAGCTGGGCAAGATCGTCATTCAGGCCATCGTGAACACCATGGGTGTCAACGCCATGGCAGCCTTTGCCGCCGCAGGCCGCATCGATGACTTTGCCTATGTGCCCCAGCAGAACATCGGCCACGCCACCACCACCCTGATGGCCCAGAACCGCGGCGCGGGCAAAAAAGACCGTGTCCGCGCCAGCTTCTTCTGCGGCCTGAAGCTGGAGTTCCTCTACGCCATTTTTATCACCGCTGTCTGCTTCTTCTTTGCCGAGCCCATCATCCGGCTCTTCGTCACCGATGCCGCCGTGGTGCATCTGGGGGTGCGCTTTTTGAAGCTGGTCTCCCTGTTCTATCTGATGCCCTCGCTGACCAACGGCATCCAGGGCGGCTTCCGCGGCCTGGGCGACCTTAAGATCACCCTGAACAGCAGCACGCTCAACATGGCAGGCCGTGTGGCGGCCGCTGCCGTCTTTGTGCTGCTGATGAAGATGGATATCGAGGCCCTGCCGTACAGCTATGTTGTGGGCTGGATCCTCATGCTGGTCTATGAAGCCCCCATGATGGTGAAGTATCTGCGGAAGGGCGAGCTGTAAGCCTGACACCGCCCCGGGCAGACCCGTGCTCTCACTCTGCCCGCTCGATCTCCCGGTACAGCCAGTCCAGTGCATCAGAGATGCCGCCCAGCTGATCGATGAGCTTCTCCTTTACGGCCTTTTTGCCGTCCAGCATGGTGCCCACGTCCATCACCAGCTCACCGGTACGGAGCATCAGCTCTGAGTAGCGCGCTGCCGTAATGCCGCTGTGGCCCGCCACAAAGCCGGTGATGCGCTCCTGCATCTGCTCGAACCACCGCATGGTCTGGGGCACGCCCAAAATCATGCCGGAGTGGCGGACCGGGTGCACCGTCATGGTCGCCGTGGGCACGATAAAGCTGCGCCGGGCGCTGACTGCCAGCGGGATGCCGATGGAGTGGCCCCCGCCCAGCACGACCGTGGCACTGGGCTTTGAGATGCTGGCAATGAGTTCTGCCAGCGCCAGCCCGGCCTCCACGTCCCCGCCCACGGTATTGATGAGCACCAGCAGGCCCTCCACAGCGGGGTCCTCCTGCACTGCCACCAGCTGCGGGATCACATGCTCATATTTGGTGGTCTTCTGGCCCTGCGGGGCCTCCACATGGCCCTCGATCTGGCCGATCACGGTCAGGCAGTGGATGGCATGGGGGCCGCGGGTGCGCCACACCGTGCCCAGATCTTCCAGCTGCTCTTTCTCCAGCCGCTGCTGTTCGGTGGTTTCCTTTCCATATTCCGGCATGTTGGCTCCTCCTCAGGGTGTTTTTTTCAGTGTTCCCGGGGATCGAAGCAATATGCGGCGGCTAAGATTTCTTTACTTTGAAAAAAATTGGCCCAGAGGATTTGACATTCTGTCTCATTGCAGTATACTTTATACTAAGAATAAGATTGACAAGTATATATCATTATTGTTCATAAACTGTCTTAACTGCCGGTGCACCTTGCAGGGCGCAAAGAGACCGGCATTCCCTTTGGATGAAAGGAGAACCATTTCCATGAACAATCCCGGCAAAGCTTCCCTTCCGGTGATCAAGCGCCTGCCCAAGTACTACCGCTACCTGCGGACGCTGAAGAACGACGGCATCACCAGCATCTCCTCCCGCGAGCTGGCCGCCCAGATGGGCACCACGGCCTCTCAGGTGCGGCAGGACTTCAACTGCATCGGCGACGTGAACGGCCGCCAGGGCATCGGCTACTCGGTGGAGAACCTGCTTTCCATCCTGGAGCATCTGCTGTTCGGCAACGGTGACCTGCTGCCCACCATCCTCATCGGCTGCGGCCGGTTGGGCAAGGCAGTCAGCCGCTTCATCACCACCGACACCAACGGCTACAAGCTGATCGCCGCCTTTGACAATTCCCCCAGCGAGGTGGGCAAAGAGATCAACGGCATCCAGATCTTACACGTTGACGAGCTGGAGGCCTTCTGCGCAGAGCATAAGCCTGAGGTGGCTGTGTTCTGTGTGCCCCGCAGCGGTGCGGAGGAGCTCAGCGGCCGGCTGGTCGAACTGGGCATCAAAGGCTTCTGGAACTTCTCCCACTATGACCTGTCGGTGCCCTACCCAGAAGTGGTGGTGGAGAACGTCCACCTGGGCGACAGCCTGATGAGCCTGGGTTACCGCCTGCGCAATCAGGACTGATCTATGATCCATTCATAACATATCACAGAAAACAGGCAGCCCTCTCCCCCCGAACGAGCAGAGAGGGTTGCCTTTTTATGAGGAGAGCAACTATGGCGAAGCTATACTTCCGATACGGTGCCATGAACAGCGGCAAAAGCACCGCGCTGATGCAGGTGGCCCACAACTACGAAGAGCAGGGGATGCGGGTGCTGATCCTGAAGCCCCAGGTGGATACCAAGGGCGGCGGTGAGCTGGTCAGCCGCCTGGGCGTGCGCCGCAGGGCCGACCTGCTCATCCCGCCCGAGGTGGATGTGTTCGAGGCCGTGCGCGCCGCTTCTGCCGGGGAGCAGCCGCTGGCCTGTGTTCTCTGCGACGAGAGCCAGTTCTTTACCCCGGCACAGGCCGAGCAGCTGTTCATGGTCACGGTAGACCTGAACATCCCGGTCATCTGCTACGGTCTGCGGTCAGACTTCTCCCTCAAGGGCTTTCCCGGCTCCACCCGTCTGCTGGAGCTGGCCCACACCATTGAGGAGATGAAGACCATCTGCACCTGCGGGCGCAAGGCCACCTGCAACTGCCGCAAGGTCAATGGGGAGTTCGTCTTTGAGGGCGAGCAGGTCGCCATCGATCTGGAAAACGATGTGCAGTACGTCAGCATGTGCCCCCAGTGCTATTTCAAGGCACGGCGGGCGTTTTACGCCAAACGGAACGCACAGTAAGTGTCGATCTCCGGCAGACACAGGAGCCCTCTCCTGCGTGAGAGCTCAGATCTCCCAAAAGATTTTTACAGTTTTCAGAGCGCTGCCCAGCCGGGCGGCGCTCTTTTTTGCTCGTCCCCTTTTGAAGTGATATATCAGTTGTATCCCACGGCGAACGTTTTTTGCACAATTGATATATCAGTTTATAAAGCAGCGATATCGTCACTGTTTTTACATATTGTATACAACATTATGCCGTCAATTTCTCAAAAAGTTACAAAACAATTGCAATTTTAGAGGTTCTGCCACACTCTCTCGGTCCGTTTCTATGCAATCTATCCAATTATGCAGATTGCATATTTTTTCGCTCCAAGTTTATTCATTTCGGCAATGCCGTCAAATCGCTGCAAATCACAAGAGCAATATTTGTTCGTTTTTTGTCCGTATCACTTCAATTTACATCTTTCTTTTTCCCATCCCTTTTGCTATCATATTTGTATACAACGAGCCTTGTGCAGAAAGGCCCGCTCGATGTTTTTTGATTTATTAGGAGGAGAACAACAATGAGCAAGGCAATTTCCCGTCGTGATTTCCTGAAGGTCACCGGTGCTGTTGGTGCAGCTGGTCTGCTGGCTGCCTGCGGCGGCAATGGCGGCGCTGCTTCCAGCACCGCTTCTTCCGCAGCCGAGGCTGCTTCCGTGGCTGGCCTGAGCAGCGATCCCGTTACCCTGACCATGAGCTGGTGGGGCGGCGAGTCCCGCCACAACGCTTACCAGGAGGCCCTGAAGGCTTTCTCTGCTGAGCACACCACCATCACCGTCAACCCCACCTTCGCTGCATGGTCCGGCTGGGAGGACACCATGTCCACCAAGTTTGCAGGCGGCGTGGCTGAGGATGTCTGCCAGATCAACTGGAACTGGCTGTACAACTACTCTGGCAACGGCCAGACCTTCCTGGATCTGAACAGCGTCACCGATTACCTGGATATGTCCCAGTGGGACGACGCAAAGCTGGGTGCCTGCAATGTTGCAAATGCACAGCAGTGCGTGCCCATCTCCATGACCGGCCGTATCTTCTACTGGAACATGACCACCTTTAACAAGGCTGGCATCACCGAAGTTCCCGCCACTGAGGACGACCTGTTTGCAGCAGGCAAGGCTTTCCAGGAGAAGCTGGGCGATGATTACTATCCCCTGCACCTGGGCGCATACGACCGTATGATCCTGATGGTGTTCTACCTCGAGTCCAAGTACGGCAAGGACTGGGCAGATCCCACCACCTCTACCCTGAACTACACCGCTGACGAGATCGCCGAGGGCATCGACTTCATCAAGAGCCTGGTCGACGGCCACGTCATCATGCCGCTGCCCACCTACTACGGTGCAAACGGCGACGGTGCTACCCACCAGTCCAACGAGTGGATCACCGGCAAGATCGCTGGCATCTTCGAGTGGGATTCCGCTGCTTCCAAGTACCAGGACGCTCTGGACGAGGAGAACAAGCCCGGCTTCACCGTTGGTGAGGAGATCAAGTTCGGCGATTACAACGGCGGCTTCTCCAAGGTCTCCATGGGCATGGCCATCACCAAGACCTGCAAGAACCCCGCCGAGGCTGCTACCCTGATCGAGTACCTGTGGAACGGCGACGGCGCTGCCATCATGGGCTCCGAGTGCGGCATCCCCGCTTCCAAGGCTGGTCTGGCTACCGCTCAGGCTGCCGGTAAGATCAACGAGCTGGTCGCCGAGGCAAACGGCAAGGTCATGAGCTTCGTTTCCTGCCAGCTGGATCCCCTGTTCGAGTCTTCCGATCTGAAGGCTACCGGCACCGGCACCTATCAGGAAGTGTTCGATACCGTTGACTACGACAACAAGAGCGGCGCAGATGTTGTTGACGTTCTGCTGGACGGCATGTCTGCTGTTGGCTACACTGTCTGATCTTCTTTGCTGACCTGAGTCAAATTACATATCAGGGGCATCGTCCACCCGTAGGCCCGATGCCCCTTTTTTCTCAGGCACAGGTTACAATTTTCTGACAAATCTGTTGCCAAAGTGTGACATAAGGTTTGTTGCACTGATTTTCACCAAAGGAGGATCCCCGGATGAAAGAAAGCAAAGCGCCCTCTCTCGGGCGTACCCCCGCACAGAAGTTCCTGGATAAGTGGCAGGGTCTGATTTACCTGATCCCCTGGATCATCGGCTTTGTCGTGTTCAAGGCCATCCCCTTCGGTCAGTCGCTGTATTACAGCTTCACCGACATGAACTTCTTCAACGGCATCCACCAGTACGGCGTGATGAACTACGTCACCGCCTTCTCTGATGCCAAGGTCACCAAGGCTCTGGTCACCACCTTCAAGTACGCCTTCATCACCGTGCCCCTGAAGCTGATCTTTGCTCTGTTCATTGCATACATCCTGAACTTCAAGATCGCCTGCGTGAACCTGTTCCGTACCGTTTACTACATCCCGTCCATTCTGGGCGGCTCCGTTGCCATCGCCGTGCTGTGGAAGGCTGTTTTCCGTGATGATGGTCTGGTCAACACCATCATCCGCGCCATCACCTTCGGCCATGCACAGGGCCCCTCCTGGCTGAGCGACCCCAACTATGCGCTGTGGATCATCTGCTTCCTGCGCATCTGGCAGTTCGGCTCCGCCATGGTGCTGTTCCTGGCCGCCCTGAAGGGCGTGCCTGCAGACCTGTACGAGGCTGCCACCATTGATGGTGCCGGTAAGTGGAAGCAGTTCTTCTCCATCACTGTTCCCATGATCACCCCCATCATCTTCTACAACCTGGTCACTCAGATCTGCCAGGCTTTCCAGGAGTTCAACGGCCCCTTCATCATCACCAACGGCGGCCCGCGCAACTCCACCACCCTGATCTCCATTCTGGTTTACAACTACGCCTTCAAGTCCAACCAGATGGGCATGGCTTCCGCTCTGGCCTGGATCATGTTCGTGATCGTCTGCATCCTCACGATCATCGCCTTCACCAGCCAGAAGAAGTGGGTCTACTACTCGGATGAAAGGTAAGGTGTGACAGTATGGGAATGAAAGCATCCAACGCCATTGCGACGTTTTTTAAGTATCTTGTCCTGATCCTGGTGGGCCTGATCATGATCTATCCCCTGCTGTGGATGGTCAGCGCCACCTTCAAGGACAACAGCGAGATCTTTGCAGGCATCGGCCTGTGGATCAAGAACCCCACCCTGGAGGGCTACAAGAACGCGCTGAACAACTTCGGCGGTTCCATCAACATCCTGCAGGCCATGCTGAACACTTATTCTTATGTTCTGCCCAAGGTCATCTGCACGGTGGTCTCCTCCTGCATTGCAGCCTACGGCTTTGGCCGTTTCGACTTCCCGGGCCGGAAGATCCTGTTCAGCATCATGCTGGCCACCCTGTTCCTGCCTCAGGTCGTTCTGAACGTTCCTCAGTTCCTGCTGTACACCAAGTTCGGCTGGGTCAACAGCCCGTTCTATCTGGCCATCTGGGTCCACACTGCATTTGCAACTGAGACCTACTTTGTTTACCAGCTGGTGCAGTTCATGCGCAATGTCCCGCGCGATCTGGACGAGGCTGCCGCCATTGATGGCTGCAACTCCTTCCAGACCCTGTACAAGGTCATTGTCCCCATGCTGATGCCCGCTCTGGTATCCTGCGCACTGTTCCAGTTCATGTGGAGCTGCAACGACTTCATGGGCCCCCTGCTTTACGTGCAGACCCCTGCAAAGTACCCCATGTCCCTGTTCGTCAAGCTGTCCATGGACGGTGATACCGGCTTTGCCTGGAACCGTATCCTGGCCCTGTCCCTGATCTCCATCCTGCCGCAGCTGATCGTTTTCTTCTGTGCACAGGATCAGTTCGTCGAAGGTATCTCCGCCGGTGCTGTCAAGGGCTAAGCACCCCCTCTGCGGACAGAGCCATTGACTTTCGATGAATAAGCAACGCCCCCTGTGCTGCGCACAGGGGGCGTTGTTCTTATCCGCGGTGGCTCTTGCGGTATTGCAGCGGCCCCGTTCCCATCGTCTCGCGGAACACGCGGCGGAAATGGGCGGCAGAGGCAAAGCCGGTCTGCTCGGCCACAGCGCTGATGTTCAGGTCGGTGCTCTCCAGCAGGCGCTGGGCAGCCTCGATGCGGCGGCCATTGATGTAATCCACAATGGACTGGCCCGTGACCCGCCGGAACAGCCGGCTCAGGTAATAGGGCGACAGGTAGAACCGCGCAGCCACATCTGTCAGGGAGAATTTCTGCTGGTAGTTGGCTGCAAGGTAAGCGCAGATCTGCTCCACCGTCTCGTTGCGGGGGCGGATGTCCTGCTTTTCACTGCGGCACTCCTGCTCCACATAGTGCAGGATGAGGGCCAGATAGATCATGCCGGGGCTTTCCGGCTCGCTCTCGGCGCTTTGCATCATGCCCAGCAGCGTGCGCAGGCGGCCTGACCACTGCACCGGACCGTACAGGGCCGTTTGTGCTCCCGGCTCGAACAGCGGCATGAAATCCCGCTGCATCAGGTTCTTGAGCACCGGGAGAACGCCCGCCGGGAACCGGCAGCCGAGGAGCTCGGGGGCAATGTGGCCCGCCTGCTGCAGCAAGCCCCCGCCGGGGCCCAGCAGCAGCACGCAGCCCGGGTTCACCAGCAGGCTCTCGCCGCCCCGCACCAGCGTAAAGCTACCGCCGGACACCAGAATGATCCGGCAGATTTCCTCCTCCTCAGCCAGCTCATACTGGCCGGTCTGGAACCGCAGCGCCTTTGCCGTTACCTGGCCGCTCCATTTTTCCCGTTCCGCTTTCATCCGCACACCCCATTCAACAGTTTCTTTTCCTCAGTGTACCATGCCCGCCACCTGCGGGCAACCCATAATTCTTTCAACATCCAAGGAGGCATCCTGTTTATGAAGCTTTCCCTGATCCGTTCCATGACCCGCAGTGCCGTGTTCGAGCTGGAAAACGGCCTGTGCTACCGTCCGGCGCATCCCTTCACCGTCCAGCTGAACGGTGAGACTGTTTACACCGCCTGCGAGACCAACGTGTTCTCCCTGTTCAGCCTGCTGCCCGGCACCTCCTACACGGTTGCCGTGCAGGCTGAGGGCGAGACCCTGACCCTCGATTTCACCACTGAGGCCGAGACCTTCTTTGTGGACGCATCCCGCTACGGCTTGGTGGCCGACGGCACCACCGACAACACCGGCAAGCTGCAGGCTGCCCTTTCCACCTGCCCCAAGGGCGGCACGGTCTATCTGCCCGCCGGGCGCTACCGCACCTCCAGCCTGTTTATGAAGAGCTGCACCACCCTCTACCTGGAAAAGGGCGCTGTGCTGCTGGGCGACAATGACCGCACCCACTACCCCATCCTGCCCGGTGTCATCCCCAGTGAGAATGAGGTGGATGAATATTACCTGACCGGCTGGGAGGGCAACCCGCTGGACAGCTTTGCCGGCCTGCTGAACATCACGCAGGTGCACGACGTGGTGGTGACCGGCGAGGGCACACTGGACTGCGATGCCCAGAACGGCGACTGGTGGATCAACCAGAAGGTCAAGCGGATCGCATGGCGGCCCCGCGCGGTGGCCGCAGTGGACAGTGAGAATGTCTGCCTGCACGGCATCACGGTGCAGAACAGCTACTCCTGGACCATCCACCCCATCTTCGTCAAGCATCTGGATCTGCTGAACTTCAACATCAACAACCCCTACAACGCCCCCAACACCGACGGCATCGACCCCGAGAGCTGCGAGTACATCCGCATCATCGGCGCGAACATCCACGTGGGTGACGACTGCATTGCCATGAAAGCCAGCAAGGTGTTCCTGGGCATGAAGCTGAAAAAGAGCTGTGAGCACACTGTGATCCGGAACTGCCTGCTGGACAAGGGTCATGGCGGCATCGTCATCGGCAGCGAGATGAGCGGCGGCGTGAAGGATATGGTGGTGACCCAGTGCCTGATGGACCACACTGACCGCGGCCTGCGGGTCAAGACCCGGCGCGGCCGCGGCAACACCGCCGTCATCGACGGGCTGGTGTTCCGCAATGTGGAGATGCGCGGTGTCAAGACCCCCTTTGTCATCAATATGTTCTATTTCTGTGACCCGGACGGCCACGGCCCCTATGTCCAGTGCCGCGATGCCATGCCGGTGGATGAGTACACCCCCAAGCTGGGCAGCCTGACCATGGAGGATATCGTGGCCACCGACGCACAGTTCGCGGGCTGCTACTTCGACGGCCTGCCTGAGCAGCCCATCGAGCGCATCTCCATGAAGAATGTCACCATCACCTTTGACCCCAACGCTGAAGCCGGTCAGGCCGCCATGGCGGACAACCGCCCCAACGTGAAAAAGCTGGCCATCTACGCGGAAAACGTCAAGGAGATCGACCTGCACAACGTCAAGATCACCGGCTACGAGGGCGAGCGCCTGCGCTTTGCCAATGTCGGCCATTTCGAGGAGGACTGACCCATGACCCATGAAGAAATTCTCACCCTGCTGGGCGACTATGTGGACTACCTGATCGCCAATTCCAGTGCCGAGGCCCCCATGTGGAACATTGAAAAGGTGCGCAGCGGCAAGCCCAACAAGTGGAACTACATCGACGGCTGCATGATCACGGCCTGCCTGAGCCTGTACAAGACCACCGGGGACGAGAAGTACCTGAGCTTCTCCAAGGACTTCATCGACTTCTTTGTGCAGGAGGATGGCTCCATCAAGACCTATGACCCCAAGGAGTACAACCTGGACAACGTAAACCAGGGCAAGAACCTGTTCACCCTGTACGACATCTTCGGGGATGAGAAGTACCGCCGGGCCATTGACACCATCCGCAGCCAGCTGCTCACCCAGCCCCGCACCAAGGAGGGCAACTTCTGGCACAAGGAGATCTACCCCTGGCAGGTCTGGCTGGACGGTACCTACATGGCCCAGCCCTTCTACATGGAGTACGAGACCCGCTACAACAAGATGCAGGGCTGCATTGACAGCTACAAGCAGTTTATGAACATCAAAAAGCACATGCGGGACGAAAAGACCGGCCTGTACTACCACGGCTACGACGAGAGCCGCCAGATGTACTGGGCTGACCCCGTGACCGGCTGCAGCCCCAACTTCTGGCTGCGGGCCATGGGCTGGTTCATGGTGGCCATGGTGGATGTGCTGGAGCGGATGGACGAGCAGCTGTACAACGAGTACCGCGGCATCATGGCACAGCTCCGCCAGACCATTGAGGATGTGCACAAGTTCCAGGACGAGGAGACCGGCATGTTCTGGCAGGTGATGGATCACCCCGGCGTGGAGGGCAACTACCTTGAGACCAGCGGCACTGCCCTGTTCGCCTATGCGGTGCTCAAGGGCGTGCGCCTGGGCTACCTGCCCAAGCGGATGGCTGCCTGGGCTGAGAAAGCCTTCTACGGCACCTGTGACAGGTACCTCTCCAAGAACCCGGACGGCAGCCTGCAGCTGGACGGCATCTGCCTGGTGGCAGGTCTGGGCGGCAAAGACCACCGCGACGGCTCCCTGGCCTACTACTTCAGTGAGCCTGTGGTCTGCAACGATGCCAAGGGTGTAGGCCCCCTGGTGCTGGCCTACACCGAGATGATCGCCCGCAAGTAATACACGATACAGCAAAAAGCGAACCGCCATGGTGACAGATGCCATGGCGGTTCGCTTTTACACTTTTTTCTTCGAGCACCCATCGTCCGGGTGCACATTCAGTATACCCGGACAGGTGCCCCCTGTAAAAGGTATCTTTTGTATTGCTGTGATATGTTTTTTGTATGGTTCACACTTCCGTGTGGGAGGCCGCGCTGCTGTCCTCATTTTCCTCATCGAGGTCCGGGCCGGTGCCATCGTCCAGATCAAGGCGCAGGCGGTCGCTTTCCGCATCATTCAGGCCCCGCTCCTGCCGGGCATCGTATTCGATCCAGAACTCCTCCCGGTGCAGGGCAAAATCAAAGGCTGCCATCAGGCAGGCCCCGCCAAAGGCGCTGACCATCAGCACGATGCAGAGGAACACCGAGAGGAAATCGTACTTCCAGCGCTGGGGCCTTGCGGCAAAATACAGCACCTCGCACCCCAGCAGGATCAGCCCTGCCGCCGGAGCGATCTTCAGCGCAAGCTCCCAGTTGAAATGCGGCACAAAGAAATAGCAGAGGAACAGCACGCCGCAGACGATCAGGCAGACTCCCAGTGTCAGGGTGCCCACCCGGCGCACCGGGGCGCTCTCCGGGGCTTTGGGGGCCGGGCGCTCTGTTGTGTTATTCTTCTCGTCCATCGTCTTCATCCTCCGGGTCAAGGGTCACCTCACCGGTCGTATCCGGCTCTGCCTTGCGGGCAAAGTGATCCAGCAGGCTGGGCATCTTCTTTTCAGGCTGATACTCCTGAAAATCGGTTTCCTCCGGTGCAGCTTCCGGGGCAGCCTTCTTTGCCCTGGGCCCACGCACCAGCCAGATGCCGCACAGGATCAGTGCCACGCAGAGCACCACCTCGGGCAGTTGATCCATCACCAGATAGATGGCCCGCCACACCGGAGCTTTCTGGCCCCAGCGCCACAGGATATCGCCCAGCGTGTTCATAATGATCTGCTCGTAGGCGATCAGCGCACCGATGGCGATCAGGCACCAGCCCACCAGCTTGTGGCTGTCCATCATCATCCGGGCAAGGCGCTTGTCCTGCGGGTCGAAGTGGACCAGATAATCGTCCTCCGGGGCGGTGCCCATGCTGATCTGGGCACGCAGGTTGAAGGTGTCGAAAAAGCTGTACATGAACACCACCAGCAGCGCAAACGCGATGGGTGGGATCAGCATGGCTGCCATGCTGATGGCAGCCGCCATCAGCATCAGCGAAAGACCGCGCTTCATATATCCCTGATACATCTGGCCCGCGCCCGGGATAAAGGCGAACAGCAGGGTCAGGATGCCATTTTTCTTCATAATCGTTCCCTCATTTCTCTGTATTCTGGGTATTGCCCGCGATCTTATCGGTCACATTCGTGAGCAGCTTGTGGAGCAAAGAGGAGCCTTCGCCGGCATAGCGGCGGTCCTGTTTTGTCTCCATGGGTCTCCCCAGCTGTTCCGGCGCGGCCTGCGGCCGGTCGTCCTCAATGGGGCGGTATTGCGGGGTGTTCTCCGGGGCCGGGTCATTCCGGCCGGGTTCCCAGAGCTGGCTCTGGTCGGTCTCCAGCACGGTCTCCCGCCCGGCACCATACTGGATGATCTGCTGCAGCGCCCCGCTCCGCCACAGGGTCAGGGCCAGCACAGCGGCCACACCGGCCACGGCAGCCCTGCCATAGGTATTCTGCATCAGGCGGGCCCAAATCGTGCCCATCACCGCGCCCTGCACACTCTTTGGCGGTTTTTCCAGTGCATCGGCGGTCAAAAGGGCCGTGTAACGGTCCATGCACTGGTCACAATAAGAGAGGTGTTCGGCGGCTTCCAGCCTGCCCAGCTCATCCAGCTGGCCGTCCATCATGGCCCGGAAGCCCGCGTCGGTCATGCAGCCATCTTCACGAAACAATTCCATCTTCGCTCCTCCTTTCCTGACGGATCTGCTCCGCCAGCATTTTCTTTGCCCGGTAGATCTGCGCCTCCACCGTCTTTTGGGGCCTGCCGCAGAGGGCTGCCGCCTCGGCGGCGGTGCGGCCCTCCAGCAGCATCAGGCGGCAGGGGGTGCGGTACGGCTCCCGCATCCCCAGGATCTTCTCGGTCAGGGTCTCCTCGCTCATGGCATCCAGCACCTGCTGCTCCGGGTCGGAGCCGGGCGGCGCGCCTTCCAGTGCAAGGATATCATCTCCCGGGGTGTTCACCCGGCGCACCCACGCACTGCGCAGGTAGTCCTTGGCTTTGTTGGAAGCGATACGCGCCAGCCACTGCTTTTCGTACCCGGGCGGGCAGCGGTCAATGGCACGCCACGCGGCCAGAAAGGTCTCCTGTGCCAGATCCTGGGCATCGCCCTCGTCCGGCACCAGCTGGTGGCAGACCGTGTAGACCAGCCCCTGATACTGCCGCACCAGCGCATTGAATTCCAGTGTTGTCAACGGTCCGCATCCCTCCTTTCCTGCCGCTCTGTAATTGAATACGAAACAGAGCGCGGTTTTCCTGCAAAAAATTTAAAAAATATGGGGAGCTGGCGCAAAGCGCCTGAGAGGTTCTTCTTTTGCAAAACTTCAAGTTATGCTATACTGTTATTATACTATAAGAAGGAGGCGTTTTCCATGGGTGGAAGCACCAAACAGGCCCTGCTGCAGGCGCTTTCGGCGGCAGAGGGAGCCTATATCTCAGGCCAGCAGCTGGCCGAAGCGCTGGGCGTGAGCCGCGCGGCTGTCCACAAGGCGGCACAGGCGCTTTTGGCCCAGGGATACGCGCTGGATTCCGCCCCGCGCCGGGGCTACCGGCTGGCAGGCGGTGACCCCTTCTGCGCCGAGGCGGTGGGCCCCTACCCCGCCCCCATTCACATCTACGACACGCTGCAAAGCTCCAACCTGACGGCCAAGCAGCTGGCACTGGGCGGTGCACCCCACGGCACGCTGGTGCTCACGGCCCATCAGCAGGCGGGGCGCGGGCGGCTGGGGCGGCGGTTCGAAAGCCCTGCCGGGAAGGGGGTCTACCTCTCCCTCATCCTGCGGCCCGCCCTTTCTGCCGCCGATGCCCAGAGCGCGACCATCAGTGCGGCGGTGGCCGTGGCCCGGGCTGTCAAGGCCCTGTGCGGGCTGGAACTGGGCATCAAATGGGTGAACGACCTTTACTATCAGGGCCGCAAGGTCTGCGGCATCCTGACCGAAGCCGGGACCGACATGGAGAGCGGCCAGCTGGAATGGCTGGTGGTGGGCATCGGCCTCAACCTGACCACCTCCCCTGCCGACTGGCCCGAGGAGCTGGCCCGCACGGCAGGCAGCCTTTACCCCGGCGGCCCCGCGCCCGTGAGCCGGGCGGTGCTGGCCGGGGCCATTGCCCGGGAGCTGCTCTCCCTCTGCCCGGCCTTCGACTGTCTGGACGAGTACCGGACTCGCTGCTTTGTGCCGGGCCACTGGATCACTGTCTGCACCGGGGCCGAGACCTATGCCGCAAAGGCCCTTTTCATTGACGATGCGGGCCGTCTGGTGGTGGAGCGCGAGGGCGGCAGGCAGATTGCCCTGCAGCACGGCGAGGTCAGCATCCGGCCCACCTCCACAATATGAAAAATGACCCCTTCCGCCACGCCGACGCATGACGGAAAGGGTCATTTTCTTTTAAGAGATATGTACCGCTTCCAGCACCCTGATGCCCTCCTGCTCCATCACGTCGCGCAGGGCCTCGAGGTAGCCGGGCTTGTCCACCTTGTTCTCAATGCAGCAGGTCAGCACGCCGTGCAGGCTGGTGACCTCCATTGCAAGGGACGCACCGTCCGGCAGCACCCAGGTCTGGAAATCGGTCAGGTACGCTTCCAGCTCCGGGCTGTGCGGCAGCAGCGGGCTGCCGATGTAGCTGACCCAGAAATCTGCCGGGAAGCCGCTGATGTACTCGCCCATCTGGAACACACGCTTCTTGATCTTGAGTGCGGCCTTCTGCCGGAACACCTGATACACCCAGCCCATCTGTTCGGCCATGCGGAACAGGCGGCGCTCCGGGGTCAGGCTTTCCCGGATCTCATGGTCGAGCCGCTTTGCAAAGCTGTGGAGCCGGGCCTGCGGTTCCAGCTGCAGGGACAGCTGAAAGGACGCAATGCAATTGTACAGGGCATGCGGCACCCCCAGCGCCGCGCGGGTGTCGGCGGCATAGCTGTACACAAGGTCATTCTTTTCCAGATACCGCTGCGCTGCCTGGCAAGTCAGCCCCATGAGGGCGCTGAAGGGCTTCACGCCCTCCTTCCGCGCCAGATCCACAAGGCTCTGCCTGTCCAGCCGCAGCCGCTGAAAATGGGGCGTGCCCTCGTGGATCTGCAACACGTCCTTCTGCATGTCGTTGGCCACCTGGCTCTCCGGGTAGCGGTCCAGCAGCTGTTCCACATCGTAGGGCGGGTCAGAGGCAAGGGCCTCGCACACAAAACCGGCGTTGGAGCGCAGATTGCAGTAGAGCTTGAGCAGCAGGGTGAAAAAGGGCGCGCTGCCCCGGCCATCGGCCAGGAAGTGGAACCAGTCCAGATAGACCGTGTTCCCCTCATAGCCCAGCGAGAAGAGATAATCGTTCGTCTCCTCGGGGATCTTTGGCTGGGTGCTGCCCTGCCGCACACGGCAGGGGGCAGTGTTGGGCTCCAGACGGGCCTCCCGCTTTTCCCACACCACATGGCAGAAATAATACTCTGCCAGCGGGCGGGCCGCATCCAATGCCTGCTGCAGAAGAGCCGGGGCAACGGCCTCCTTCAGCGTGGCCTGATAGCGGCAGAGGACCTGATTTTCACGGTAGTAGTAGACGATGCCCTGAAACACCGCACGCTGCTCTGCATTCATCCGGAATTTACCCCGCGTTCTCGGCCAGATAATCGGCCAGATCGCCGATGGTCACAAAGTTGCGCAGCTCCTTTTCGGGGATGCGCAGACCAAAGGTCTCTTCCAGATCGGCCACGACGGTCAGGATCTCCATAGAGGACAGATCCAGATCATCCATCATCACGCTGTTTTCGTTGACATCCTCGGGCGAGATCTCTGCCACATCCTCCAGAATTGCCAGGATCTGAGACATGATTTCTGCTCTTTCCATCAAAAAATCTTCCTTTCCGTGAGGGATTTTTTATCGCCTGCAAGGGCGCAGTTTCAGTATGCCACGCGCCGGGCCGGTTTAGCCAGCCGGGCTGGGCATTCCTGTGTTTTATAATACCTGTTTTATGGAGGAAATGCAACACACCGACCGCGCGGTTTTGCGCTTTTTTTACAATTTCCGCGCTTACCTGCGCAGCAGCTTGCCCATGGCGTTGCGGGGCAGGGGCTCGGTGCTGAACTCCACCGCCGTGATCCGCTGGTACAGCGGCAGGGTACGGTTCAACCCAGTGATAAAGGCCCGGACCTCCGCCTGCTTTTCCTCGGCACAGCAGATCAGCGCACCGATCTTTTTGCCCATCTCCTTGACCATGCACTCCTGCACCTCAGGGCAGGCGTTGAGCTTTCTTTCCAGCTCCTCGGGGCTGACGTTCTCGCCGGTGCCCAGAATGATCAGGTTCTTCTTCCGGCCCACCATATAGTAATAGCCGTCCTCGTCCTCACGGGCCAGGTCGCCGGTGTGGAGCCAGCCGTCTTTGTCGATGATCTCGGCGGTGGCTTCGGGATCCTTATAGTAGCCCAGCATCACACAGCCGCCCCGGATGCAGATCTCGCCGGTCTCATCCAGCTTGTACTCGCAGTGGCCGTCCGGCTTGCCCAGCGCCCGGATATGGGGCTCTGCCTGGGCGTAGTTCACCAGACCATCGCCGCAGGTCTCGGTCATGCCGTAGCACTGGGTGATGTACATGCCGTTTTCCACCAGACCCAGCAGCAGCTCGCTGTCGAACATGGCAGAGCTGCCGCAGGGGTTCCACAGGCCGTTCAGCTTATCGGCGCGGCCGCGCTTGACATCCTTGTAGATGCTCTCCATCAGCACCGGGGCCACGGCAATGGAATCGCTGTGCATCAGGCCCAGATCCCGGTAGAAATTCCGCAGGTCACTGCAAAGGTTCAGGGCCCAGCCCTTGAAGGGCCAGGAGAACAGGCAGATAAAGGTGCCCAGATGGAACAGGGGCAGGATGGCAAAGTTGCTCAGGACATCGTTTTTGTCCTCGGGCAGCTGCCGGTGCTTGAAGTCCAGCATGTGGTCGCCCATGGCAACGTGCATCTGCATCACGGTAAAAAAGTTCCGCTCTGCCAGCATCACGGCCTTGCTGCGGCCGGTGGTGCCGGAGGTGAACAGCATGACCATCAGGGCATTGGGGTCGATTTTCTTTTCCAGCCCGCCGGGCGCGGTGTCCTTCCAGACATCCATCGGCCGCAGGCGTTCCCCATACGCAGCCTCCAGCTGCTCACGGCAGCCGTAGTCCACCCCATCGTTCAGAATGAGGGCAGGCTCTGCCAGCTCCAGCTCCCAGCTCAGTTCGTCCCAGGTCTTTTTCTGGTTCATCGTTACCAGAACAGCCCCGGCCAGCACAGCGCCAAAGGTATTCACGCCGTACTCATAGCAGTTCCGGCTCAGCAGAACCACCCGCTTGCCCTCCACCTCCGGGATGTTCCGGGCAAACCAGGCAGCAGCGCGGCGGATATCCTGTGCATACTCGGCACAGGTCTTTTCCTTCACGGTGCCGGTGGCATCCTCTACCCAGCGGAAGGCCACCCGCCCGGGGAATTCCTGCTCCATTGTCCGGGTGACAAGATCATAGACATTGTTTACCATGGTCTGCTCCTTTTTCTCCCGTTTGATTTTACTTGCGCAGCAGCTTGCCCAGCGCGTTGCGGGGCAGGGGCTCGGTGCTGCATTCTACAACGGAGATGCGCTTGTACATGGGCAGGGTGCGGTTCAGCTCGGTGACAAAAGCCTTTACCTGCTGCTGCTTGTCATCCTCACAGCAGACCGCGGTGCCGATCTTCTTGCCCATCTCCTTGACGATGCACTCCTTGATGGCATCGCACTTGCCCAGCAGCTTTTCCAGCTCCTCGGGGCTGACGTTCTCGCCGCTGTCCAGAATGATGAGGTTCTTCTTGCGGCCGGTCATATAGTAGTAGCCTTCCTCGTCCACGCGGGCCAGGTCGCCGGTGTGGAGCCAGCCGTCCTTGTCGATGGTCTCGGCAGTGGCCTCGGGGTCCTTATAGTAGCCCAGCATCACGCAGCCGCCGCGGACGCAGATCTCGCCGGTCTCGTCCACCTTGACCTCACAGAAGCCGTCCGGCTTGCCCAGGGCACGCAGGTGGTCGCCCTCCTGGGTCACGTTCAGCAGGCCATAGCCGGCCAGCTCGGTCATGGAGTAGCACTGATTGATGTAGAAGCCATTCTTCACCAGATCGCTCAGAATGGCGGGATCAAGGATGGCAGAGCTGCAGCTCAGGTTCCACAGCCCGTTCAGGCGGTCGGCATGGCCGCGCTTGACCTCGTTGCAGATCATCTCCACCAGCACCGGAGGGGTAGACATGGCATCGCTGTGCATCAGGCTCATATCCCGGCGCAGGTCGCGGGCATCACAGCAGAGATTCAGGGTCCAGCCCTGTATGCCATAGACAAAGTAGCAGATGAAACCGGCCAGATGGAACATGGGCACCAGCGTAAAGTGGCTGAAGGTCTGGTCGAGGTACTGGGGTACCAGCCGCTCCTCATAATCAAGGACGGACTTCTGGCCATCGATGTACATCTGGCAGGCGGTGAAGTAGTTCTTCTCGCTCAGCATCACACCCTTGCTGCGGCCGGTGGTGCCGGAAGTGAACATCAGCATCAGCAGACCCTCGTGGTCGATGCGGTTGACCATCTCAGCCTCAGGGGCAGCGGTCCAGGCATCCATGGGGCGGAGCCGAGCGCCGTAGAGCGCTTCCAGCTGGGCGCGGTAGCCGTAATCGATGCCATCATTGAAGATGAGGTCCGGCTCCACCATGCCCAGCTCATACTCCAGCTCGGCCCAGGTCTTGCCCTGGTTCAGGGTCACGATGACAGCGCCTGCCATCATGGTGCCGAAAACGACCGCGCCGTACTCATAGTTGGTGCGGCTCAGGATGACAATCTTCTTGCCCTTGGGCTCGCCCAGCTCCTGCTGCAGGTAGCCGGTCGCTTTGCGGATATCCTGCACATACTGAGCGTAGGTCTTTTCCACCACCGTGTCCTTGCCCTCCACATAGCGGAACGCCACACGGTCAGCATACTTATTCTGCATCGCAGAGATCATATCAAAAACGGTCATCGGCATATTTGCCACGGTCACAACTTCGTTACAAGCCTTGTTTGCCATTATTTTACACTCCCTGTTTATTTTTGTTAAATTATTCCCTTTTGTTTCCGCAAAATGGAATCTTCTGGGCACTCTAGCCTAGAGTATACCGCATAGAGGGCTTAAATGCAAGATTTAATTGCACAAATATGCAATTTAAACTTGCAGTCAATCTGTGCACCCGGATGTAAATCCTGCCTTTTGTTGCGGGCAGGCCGTGAGTGTGGTACACTTTTCCCGGTATCCGCCCACCGTGCTTTCTCCCTGCGTTTGATTGACAGCAAGAGCAAAAAGCATTATACTTATTATAAATATCTCTAATTTTTAACATGATGCGCCAAAAATCCGGCAATTCTGCCATCCCGGGGCGGGGTGCGGCGCAGAGGAGGACCTTTTTATGGAGGGAACCAAACGCCGTGCCGCAAATTCGCTGGGCATGTTTGACCTGCTCAAGGGTGTCGGCATGCTGACCATCGTCTTTGCCCACACCGGTGAGCTTTATCCCATGGGCGATGCCAGCCACATCAACCCGCTGACCTTTTGCATGTTCGCCTACCGCGAATCCCTGATGGCGGCCTTTTACATTGCCAGCGGCTACGGCT
Source organism: Faecalibacterium sp. I2-3-92 (assembly GCF_023347315.1). Classification (GTDB taxonomy): domain Bacteria; phylum Bacillota; class Clostridia; order Oscillospirales; family Ruminococcaceae; genus Faecalibacterium; species Faecalibacterium duncaniae. The sequence continues at coordinate 2,361,434 of NZ_CP094470.1, forward strand.
TCCGCAAGCGCTCCATCGGCAAGTGCATCGACCAGCAGTTCAAAACGCTGCTCAAGCCTTACATCTATACAGGCATTGCCACCACCGTGTTCCATTTTATCATCCATTACAGCCTGTTCGGCAGCCTGCACAACGCCACCTACGAGACCTACAAGGTGCTGGGCGGCTTTGCACTGGGCCTGCCCCACACGGCCACCTATTTCGGCCAGCTGTTCTTTTCCTGCGGCCCCATGTGGTATCTGCTCTCGCTGATGATCGCATGGGTCCTGCTGGATCTCATCCTGAATATCTTCCCGGAGCAGTACATAAACTGGGCGGTGCTGGGTACCATGCTGTTAGGCTGGGGCATCTGCATCACCTGGGAGGCTCCTTTTTGCATCGGCCAGGGCATGGTCACCGTTCCGGCTCTGTATGTGGGCTACCTCGCCAAGAAGTATAAGATCTTTGAACAGCCCCTCTCGCCCCGTCTGCGCGGCGGGATGATCGCGGCGGCGCTGGCTGTGGCCGCACTGGTGCTTCTTACCAAGAGCACCGACTGCGTCTCGATGGCCGAGTGGACCTTCGGTCCCGTGAGCATCCTGCTGGATGCCGTGACGGGCCTGGGCATCCTTTCCATCGTCATCTGGTTCCAGCGCAGGGTGGAGAACGTTGTCACCCACGCCATTCAGGCCATTGGCCGCCGTTCGCTGTTCATCTTCTGTGTCCACACTGTGGAGCTCACGGCCATTCCCTGGTATCTGATGCCCCAGAAGTTTGCGGCTCACCCGGTGCTGGGCATGGTGCTGCAGTTCACCCTTTCGCTGGGCTCCACCCTGCTCATCTGCGAGCTGCTGGTGCGCCGTCGGGACCTGAAGTTCTGGCTCACCTCCCGCCGGGAGCAGAAGGCGGCGGAAGCGCCCCGCCGGCGCAGCGCCCGCACCGAAGCGCCTGAGCGTCATTTTGCGGCAAAACACTGATTTTTTGCAGAGGGTGCCCCCTCTGCTGAAGTGAAATAATATTATGAGGAGAATCCGGTTATGAACAACGCAGCTCCTGAGAACACTGCGGCTCTGCAGGAAAAGATCGCCGAGCTGGAACAGCAGCTCAAGCTTTCGGACGAAGGTGCTTCCCATCTGGCAGAGCGCTGCCTTTCCCTGGAACAGAAGGTGCAGTCCTACCTTGCGGCACACCCCCAGCGCGAGATGCATACTGACTCGCCCACTCTGCTGCAGCCGCTGCTCTATTATGATGCAGGCTTCGGCTTTTCGGAAAAGGACACCCTGACCGCGCCCGACTGCACCACCGACGAGCTGACCGGTGCCGTGACCGCGACCTTTGAGCTGCCGGTGGCCGTGCAGGCCCTGCGGTTCGACCCGGGTGAGCTGCCCTGCTGCATCACCAACCTGATCTTTTCAGACGACCGCATCATCTGCGTGCCCACCAACGGCCTGAACCTTTCCGGTGGAAGCACCCTCTTCCTGGGCGATGACCCCAACTACCGGCTGGAGGGCACCACCCACTACCCCGCCGGGATGAAGCTGGTGGTGAGCTACGGCTACTTCCCGCTGGAGACCCTGACGGACGAGCCTTTGTTCTGCGCCGTGCTGCAGGGCGTGCAGCAGCTCCAGCTGCGCAAGGACAGCGAAAAGCAGCATATCCAGCAGCTGGAGCAGAATGCCGCGGCCCAGCAGCAGATGGTGGCCGCCCTGCAGCAGGAGATCGCACAGCTGCACCAGAAAAACGCCGATCTGCAGGCCCGGAGCACTGCCTACGAGACCTCGCTGGAAAGCGTGTTTTCCAGTAAAAGCTGGAAGCTCACTGCTCCCATCCGCAGCCTGATGCGCCTGTTCCACCGTGGAAACTGAGAAGCGGAACGGAGGAACAGCCATGTATAACAATTACACCCCCCTGCAGCAGCGTCAGCTGGCCCTGCAGGAGTACAGCAACACCCAGAGCACCTATCTGCTGGTCTGCGCATCGGCCCGCAGCACGGCCCTGAAAGCCACCCTGACTGACCAGCTCCACCGCAAGTTCCGGCTGGTGGACCGGCTGGGCGGGGAGCTGACCGCAAGCGTAGACGGCGTGCTTCTGGCCGCCGAGGACGTGGAGCTGATGTCCACCGCCCTGATGTACTTTGCCAAAGCCCTGCAGGACGGCGCGGATTATGTCGCCTGCAATGCTGTGTTCGGCTTTGGCGGGGCGACTGCCCTCTATCAGAGCCAGCCGCTGCAGGCGCAGAACCGCTGCGCCGTGGTCAGCCGCACCCTGCTGGAGCGCTGCCGCGCCGCCGCCCATGACCCCGAAAATGTGCCCGAGCTGCTGGCGCTGGCCGCGCAGCTCTGCACTAAGCCCACTCTCATCCCGCAGGCCCTGCTCCACTACGAGCGCGGCATCTGCGCCGAGGATGCGTTTTCGGCCCACGGCAAACGTGCCTTTATTATGAGCCATGTGCTGGATATGACCGGCGCACCCATCGTGCTGGTGAGCGCCGTGCCGGTGCTGCGCAGCATGGGGTATGAGGTACTTGTGCTGGGCCCCAGTGACGGCGGCTCCCTGCATCTCTTCCTGGATGCCGGGGCCTCGGTCATCACCCGGTCGTCCTGCCGCAATGTCTCCGATGCCTGGGGCATGGCCCTCTGTGCCGACTTCGTCATCGCCAACACGGTGGTCATGGCCCGGGCTGTCCGTGCCCTGAGCGGCACCGCCGTGCCGGTGCTGTGGTGGCTCCATGATGCCTTTGCAGGCTATCCCCACATTGCCCACCAGATCCCCACCCAGCTGGGAGAGAATGTCCGGGTCTACTCGGTGGGCAGCCACGCCGCCAACGCCATGCACGCCGTGCGGCCCGAGTTCGAGATCCGGCCACTCATCTACGGCCTGCCTGATTACGCGGCAGAGAACTTTGTCCGCACCGATCTGGGCTACAACCACGGCCGCCCGCTGTTTGCCACGGTGGGCTCCTTTGAGCGCCGCAAAGGTCACGATATCTTCTGCAAGGCCATCCGCCTGCTGCCGCCCGAGGTGCGGGAAAAAGCCTCCTTCCTCTTTGTGGGCCAGGCCGCTGACAAGGAGATGATGGACTCCGTCCGCACCCTGACCGCAGACTACCCGGGAAACGTGTACTACTGCAAGCGGCTCACCCGTGACGAGATCAAGAGCCTGATGGAGCAGTGCACCGGTCTGGTCTGCGCCTCCCGCGATGATCCCATGCCCACCTTTGTCACCGAGGGTCTGATCTTCGGCAAGCCGTCCATCGTATCGGAGCACACCGGCACCGCCGGGCTCATCTCCGAGGGGCGGAACGGCTTCGTTTACCACAACGACGACCCGCAGCAGCTGGCTGTCCTGCTGGAGCACGCCATTGAACACCCGGAAGAGCTGGCCTCCATGCGGACAGAATGCCGTAAAATGTACGAGCAGTATTATTCCAAGGAGGCTTTTGAGCAGACGCTCCGGGCTGCTGTGGAAGATCTGACAGCGAAAAAGTAACACAAAACCTCTCCGTCATTGCTTCGCAATGCCACTTCTCCTCATAGGGGCAACAGCAACAACCGCCGCCAGTGGCGGATAAAGGGCGTTGCTGTTGGGGCCGCGGCCAGCAAGACACAAGTGTTGTTTCCAACACGAAGTGGATGCTGGGAGCCGCAACCCGGGCCTGGCAAATGAAGTAAGCCTGAGAGGTTCTTTTTTATCATATCACACAAAGTGACGAGAAAAATTTTGTTTCAGTTCACAAAAACAAGGTTCCTCTGTGTTATACTGCAAGCAGTATCGTGAAAGGAGCCTTGTCCCATGGAACAGACCAACACCCCCCAGCAGCCCTCCCGCAAAAAGGCGATCCTTTCTCTGCTGGTGCTGCTGGCGCTGACCTGTGTAGTGGTTTTCATCTTCAGCAGCCACTGGGCCGAGATCTCGACCGCGCTGGCCCAGCTCTCCTTCTGGCAGGTGCTGCTGGTGCTGGCCATCGGCCTGACATACCCCCTGCTTGAGGGAATCGTCTGCTGGCTCATCATCCGCTGCCGCCTGCCGGGCTTCACCCTGCGGCGCGGCTTGGATGCCGCCTTTGTGGGCATCTTTGGCAACGTGGTCGGCCTGGGTGCCGGGGCTGTGCCCATGGAGTCCTACTATCTCTACCACTGCGGCCTGCCGCTGGGCCCCGGTGTTGGCCTGATGACCCTGCAATATGTATTCCACAAGACCACTGTTCTGCTCTATGCCACTGTGATGCTCCTGCTGCAACACCGTTGGCTCGCCGCCAACACCTCCGGCGTGATGCACTATCTGCCCGCCGCCTACTGCGTGGTGGCGCTGGTCATCGTGACGCTGGTGCTGCTCTGTGTCTCGCCGCTGGTGCAGCGGCTGGCCCGCTGGGCCATGGGCTTTCTGCCCAAAACAGAACCATGGCAGACCCGCCGGGAAAAGTGGCTGGAGCAGCTGGACACCCTGGCCACCGAGAGCCGCCTCCTGCTGGCCGACAAGGGCCGCTGTGCCCGTATCCTTGCCGTGCAGACCCTCAAGCTGTTTCTGATGTTCACCCTGCCGTGGTTCTGCATCCGCTTCATGGGGCTTTCCTGCGGGCTGAACTTCTGGCAGGTACAGCTGCTCACCAGCTTGATGCTCTTCCTTTCCAACGCCCTGCCCAATGTAGCAGGCATGGGCTCCATTGAAACGGCTTTTCTGCTGGTGTTCAGCAGCTTTATGACCAGCGGCGAGGCCATGAGCACCCTGATGCTCTTCCGCATCGCAAGCTACTATTTTGTGTTCGCCGCCAGCGCCGCAGGCACTTTTGCGGCGCAGAAGCATCTGGAGAACAGTTGACATCCTGCGCGTTCCGGCACTATAATGAGAGCGTACTCTTTGAAGATCCCTGGCCGCCCAGCTGTGCGGCCCACCAAAGGAGAACGCCTTATGGAAAACAAAAGTCTCCGTTTTTATGCCATCATGGCCCTCTGGGTCGTGTTGTTCGTACTGTTGTTCGTTTCCAACCGCCGCGTTGACCTGAAAACTGACATCAATAAAAGCACTTCTGTCTCCGTCAGCGTGGAGGATACCGTCAGCCTGAGCCCCTCTGTGGTCACCACCCGCGCTTATTCTGCGGGCGATGATGCTTATCAGGCATTTTTCGAGATCCTGCAGAACGCGAGCTGCTACCAAAAGTTCAACCAGAATGTCCGCTCCTACTCCCACGACTACGAAGCGCATTCCATCACCCTGCGCTTTGCAGACGATGCCAGCCAGAACCTACTTTTCACCGTCTATTCGGACGGAGTCTGCCAGGTAAACGGAAAATTCGTCTCCCTCCGCTCCCCCGATGGAAACGCAGAGGCGATCTACCAGCTGCTGCGGGATGCGGTGGTTTAATCAGACAAAAAAACAAACGCTTTGAGAAATTCACATCTCAAGGCGTTTATTTTTTGCTGTTCTTTTGCAGAAACTGCTTCTTCTGTTCGGTACTCCATGTCTGGAGCAGGTTCAGGATCTGCGTATCCTCCCAATCCGCACGGCCTGTGATATAGTCCATACTCACATGATAATACTCTGCCAACCGGAGCAGATGGTGGGTCGGTATCTCCTGCACCCCCAGTTCATATTTTGCATACTGCTGCTGGGTCGTGTTCAGGATCGCACCGGCTTCCTTCTGCGTCAGGTCTGCATCCTCCCGCAAATCCCGCAAGCGTTCATAATAATACATCGTAAAGCCCCCTGAAAGGACTATACTTCACATCTGATAAGATGTATTGACTTTACACCTTATCAGGTGTATTATTGAATCAACAAATCCACTTTCATTCACGCAAAAGGAGGAATCTTACATGAAAACAATCAGAAAATTTTCTCTCGTACTGCTTTCCATGGTTCTACTCTTCACCTTAACTTCCTGCGACGAAACCGGAGCTGTATCTGTAGACACCGCCAAAGTAGAAAAGAGCGTTCTATCTGTGATGAATACAGCTTTGGGCACAGATTTCACCAATGACGAAAGCCTGCGGGGCAAAGCGGATTATATTTGGGATAAGGTCGATAAAAACGGACGAATCTTCTGGACACAATCCATATACTACCCCGAAGGCGAAAACGGGGAAAGGTTCTGGATAGAGCCCATCTATGATTCGGATACTTTTGCCGAAGATTCAAAATTCCAGTTGACCGCATTTACCGAAGAAGAGCTGAAAAAGTACGAAAGCCCGTCCAAAGAACTACTTGCACAGGTCAAGCAGAAAATTGGAGCAGCTGATAATTATACGGAAGTCACATCCCTTTGTGTGACGGCAAGAAACATTGGCGGAAAAGTTTACGTTGTTTATGTAAGAGAAATAAGAAGCAAGTAAAGCAAATGGGCTGTCGCCATCTCAAGTCCAGCGTAGCTTATAAAAACAAAAATCGGGGCACTCAGGTGGTCAAGCTGAGTGTCCCGTTTTTGTTTTCATCTGCGCACAGTGCCGTACCAGAGCCCTGTGTGCCGCGCAGCGGATGCAGAGCAAACCAGAATGCTGCATCCTGCCAAGAAAAAGAGAGTATGGAATGGAGGAATGGAACGGAGCGCTTGCAGACGCTCCGTTTTTTGGTGCATCGTGGTTAGATTTAGCTAACCGCCGCTGCGAGAACAGAATACCATAGATGGTTAGTCTTGTCAACCCTCAATTTGCAATTTTTCCCGAAAAAGGTGTGTGTCGCCGTGGTTTTAGCTTTTTTTCTACATTCTGCCCAAAGAATCCCCCTTGCTTTGGAAGAAAACCCACTTGTTTTCTATTGCTTTTTAAAGTGGTTCTTGTTATTATAGTAACGCAAGATTTTGTGGGCAGGTTTTCATTTTTGTCTACACCTTGTAGTTAGAACTGCCGCAGACGGCAGTTCAAGACCGTTTCGCCCCCAGAAAGCCGCCTATACAGTGCGGTTTTTCAAAGGCTCAATAGTTAGAATGCGCTAACCAGCGCATGGAATGGAGCAAGGAGGTTCCAATGATCAATTTTGAACAGTGGGAAGGCTTTGAGGGCCGCATCTGGAAAGAGGAAGTCAATGTCCGCGACTTCATCCAGAAGAACTACACCCCGTACGACGGCGACGAAAGCTTTCTGGCTGGTCCCACCGAGGCGACCGATAAGCTGTGGGGTGCCCTGCAGAAGCTGCAGAAGGAAGAGCGCGCCAAGGGCGGCGTGCTGGACATGGAGACCGAAGTCGTCAGCAGCCTGACCGCTTACGGCCCCGGCTATATCGACGAGACCCTGAAGGATCTGGAGCAGATCGTCGGCCTGCAGACCGACAAGCCCCTGAAGCGTGCATTCATGCCCTACGGCGGCATCAAGATGGCAGAGCAGGCCTGCACCACCTACGGCTATCAGCCCAGCGAGGAGCTGCACAAGATCTTTACCGACTACACCCGCACCCACAACCAGGCTGTGTTCGATGCCTACACCCCTGAGATGAAGGCTGCCCGCCACACCCACATCATCACCGGTCTGCCCGACACCTACGGCCGCGGCCGCATCGTGGGCGACTACCGCCGCGTGGCCCTGTACGGCATCGATGCCCTGATCAAGTTCAAGCAGGAAGATTTCGCCAACTGCGGCGACGGCACCATGACCGATGATGTGATCCGCCTGCGCGAGGAGATCGCACGCCAGATCAGCGCCCTGAAGGGCATGAAGAAGATGGCCGAGGCCTACGGCTGCGATATCTCCCAGCCCGCTAAGAACGCCAAGGAAGCCTGCCAGTGGCTGTACTTCGGCTACCTGGCCGCCATCAAGACCCAGAACGGCGCTGCCATGAGCGTGGGCCGCATCTCCACCTTCCTGGATATCTACATCCAGCGCGATCTGGAGAACGGCACCCTGACCGAGAGCCAGGCCCAGGAGCTGATCGACCACATGGTGATGAAGTTCCGCATGGTCAAGTTTGCCCGCATCCCCAGCTACAACCAGCTGTTCTCCGGCGACCCCGTGTGGGCCACCCTGGAAGTGGGCGGCATCGGCATGGACGGCCGCAGCATGGTCACCAAGAACTGCTACCGCTTCCTGCACACTCTGGAGAACATGGGCCCCGCACCGGAGCCGAACCTGACCGTTCTGTACTCCTCTGCCCTGCCCGAGAACTTCAAGAAGTACGCCGCCAAGGTGTCCATCAACACCAGCTCTGTTCAGTACGAGAACGACGATGTGATGAAGCCCGTGTGGGGCGACGATTACTCCATCTGCTGCTGCGTGTCTGCCACCCAGACCGGCAAGGAGATGCAGTTCTTTGGTGCCCGCGCCAACCTGGCAAAGTGCCTGCTGTACGCCATCAACGGCGGCGTGGACGAGAAGAGCCACGAGCAGTGCGGCCCCAACTATGCCCCCATCACCAGCGAGTACCTGAACTATGACGAGGTCCTGCCCAAGTATGTCCAGATGCTGGACTGGCTGGCCGGCCTGTACGTCAACGTGCTGAATCTGATCCAGTATATGCATGACAAGTACTACTACGAGGAAGCCGAGATGGCCCTGATCGACACCGATGTGCGCCGCACCTTTGCCACCGGCATTGCAGGCTTCTCCCACGTCATCGACTCCCTGAGCGCCATCAAGTACGCCAAGGTCAAGGTCGTGCGCGATGAGACCGGCCTGGCCACCGGCTATGAGGTGGAGGGCGACTTCCCCAAATACGGCAACGATGACGACCGTGCCGATGAGATCGGCGTTTGGCTGCTGCGCACCTTCCTGGAGATGATCAAGAAGCGCCACACCTACCGCAACTCCGAGGCTACCACCTCCATCCTGACCATCACCTCCAACGTGGTGTACGGCAAGTACACCGGTGCTCTGCCCGATGGCCGTGCCGCCTTTACCCCCTTTGCACCCGGTGCAAACCCCAGCTACGGTGCGGAGCAGAACGGCCTGCTGGCTTCCCTGAACTCTGTTGCCAAGCTGCCTTACCACTGGGCTCTGGACGGCATCTCCAACACCCAGACCATCAACCCCGAGGCTCTGGGCCACAGCGAGGAGGAACGCAAGGAGAACCTGGTGCAGGTGATGGATGGCTACTTCGATCAGGGTGCACACCACCTGAACGTGAACGTGTTCGGCAAGGAGAAGCTGCTGGATGCCATGGAGCACCCCGAAAAGGAAGAATACGCCAACTTCACCATCCGCGTCTCCGGCTATGCGGTCAAGTTCATCGACCTGACCCGCGAGCAGCAGATGGACGTGATCTCCCGTACCTGCCATGCCGCACTGTGACCCTGTCGGTCTCGTCCACTCGCTGGAAAGCTTCGGCTCAGTGGACGGGCCGGGTGTCCGGTTCGTTGTCTTTCTGCAGGGCTGTGCCCTGCGCTGCAAATACTGCCACAACCCCGAAACGTGGAGCGCTGAGGGCGGCACGGAATGGTCTCCGGAGAAGCTGTTCCAGCACGTCTGGCGCTACCGCAATTACTGGGGCAAGAAGGGCGGCATCACCGTCAGCGGCGGCGAGCCGCTGCGGCAGATGGACTTCTTGACAAAATTCTTCCAGCTGGCACGCGCCAAGGGGGTGCACACCGCGCTGGACACGGCCGGTCAGCCGTTCCAGCCCGATGACCCCGCCTACCTGGCCGCCTTCGATACCCTGATGGCTTCCACCAGTCTGGTGATCCTGGATCTCAAGGAGATCGACCCGGAGAAGCACCGTCAGCTTACCGGCAGGGGCAATGCCAACATTTTAGCCATGGCACGGCATATTTCCGATCTGGGCGTTCCGCTCTGGATCCGGCATGTGCTGGTGCCCGGCCTCACCGATGACGAGGAGGGCCTGCGCAGGACCGCAGACTTCATCCGCAGCCTGAAAACGGTGCAGCGGGTGGAGGTTCTCCCCTACCACACGCTGGGGCTGTTCAAGTGGCAGAAGCTGGGCATCTCCTATCCCCTGCCCGATGCCGTTCCCCCCACGGCGGAACAGGTCCGCCGGGCGGAAGAACTGCTGGAAGTGGCTAAGTACCACGGCTGAAGCGATGCAGCCGCCGGTGCTTGACAAAGCTTTTTGCATCTAATATCATAAGAGCAAAAGAAAAGGAGCCTTTTGGCACTCACACCTATTTCCCTGTAGAGACAGGGGATGTGAGCCCAAGAGGCTCCTTTTGCTTATGATATTTATTTTTCTTCACTTCCGGCGTGATACACCTGCAGATACACCCTTTTGCGCTCGGCATCCGTGTTCTCTGCCAGCTGCTGGCAGAAACGCTCATCCTCGAACAGGGCGACCACATTGGGCGCATAGCGGGTGCCGCTCTGGGCCCGCAGCTCTTCCAGCAGCGTGCGGAAGGGCTTGGCAAGGTTGTAGCACCGACCGATATTATCGGTGGCGGCATCCAGCGAGTCTGCCACGCTCAGCGCATCCACGATTCCCTTGATCTCCGGCGGGCAGGAGGGTACATCATTGGGATAGCCGCCCTTGCCATTGTAATAGCAGTGGTGATAGAGTGCCGCCAGGGCCAGCGTTCTTCCGCAGCCCATTCTATTCAGAATGTCAGCGCCGGTCCTTGGGTGGCTCTGGATGCAGAAAAACTCCTCATCCAGCAGGCGGCGGGCGTTGTTGTCGATGTACATCAGAACGGCACACTTGCCAAGGTCGTGGTACAGGCCGCACTCATAGGCCGTCTGGCAGAGCTCTTCCCGCCGGGCCTGCACCTCGGCCGCGCTCCTGCAGCCCAGCAGGCCAACCAGTGTTTCGGGCCTTGTCTCGATCTGCCGATGCAGCAGGGCACGGGTCAGCTCTGCCACCATCAGCGAGTGGACATAGGTCGGCTTGTGCCCGGCCAGGATACTGCCCAGCATCCGGCGGTTCGCCGTTTCATCTGAGCTGGTGTTGATCTTGCTCAACTCCCAGGCGGCAGAGTTTACCACACGGGGATACTGGCTGGCCGGCATCTGTTCCAGATACTGATCCGCAGAACGGCGTACCTGCTCCACGGTTGCACGATACCTCTGTGCTCCCGCCTCGTCCAGACGTTCTGCATAGACCGAAAGATAGGCCGCCAGAACCAGCTTCCGGTTGATGGCCTCGGCAGAATAATCATCCTGCGCCACGCTTCCCGCCGATTCCAGAAGGATCTTGACCACATCTTCCAGGCTGCCCACCCCGGCATGGTAGCGGGCAGCGGCGTAAAAATAGGGCACCCGCCAGTTCTGCAGGCGCGCATCCTGACCCTTGTACTTCTTCTTGTGCCCCCAGATGTATTCCGCCGATTCCAGCACCTGCCGCGCCACCTCAGGATCCTCCTCCTGCCGCAGATAGGTCAGCAGGGTCATGCGGTCCATGTGCATGGAATAGATGTAGCTTTCCCAGGGGAACTCCGGGTCCAGTGCATGGTAATGCGCAGACTGGATGACCTCCATTGCGCGGCGGAACCGCTCCAGATACCGGCAGCTTTCCGCATGGGTACCGCGGGACATCCCCAGCCGGGTGTTGCCCACACAGCGGATGAGATACTGCCGGGTATTCCTGTCCAGCTGTTCATACCGTGACATGTATTCAGCAGCTTCCGTAAAATAGACCTGGATCGCATCTCCCAACAGGTTGATGCCAGTTCCCTCATCCCGGACGTTCATATAATGCAGGGTGATGCCTGTGTAGTACAGCTCCCTGACGATCATGGGCACGTCTTCCCGGCTGCGGGCCGCTGCCAGCAGCAGCTGATGCACCTTGAACGCCACGCCCATATCCTCGCTGTTCGCGTAGTTGAACAGCCTGCCTGCAAAGGCACTCAGTCCCTGGATGTCTCCGTCTGTCAGAGCCGCAGGGTCACGGTCGTAGACAAACTGCGCCAGCAGTGCCTCATTCTGCCGCATCAGGGTGTTGCATCTCAGCGCGTTGGTCTGGATCTCTTCCAGCACAGCAGCGGGAGCTTTGCCCTCCGGAAAGCTGGGCCGGGAGATCGAGCGCACAACGCGCAGATCCCGAATATACTGTTCAAAAGCCTCTGCCTGCGTGCACTCCATCTTATCAGCCCCTTTTGTCGAAGTCTGTCGTTCGATTTGAAACTATCATTCAGTATACGGCATTTTTCGGCAGAAATCAACTGATTTTCGCAGATTTTTAGCCCCCCCCCCCCCCCGAATATTTTTACGCATTCACACGTCATTTTTTGTATAAAATACACTTTTACCGGGGGATCGGGTGCGCTTGATTTACAAAATTGCTTCCGGCAGCTGCATCCATTTGCCCTTCCAGGCGTAGAGCACCATCAACACTGCACCCACAGCCCAGGACACCGGGTAGACCAGCAGCACACCCTCAATGCCTGCAAACAGGGGCAGGGCAAACTGGATCCAGACGATGCGGAACAGGCACAGGGAGATCAGCAGCACCACCATGGGCGGCACGCTCTTGCCGGTGCCGCGCACCGTACCGGCAAGGCCCTGCAGGATGCCCAGCATCCAGTAGAAGGGGCAGAAATAGAGCATACAGATCTTGCCGTAGGCAATGACCGTTTCATCGCCGGTGAACAGGTGCATGATGGAATCCTGGAAGACGAGCAGCAGGATACCGGTCAGGATGGTGTAAACGATGCACATACCCAGGGTGACAAAGGTGCCCTTTTTGACACGGTCGATCTTGCCCGCACCAAAGTTCTGGCCCACAAAGGTGGTGGCCGCCATGCTGAAGCTCAGCACAGGCAGAATGTTGAAGCCATCCACCTTCATATAGGCGGCAAAGCCTGCCATGGCAGCGGCACCATAGCCGTTGACGCTGACCTGCACCAGCACATTGGAAAGGGAGATGACCATGTTCTGGATACCGGTGGGCAGGCCCACCTTGATGATGCGGACCGCCATCTTTTTGTGCACGCGCACTTCCTTTGCCGTCACGCGGTAATCGTCCTCCACCCGCATCAGAAAGCGCAGGGAGAGCACACAGGACACCAGCTGGCTGATATCGGTGGCAATGGCCGCACCGGCCACGCCCATCTTGCATCCGGCGATCAGGACAAGGTCGAGGACGATGTTGGTGATGGAGGCAACGCCCAGGTAGAGCAGGCTCCGCTTGGAGTTGCCGGCGGCGTTCAGGATACCGGCCGCCATGTTATACACCACGCTGAACAGCACGCCGCCAAAATAGAGCCGCATATAGAGCACCGCATCCTCCAGCACCTCTGCGGGGGTGTTCATGGCGGTGAGCAGGGCACGGCTGACGGCAACGCCGCACACGGTCAGGATCGCACCCAGAATGGCCGAAAGGGCCAGCGAGGTGTGCACCGCAGTGTGCGCGCCCTCCCTGTCCTTGGCTCCCAGAAACTGGGACACCACGACACCGGCACCCACGGCGATGCCCTGGCTGAACCCGATGAGCAGGAAGATGGGCGAGCCGCTGGAGCCGACGGCTGCCAGCGCGTTGCTGCCCACAAAGTTGCCCACGATGATGGAATCGGCGGTGTTGTACAGCTGCTGCAGCATGTTGCCTAGGATCAGCGGCACCGAGAAGAGCAGGATGCTCTTCCAGATGCTGCCCTCTGTCATCAGCCGTGATTTTTTCTTTTCTTCTAAAATCGTTTGTGCCATAATGTTTCCTTTTTCACGCAAAGCTTCAACTCATATATCAATCGTCATACAGGTAAACGATACCTTGTTTCTACCAAAAAGTCAAGCAAAAGCGTAAAAAGGGGCGCTTTTACCGGTTCCGCCCTATTTCCACCCTCTCGCCGCAGGGTCCAGCATCTCGGCAGCGGAGTAGACCAGGGCGTTGCAGACTGCAGCGGCCACGGTGCTTCCGCCCTTGCGGCCCATGGCCGCGATGGCAGGCACGCCGTGGGCTGCACAGGCGGCAAACAGCGCTTCCTTGCTTTCCACCACATTCACAAAGCCCACCGGCACGGCGATGACCAGAGCAGGCCGCAGCCCGGCCTCGATCTCCTCCACAATGGTCAGCAGAGCGGTAGGGGCATTGCCCACCGCAAGGATGGCCCCGGGGTGCTCCTGCGCCGCGCGGTGCATGGAGGCCACTGCCCGGGTGGTTCCGGTCTCGGCTGCGGTCCGCGCCACCTCAGGGTCCGCCATGTAGCAGAGGGCACTGCCGCCCAGCCGGGCAAGGGCAGGCTTGGAAATGCCCGAAAGTGCCATGTTGGTGTCGGTGATGATAGGGGTCCCTGCCCGCAGGGCGGCCACACCTGCCGCCACAGCCCCCGGCGTAAAGCGCAGATTTTTCGCATAGTCAAAGTCGGCGGTGGTGTGGATGACCCGCTTGACCACAGCGGCAGTCTCGGGCGGCGGGGTCAGGCCCAACACTTCCAGCTCTGCCGTGATGATGGAAAGGCTTGTCCGCTCAATGTCGGCGGGCAGATGATGTTGTGGGATCATTGTGCATTCCTCCGCGGGTTCTCCAACCCCATGGCCGCGTAAACGGCATCCAGATCCAGCGCGCCGCGCACGCCATCGGCCAGCAGGTCAAATTGCTGCTGGCGGTACTGCTCCATCGGGATGAGGGCGGCGCTGTCCGGCGCAATGCCCTTGCGCTGGCAGAGCAGGGCCACCAGCTTCTCGGTGAGCGCACCGGTATCAAACAGGCCGTGCAGGTAGGTACCGAACACATTGTCCTGCACGCAGCCCTCGGGTGTGCCGTCTGCCAGTGTGCAGAAGGGCACACCCTGCACCTCGGTGCGGCCGGTGTGGATCTGGTATCCGGTCAGGGCCGCACCCGCAAAGGGGGCGGCGGTCACGGCGGCAGTGTCCTGGGTGCGGTGCTTCTGGCCGGTAAAGACCGTGCGGGCGGGCAGCAGCCCCAGCCCCCGCACGGTCTGCGCCGTACCGCTCTCCGTGCCCTCAGGGTCGGCCAGCGTCTCGCCCAGCATCTGATACCCGCCGCAGACCCCCAGCACCGGCGTGCCGTTGGCCGCCAGCTTCAACAGGGCTGCTTCCAGCCCGGACTGCCGCAGCCAGAGCAGGTCATCCACTGTGTTCTTGGTGCCGGGCAGGATGATGAGATCCGGTGTGCCCAGCTGGCGGGTATTCTGCACATACCGCACGCCCAGCAGCGGATGCTGCTCCAGCGGCATGAAATCGGTAAAGTTGGAGATGTGCGGCAGGCGGAGGATGGCCGCATCCAGCGGGTGGACCGTTCTGCCCGCATCCAGCCGGGTGGAAAGGGAATCCTCGTCCTCAATGTCCACCTTCAGGTAGGGCACGACCCCCAGCACCGGCAGCTGCGTTTTTTCTTCCAGCATAGCAAGGCCGGGGCGCAGGATCTCCACATCGCCGCGGAATTTATTGATGAGCAGCCCCTTGATGCGGGCGCGCTCCTCCGGCTCCAGCAGCGCCACCGTGCCGTACAGCTGGGCGAACACACCGCCCCGGTCGATATCTCCCGCCAGCAGAACGGGGGCATCCACCAGCCGGGCAAGGCCCATGTTGACGATATCGTCTGCCTTCAGGTTGATCTCCGCCGGGCTTCCGGCCCCCTCAATGACGATGATGTCCACGGTTTCGGCCAGACTGTTGTAGGCCGAGAGGATCTCCGGGATGAGCGCTCTTTTCATTTTGAAATAGGCGGCGGCGGGCATCTGGCCCCGCACCTCGCCGTTCACGATGACCTGACTGCCCACGTCACTGCTGGGCTTGAGCAGGATGGGGTTCATCCGCACATCCGGCTCGATGCCTGCGGCCTGCGCCTGCACCACCTGTGCCCGGCCCATTTCCAGCCCATCCCGGGTGACAAAGCTGTTCAGCGCCATGTTCTGGCTCTTGAAGGGAGCCACGCTGTAACCGTCCTGCGCAAAAATGCGGCAGAGGGCGGCGCACAGCAGGCTTTTGCCTGCACCGCTCATGGTTCCCTGCACCATGATGCACTTTGCCTTGCTCATTCCAGCACCTCCGCAAGAAGTTTCAAAAGCTGTTCGTTTTCAGGTCTGGTGCGCACGGCGGTGCGGTACCAGCCGGGGCCCAGCCCGGGGTAGTTCGCACAGCTGCGCAGCACAGCGCCCCTTTGCCGCAGGGCTTCTCCCAGCGTCTCCGGGGCCTGAAACAGCAGGTAATTTGCCCTGCCGTCCAGCACCCGCAGGCCCAGCGCCCGCAGCCCAGCCGTCAGGCGGGGCCGCTGTTCGGCAATGAGGGCCCGGACCTTTTCCACATACGCCGTCTCCTCCAGCGCGGCAAGGCCTGCCGCCTGCGCCAGACTGGAAACACCCCAGGGCTGGCCGCAGGCCTGCATCTGTTCCAGCAGCGCTGTGTCGGCACTCAGGGCATAGCCCAGCCGCACGCCCGCCATGCCGTAAAGCTTGGTGAAGGCTTTCAGGATAACCAGATCTCCCTCCCCCAGCAGACCTTTTGCCGTGTGCAGGGCATGGTCGGGCAGGAAATCGAGGAAGCATTCGTCCACCACCAGCAGGGTGCCGCACGCCGCGCAGCGGTGGAGGATCTGCTCCACCAGCGGCAGGGCCGTCAGCTGGCCGGTGGGGTTGTTGGGCTGGCAGAGAAACACCATGTCCACCCCCGGGCGGATGGCCGCACAGAACGCATCCGTGACCGCAAAGTCCTCCTGCTCCCGCAAAAAGAAGCGTTCCACCATGCAGCCGACACTTTTCAAAGCAGTGGCATACTCCGCAAAGGTGGGTGCGGTGACCAGCGCCCGGCGGGGCTTTCTGGCCCAGACCAGCCGGAAGATGAGGTCGGCTGCCCCATTGCCGCAGAGGATCTGCTCCGCCGGCACGCCCTCATGGAGCGCCAGCTTTGCCCGCAGTTCCCGGCACAGGGGGTCGGGGTAGCGGTCCGCCGTGGGCAATGCCGCCGTGATGGCCCGGGCCACCCCTTCCGGCAGGCCCAGCGGGCTGACGTTGGCCGAAAAATCCAGCGCGTCCCGTCCGAACTCGGCCCGATAACCGGCCCAATCGCCGCCATGTACTAGTTGCATCTTCGTTCTCCTTTTCCTGGATGGTTATGGATACCCGTTCCCGGCTCTTCCCTTTGGGGGAGCTGTCATGCAAAGCATGACTGAGAGGGCGAGGGTGATTACAAAACAGCCCGTATTGCCACGCCCCACGCCAGTGCAAAGGCGCTTGCCACGTACATCATCCGGTTGGCACGCAGGATATCCTCCGGTTCAATGGGGCGCAGCGGATCGCCGATGGTGGGCTTGGCGTAGTATTCGCCAAAGTAATAGGCGGGCCCGGCCAGCTGCACCCCCAGCGCACCGGCGCAGGCGCTCTCGGTCTGGGCGCTGTTGGGGCTGGCGTGGTTCCGGCGGTCCCGCCGCCAGATCTTCCACGCCCCTTTTGCGTCATTGTGCGTAAAGGCCGCGGCAGCCATCCACAGCAGGGCGGCAAGGCGGCTGGGAAGGTAATTTGCCGCATCGTCCAGCTTGGCCGGGATGCGGCCAAAGTAGAGGTATTTTTCGTTTTTGTAGCCCAGCATACTGTCCATCGTGTTGATGGCCTTGTAGGTCAGGGCCAGCGGTGCTCCGCCGATGAGCATATAGAGCAGGGGCGCGATCACGCCGTCGCTGGCGTTTTCGGCCACCGTCTCCACAGCGGCTCTGGTCACCCCCTCCAGTGTCAGATCCTGGGTGTCCCGCCCCACGATACGGCTGACCGCCCTGCGGGCAGCAGGCAGGTCGGGCTTGACCAGCTCCCGGTAAACATTGGTGCTCTCCTGCGCCAGCCCCTTTGCGGCCAGTGCCTGCCCGCACCAGAACATCTGGACGGCCAGCCCCAGCCACGGGCTGATGCGGGCAGCTCCCAGGCAGACAAGGCTCGTCAGCAGAAAGGTGCCCACCGGCAGGCAGAAGGCCACAATGGCACCGCCCAGCAGTTCCCCCTGAGGCGTTTTGGGCAGGCGGGCCCGCAGGCGCTTTTCCAGCGCCGAGATGGCCTTGCCCATGTACACCACCGGGTGGGGCAGCCAGGCCGGGTCGCCGAAGAGGCAGTCCAGCACAAAACCGCCGAGTACTGCGTATTCGATCATTGGGCATCCTCCTTTGTGTACTGCACAGTTTTCAGCAGGTGCAGCACCCGCTGCTCCGCCCAATCTCCTGCATCCAGAACGTAACCGCCCGCATTGGGGGCGCACCAATGGTAATAATCCGCATGGGGCAGGGCGTAGCGCTCCATGGCAGCCATCTGGGTGCCGCCGTGGGCCAGAATGACCAGTGTCTCTTCCCCATCGGCAAGGGCCCTGTCCACCAGTGTGGCAAAGGCCCTGCACACCCGCTCCGAAAAGACAGCCTTGGTCTCGCCGTCCGGGCAGGGGCTTTCGCAGTTGGCGTTCACCCAGGCCAGATAATCCGGGTCGTGCTCCATCTCAATGAAATTGCGGCCCTCAAAGCTGCCGAAGCACATCTCCTGCAGGTCTTTCACCTCCACGAGCCTTGCACCCGGGAAGAGCACCTCCGCGGTCTGCCGGGTGCGGCAGAGCGGGGTGATATAGACCGTTTCCGGCCGGAGGTCCGCCTGCCGCAGCTGGGCGCGGCCCGCAGGGCTCAGGGGGATATCCCGCTGGCCCTGATAGCGCTTTTCGGCGTTGTAGGCCGTCAGGCCATGGCGCAGAAGATAGATCAGCATGGGGGCAGTTCTCCTTTCAATACTGTGGGGATGCCGCAGAACATCTGCACCACGCACCCGGCCCGGGCCGCCAGCAGGCAGGCCAGCCGCCCGGCGGCTTCCCGGGCGGACCGCTCCCCTGCGTCCATGGGCACCACGCCGCCGCCCACCTCGGTGGCCATCACGATATCATAAGCGGAGAGCTCCTCCGCAAGCTTTTCCAGATCCTCGGCCTCTGCGGCCAGGGCCTGCACCTCCGCAATGCGGGTGCCGGGCAGGCGCTGGGCAAAGGTGCGCTTGCCGCTGTACAGCGGCCCGGTGATAAAGATCATAACAGTCCTCCCCACTGGCAGGCACACAGCGCCGCCAGCATCCACAGCTCGGCTTTCTGCAAAAACCACCCGGCCAGATCGCCGGTGATGCCGCCAAACTGCTTACCCGAAACAACATGATAGCGTGCAAACACCAGCAACGCCGCCAGCACCAGCGCCCAGCCGCCCAGTGCCAGCAGGGCGGCGCTGAGCAGAGCGGCCAGCACCATCAGCACCCGGCGGACAGTAGTTCGATCCGCCGCCGTGGCAAAGGTGTGGGCAAGGCCGGTGTTCTTTGCCATCGGGAACGATGCCACGGCCAGGCCCGAGAGGGCCCGTTCCAGCACAAGGGCCAGTGTCCAGCACAGGCCCACCCGGGGCGTAAAGTCCACGCAGGCGCAAAGGGCAAGGTAGGCCGCAAAATAACTGCACAGCCGGATCACCGCAAAGGCACCGCAGTGGGGGTCTTTGAGGATCTCCAGCTTCTTTTCCCGGTCGCCATAGCTGGAAAGGGCATCGCAGGTGTCGGCATAGCCATCCAGGTGGATGCCGCCCGTGACCCAGACCGGGATCAGGCAGAACCCCGCCGCCTTTGCGGGCATCGGCAGGGGCAGAGCGCCGCACAGGCACCACAGCCCGCCAATGACCACCCCGATGAGCGGGAAGGCGCACATGGCATACCGCATGTTTTTCTGGTTCCACGCGAACTGCGGCACCGGCAGGGCCGAAAACATGGCAAAGGCCACTGCAATGGTCTGCAATCCAATCATTTTTCCACTCCTTTATAATAGACCGGGATGCCGCACACCACCCGCACCACATGGTCAGCCCGGGCGGCAAGGGCATTGTTCACCTGCGCCAGCGCTTTCAGGTAGCGCCCGGTGTCGCCTGCGTAGTCGGCACCGCCGCTGAACACCTCGTTGGAGACCACGATGAGGTGCGCGCATTGTCCGGCCAATTGGTCCAGTCCTTCCAAAATGGCCGAAGCCGCATTTTCTCCTGCCCCGGCGGGGTCGTAGAGCTCGTTGGCGGTCAGGTTGCCCAGATCCTCCAACAGCGCAGTTCCCCGGGCAGGCAGACGGATGTTCTCCAGATGCAGGGGGCACTCCACGGTCTCAAACTGCTTTGCCGCCCGCATCCTCCGGTGCTTTTCCACCCGGGCGGCACACTCGGCATCCCACACCTGCATGGTGGCGATGTAATAGCGCGGGAGCGCGGTTTTCAGCACCAGGCTCTCGGCATATCCGCTTTTACCGCTGGCGGCACCGCCCAATACCAGCGTCAGCATTGGGGGGTGTACGGCGTAATGCCGCCCTCCGTGAAGGAATAACAATCGCGGTAAACGGCCAGTGCCATATCCCACAGCGGGATGCTTGCCACCGCTCCGGTGCCCTCGCCGAGATGGAGCCCGGCGGTGAGCAGGGGCACTTTGCCCAGCGCCTCCAGCACCAGCCTTGCTGCCGGTTCAGTGGAGCAGTGGCTGGCAAACACGGCCTTTTCCGCGGCGGGGCAGAGCCGCACCGCGCACAGAGCCGCCACCCCGCTGATGAAGCCATCCATCAGCACGGGCAGGCCTTCCAGCGCGCCGCCCAGAAAAACACCGCACAGCCCGGCGATGTCGAACCCGCCCAGCTTGGAAAGCACATCCAGAGGGTCAGCGGCATCGGGCTGATTCCGCGCAATGCCCCGCCGGATGGCATCCAGCTTGCGGGCAAGCCCCGTGTCGGAAAGGCCCGCGCCCCGGCCTGTCATCCGCTCCACGGGCTGACCCAGCAGAACCGCAGCCACAGCGCTGGAGGTGGTGGTGTTGCCAATGCCCATCTCCCCTGTGGCCAGCAGCTGCACCCCCGCCGCCTTCTGCGCCCGGACAAGTCCGATGCCCGCCGCAATGGCATCCACCGCCTGCTGGCGGGTCATGGCAGGGCCGGTGGTGAAATCCGCCGTCCCGGCGGCAATGCGGCAGTTCTGCACCCCGGGCACCGGCTCCCCGGCCATGCCAAGGTCCACAGGCACTACCTCACAGCGGGCCGTTTTTGCCATCTGACAGACACTGGTGCGCCGGGCGGCAAGGTTCTCGGCCACGGCCCGGGTCACGCTCTGGTCCGTCTGGCTCACGCCCTGCGCCACCACGCCGTTGTCGGCGCAGAGCACCAGCACGGCCCGGCGGGAAAACGCCAGCTCTGCCGTACCGGTCAGGGCGGCGGCATCCTCCAGCATGGTCTCCAGCCTGCCCAGCCCGCCCAGCGGCTTTGCAAGGCTGGCCCAGTGGGCATGGGCGGCGGTGCGTGCGGTCTCGTCCGGCCGGGTGATCCTGGAAAGAAGCTGCTTCAGTTCAAGCTCTGTCATTGATCCTGTTCCTCTTGATGATAGTGTGCGGCGGCATCCACGAACCGCCGGGGCAGGGCCGTGCCCGCCCAATACAAATGCGGGAAGCCCGCATAGAAATGCTCGTTTGCAAAGCCGCAGTCCCATTGCTTCCCGTTGGGCTTTGCGGCGGTAAAGCCGGTGCCGTTGTCTGTGGAATCCCAGTGGTGGAACTCGTGCACCGGCAGACGCTCCCCGGCGCGGAACAGCATACTGTCGGCGTGGGCAGTCAATGCCGCGTATCCAAACCGCACCAGCCGCCCCACCCGGAAGCCCTGCCCCGGCAGAACGCCTGCCATGGGCCAGCGTTCCCCGTTGGCATCCTCCAGGCTCTGGCCCAGATAGAGAAAGCCCCCGCACTCGGCCACCGTGGGCAGACCGCGCTCCACAGCCCGGCGCACAGAGGCCAGCATGGAGCGGTTCGCGCTCAACTGCCCGGCATACAGCTCCGGGTAGCCGCCGGGCAGATAGAGCCCGCCGATCTGCTCCGGCAGGGCGGGGTCCTGCAGAGGGCTGAACCAGCAGAGCTCCGCCCCCGCCCGCTCCAGTGCTTCCAGCGTTTCGGCGTAGGTGAAGCAAAACGCCGCATCCCTTGCAACGGCAATGGGAACGCGGGGGCGCTGTTCCTCTGCCCCCTGGGGCGGCAGCTCTCCCGCAGGGGGGAGCCGATCGGTGTGCACCAAAGGCGCTGCGCACTCGGTCAGGGCAAAAAGCTTCTCCCAATCCATCACCAGCGCATCGGCCATTCGGTTGATCTTCTGCTGTAAGTCCGCGATCTCCCCGGCAGTTTTCAGCCCTAAGTGGCGGCTCTCAAGGGCGGCATCCGGCAGGTGGGGCAGATAGCCCAGCACCGGCAGGCCGGTCTCCCGTTCCAGCATGGGAGCCAGCAGAGCATACAGATGGGGGGCGCAGTCATTGAGCAGGATGCCCGCCAGATGGCTGGGGGTGCGGAACTGCTTCAGCCCGTTGATCTGGGCCGCCAGTGTCAGGCTGGCCCCTCTGGGCTGAACCACCAGCAGCACCGGCAGGCCCAGCGTATCGGCCAGATGCCAGGCACTGGCGGTATCACTCACGCCGCCCAGTCCATCGTAAAAGCCCATGGCACCCTCGCACACAGCCGCCCCATGCCCGGCGGCGGCCTGCGCATAGAGCGCGCGCACCGTCTCCGGCGCAGAGAAAAACAGGTCGAGGTTATGGCTCTCCACCCCCAGCACGGCCCGGTGAAACATGGGGTCGATATAGTCCGGCCCGCTCTTGAAGGAGCAGGGGTCCTGCCCCCGCCGCTTGAGCGCCGCCAGCAGAGCGCAGGTCAGTGTGGTTTTGCCGCTGCCGGAACAGGGCGCGGCCACAAGAAATTGGATCATTTGCGTTCTCCTGTGATAAGGAAGATGGGGTTATTGGCCATCAGCAGGTGGAGCCTGCCCGCAGGCCGGGTGCGGCTGACCGCGATCTGCGTCACCTCCGCAGCAAGGCCGTGGGCAGTCAGTGCGGCCACGGCGGCGCTCAGCGTTTCCAGCGCAATGGCAGAGATGCAGATGCGGGTGTTCGGATTCCGGGCAAGCACCGTGTCCACCACAGCCTCCATGCCCCCCTTGGTCCCGCCGATGAACACGGCATCCGGGGAGGGCAGGTCAGCCAGCGCAGCGGGGGCGCGGCCCTCCACCAGTGTCAGGTTGCAGGCGTGGAACGTTTCCCGGTTCTGCCGGATGAGCCCGCAGGCCTCCGGGTCACACTCCACGGCATACACATGCCCCCGGGGTGCGGCCAGTGCCAGCTCCACGCTCACGCTGCCGGTGCCCGCGCCCACATCCCACAGGGTATCGCCGGGCTGCACGGCCAGCTTGGCCAGCGCCGCCGCCCGCACCTCCTGCTTGGTCATGGGCACCTCTCCCCTGTGGAAAGCTTCATCCGGGAAGCCGGGCACCCGCCGGGGCGGCTGAGGAACGTGTTCCACAAGCAGAACGCTCAGGCTTGCAAACTGCTTTTGCGCAAACTCCTGCGCCGTGCCGAACAGGATCTTCTCCTCTGCCCGGCCCAGCTCTTCCCCCACCAGCACATGGGCATCGCCCAGCCCGGCAGCAGCCAATCGGCCGCAGAGGGAGGCAGGCGTTTCTGCCCCGCCGGTCAGGAAAAACACAGGCTTTCCCCCGGCTGTCAGGCACTCGGCCACCGGGTCGCAGGCACAGCCGTGGGCCGAGACCAGCTTCCACTCCTGCCAGGAGCGGCCCACCGCAGCGGCCAGCAGCTGAACGCTGGAAAGCCCCGGCAGCACCCGGCAGGAGATGCCAAAGGCCCGCAGCATCGGCAGCAGCTGGGCCGCACCGGAGTAAAACCCGGTGTCGCCGCTGTACACAAGGGCAGCATCCACCTCCGGGTCAGCCGCCAGCGCGGCAAGGACATCCTCAGGCTGATACAGGGCCTTCCGGTGTTCCGTGCAGCCCTGCGGCAGCTGTTCCAGCAGGCGCTTTGCCCCCAGGATCAGTCCGGCGTTCTGCAGGGCGGCAAGGCCCTGCGCGGTCAGGCTTTCCGGCGTGCCCGACCCCATCCCGATGAGTGTGATCATTGCAGCATCTCCTTACAATGTGTCAGGATCTGTTCCGCCGTTTCGCCCTGCTCGGCCGGGCGGCGGATGACGATGAGCTGTGCTCCGGTGTCCTGCGCTGCCCGGGCTTTTTCTTCAAAGCCGCCCGCCGCGCCGCCGTCTTTGGTAACGAGAAAGCGGATGGCAAACTGCTCCATCAGCGCCCGGTTCAGCGCATAGGAGAACGGCCCCTGCATGGCGATGATGTTCTTATGGGGGATATCTGCCCCCTCGCAGGCGGCAATGCCCTCCCGGGTGGGCAGGACACGGGGAAAGAGCCGTGCCGGTTCCAGCACAGCAAAGGCAGAAAGCTCCTTGGCCCCGGTGGCAAGCAGAACATTTCCCTGCGTTCGGGCCAGAAATCCCGCCGCATGGGCCGCAGAGGCAAACACCATGCTCCCGGCAGGCAGCGGGCTTTCGGGCCGGAGCAGGCGGCGGTACTCCGTGCCCGCTGTTTTGCAGGCTGCCCGGATGTTCCGGGTGGCCTCCACCGCATAGGGATGGGTCGCGTCCACGCAGAGGTCAGCCCTCTGCAGCAGGGCGGTCATCTCCTCCGGGGTCAGCCGCCCGCAGTGGACGGTGATGCCGGACCTTTCGCCCTGTTCCTCGGCCCCCAGCGGGGTGGCCACGCTGACCAGTACCTCGGCCCCCAGTGCGGCCAGCTGCTTTGAAAACATGCGGCCCTCGGTGGTGCCGCTGAATATTACGGCCCTCATGCGCGGTACCCCCGCGGCGTGACCATCCGCCCGCTCAGCTGGCGGGTCTGGGCGTTGCCGACAAACACGGTGGTGAACATATCCACCGGGGTGGTTTCCAGCGCAGCCAGCGTCAGAACGCGGCTTTCCTGCCCCTCCCGGCCAATGTTCCGCACAATGCCGCAGACCGTTCCGGGTGCTTTGCCGTTTGCCAGCAGGATGCGCACCGCCCGCGCCAGATAGTCCGGCCGCCCCTTGGAGGAGGGGTTGTACAGCGCGATGCAGAAATCCCCCATGGCTGCTGCCGCCAGCCGCCGCTCAATGACCTCCCACGGCGTAAGCCGGTCAGAGAGGGAGAGCACACAGAAATCGTGGGCCAGCGGGGCACCCAGCACCGCACCGCCGCTCAGGGCGGCGGTCAGGCCGGGCACCACCTCCACCGTCACGTCCGGGAAGTGCTCGGCCAGCTCCAGCAGAGGGCTTGCCATGCCGTAGACCCCGGCATCTCCCGAGCAGACCAGCGCCACCGCCCTGCCGCTCCGGGCCGTTTCCAGCGCCCAGCGGCAGCGGTCGATCTCCTTGGTCATGCCGGTGGAATAATAGAGCTTGTCCGGGAAGTAGGGGCGCACCAGATCCAGATAGACCGTATAGCCGCACAGCACCTCGGCTTGCGTTAAGGCGCTCTGCGCCTGTGCGGTCAGAAACCGGGGATCCCCGGGCCCAAGCCCGACAACAAAAACAACATTAGGCATCCTGCCACCTCCAATCCGGGGCAAAGGGACGAAGCGCCAGCGCAAAGGTCACGCCGTTGCCCGCCTGTTTGGGAAGAATGATCGTGCCGCCTGCCGCCAGCACCGCCGCCCGCTCGCAGACATTGTCCACACCGGTCACGCTCCGGACAAAGGCCGAAGATGTGAACTGCCCGGGGGCGTTCTGCAGCTGTGCGGCAGAATAGAACTGCACCGGCCAGCCGTGGATTCTGCAAAATTCCAGCAGGCCCGGCTCATGGGCTTTCAGGTCGATGCTGGCTGCCGCCGTGATGCACACTGCTGCAAGGCCGTGGGCCGCGCAGAACTGTGCAAAGGCCGCTTCCAGTTGTGCGGCGCTTGTCCCCCGCCTGCACCCGATGCCCAGCACACCGATCTTCGGGATCAGGTGCAGCGCATCGCCCGCCGGGAAAAGGGTCAGGGCAAAGTCGGCAAGCTCTGCCTCCCCCGCCGGGACCACCCCGGCAGGGGCCTGCCCGGCTATGGGGAATTCCGACCGGTATCGCACCGGCCCGCCCGCCAACAGCCTGCTGCTGACGCGCTTGATGCGCTCCGGCTCCAGCACGGCGCAGTTCTGGTGCCTGGCCCACGCATCCACGGCAAACACACCGTTGGCATCGGTGGCCGTGGTAATGACCGGCACCGCACCGCAGACCGCCGCCAGCGCCCGGGCCAGATCGTTGGCCCCGCCCAGATGGCCCGAAAGGATCGGCACCGCAAAATGGCCGCACTCGTCCAGCACTACCACGGCAGGGTCCACCGCCTTGCTCCGGCAGTGGGGCGCAATGGCCCGCACCGCAATGCCCACAGCCCCCACAAAGATCAGGGCATCCGCATGGGCGAACTGCTCCGCAGCCCAATCGGCAAGGCCGGGCCCGCCATGGCCGCAGCGGTCTACGGTGCCGGGCAGGGCACTGGCCAGCTTTTGGGCCAGCGCCAACCCTTTTTCCGTAAAGGCGAGATAGGCGCGGGTCACTGATCTGCCCCCTTGCGGAACTCCGTCGTAAAGGTTGGGTCGTAGAGCTTGCTCCGCTCATACCGGGTGCCCAGAAACTCCCCCACCACGATGAGCGCTGTTTTGGTGATGCCGTTGGCGCGGGTGCTCCCGGCCAGCGTGCCCACGGTGCAGCGCACCACCTTCTGCTCCGGCCAGCTGGCCTTGTAGACCACGGCGGCAGGGGTCTCCGGCGTGTAGGCTCCGCCTGCCAGCAGGGCCCGCTGCACCTTGTCGATGAGGCCGATGGAGAGGAAGATCACCATGGTTGCCCCATGGGCGGCAAGGCTGGCCAGCTTCTCCTTTTCCGGCACCGGGGTGCGCCCCTCCATCCGGGTGATGATCACGGTCTGGCTGATGGTGGGCAGGGTGTACTCGGCGTTCAGCGCCGCCGCCGCCCCGCAAAAGCTGGACACGCCGGGGGTATCATCGTAGGGGATACCATCCGCATCCAGTGCGTCCATCTGCTCCCGGATGGCCCCATACAGGCAGGGGTCGCCGGTGTGGAGCCGCACGGTGGTCCCGCCTGCGGCTTCCACCCGGCGCATCACGTCCAGCACCTGTTCCAGCGTCATCTCGGCGCTGTTGTAAACGGCGCACTCCGGCTTCGCCAGCCCCAGCAGAGCCGGGTTGACCAGACTGCCCGCATAAATGATGCAGTCGGCTTCCTGCAGCAGGGCCGCGCCCCGCCGGGTGATAAGGTCAGGTGCGCCGGGGCCTGCGCCTACAAAATGTACCATCTCAATGCTCCTTCCATTCGTTCAGCAGTTGTGCGGCAGTGTCGGTGGCTCCCAGCGGGCCGTGCTGGTTGGAAAACAGCACAGCCCCCACCCGGAACGCTCCGCAGGCCCGCCGGTCAAGGTGGAGCTGGACTGCCCGCAGCAGGCTTTCCAGCACCGGAGCCCGCAGGCCGGCGCTGTCCAGAAGTTCCAGACAGGCATCGGTGGTGGCAGCGTTCATCAGGGCGGCGCAGACTTCCCGGGAAGCGCCGCAGAGCGCCGCATGGGTGCAGAACAGCTCGGTGCGGCAGTCAGCAGTGTGGGAATGGGTGTTCATAATACCGCCCGCCACCTTGACCAGCTTGCCCACATGGCCCACCAGAAGCACCTCTTCAAAGCGGGCCGCAGCAGCCATATCCAGCGTGTCTCCAATAAAGTTCGAGGTTTTCACCACCGGAACAGCGTGAAACCCCGGGTATCTTTCGTGCAGATAGTCCAGCCCGTAATTGCCGGGGGCCAGGATGAGCCGCCTGGGGCTGCCCGCCCGGAGAGCGGCCTGATTCATTTCCAGCTGGATGGTATCCAGGATCGCCTGCTGGCTCATAGGCTCCACAATGCCGCTGGTTCCCAGCACCGAAAGTCCGCCCTCGACCCCGATGTGGGGGTTGAAGGTGCGCTTTGCCACCTCTTCCCCGCCCTCGATGGAGATGGTCACGGCAAAGCCGCCGGTGTAGCAGGCGCTCTCGGCTTCCCTTTGCAGGGCCTCAGCGATCATCTGCCGGGGCACATGGTTGATGGCAGCTTCCCCCACCGGCTGATCCAGCCCGGCCTTGGTCACCCGGCCCACGCCCTTGCCGCCGGAGATGCGGATCTCGGTGGTATTGGGCAGCAATTCTACGGCGGCGATCACGGGCAGGCCGGTGGTCACATCCACATCATCCCCGCCGTCCTTCTCAATGGCGCATTCGGCACCGGCTCCGGCGGGGCGGCAGTACAGCGGAGCCACCTCCACCACGATGCCCTTCGGCGTGCGCAGGGCAACGCTCTCCGGGGCATGGCCAGTGAGCAGGAGCCGCGCGGCCCCCGCCGCACCCAGCGCCGCGCAGGTGCCGGTGGTGTACCCGCAGCGGAGCAGCTTCTGCCCACTGCGGACGTAATGTTCAAACTTTGGCCCGGCAGGCTTTTCCGGGCCGAACACGGCCTCGTACTGCTCCTTGGTCAGGCTGTACAGCGCCCGGATGTTCTCCGGGGCAAAGGCCTCCTTTGGGGTCAGCACCCCCGAAACGCTGTGCGGGAACACGCAAACCACCGCATCCGCGATCTTCTGCGCCATGTCCAGCTCGTGCAGGCTGACGATCACGGCCAGCCCCTGCTCATGGGCCAGCTTCTGCAGGATGGTCAGCAGCTCGATCTTGCCCTTGACATCCAGAAAAGAGGTCGGCTCGTCCAGCAGCAGAACTCCGGGCTGCTGGCAGATGGCACGGGCCAGCAGAACGCGCTGGCGCTGGCCGTCGCTGATGCAGTTGAAATCCCGGCCCGCCAGAGGGGAAGCCCCCACCAGTTCCAGCGCGTCCCGCACGGCCTGCCGGTCGGCATCGGACAGGATACCCAGCCGCCCGGTATAGGGGATGCGCCCGGCGGCGGCAAACTCAAAGCAGGAAGTCAGCTCGGTGCGGCGGGTATGGGGCAGCATCAGGGCCAGCTTCCGGGCCCGGGCCGGGCCGGTGTAATCGGTCAGGCTGCGGCCATCCAGCAGGACAGCCCCGCCCATAGGGGCCAGCTGGCCCGCCAGCGTTTTGAGCAGGGTGGATTTGCCCGCGCCGTTTGGCCCGATGAGGGCCAGGATCTGCCCCGGCACCGCCCCCAGCGTGATGCCGGAAGCAAGGGGCGCGCTGCCATAGCCGATGGCCAGCTCTTTCGTTTCACAGCGGTATTTCATCGCACACCCTCCTGACCCCGGCGCACCAGCAGCCAGATGACCACCGGTGCACCAAACACTGCCGTTACGGCGCTGATCGAAAGCTCAGTGGGGGCAAACATGCTGCGGGCGATGAGGTCGCACAACAGGCAGAAGGCGGCCCCGCCCAGGCAGCACCCGGGCAGCACCACCAGCGGCCTTGCGCTGCCGAACAGCTGCTTGACCAGATGGGGCACCGCAATGCCCACAAAGGAGATGGGCCCCGCAAAGGCCGTGACACAGGCGGCCAGCAGGCTGGAAAGCAGCACCAGCAGCCGGGAAAAGGCTTTGACATTGATGCCCACGCTCCGGGCGTAGGCCTCCCCCATCTGGTAGGCGGCCATGGGCTTGGAAAGGCAGAACGCCGCCGCCAGAGCGGGCAGCACCACCAGCGCCGCCGCCCGCACATTGCCCCAGGTCATGCCGGAAAAGCTGCCCTGAGACCAGTTGTGGAGGTTGACGATGTTGCTGTCCTGGGCAAAGGCCACCACAAACTCCGTAACGGCCGAACAGATGTAGCCGATCATTACGCCGCAGATGACAAGGATGCTCATCCGCTGCACCCGCCGGGAGACCGCCAGCACAAAGGCCATGGAGGCCATGGCCCCCGCAAAGGCGGCAGTGATCAGGGTAAGGGAGCTGGTGAGCAGGCCATGGTTCAGAAAAGCCACCATGACCAGTGCCACGGCCAGCTTGGCCCCGCTGGAAATGCCCATGACAAAGGGCCCTGCAATGGGGTTGGCAAAAAAGGTCTGCAGCAGGTAGCCCGCCGCCGAGAGCGCCGCCCCCAGCAGCACCACCATCACGGCCCGGGGCAGGCGCAGCTGGGTGATGATGCCCACGCTCAGAGCGTCCCGCCCGCGGCCGGTCAGGGCCGCCAGCACTGCCCCCGGTGTCAGGGACACACTGCCCCAGAACAGGTTGGCGGCAAACAGCACCGCCAGCAGCAGGGCAAGGATGCCGTAAGAGAAGATCAGGCGCTTTTTGCTGGTCATAGGTTACTCTACTTTCCTCAGAAATTGCAGGTCGGCGGGGTCGTTCTCCGTAAAGACACGGTGCAGGTCGAGCACAAAATCAACCAGCGCCGTACTCTGCTGGAAAAAGCTCTGGGTGGTGCACCAGACACTGCCGCTCTGCACGGCCTTGAACTCGGCCAGCAGGGGGCATTTTGCCACCAGTTCCTCCGTGGTATGCACCACGCCCTCAATGGTGCTGTTGTAAAGGAGCACATCCGCATCCTTTGCACCGGCGTAAAAATCTTCCAGCGGCAGGTTCATGGTGGAAAGGTTGTTGCCGTTGTCGGTCAGGTCCGCAAAAACATAATCACCGCCCGCCATCTCGATCATCTGGGCCACATAGTCGCCGCCCTTGCGCACATTGGCAAGGTTGTTGGCTGTGATGGAGAAAAAGGCACAGCGCTTGCCGGTGGGAGCCTGCCCGGCCAGCGGTGCAAGGCGCTCCACCTGCCGGGCGAATTCCTGTTCCGCCAGCTCCTCTTTCCCCAGCAGGATGCCCCAGAACTTGAGCCATTCCAGCCGGGCCAGCGGGCCGCTCTCATAGCTGGAGCGCTCCACCAGCACCGGGATGCCGAACCGTTCCAGCTGCTCCTTGACCTCCGGGGTGTGGTAGATCATGGTGTTCTCGATGGCAAGGCCGCAGTTGGCCGCAAGGATCTTTTCGTAGTCCGGGGCGCTGTACTTGCCCGCATAGGCAATGCGCCCGTCCTCCATGGCGGCTCTGGCCTCATCCAGATACCAGCCCTCCGCCCGGGTGCCGGAAAGGGTCACGCTGTCCAGCCCATCCAGCGCGAGGAACAGATCCATCACCGAGGTGGAGACAAGGTAGATGTTCCGGATGGGCTGACGCAGCACCGTCACGCTCTCGGGCAGACCTTCCACCTCAGCGGCATCCTCCGGGGTCACAAGGAACTGCTCCCCCGATTCGGTCAGGGTCAGCATGGTATAGCCGCCCTCATAGCAGTCTGCAGTAAACTGCGTGGCGTAATCCAGCGGGCAGGCATGGTCAAAGACCAGTTCTTCTGTGCTGGCGGGCGCTGTCTCGGAGACGGCGCAACCCGACAGGGCCAGTACTGTAACAGGCAGAACGCGCAGGAATTGTTGTCTCGTCAGTTTCATCAGTTCAGCGCAAAGGTCAGCGTATACTCGATCTCATGGGGGGTGCTCATGGCTACGGTATCGGCAGTGACAGCCAGCGGGGTGCCCAGTGCAGAAACAGGGATCTCAAAGGTGGAGTTGCCCTCGGTGTTGGTGGGCAGATACTTCTCGCCGTCCACGATCATGTAATCATAATTGGGGCTGCTCCACAGGATGACAGCGGTCATTTTGCCGTCCGCCACGGTCAGGGCGGCAGGGCTTTCCACGGTGGCACGGCCAGAGCCGCCCTCCAGGGTCACATTGACGCTGTATTCACCGTCCGCAGGGGTCTCGGCGGCTTCCTCAGTCTTGGGCTGTGCATTGCGGATGCTCACGGTGTGGTCATACCACTTGCCCTTGGTCCCGAGGAGTGCCAGCTGAAAGTCCTGGTCCACAGCGGCCACGGGGATATCATAGCCATAGACCTCCTCCGAGGTGCCATCAGAGTAGGTGACGGTATCGGTGGTAGGCAGCAGCCAATCTGCCTTGTTGGCCTCGGCATCGGCGGCCATGCCAACATACAGGTTGACGATCTTCTTGGAGGCCAGACTGACGTGGAAGGTCATCTGCCCGTTCTCCACGGTCAGGGTGCCCATGTCATTGCAGGCTTCGTTGGCGTGGAACATGCCGCTGTCGGTGTCGAACTCAGCCGTGTACACGCCGTCCGGCAGGGCGGCTTCGGCAGGCTCGGATGCGGCAGTGCTCACGGCAGAAGCGGCTTCCGAGCTGGCAGCAGAGGAAGCAGTGGAAGAAGCCCCGCCGCAGCCGGTGAGGACGGCGGCCAGCATCAGAGAAGCAACGGACAGGGAAACAAGCTGTTTGCAGTGCATAAACAAAATACCTCAAAAATTCAGAATTTGAAATGGGAGTGTTTCTCCTCATGCGGGGAAGCTCTCCATAAAAAATGCCCGAAAAGATCTCTCCCTTCGGGCATTGGAATGCGGAATATTAGCCGTTCAGGGAATCAATGGCGGCTTTGGTGTGCTCAATGTAGCGCTGCTGGATGTCCTCGATCTCACCCAGACCGGCGATCTGGCACTCCACGGACGCGAAGTCACCGGAGGCCTGGAACTGGCTCAGCCAGGAATCGTCATCCGCACCGGCCATATCGTTGTTGGCGTGGTCACCGGCAACGACCATCAGGGGGCGCAGGATGACCTTGGTGTAACCGGCAGCCTTGACAGCCTCGATGACGTTCTCGCAGGCGGTCTCCTCGGGTTCACCCTCCACCGTGCCGATGAACACGTTGCTGTAGCCCAGGGTCTGCATGGCGGTCTGCATCTGGCTGTAGCTCACCTTTGCGGTGTGGGAGGTGCCGTGGCCCATAAAGACGAAGGCGACCTTCTCCTCAGCGGCGGCCTCCAGGCTGTCGAAACCGGCATCCTTCACAGCAGCAGCGGTAACGGCCTTGGCAACAGCTTCCTTGTCGGCGTTGATGACGGCAGCATCGGCACCAACCTCGCCCAGCAGGGGCTCAGCAACGGCGACGCTCTCGAACTTGTCCTTGTACTCGTCGATCATCTCCATCATCTCGTCGTACTCTGCACCGTGCATCAGGTGGGTGGGCTGGACGACCAGGTTCTTCACGCCGTTGGCCACAGCGCGATCCAGAGCCTGCTGCATGTTGTCGATCTTCTCGCCGTCGCGGGCCTGAACATGGTTGATGATGATCTGTGCGGTGAAGGCGCGGCGGACAGACCAATCGGGATAAGCGGCCTGCAGCGCATCCTCGATGCCCTTGATATCCTTCACTCGGCTGTCGTTGAAGGAGGTGCCGAAGGAAACCACCAGCAGCTCATTCTCGCCGATGTCGTCCTGATTGCGGCTGTCGTCCTTGGAAGCATCGCCGGTGTCGCGGCCAAAGTAGTCAGGGTCAGCCTCTTCGCCCTCGACCAGCTCCTTCTGGGCATCGGTCAGGGCATCCCATGCGGCCTTGGCGGCCTCACACTGGGCATCGGTGTCATCGGTGCGCTCCTGCACATAGATGGCATCGATCAGGTCTGCAACATTCTTTGCGGCCAATTCGTCAGCCTCCTCGCCGGAAACCTCGCTGCTGGCAGCAGATCCTGCCGTGCTGGAAGCAGTGGTGCTGCTTGCGGCACCGCCGCAGCCGGTCAGTACACCGGCGCAGAGGGCCAGAGCGGTCAGAGCGGCCGCTGCTTTGTGGATGGTGCGTTTTCTCATTTTTGTTCGTTCCTTTCCTGTTTTTGAACATGATTTTTGCTGAACAGAAGGTACAGGAAAGAGTGCCCGGCAAAACAAAAGGGGCCTTTCTGCTTGCGGGATGGCAAAGCAAAAAGGCCCTTTTCAGTTTTTTCAGGCTTTTTGGGTACAACCAATTCCTCGTGATCTGGGGCTTGCGCCCCCGTACCAACAGCGGGCAGGTTTCCTGGCTGAAAGCTCAACATCCACCGCCGCCTTCCCGGAACATACGTTCCAGTGACCGGTGCAGCTGCACCCTGGCGGTAAACTCCCTTATCACAGTGACGAGATCGTGCGGGATTTGCACCCGCTTCCCTTTTAACGTGCCTGCCCCCGGCCAGAGCCGCGGGCGGTACGCACCTGCTGTTTTCTATTCAGTTCGCTGTTCAGTATAACATACTCAACGGAGGAATGCAATCACCACTCCGGGGAAACTTCCGGGCTCACAGGCGGTGTTTTTTCCCCGATCAGGGCCACCGCCACATCGTTGACATTGGTGCCCGTTGCCCCGGTGATGATCAGGCCATCCACTGCTTTCAGGGCGTGGTAGGAATCGTTGTTCTGCAAAGCAGCGTATCCGCTCCAGCCCCCGGCCTCCAGCGCGGCAAGGGTATCCCCATCCACATAGCCGCCGGCGGCATCGGTGGGGCCGTCTGTGCCATCGCTGCCCACAGAGAATACCGCCGCGTTCAGCCCGGCAATGGCAGGCGCAACCGCAAGGGCCAGCTCCTGATTTCTTCCGCCAAGCCCTTTTCCGGTCAGGTGAACGATGGTCTCGCCGCCCGCGATGTAGGCCAGCTTTTTCCCCTGCCCTGCCTGGGTGCGGACAATGGAGCCAAGGAAGCTGCCTGCTTCCCGTGCTTCGCAGCAGAGTTGGTCGGTCAGGAGAACCGGTTCATATCCCAGATTCCGGCAGGCGCTGGCCGCGGCACGGCAAAGCTCCCGCACGCTGCCGGTGATCCGGGTGGTCACATTGTCCAGCGTTTTGGGCGTTTCCTGCGCCAGCAGGGCCCGGGCCTGTGCTGAGAGTGCCAGATGATACTTTTTGGCAACGGCAAGCGCCTGGGCGCAGGTGGAGGTATCCGGCACCGCCGGGCCGCTGGCGATCATATCCAGCGGATCCCCCAGAATGTCGCTCAGCACGATGCTGAACACCTGCGCAGGGGCACAGCGCTGCGCGAACCGCCCGCCCTTCACACCGGAAAGCCGCTTGCGGATGGTATTCATCTCCACAATGTCGGCCCCGCTGGCCAGCAGCTGGCTCGTGATGTCCTGCAGCTCTGCCCCGGGAACGAGCGGCTGCTCGAACAGCGCACTGCCGCCGCCGGAAAGCAGGAACAGCACCGTATCCCCGGCAGTCAGCCCCTGCACCAGCTCCAGCGCCTTTTGAGTGGCCGCAAAACCGTTTGCATCCGGCACCGGGTGGCCCGCCTCATAGCAGGCCACACCTGGGATCTCACCTTTCACATGGCCGTACTTGGTCACGACCACACCGCCATCCACCCGGCCCAGCGTTTCAACCGCCGCGTGTGCCATCTGCCAGGCCGCCTTGCCCGCCGCCACCAGAAGCACCCGGCCCTTCCCGGGCCGGAGATCCCGCAGCGCACGGCGCACCGCCTCATCCGGCAGAACAGCGTTCAGGCTGGAACGAAGGATCACATCCGCATCCCGGCGCAGTGCAGCATTCATAGACTCGCCCTCCTTGCAGCGGTGCCCGCCCCTCCGGGACAGCGCACCAGAAACAGCCGAATAAAAAATCAAGACCGACGATCTCTTTTGAAATCGTCGGTCTTGTTTCAATCCGAGTGGCGAGAATCGAACTCACGGCCTCTTGAACCCCATTCAAGCGCGCTACCAAAACTGCGCTACACCCGGACATCTGATCGAGCTTGTCGCTCACAGCTCAATCAGTATACCCGAAGAATGGTGTTTTGTCAAGCACTATTTTCAAATTTCTTTTTCATTTTCGGCAATGGCCGTTGTGCTGCCCACCGGCTGCGGAAACTCCACCGTAGCCAGCGCCACAGCGAACACGCTCTGCGCACCGGCATCCAGCAGAGCCTGCGCGCAGGCCGAGGCCGTGGCTCCGGTGGTCAGAACATCGTCCACCAGAAGGATGCGCTTTCCCTCCACAGCCTCCGGCCGGGCCACCCGGAAGGCACCCGCCACATTGGCCAGCCGCTCGTCAAGGGAAAGTCCCTCCTGCCGCCGGGTGGAGCGGGCACGAGTCAGCGCGTCCGTGACCACCGGCACGCCCACCGCCCGGGCAAGGGGCTGTGCCATCCGCTCCGGCACATTGTAGCCGCGCTTTTTGCTGGAGGCCGGTACCGGAAGGATGCAGTCGTAACCCCTGTCAAGGCCCGGCACCGGTTCGGGCAGGGGCTCAGAGCCGCGCATTCTGATCTCGCTGCCAAAGAGCAGGCGGGCCATCTCCACGCCCAGCTCTACAGCTGCCCAGGGCGCGCCCTGATATTTCGCCCGCAGCACCGCGCGGCGGACAAGGCCGGTGTATCGGTAGGGCGCGGCTGCCCCATCCAGCCGCCCCAGGTAGTGCTCGGAGCCGCGCAGCCGCATGGAAGGTGCACGGCGCAGCTCTGCCAGCCCATCGGCGCAGTCCGGGCAGGCAGGCTGGTTCCCCAGCACCCGGTCACAAAAAGGGCAGCGGCGCGGGTAAAGCACCCAGCGCAGCTGCCGCAGTGTGCGGCTCAGGCCGCTGTAATAAAGCATCAGTCGTTCTTGACCGCAATGATGACGCGGACCTTTTTTCCGGCAGCGCAGCCGAAATTATCGTACCAGCCGGTCAGCTGGTAGCCGTCCGCATCCACCTGAGCCAGCTTGGTGGGGTAATACTGGCCCTTGTACCACAGGTAGACCTGCACATTGTCTGCCATCTCGTAGCGTTCATTGCCCGAGAGCACCGAGGCCGCGCCGACCTTGTCGATCTTCAGGGGCATCAGCTGCATCATGGCCTTGACAGAGCCGGTGGTCTCCTGCCGCACGGCAATGCCGCCCGCCAGCACCGGATACTTGATGGCCGTGGTGTAGCTGGCCACCGCGCCGTTGACGTAGCAGATATAGGTCGCCCCGCCGCCGATGTAGTTAAAGATCTGCTTGAAGGGGGTGCCCGTGATCTCCGCGATCTGCTGGAAGCCAATGCTCATCAGGGAGCCGGTGTTGCTGGTCAGCTTCTGCCAGGCCGTGCTCAGGATATCGCCCGAGACGATGCCCCACAGGATCTCGCTGGTGGTGGGCACCAGCAGATTGGACAGGCGGTCTACCGCCGTGGCACCGGTCACAGTGGTGGTGGTATCCGAGGTAGAGCCGGAGCCGTCGGTGCCGCCCGTGGCCGCTCCGGTGGTGGTGCCTGTCGTGGTCGTGGTGCCGGAAGCGGAATCTCCCGCCGTAATGCTGGTGACGAGGCTCTTCAGGTCAGAATAATTCATGGCCAGATTTTTCACATCGTCCAGCACGCCGTAGCTCCACAGGTCGCCGGTCACATCGTTCAGGATGAGCCGGTCGATCTGTCCGGCATCGTTGACGGTATAGTAGCGGACATCGAGGTCACTCAGTGTTACCCCCGATAGGCGGCTGGGACGAACCGTCCCAGCCACACCCTCCGAAGTTGTATCCAGAATCTCTACATCGTCGGCCAGGGCGGCTGCGCCCAGAGCAGTGGCATTGGCATTGATGGTGCCGTTGACGCGGCGGTCCTCGATGTGCTCCACGCTCTCGCCCTCCGGGGTGACCTTGATCTCTACCAGCCACCCCTGCGGAAAGTTCAGGCTCTTGTCCACATTCACAGTGCGGGCAATGCCATCGGTGCACATGACGGAGACTTTCTGCAAAACATCCGCGCCGTTCTCTTCCACCAGACTGCGGGTGGCGGTCTGCACGACACCGTAGAACACGTTGTCGGCTTCCTCGCCGGTCACGATCCCGGCAGCCTCATTGTTCATGCCCAGCAGCAGGGTGACGACCTCGCCCACGCCGCCGCCGTTGAGGGAGGACACCTGGGAGGCCACCGCAGAGGAACCCAGCGTATAGCTGGTGCCTGCCACCGTTACACTGGTGGGGGCGCTGGCACTGGGCGAAACTGCCGTGATGCGGCCAGCGGCGCGGCGGGTGTAGACCCACAGCGTCTGTAAACTTTCGCTGTAATAATACACGTCGTATTTGTTCAGTTCCGCAGATTCCGACGCTTTATCGTTGCGGTAGACCATCTTGGGAACAAAGGGCAGCTGGACCGTATCGCCCGCCACAAAGGGGCCCTTCAGGCTCTTGAGCATGACGCTGGAGGTATCCACCTGACCGTTGGAGACCGTGAAGCCCAGGCTGCTGCCGTAGGCACTGCCGCTGGCAGCGTTGGCTGTCAGGGTGTTGTAGAACAGCAGGGCGCACTCCTCGTAGTTGAGCGCCTCGCCCTGGCTGCGGTCCACCTGATTGCGCAGGCCCAGCTCACTGGCCTTGTTCAGCTGTGCGTTGGGGAAGGAGCCGCTCAGGTCGGTCATCTTATAGCCCATCAGCTTGAGGATGGCCGTGACCGCCTCCTCCAGCGTCACGGCGTTGTCGGGCCGGAAAGAGCCGTCGGTGTAGCCGTTCATCCAACCGTTCTGCACCGCAATGCGGACATAGGGTGCATAGGGCGAAGTGCCGGGCAGGTCGGTGAACAGGGTGC
Organism: Faecalibacterium sp. I2-3-92; assembly: GCF_023347315.1. GTDB lineage: Bacteria > Bacillota > Clostridia > Oscillospirales > Ruminococcaceae > Faecalibacterium > Faecalibacterium duncaniae. Next base: position 2,399,300 of record NZ_CP094470.1, read on the forward strand.
CCACCGTGCCCTGAGAGCCCACGCTCTCGCGGTAGGTGGAGTAGGACACCAGCATCCGGGCCAGCGCACCGCGGGTGACCACAGCGTTCAGGGCAGCCTGCTGGCTGCTGTCCATCGCGTTCAGCGTGATGGACAGCTGGACCGCCGTGTTGGCGTTGCCCGCTGCCGATGCCGGCAGCACCAGCATCGACACGGCAATGCTCACCGCCAGCAGAAATGCAAGGATTCGCTTTTTCATGGAAAATCCTCCTTAAAATAGTTTCTAATGTATTCCGGGTTGCGGCTCCCAGCATCTGCTTCGTGCAAAGCCTTGCACTTGCATCCTGCTGGCCGCGGCCCCAACAACTCCTCCCTTCATCCGCCACTGGCGGCGGTCGTCGTTGTTGCCCCTATTAGGGGAGCTCTGCAAGGCGCTGGCAAAGCCAGACCGAAGCGGTGAGAGGTTTAATCATATCTCAGCGCTTCAATGGGGTTGAGCCTTGCGGCGCGCTTGGCGGGCAGATAGCCGAACAGCACGCCGATGCCCACCGAGATGCCAAAGGCCACCACGACGGAGTTGAACGAGGGGCTGACGGTCACATCAATGTCGCTGGAGATCATGGGCAGGATGCGGTTTGCCGCCATGGACACGATATAGCCAAGGACGATGCCCAGCACGCCGCCCAGTGCAGAGGTGGTGGCAGCTTCCACCACGAACTGCGACAGGATCACCCGCTCCTTGGCACCCAGTGCCTTGCGGATGCCGATCTCCCGGGTGCGCTCGGTCACCGACACCAGCATGATGTTCATAATGCCGATGCCGCCCACCAGCAGCGAGATGCTGGCAATGCCGGTAAGGATGATGATGACCATGTTGATCATCTCGTTCATCTCTTCCAGCCACTCGCTGGCGCTGTAGATGTAGTAAGCGTTGTCGCTCTTGAGCAGGTCGTACAGACCGCTTTCCACCACCGCCTTGGCCTCGTTGGCGCGGCTCTCGTCCTTCATAATTGCAACAAAGTTCTTGGCACTGGACTGGTTGGAGAGCCGCATGGCCGTGGTGTAGGGCAGATAGATGCAGTCATCGTCGGAGCCCTGCTGCATGTTCTTGTCCGTCACCTTGGCGTTCAGAACGCCCACGATCCGGAACTTGTAGGCCCCCAGCTTGATGGTCTGGCCCACCGCGTTGCCGCCGTAGGCCGCCCGGTTGAGGTAATCACCAATGATGCAGACCTGCTTGTTGTCCTTGATGTCCATGTACTGCAGGCCGCGCCCCTGGGCGAGGGTATAGTTTTTCATCTCGGCGTAGTGCTCGTCCACACCGTAAACACTGGTGCCGTAGCGGTAGGTCGTGGTGCCCACCTTGGGGGTGTTGTTGCTGAAATCGATCTGGGGCGAGACTGCGGAGATGAGCTCCTTGTTCTTATCTGCGATCTTATACACATCCTCCACCGAGGCGGTGCGGGAGCCGTAGCCCCAGACCTGAATGGACAGGGCATTCGTGCCCAGCGCCGAAAAGCTGTCCCGCATACTCTGGGTCATGCCGTTGCCCAGACCCACGATGACGATGACCGCCATGACACCGATGATGATGCCCAGCATGGTCAAAAAGGTGCGGAGCTTGTTGCTCCACACGTTCTGGAGGGCCTGACGGAAGGTCTCAATGATCATTTGTTCCCCTCCTGTTCTGCCGGTTCAAAGTTCAGCGTCGGCTGGACGATGGCTTCCGGCGCGCGGGAGTCGCCATCGTAGACCACCTGACCATCCTCCAGCCGGATGATGCGGTCGGCCTGCACGGCAATGGAGTTGTCATGGGTGATGAGCACCACCGTATGGCCCTGCCCATGCAGGTCCTGCAGCATTCCCAGCACCTCGCGGCCGGTGTGGCTGTCCAGCGCGCCGGTGGGCTCATCCGCCAGAATGATTGCCGGGTTGCGCACCAGCGCCCGCGCGATGGATACGCGCTGCTGCTGGCCGCCCGAAAGCTGGTTGGGCTTGTTTTTCAGCTTATCGCCCAGCCCCACCTGCTCCAGCACCTCGCGAGCCCGGCGGTGGCGCTCGGCGCGGGGGATGCCCGCATAGACCAGCGGCACCTCCACGTTTTCCAATAAGTTTAATTTGGGCAGAAGATTATACTGCTGGAAGATGAACCCCAGCATCTCGTTGCGGATGGAGGCCAACTCGTTCCGGCTCATCTTGCCCACATCCCGGCCGTTCAGCCGGTAGGTGCCCGCCGTGGGCACATCCAGACAGCCGATGATGTTCATGCAGGTGGACTTGCCGGAGCCGGACTGGCCCACAATGGCAACAAACTCGCCTTTTTCTATTTTCATGGTGATGTGGTCGGCGGCTTTTACCGTGGTGTCACCCATCTGGTAATACTTGCAGACCGCATCAAATTCGATCAGAGCACTCATTCCATCCTCCCATCAGAAGATCATCATGCTGCTGCCATCGTCATAGTAGCTGTCGCTGCTGACCGAGTTGGGGTCGTAACCAATGGCGTCCCCCTCCTGGATGCCGCTGACGATCTGGGTGTAATCATCATCGCTGACACCGGTCTTGACGGCCACATAGACAAAGCCCTCGGGTGCCTCCATGGTGGTATCCGCCTTGGAAGCGCTGGGGGAATCCTGGGTCACCAGCACATAGCCGCCCCGGACGATGGCCGCATTGGGCACGGTCAGGGCATTGGCAGCCTCAGCCACCACGATCTCAGCGTTGGCGTTCATGCCGGGGCGCAGGCCGTCGGTCTCGTCAATGCGGATGGTCACCGGGTAGGTGGTGGTGCCACCGTTGGAAGCGCCCTTCATGGAGACGCGGGTCACAGTGCCCACATAGTTCTTATCCTGCACGGCATCGGCTGTGATCTGCACTTTCTGGCCCACAGACAGGGAGCTGATCTGCAGTTCGTCCACGTTGATGACCATTTCCAGATAGCTCAGGTCGTAGATGACGCAGAGGGTATCGCCGGATTTGACCGCATCGCCCACCTTGGCATCCTTTTCAATGATGGTGCCGCTGATGGGAGAGGTGACGGTATAGTTGGCCATGGTATCCTGCAGGTTCTGCAGGGAGATCTCAGCGCTGCGCAGGGTCTCAGAGGCAGACTGGATGCTCTCGGTCAGGTCATCGCCGCTCAGCTCGATCAGGATATCGTCCTTGGCAACGGTCTGGCCCTCCTGCACATGGATGGAGGTCACAGTGCCTGCAGCCTGTGCGGTCAGGGTGCGCTCCGCCTGATAGCCAAAGGTGGCAGAACCGATGGAGCTGACCCCGTTGATGGAGGCGGTGGCCGCCTGCGCGGTGGTCAGGCCGCCCGCGTTCTGCACGGCAATGGTCACGGTGCGGGTGAGCAGGTTGCCGGTGCTCAGGGCATCCGTTCCGGTCACGCTGGTCACGGTGCCGTCCAGCTGCTCAAAGGTGCCGTCCAGCGTCACCTGGGCGGTCTGGCCCACGCTGAAATTGGCGGCATCGGCGGCGGGGAATTCCAGCGTCAGCAGCATTTTGGAGCTGTCGCGGATGATGGCGACCTCCTGCCCGCTGGTCACCTCGTCGCCCTTGGCGACCTTCAGGGTGCTCACGGTGCCATCCACTTCGGCACGCACATACTGGCGGTCCACCACCTTGTCATAGCCGCGCTGTGCCTGCTGCATGGCGATCTCGGCCTTTTCAAAATTGGTGGAAGCGTCCGAGCTGTCCAGCGTGTAGAGGACGGTTCCCTCATCCAGCACGTCGCCCTCCTCAAACTCGCCGGTGAGCACCTTGCCCTCTACCAGAGATTTCACGGTGTAGGTGTTGGCAGGGTTCAGGGTACCGGTGCCGCTCAGGGTATTGGAGACATCCCGCACTTCAGGGCTGGCCTCCAGATAGCTGGGGTCCACGGCTGTGGTGCTGGCGCTCTTGGGCTTGAGCAGAAACACACCGCCCGCGATCACCACACAGACCACCGGCACGAGCCATTTCCAGTTCTTCTGCAAAAACAGCACCGGGGCCTTGGTTGTCTGTGCCGCAGGCGTTTCCGCACCCGGGTTCTCCGCGCCGTCCTTCTTCTTATTCCAGATCATCATGTTCCTCCTATCAGATTCAGGCCCGCCGGGGGCGGCCTGTCAGATTCCTTTCCTATGTATAGGTGTAGTGTATCGCATTTTGCCCGGATACACAAGCGTCCAAATTTCGTTTGAACGCTTTTCAGCAAATTTTCACAGATTGTAAACCTTTGTGCAAATCGCAAGTTGACCTGTCTGCCGCTTTCTGGTTTAATCGGGACGTTGTTTGTACCAAACCAGAGGAGGATTTTTTACCATGAATCAGAACAGTAAGTTCTCGGTGCGCGATATCTGCTACGCGGGCCTGTTTGCCGCCGTCATCGCCGTGATGGCACAGATCTCCATCCCCATGCCGCTGGGTGTGCCCATGACCATGCAGACCTTCGCCATCACGCTGGCGGCTGTGGTGCTGGGCTCCAAGCTGTCCGCCATTGCCACGCTCGTTTACCTGCTGCTGGGCGCTGTGGGCGTGCCGGTGCTGGCCAACTTCTCCGGCGGCATCGACAAGTTTGTCGGCCCCACCGGCGGCTTCCTGATCTCCTTCCCCATCATGGCCTACATCATCGGCCTGGGCGTGGAGCACAGGGATGCTTTCAAGGGTGCTTTCCCCGTGGCGGTTGTCGTGGGCACTGTGGTCAACTATATCGTGGGTGTCATCCTGTTCGTGATCGTCGCCCACAGCACCGTGTCTGTGGCCGTTTCCGCCTGCGTTCTTCCCTTCATCCCCACCGCCATCATCAAGGCTGTGCTGGCCTGCGTGCTGGGCCTGAACATCCGGAAGCGGATCCCGGGGGTAAAAAAAGCATGAGCATCGTACTGCGCCCGCATCACCTGCTCTGCACCCAGGGCTACTCCGGCCATGGCTACAGCGAAGCCTTTGTGGAGCACATGAATGATGTCGTCCACCAGCTGCGGGAGGTGCCCGGGACGAAGATCCAGCTCACCTTCTCCACCGACACCCTCTGTTCCTGCTGCCCCAACAAGCTGGGCACCGACCTGTGCGACACACAGGAAAAGGTCAAGCGGTACGACCGCAAGACCGTGGAGTATTTCGGGCTGGAGGAAAAGGAATACGACTACCAGGCCCTCATCCGGGAGATCGATGCCAAAGCCACCCCCGAGATGCTGGCCGATATCTGCCGGGACTGCTGCTGGTTCCCCATCAGCGCCTGCTGCAAGAATATCTGCGAAGGCAAATACGTGAAATAACATTTTCCCCCCTATGCAAAGAGGCCGCCGTGCAGGAGATGATCCTGCACGGCGGCCTTTTTGTTTTATTCTGTTTCTGCGGCCTGCACCGTTACATAGACCCCGGCGGGGACACAGGCGGCCCAGGCATCCTGCTCGCTCAGCCAGCCGAATTGCTCACACACATGGTCCGGGCACTGACTGTCGAGGAAGGCGATGGCTCCATCCTTTACCTGCAGATGCACGATGTAATCGCCCACATCATACAGATAATCGTGGTCCTCGTCCAGCGGGATCGTCTCGGTAATGCCGTCGCCGAAATCGACCATGGCCACCAGCGGCTTCGCTTTGGGGACGTTGGCGCGGTACAGCACGAACAGGAGTGCTGCCGCGGCCAGCACCACGGCCGCAAAGATCAGGTTTTTCTGCCAGCCTTTTAGGCGTTTCATGCAGCGTACTTGCTTGCAGCTGCGCCTGCAATGCGGCCAAAGACGGTAAAGTCTGCCACAGCGTTGCCGCCCAGACGGTTTGCACCGTGGACACCACCGGTCACCTCACCTGCTGCGAACAGGCCGGGGATGACCTCGCCGTTCTCGTTCAGGACTTCAGTGTTGGTGTTGATCTTCAGGCCGCCCATGGTGTGGTGCACACCTGCGGTGACCTTGATGGCATAGTAGGGAGCGGTATCCAGCTTGTTTGCAAAGCTGGTGCGGCCGAAGTCGGGGTCGTTCTTGGCCTCAACATAGCCGTTCCAGGTGTTCATGGTCTCGGCAAAAGCAGCCTCATCAACGCCCATTGCCTTGCCCAGTTCCTCATAGGTCTCACCAGTCACGGTGTAGCCCTTCTTGATGTAGCCCTGAATGACGCTGGAGGCATCCACCATAGCCTGATCCACCACCAGCCAGCTGTAGCTGCCGGTCTGAGCGATCTCGGCAGCGGAAACCACATCACGGGTACCGACTTCATCAATGAAGCGCTTGCCCTCGGCATTGATCAGCACAGCGCCGTCGCCGCGCAGACCCTCGGTGATCAGAGCAGCGGTGTTAGCCTCCACGGTGGGGTGGATCTGGATCTGGTCCATATCCACGGTGTCAGCACCGATGGCCTGTGCCATCTTGATGCCCTGGCCCAGGATGCCGGGGGCGTTGGTGGTCATAAAGCCCTTCAGCTCGGGTTTGTACTCAACGACCATATCGAGATTTGCGCCGAAACCGCCGGTGGTCAGCACTACAGCCTTGGCATTGATGGTGATGGTCTCACCGGAAGCACCGGTGGCCTTGATGCCAACAGCAGCGCCGTTGTCATCGGTCAGGATCTCGGTGGCGGTGGTGTTCAGCATCATCTGAACACCAGCCTTCTGGCAATTCTCCTCCAGCAGAGGGATCATATAGGAACCCACGGAAAGAGTCTTGCCCTCAGCGTCCACCGGGCGGTGGATCCGCTTGACGGATGCGCCGCCGAAGCTGGAAACACTGTGCAGGGTGATGCCCTGCTCACCCAGCCAGTCGATGGCATCAGCGCTGTTGGAGCACAGGGTCTCCACCAGAGCAGGGTCATTGATACCCTTGCCGCCGATCATGGTATCCAGCTCCATCAGCTCAACGCTGTCAAAGTAGCCGGTGGGGTTGGCCTGGTAGGCAGCCCACTGCTCGGCCACGGTAGCAGCCAGAGCGGTGATGGTCTCGTTGTCAGCGTACTTTTCAGCAGCGGTCTTCAGGGTCTTTTCGACACCTGCAGACTCGCCGAACTCGTTCTCATCCTGATACACGGTCTTGCCGGCGTTCATGCCGCCGGTAGCGCGCACGGAGTTGCCGCCCACCACGGGCTGGCTCTCCACGACGACAACGCTCTTGCCCTCGCTGGTGGCAGTCAGGGCAGCGGTCATACCTGCGCCGCCTGCGCCCACGATGACGATGTCGGTATCAACGGTAGAGTCCTCAGCAGGCTCAGCGTTGTTCTCCACAGCGGTCTGGAAATCCTCAGGCTTCAGACCAGCAGCGGTAATGGCAGCAGCGGCTGCCTCCTTGATGGCATTGGAGGTGATGGTTGCGGTAGACACGCCGTCCACGGCAATGCTGCCGCTCTCGGCAATGGCAGCAGGCAGCTGCTCGATTGCCTTGGAGCCAACGCCCTCGGTCTCATCGGCACCCTCAGCGGTGCAGCCGGTGATCTTGCCGTCGGTCAGGGTCAGGGTAACGGTAACATCGCCGCCAAAGCCCTTGGCAGTGCCGGTAAAATCGCCGGTAGCACCAGCGCCGGTGGTGGAGGCGGGCTTGCTGCCGCAGCCGTAGCCCAGCAGGCTCACTGCAACGACAGCAGCCATGGCCAGCGCTGCAATGCTCTGTTTCATCTTCGTATTTTTCATGGTTTCTTCTTTTTCCTTCTTAGTTGAAGCAACGTTGCAGGCAGTTAGCCTGCGCGAACATATCTCAGCATAAAAAGGGGGCTGCCCATTCGGAAGGCAGCCCCCTTTGCCGAACTAGGAAAAGATCAGGCGTTGGCCTGTGCAGCAGCAACAGCGCAGGCAACGGTAGCGCCGACCATGGGGTTGTTGCCCATGCCGATCAGGCCCATCATCTCAACGTGTGCGGGCACGGAGGAGGAACCTGCGAACTGAGCATCACCATGGACGCGGCCCAGAGAGTCGGTCAGGCCATAGCTTGCGGGGCCTGCAGCCACGTTATCGGGGTGCAGGGTACGGCCCGTGCCGCCGCCGGAAGCGACGGAGAAGTACTTCTTGCCGTTCTCGATGGCCCACTTCTTATAGGTACCTGCAACCAGGTGCTGGAAGCGGACGGGGTTGGTGGAGTTGCCGGTGATGGAGCACTGAACGTCCTCCTTCTTCATAATGGCAACGCCTTCCATAACGTCGTTTGCACCGTAGCACTTGACAGCAGCGCGCTCACCCTCGGAGAAGGGGATCTCCTTGACGACGGTCAGGGTCTGGGAGGGGATATCATACTCGGTCTGCACATAGGTGAAGCCGTTGATACGGGAAATGATGTAAGCTGCATCCTTGCCCAGGCCGTTCAGGATAACACGCAGGGGGGTCTTGCGGACCTTGTTTGCGGTGCGTGCGATACCGATAGCGCCCTCAGCAGCAGCAAAGGACTCGTGGCCTGCCAGGAAAGCGAAGCAGGTGGTGTCCTCGCTCAGCAGACGAGCGCCCAGGTTGCCGTGGCCCAGACCGACCTGACGCTGCTCAGCAACAGAGCCGGGGATGGTGAATGCTTCCAGACCTTCGCCGATGGCAGCAGCGCACTCGGCAGCGTCGGTCAGGCCGCGCTTGACGGCAATGGCGGTGCCCAGGGTGTATGCCCAGACAGCGTTATCAAAGCAGATGGGCTGCACGCCGCGCACGATCTTGTCGCAGTCGATGCCCTTAGCGAGGAGCATCTCGTTGCAAGCGTCCAGAGACTCCAGGCCGTTGGCCTTCAGGCATGCCTCGATTTTCGGCATACGGCGATCCATAGATTCAAAAGTTGCCATGAGTTGTTCCTCCTCTCTTATTCCTCACGCGGGTCAATGTACTTGACAGCGCCCTGCTCCTTGCTGAAGCGGCCGTAAGTACCCACGTTCTTCTCGTAAGCCTCGTTGGGGGTCTTGCCGTGACGGATATCCTCCATCATCTTGCCCAGCTTGACGAACTGATAGCCGATGACCTCATCGTTGGCATCCAGAGCCAGCTTGTTGATGTAGCCCTCGGTCAGCTCCAGGTAACGGACACCCTTGGCCTTGGTGGAGAAGATGGTGCCGGTCATGGAGCGCAGGCCCTTGCCCAGGTCATCCAGACCTGCGCCGATGGGCAGACCGTCCTCAGAGAAAGCGGTCTGGCTGCGGCCGTAGACGATCTGCAGGAACAGCTCGCGCATTGCCACGTTGATGGCATCGCACACCAGGTCGGTGTTCAGAGCTTCCAGAATGGTCTTGCCGGGCAGGATCTCGCCAGCCATAGCAGCGGAATGGGTCATGCCGGAGCAGCCGATGGTCTCCACCAGAGCCTCCTCGATGACACCGTTCTTGATGTTCAGAGACAGCTTGCAGGTGCCCTGCTGGGGTGCACACCAGCCCACACCATGGGTGTAGCCGCTGATGTCCTTGATCTCATAGGCCTTGACCCATGCGCCCTCTTCGGGGATGGGAGCCGGACCATGCTTAGGACCTTTGGTGATCGGGCACATATTCTGTACTTGCTGCGAATAGGTCATAATCATACTCTCCTTTTGACAAATTGATGCCATTGGCAGGGGGTGTCCTGCCGTTTGCATTGACCGGCTGCGCCGCTCTCTTCCGCGCCACACCGGTACTACCACGCATGATTTTATTATAGAGAACCTTGGCGGAATTTGCAAGACGTTTTGCGGATTTTTTCACAAGCATTTTTTGCAGTTATTTGCTGCTAACTAGCACTTTCACCGCTTTCGCCGCCCAGTTCGTCACATTTCTATCATATTTGTCAAAAGGAATATCTTGCGCTGTCCGGTTCAGTTTTTTCTGGGCGGCTGTTGGGCCCTGACAGGCCGGAGCGCCCAGATGCACACAAAGCCCGCCGCCGCGCCTGCCATGGCCAGCCAGTGCCGCCCGGTGGCAAGACCCCAGAGGTTCGCCGCAAAGGGGAAGGCAAGGCTGCCCACGCTCTGCCCCAGCGCCAGAAAGCCGTAGTTCACCCCGGCGTGGGGCAGGCCGAACAGGTCGGTGGAGAGGGAAGGCAGCACCGCCGCCAGCGCCGAATAACAGAAGGTGAGCCCTGCGTACACAGCCACAACGAGCCACCCCTGCGCGAACAGGAAGGCCGCTGAAAGCCCCAGCGACACGCCGAACAGGATCAGGTCAGTGGGGCGGCGGCCGATCCGGTCGCTGAGCAGGGGCATCAGCAAGCGGCCCGCCGCGCTGCCCACGCTGCCCAGCACCACACTCCACAGGGCAGCGCCCTCGTCCAGGCCCCGCTCCATGCCCAGCTTTAAGATGATGGGGCTGAACAGCAGCACCGCCGGGGTGGAAAAGCAGACCGCTCCGGCACAGAGCCAGTACTGCTTTGTTCTGAGCATCTGCAGCGGGGCAAGGTCGAGGGCCGGGGTGCCCTTTCCCCTGCCCTGCTCCTCGGGTTTCTGCTTTGCCGGAGGCGGGTCGGTGAGCAGGGCACTGCCCACCAGGCAGATTGGCAGTGTGAGTGCCCCCAGCGCCCAGAACGCCCCCCGGATCCCCTGCACCGGGCCAAAGCCCTTCAGTGCCGTGCGGACGAATCCGGTCAGGAACGCACCGCTCAGGCCCACCGCGCCGCCAATGACCCCCGTGGCAAGGCCCTTGCGCCCGGCGTACCATTTCTGGGCGCAGGACTGGATGGACGGGTAGAGAAACGCCGTGCCCAACCCCGCCGGAATGCTGAACACTGCCCAAAACCATACCCCCTTCTCCCCGGGCAGGAGGGCCGCCGCAAAGAACCCGCCGCAGAGCAGGCCGGTGCCCCACAGCGCCGCGCAGCGCGGGCCTTTTTTATCCTGCAAAAAACCACCGATGACGCATCCCACCCCGAACGCTGCGATCAGGATGCCGAACGCATAGCCCGCACCGTCCTCGGTCAGGCTGAACTCGTCCATCACCGGCTGCTGGAACACGCCCCACGCCGCAGGCAGGCCCGTCAGGATCTGAATGGCCGCCCCCGCCGCCAGGATCGCCCAGGGGTGGCGCGCTGTAAACTGCTTCATCTGTTTTATCACCTCGTTCTGTCAGTGTGCCCTTTTTCATTGACAAAACGGCATGATTCTTTATAATTAAAGATGTTCAAATTAAAATAACTTCACCCTCTCCGTCAGTGCTGACGCACTGCCACCTCCCCCAAAGGGGGAGGCTCTGGCGGTTCTTTGAAAGGCCTCATCTGGGATTGCCCTTGGCTCTCCCTTTGGGAGAGCTGTCGAGCGAATGCGAGACTGAGAGGGTGAGGATGCTGAGAAAGAGGAACCAACTATGAAATCACAGGCATTGAAGGGTATGCGCGACCTGCTGCCCGCTGAGCAGACCCTGCGCGACTACATCCAGGGCAAGATCCTGGAGACCTACCGTGCTTCCGGCTTTGAGCGCATCTCCACCCCCATGCTGGAGGATATGGAGAACCTGGACAAATCCGATGGCGGCGACAACCTGAACCTGATCTTCAAGGTGATGAAGCGTGGAGACAAGCTGACCAGCGCCCTGGGATCCGGCGACCCCAAGCAGCTCTCCGACATGGGCCTGCGCTATGATCTGACCCTGCCCCTGAGCCGTTTCTACGCTGCCAACAAGGACAAGCTCCCCCACCCCTTCAAGGTCATCCAGACCGACCGCGTGTTCCGCGCCGAGCGCCCCCAGAAGGGCCGCCTACGCGAGTTTGTCCAGTGCGACATCGACATTCTGGGCGACGAGAGCCCCAACGCAGAGGTGGAGCTGATCGATGTGACCGCCCGTGCCCTGCTGGGCATCGGCTTTACCGGCTTCACCGTGAACATCAATGACCGCCGCATCCTGCGCGGAATGCTGGAGAGCATGGGCTTTGCCGCCGACACACTGGACTCTGTCTGCATCACCTTCGACAAGATGGATAAGATCGGTGCCGAGGGCGTGAAGGCCGAGCTGACCGAGAAGCAGCTGCCCGAAACTGCCATCAACGCGCTGGCCGATTTCATTGCCGCCGGTGATGTGACACTGGAGTCCGTAGCTTCCCGCTGTGCCGACCCCGCCATTGCCGATGACCTGAAGTACGTGCTGACCACCGCAAAGGCCATGGCCAACGGCCGCTTCGATGTGGCCTACTGCCCCAGCCTGGTGCGCGGCCAGGGCTACTACACCGGCATGGTGTTTGAGATCACCTGCCCGCAGTTCAGCGGTGCAGTGGCTGGCGGCGGCCGCTACGACAACATGATCGGCAAGTTCCTGGGCACCAAGGTGCCCGCCGTGGGCTTCTCCATCGGCTTCGAGCGCGTCTGCGGCATCCTGCTGGAGCAGGGTTATCAGATCCCCGGTGCCAAGCAGAAGATTGCCCTGCTCTACAACAGCGACGTGGACTTCCCCGCCGTGCTGACCAAAGCCGCACAGCTGCGCGACACCTACAACGTCACCGTTCTGCCTCAGGCCAAGAAGCTGGGCAAGCAGCTGGGCCAGCTGGAGGCTTCCGGTTTCGCCGGTGCCGCCTTTATGGACAAGGATGAAGTAAAGATCTTCGCAAAGCAGTAATGGGCGGGCGGCGGGAAGTTTCCCAAAGCAAGTGTCCGCTGGGGTGGGACCCTGTTGCCGCAGGCAATAGGGCGGGCGATGGAATGGCCCGTTTCACTTGCGCGGGAAAGCTTCCCGCCGCCCTTTGCAACAGCATATATAAAGCCCTCTCAGCCGATTTGGCCGGGAGGGCTTTGTTTTGTGCGGGTTAATTACAGGTTGTACAGTTCCGTATACTTTTTGGTCAGGTAATCCAGATAGTAGTGTGCGTCGAAGGTGCCGCAGGCGTTTCTGACGACTTCAGCAGGCTCCAGCAGGTGGCCGTACTGGTGCACCTTTTCCCGCAGCCAGCCGGTGACAGCGGAGAGATCCCCGTGGGCCACGCCGCCGTACACATCGAATTCCTGCTCCATATTGTGGAGCATCTGGGCACCGTAGGCATTGCCCAGAGCGTAAGACGGGAAGTAGCCGAAGGAGCCGCCCGACCAGTGGCTGTCCTGCAGGCAGCCCTCGCGGTCATTGGGAACCTCCACGCCCAGATACTCCTTGTACAGCTCTGCCCACGCGGCAGGGACCTCCTTTGCCGTCAGGGTGCCCGCAATGAGCTGCTTCTCGATCTCGTACCGCACCATGACGTGCAGGCAGTAGGTCAGCTCATCGGACTCGGTGCGGATGAGGCTGGGCTCCACCTTGTTCACAGCGCGGTAGAACTGCTCCGCAGTCACATTTCCCAGCTGTGCGGGGAAGAATTCCTGCACCTTGGGATAGATGGCCCCGATAAAGGCGCGGGAACGGCCGATGAGGTTCTCGTAGAAGCGGGACTGGCTCTCGTGCACGCCCATGGACACACCGCCAGTCAGGCAGGTGTACTGCAGATCATCCCGGATGCCCAGCTCATACAGGGCATGGCCGCCCTCGTGGAGAACGGAGTACATCGAGGAGGCCACATTGTGCAGGTCGTAGTTGGTGGTGATGCGGACATCCTTGTTGTTGAACTCCAGCGTAAAGGGGTGTTCGGTCTCACCCAGGCCGCAGTGGCCCCGGTCAAGGCCCATGACCTCCATGAGATAGTCCGCAAACGCCTTCTGCTGCTCGACCGGATATTCCAGATGCAGGAAGCTGTCATCGATCTGGGGCTTCTCGCCGATGGCCCGGATGAGGGGCACCAGGCCCTTGCGCAGGGTGTCAAAGAACACGTCCAGCTGTTGGGTGTCCACGCCCCGCTCATACTCGTTCAGCAGGGCATCGTAGGGCGCTTTTTCCGCATCATAATAGCCCGCGAACTTCCGGTTATACTCCACCAGCTCCTGCAGGATGGGGCAGAAGGAGGCAAAGTCGTTTTCTTCCTTGGCCTTGTGCCAGACATCACTGGCGCGGTTGGTCAGCTCGCTGTATGCCATATACTCCTCGGCGGGGATGCGGGTGAGCTGCCGGCAGCTGCGGCGCAGCTCCTCCACCTCGCGGCGGTGGAGGGTGTCCAGCGTCTCCCGCCGGGCATAGAGCTCCTCCACCAGTGCAAGGGTCTCGGGGGCAGTCATCAGCTTCTGCAGTTCACCGGCCAGAATGCTCAGAGCCACACCCCGGCCCTCGGCCGTGTTCTTGGGGGCCACGGTCACAGCGTCCAGATACAGGCTGTTGGAGGCGCAGTTGTAGGCGTACAGCTTCTTCTGCAGGGTCTCCAGCGCCCGCAGCTTCTCATTTTGTTCCATTGGGTGTTTCTCCTTTTTCAGTTTTTGGTGGGAAATGCCGGGTCATTCCAGAAAAAGCGCTTCCGGGCCACCGGGTCCGGGTCCGGGATCTCAAACGTATAGCGCTCCGTTGCATTGATGACCGTGGTCTGGCCGTGGGTGCACACCCGGGGCAGATTGGCATTATAGCTCAGGTGGACATGTCCGTGCACGAACCACTTGGGCTGGTACTCCTCCAGCAGGTCGTTGAAGCAGGCAAAGCCCTTATGGGCCCGGTCGTTGCCATCGTTCAGGCCGGCCGCCGGGGAATGGGTCAGCAGCAGGTCGATGCCGCCCGCCCGGTGGGCCTTGAACCAGAGCCGCCGCATCCGGCGGCGCATTTCCTTCTCCGTATACTGGAAGGTCTCCTCGCAGTTGTAGCGGATGCTGCCGCCCAGCCCCATGATGCGCAGCCCTTTCCAGACATACACCTGATCGTCCACACAGATGCAGCCGCCCGGCTCGCCCTCTGTGCGGTAGCAGCCATCGTGGTTGCCGTGGACATACAAAATGGGGGCCGCTGTAAAATTTGTTATATATTCGAGGTATTTTTTTGGCAGATCCCCGCAGGAGAGGATCAGATCGACCCCGGCCAGGCGTTCCCGGGAGCAATAGTCCCACAGCGCCTTGGAGGGGGTATCGGAAATTGCAAGTATCTTCACGTCCGCAACACTCCGTTCTGTTGAGCTTTTTACAGCGTCGTCTCTTTCAGGCTGCTCAGGCCGTTGATCTCCAGCAGGCCCAGCGTTCTGACATCCAGCTGATCGTACCGGGGCAGGCTGCCCTCCACGCACTCGCCCAGCCAGTCCATTTCCATCAGTTCCTTGGGGGTGTAGGTGTCTGCGGTGGGTGCCTTGGGGATATGCCCCTGCGCAAAGATGCCCGCCGGGAAGATGGGGAACTCGTTGGCTGCAAGGTTCTTTTCCAGCAGATCGAGCAGCTGCTGCGTGCCCTTGGGCAGGGTCTCGTAGTAATCCAGCCGCTCCGCGTCACTGCGGAAGCCCCACCAGTAGTTGATGGCCTTGCCGCTGGAACCGCTGTCCCAGGTGCCCTCGAAGATGGAGCGGATGATGCCGATATAGAACACTTCCCACTTCCAGACCGGCAGCGCCACCGGCTGGATGCTGCCATCCGGCATCCGGCGGCACAGGCCGTATTCCCTGGCGCTGCCGGTGGGCTCAAAGGGGCTGCAGGCGTAGAACAGCTCGATATCCGGGCAGTCGGAGAAATCCAGCGGCTTTCCCGGCTCCTGCAGGCAGGCCCAGCGCAGCAGGATATGGCTGTTGGGCCGCACGGTGCGCAGGCCCCGGGCAAAGGCATTGACGGCCGCAGGCACACCGTAAACGGGGTTGGCCGCCACATAGCCCACCCGGTCGGTCAGATTCAGGATACCCGCCAGCATTCCCAGCAGGTAGTTGGCCTCATAGGTGCGGGGGTAATAGGTGCGCACC
Source organism: Faecalibacterium sp. I2-3-92 (assembly GCF_023347315.1). Lineage (GTDB taxonomy): Bacteria > Bacillota > Clostridia > Oscillospirales > Ruminococcaceae > Faecalibacterium > Faecalibacterium duncaniae. The sequence continues at coordinate 2,414,879 of NZ_CP094470.1, forward strand.
AGCGGATGGGGCGCGTTCAGGCAGCAGTTCAGGAACCGGGTCTTGGGGTGCTGGGCCGCCACCTTGAGGCAGGCGGGCCGCATCCGGATACTGGTGGTGAACACCACGTCCGCGTTGTCGTGGGCCACCTCTTCCATGATCTGCTCCGCGTCCACCTCGGGGGAGACATTTTCCCGGTTGGTGATGACGAGCCGGTCCGGGAATGCCTTTTTCAGGGCCTCGATCCCCTTTTCGTGGCCCCGCACCCAGGCGCTATTTTTAGCATTGTACTCGTGCAGGAACACCACCTTGAGCTGGCTGGGCTTGCTGAAGATGTTCAGCTTGTTCAGCAGCGGCTCACTGCCGGGCTTTGGCTCCAGCGAAAGCTCCACGGCGTGGGGCTCCGTCAGGATCTTGATCTCATCCCACAGCTTGGCCAGGTTTTCCCGCACCTGGCTGGGGGTGGACTGGCAGGCATCCGAATACCGGTAGACCGAGAGGTACACCAGCAGCGCGTCGCCCGGGGTCAGCTCCAGGGCAGAGCCGCCCAGCGCATAGAACTGCTGGCTGAACATGGTATACAGGGCCGAGAAGTTCAGCCGGTCGTCATCCGACCATACCTCGCTGGCGGCCTTGCAGACCAGCGTCTGCAGCTTTGCATAGCCGCCCAGCCGGGAGAACTGGACATTGTTGATCTTGCTCAGCTTATAAAAATCGAGAAACTCGTAGTAGATCTTGTTTTCCAGCGTGTCGTTCCGGGCCGGAACAAGCCGGGTGACCGTGCCCGGAATGGTGACCGCCTCGTAGTATTTGAGGACAGACACCCGCTTGTTGCCCTCCTGCACATAGAACTTGTTCAGGTATTCGTAGGCAATGATGGGGGTGTGGATGCCCTCCTCCAGATGGGCCTCGCAGAGATTCGACCACTTGATGGCAAACTCGGTGTCCTCTTCCAGCAGGGGCATAAAGTTGGCCGCAAAGGCCGTGTGCCGCCCGCTGGTCTTGGTGCCCACAATGCTCTCGGCGGGGATATCCACCAGCCCCAGCGGCTCCTGGGCAACGATGTTCACCCCGTTCAGGATCTCATCCAGCACCGCAAGGTACGGCGACTGGCCGCGCGCCACACAGGCACGGTAGGCACGCTGGCCCGCGCGCAGGGCGCTTCTATAATCTTCTATCATGGCCATAGCAGAACTCCCTTCTTCAATGGCTCCTGTTTTCCTTTCCCGGCCCGTGCCGCCGTGTTTGCGGCACAGGTCTAAGAACAGTATAACATGAAATTCGGATTTATGGGAGACTTTCTCCGGCAAAGGTGTTGATTTACAGAATTTTTTCAGGTACGATAAATAGGAAACCATATTTGTGAGGTACATTTTCATGCAGACTGAACAGCTGCCCCGCCTGGAAGCGGGGGAATACCCCGGCGGCATCTGGTACTACGAGCCCCACACCTACCTGCCCTACCGCTATGTGCTGGGCCGGGTGGGCAGGCACCCGCTGGTGTGCATCGGCATCAACCCCAGCACCGCCCAGCCCGGCGCGCTGGACCCCACCTTAAAGAGTGTGGAGCGGCTGGCCAACGCCAACGGCTTTGACAGCTGGATCATGTTCAACGTATATCCCCAGCGCGCCACCGACCCCAACGACATGGACCGGGTGCCGGACCGCGCCCTCTGCGACGAGAACCTGCGCTGGCTGCGGGCCGTTCTGGCCGAGACCGAGCCCACCATGTGGGCCGCATGGGGCACCCTGATCGAAAAGCGGGACTACCTGCCCGGCCTGATGCGGGAGATGGTGGCCCTGACAAGAGAGCGGGACATCCCGTGGGTCACCTTTGGCAAGCGGAGCAAAAAAGGCCACCCCCATCACCCGCTCTACCTGCGCAAAGATTCCACACCCGAGCCGTTTGATGTTGAAAACTATCTGGACACCTGTTTTTGAGGGAGGGATACCATGACCCCGGAACGCTACCAGACCCTGCTGCGCTGGCTGGAGGCCCGCCCCGCCCTGAAAAAGCTGGTGATCGCCCTGAACCGCTGGCTGCCTGCCGTGCCCTTTGCCTGCTACCCTTTGCTGCTGGTGCTGCTGAATGTCCGGTGGTTCCGGCTGCTCTCCGCAAACCGCGCCGCCGCTCTGGATTTTATGCAGCTCATCGCCCGGGCAGTCTTTGTGCCGGCCTTCGTCTTTCTGGGCGGCACGCTCCTGCGGGCCAGGCTGAACTTTCCCCGCCCGTATGAGCAGCCCGGCTTCACGCCGCTGGTGCCCAAGGAGACCCACGGCAAGTCCTTCCCCTCCCGCCACGCCCTGAGCGCCGCCGTGCTGGCCGCTGTGTGGTGCTACTTCTACCCCGCCGCCGGGGCCTGCATGGTGGTGGTGGCCCTGCTCATCTGCGCCCTGCGGGTGCTTGCCGGAGCGCACTATGTCCGGGATGTGGCCGCCGGTGCTCTGCTCGGCTTTGCCCTTGGGGCCGCCGGAATGTGGCTGCTGTGACCCCAAAATGCCCCCTGCGCCGGAAAATCCAAAAAAATTTGAAATTCCGCTTGACAGAAGCCTATGCGTATGGTATTATACTTCTCGCAGCGTGTGCCGAACGCACACTGCCGCCAGATAAGTACCCCATGGGATAACAACGTGCGCCCGTAGCTCAGGTGGATAGAGCAACTGCCTTCTAAGCAGTGGGCCGGGGGTTCGAGTCCCTTCGGGCGCATATTATGTGGTGCCTTTAGCGTAGTCGGTTAACGCGCCAGATTGTGGATCTGGAGACCGTGGGTTCGAGTCCCACAAGGCACCCTGCTAGGAATCAGACCGGAAGCCGAAAGGTTTCCGGTCTGATTTTTTGCTTTTTTCACCCATTTTACAACGTATTTCCGTTGTTTTTACGCTTTCTGCCGAAAAGTACAACTTTTTTCAAAATTGCGCTTGACAATTCCGGATTCCATGGTATAATAACTAACGTTCCGAGCCGAACGGCCCACGAACAAAACAGAATATGCGGATATGGCGGAATTGGCAGACGCGTTAGATTCAGGTTCTAATCGGGGCAACTCGGTGGAGGTTCAAGTCCTCTTATCCGCACCAGACAAAAAAGATCCGAACCGTTTCTCGAAAGAGAAGGGTTCGGATCTTTTGTTTTAGGCGGCGTGCTCCGCCGCACAACAAAAGCATCCGCAGCGCATGGCCGGGCTGTTTCAGCTCAGGCGCAGTGCGCTGCGGATGCTTATTTTTTAGGCCGCGCCCCCTCCCCCAAAGGGAGAGGTCACACTGCGCCCAGGTTTTGGTTTTCGCAAAACCTTATCAAAAGGCCGCTATGAGCTCCCCCTTCGGGGGAGCTGGCATTGCGAAGCAATGACTGAGAGGGTTTGTTTTGTTACCCCACCAGCTGCTGATAGGCATTCAGGGTCTTGTAGGCCGGGTCGGAGTTGTCGGGGGCAAAGCGGCCGCCCAGCTTCTGATCCATCAGGCCGTGCTCCACGCACCACTGCGCCGCCTTGGCGGTGTCCGGGTCTGCAACGTCCTTGAAGGCCGGGGCTTCGGCAGGCTCAGGACGGCCTGCGGTGTTCCACAGCAGCAGGGCGGTCTGGGCACGGTTCTCCGGCATGGCCACGCCCTCCGGCAGCAGGGCTTTCAGCTGCTGCTCGGAAACATAGCTGTACACGCCGTAACCCACCAGACCGGCCACGGCTGCGCCGCCCACCAGCAGGATGGCCGCGCCGCCGCCACCACCGCCGTCGTCACCACCGGTGGAGACACCGGCGCTCTTGGACATGGCGCGGGCAGAAACATTTTCATTGGGCATCGTAAAGGCTGCGGTCCGCTGGTACTGGCCCGTCAGGGTGTTGGAAACAGACCCATAGGGGGTGATCTCCCACCAGCCAAACTCCTCGTTCTCCGGGAACTTGGTGGTGTCTGCCGTCAGGGTCACCGTATCGCCGGGCTTCACGTTCAGCTCAGTACCCGTGATGCCGTTCACCGTGGCAACACCGTCGGTCACTGTCAGCTGGTACTTGCCCGCCTCCGGGGGAATCGTGGTGCCGCCGGTAGAGCCGCCAGTGGAACCACCACCAGTGGAGCCGCCGCCGGTGGAACCGCCACCAGTAGAGCCGCCGCCGTTCACGACAAGCGTAAAATCTGCAAAAAGTCCATTGCCACAATCATAGGTGTAGGTCACTTCGTTTGCGTCTTTGTTCACAGTAAGAGTATTGCCATTAACAGAGCCGCCAACCCATCCACTGGTCTTATTTACGTTAAACCCAGTAGGAAGGTCATTCAAGTTAAACGTGCGTTTGGTCGCATCAATGGTAATGGGGTACTTGTTTCCAGAGCACTTGAACATATCTTTATATAACTTGGCATTGTCGCTTAGCTTGACGTTATTGCTTAAATCCAAAAAAGTCAGCTGGTTGTTATCACAGTCCAGGCTCATCAATTTATCGTTATGGCTCAGATTCAAAGATCTCAGCTGGTTGTTACGACAACTCAGTAAGATCAGATTCAGATTACTGCTCACGTCCAAAGCGGTCAGTTGGTTGTTGCCACATGACAAAGATGTCAATGCATTATTACCGCTCACGATCAACTGGGTCAACTGGTTACGGTTGCATGTCAGATGTTCCAAGTCCGAATTGCTGCTCGTATCCAGCTCTGTAATTTTATTATATGAACAATCCAGTATTTTCAACTTCTTAAAGTACTCAATGCCCTTCAGGTTCTCAATATTCCTGCTCAGACCATAAATAGTATTCGGACCGAGATTCATTTCCGTGACTTTATTCAGCTCATCTTCGCTGAGGTATCCGTCTGTTTTCGTATCGTACTGTCGGATATTATCTACAAACCTTTTATCCGGAAAGTTATTGGTATCTTTGAGTTCTATACCATCCGCCGCAAAGGCGCTGAAGGGCAGGAAGGTGAACACCATGGCCAGTGTCAAAAGGGCACTGACAAGGCGCGTTCGTTTTGTGAATCGTTGTTTCATGGGGTGCTCCTTTCTGTTGTAAAAATATTTTTTCAGGGCCCCATTCGGGAGAAGCGTCAGCTTCTGCCGAAAAAAGGGTACCCTTTTTTCAAAAAGCGGTCATTGCCCGGCAGGGGGCAGAATGGTCATTCTGCCGTCCACCGCCGCATCCAGCATCTCGTGCTCCCGGAAATATTCCATCAGGATATCCTGGCAGGAGGTGGCCACGCTGCGGGGCTTCTGGAGCTTGCAGATGGTATCATAGGAGATGTTGAAAAAGCTCTCGATGTTTTTGAAGTGATAGTTCTGCAGGCCCACGGTGAACAGGGCATCGTCGCCGATCTCCTTGCCCACCTCCTTGCCGCAGTAGGTAAAGTAATCAAAGTCGCCCTTGGCGCGGTCGTAGCGCAGCCGCAGGGTGGAGGGCAGCTGGTAGAACTCGGTGTGGCCGGTGTAGGCCTCCTCCCGCAGCATGTAGTGGAGCATCTGGCGCAGCTGCTGGCCTGTCACCTTGAACATGAACACGCCGTCGTCGTAGGGGAAACCCTCGATGAGGTCGCCGTAGGTGACAATGGGCCCCAGCTTTTCGGCCCGGATGCTGCCGGAGCCGATGAGCATGACATCAATGCCAAGGCTGCGGGTGAAGATATCCGCAAACAGGTTGCCCAGCTCGGTCTCCCGGGTGCGCTGGGGGTGGGTGAGCTCCCGGCGGAAGCGCCCCACGATGTGGCTGTATTTTTCGTCCACCTGGCTGGTGAAGCGCTGCAGCACCTGCTCCATGGCAGGGTTGCGGGGGCAGGTCTCGGCGCAGATGGGCACGGTGCGCCATGTGTAGGAATCGATGCAGTTGTTGTCGGTGTCCACAATGATATCAAAGCGGCCGATCTGGTCGGTGCCGGTGCCCGCCTGTGCAATGATCACGCCGTTTTCCTCCACCTCGTGTTCCAGGTAGGTGTGGCTGTGGCCGCCGATGATCAGGTCCACCCCCCAGGCCGGGTCCAGCTGGCGGGCCAGGTGCTTGTCCTCCTCAAAGCCGATGTGGGTCAGCAGCACGGTGAAATCAATGTCGATGCTGTTGTGGGCGTTGCAGATCTTGCCCACCTCGGCGGCAGCGGCGGCGGTATCCACAAAGGAGCCCACCAGCGATTCGGATTTGGTCTGGTTGATGACATCCTGGGTGATGATGCCGATGAAGAGGATGTTCATGCCGTCCACCCGCAGGATCTTGTAGGGGGTGAACAGCCGGGTGGGGGTGTTTTTGATGTAGAGGTTGGCGTTGATGATGGGGAACCGGGCACATTTTTCGATGAACAGCAGGTGGGCGATGCCATAATCCACCTCGTGGTTGCCGATGGTGACGATGTCCGGGGCAAGGGCGTTCATGATCTCGATGGTGGAAAGGCCCTTGTACTCTGAATCGATGACCGAGCCCCGGAACATATCACCTGCAATGGCGTAGATGGTGTTGGGCTCCTCTGCCCTCACCTTTTCGATGTAGCCGGACAGCATGGAAACGCCGCCCACCAGTTTTTCGTCCACCTGCTCTGCCAGAAAATCTCCGTGCAGATCATTGGAGTGGAGGATGGTGATCTTTTTGGTGTGTTTCATGGTGCATTCCTCCCGGTGTGGGTCGGCGGCGGTCAGCCCATGGCCTCCTGCCGCGCAAAATAGACGGTGCTGACAAGGCTCATGTAGCTCTCCTCGTTCTCCAGATAGAACTTGAGGGCAAGGGTGTCCTCGTCCTCCAGCGTGACAGCGTAGCGGGAGCCGTCCTCCCCGGTAAAGGTGGCGTACCACTCCTGATTGGACTGGAAGGGCACCTCCGGGGTGCCATCGTGGTAGAACAGCTCTGCCTCCTCCACGTTCAGCTCCGGGTAGGGGGTGATGTAGCTGGCGGTCAGGGGCAGCTGGTCGCCCTCGGTCTCGGTATCCGTGGGCAGGAAGCACATGGCATCAGCATCTGCCGGGTCGGTCTCAAAATAGCCCTCGTCGGTGTCGCGGGCGAACTCCAGCCAGTTGCCCTCCAGCGACCACGGATCGGCAACGGAGATCCAGTCGTCCCCTTCCGGGTAGATGGTAAAATCGCACACGCCCTCGGCTTCCGCCACATGGCCGTTCTCGCCGGAAAGGAAGGGGCTGAATACCAGCTCTTCGCCGGTGCTGGGGTACAGTTCCACCTCGGTGTTGGGGACGATATCGCTGATGTTGCACAGCAGCAGGATGGGCTGGCCGTCCTCACTGTAATAGAGCTGTTTCCCGCGCTGGAGCGGGTTTTCGGCATCGTCTGTCAGGGTCGCCTCGTAGACGAACAGGGTGGCCTGCGCCTCCTGCGGGAAGATGCAGTACAGGTCGCACCCGCCATCCGGTGCCACGACCCAGTGATCCTGCGGGATATCGTAGACAAAGCCCCACAGCTGGCGCAGGTCGGTCTGGCTGTCCAGCACCTGCTGCACATCGGTGGTGATCTCGTAGGAGCCGCCCAGATACAGCACGCAGGCGCGGTATTCGTCCTCCCCTGCCAGAAGGCGCATATAGGTCACGTCCTCCGGCTCCTCATATTCCTGCTTTTGGGTGTTGGGGGCGATCATGTTGTCTCCGTCCAGCCTGTTTTCGGGCTTGGAGCTGGGGGTGCTGCTGCCGTTGCCGCAGCCCGCCAGACCGATGGCCAGCGCCAGCAGGGCGGCCAGAAGTTTCAGGTTTTTCATGGGTTCTCCTTTCTCATGCCCTGCCGGGGCGCGCCTCAGGAGGCAGCGCCGGGCGTTGGGTGGTTGGAAAAATCGTCTACGCCCTCCACTGGCACAGGGCTGCCGGTGGAGGCGGAAAGCTGGGGCGACCAGTCCAGCGCGCGGCCGGTGGTGCAGTAGACCACCGCCATGATGTCGGGGGTGTCCGGGGTGCCGTTGCACAGCAGCAGCACGGGTTGACCATCCCGCCCGCAATACAGCTCTCTGCCTGTCTGGTGCGGGTACTGGGGGTCCTGCTTTTCGTAGAGGAACAGGGTGTCCCGGCTGCTGACGGCGAAGAGGCAGTACAGCTCCCGCCCGCCGCCCGGCGCTGCGGCCCGGTGGTCTGCCGGGATGTCCGCAACAAACTGCCACGGCTGTTCCTGCAGGCTGTCCAGCGCAGCGTCCACATCGGCGGTGCGCTCCGGGACGCTGCCCAGATAGAGCACCACGGCAAGGCTGCCGTTCTGTTCGGCCTGCTGCCGCAGCTGCGCCACGGTCACAGCGTCCGGCCGGGAAGCGCTGTCCGAAGCTGCCGCGCCGGAGCGGATGGGGTCGCCGTCCACCGGTCCGCAGCCCGCAAGGCTCAGGGTCAGCGCCAGCAGGGCGGCAAACAGCTTCATGGTCAGGCCCTTCATCTTACGCCCACGGGTCGGCAGACGTGGGGATGCGGATACCGGTCATCAGGTACTGCTCCCACAAAAACCACTGCCCGTTGCCCTTGCGGCGCAGCTTGATGGGGCGGGGATCATCGGCACCACCGCAGGGGATGAACAGCTTGCAGTAGCCCTCCTCCACATAGGAGGTGTGGTTGCTGCCCACCAGCAGGGTGAAGGGCTGGCGGGGAGTATAGCCGTTTTCCGGCGACGCACCCACAAAGTAGGAGAAGGGGATGTAGCTCTTGCCGTCCCGGAAGCGGTCGTTCAAAAAGGAGATGTCCTGCCCGTTCAGCGGGCGGGGGCCGCGCAGCCAGTTGAGCATCTCCTGCCCGATGGCCTTGTCGGCACCGTAGGCGCACAGCGCGCAGACGGTGAGTGCTGCGGCCTTGAAGGGGGTGTCCAGGCTGGCCTCCGGCAGCTCCTGCATCTGGGCAAGGCTTTCCGGCAGAGCCTGAAAGGTAAAGGTGACGGTCTGGTTTCCACCGGCGGTGGCAGCGGCCTGTTTCATCTTATCAAAAAGTCCCATGAGAATACTCCTTTCTGTTTCAGCTGTAAGGGTTCAGCCCCGGCTCAGGTCATGGCGGGGCACGGTCCGTTTGTGGACCATCTTCTGGCTCAGGTCCAGACTGAGGTTTACAAAATAACCGTTTTCAAAGTACCACGCAAGGTCTTTGGGGTCCATGCCAACGCTGTTGCACAGCCACCGCAGGGGCACCTCTGCCCCGGAGTAGCTCTCCACCTGCCGGGCGATGGTCCTTGCGTGGTAGCGGCGGGCCTCCCCGCGGGCAAACAGTGCCAGGGGCACAGCACCCACCACGATCCAGAATACATAGCCCCCAACGTGGGAGGTGTCCTTTGCCTGCAGGCTCAGGCCGAGGGTATACAACCCGCCAAAGGAGCAGAACACGCAGAAGGCAAGCCCAGCGTTCCGCAGCCATTTGAGGAAACGGGGGATCTCGCCGCGGGCTTTTTCCGTGAGATAAGGGTTCATAAACATACTCCTTTCAGAACGAGCCGCCTCCACCGCCGTGGGTGGTGCCGCTGGAAGAGGTGTGGGTGGAGCTGCCGCCGGAATCGCTGGAGCTGGACTCCTTCGGCCGCTCGGTGCGGTGCACGTCACGGTACAGGAACAGCTCCCGGCTGTTGGTCAGGTTCATGCTGCCCTCCCGCACATAGCTGGCGGCGTTCTCCTGGAACGCCACGCTGCGCAGCTGGCTTTTCATCACGCTGACGATGACCCACGCCAGCACAAGGCCGATGCCCACCGCAAGGACCAGGTACATGGGGGAAAGCGGGTCCCGGGGCAGGGTCTTTACATCATAGGGGCGGCCCGCCCGGGCAGCGTCGATGTAGGTATCCGACCACTGAACAAAGGTGCGGAAGGCGGCGGCGTAGTCCCCCTCCGCCATAAAGGGCTTCATCTGTTCGCCAAGGTACTGGATGCCGGCATCCGTAAAGGCGGTGATGCCGTAGCCGCAGGTGGAGATGTGCCATTTGCGGTCGCCCACGCTCACCAGCAGCAGCACGCCGTCCATATCGGGGCCGTAGCCGAACTGGCAGTAATCATAGAGGTCATCGGCATAGGCCTCCATGCTGTCGTAACCCACGCTTTCCAGCGACTCGACGGTGGCAATGGTCACATCGAAGCTCTGGCGGAGGCTCAGCTCTTCCAGTGCATCCTCCAGCTCGTTGTCCTCGTCCTCGGTCAGCACCTCAGCGTCGTCGAACATGCGGTAGTACAGGTCGGCAAAGCCGCCCTCCACCGCAAACGCCGGAACGGTCAGGATCACCGCAAGCACCAGTGCTGCCAGCGCCGCAAAGAGGGAGCGCAGGCGTTTGGAAGTCTTTTTCATCGTTCGTCCCTCCTTTACAGGATCCGTGCCAGCCACAGCAGCCACATCACGCCGTAGGATGCGGCGGAAAGGGCAGCCGTAAGGCCCAGCATCCACTTGCGGGCAGCGCCCTTGTCCACGGGCAGGTCGCCCACGAATCTGCCGGTCTGTCCATTCATGGCAAACAGATAGTTTTCACCCCGCCAGCTGGTGCTCAGCAGCCAGACCGGGAACAGGGCGTACTTTGCCTTGCCGCCGTGGAGCTGGATGCTGCTGCTTTCCACCTTGACCGAATCGTAGCCGGTAACGGTCTGCTGGAACGTTTCCTCGGTGGAGCGGCGGATGCGCTTGTTGGCCCGCTCGATGCTGTCCTCGGCGGTCACATCATATTTGTCCGCCACATAGCCCGCCAGATAGGCGGTCTGGAAGGGAATGGCATCCTGCATGGCAAAGGGCTCGATGGATTCCATCAGGTCATCCTCGATCTTGGAGGAGCCGTCCACGGGCACCGCGTCAAAGCCCAGGGTGCCGTCCCGCCGGACGGAGTAGTAGTTGGTCTCGGTATAGTCGTACTTGCTGTCCGACCAGCAGCGGGTCCGGGTGGCGGTGAACCGCAGCTGAGCGTCGGCGTCGCTGTCGAAGAGCCAGAAAGGTACATACACGCCCTTGATCTCGTCGATGTGGTTCTGGCTGCGGAACACCCGGGGCAGCAGGGCCTTGCCCTTGAGATGTTCCTGCAGCTTTGCCTTGGCGGCCTTTTTGTCCAGCTTGAAGGGGATGATGAGGTCGGGCCGCAGCGCCCCGGCAAACTGTCCGGTGAGGACGATGGGATTGCCACAGAAGGGGCAGGCCGAAGCCGCCATGGTGTCGTCGCCCACGATCTCGCCGCCGCAGCTCTTGCAGCTGTAAGTATGCAGACCGGCAGTCTCTCCTTCTGCCCAGCTGCCGCCAGGGGTGGCCCACTCCATCTCGCTGGGCTTTTCGTCCTTCAGTTCCTCATCATAGCCCTTGAGGGTATCCACGTCGAACTCGGTGTCGCAGTAGGGGCATTTCATCTTCTGGGTGGCACTGTCAAATTTGATGGCACCATCGCAGCAGGGGCACTTGTATTCCAGCATTCCTGCCATAGCGTTTCCTCCTGTTGTTCCAAAGGGGGCCGGGGGCTCTTCCCCGGCCCCGCTGTTTTTGCGTTGGTCTTCCCGCCGAAGCGATCGGCTCAGAAATCCGTAGTGATGCGGAACACCACCGGTTCGTCCGGCTCGGTGGCTTTGCCGTGGTGGCCCACTGCCAGGAAAGCGTTTTCTTCCAGCGGCAGGAAAACATCAAAGGTGCAGAAGTCGCCGCACAGCTGGCACAGGGTCTCGCGCTCACCCACGGGAAGGGACTTTTCCAAGAAGGTACCGTCCGGCCCGTACAGCTCCCATACATAGCCCGTGTCCAGCAGATAGCCGTTGGGGCGCTTCATCATCACGGCGTCAAAATTGCCCACCGGCTGCGTGCTGCGGGCCAGCTCATTGCCGTCCAGATCAAAGGCGGCAAGGTAGTAATCGCCGCTGGAATCCAGCTCGCCCACCGTCAGCAGCTCGTCCCCGCTGAGGTTCAGGGAGGGCATGCTGCAGAAGGGGCCGATCTCGTTATCGCCCTCCAGCGTCAGCTCGGTGTACTCGCCGTCCTGCACCAGCACCGGTGCGGAGTCGGTCCAGTAGATCACGGTCAGGTCCCGGTCCTTGGAGGAATAGCAGCTGCCCATGTAGTCCAGCGCGTCGCTGGGCTCCTCCGGGTCACTGCCGTTCAGATCGTAGCAGTAGACATCAAAGGGATCCATGGCGTACAGGATGCCATTGCGGTCGATGCTGAGGGCGTTGCTTCCGTCAATGTTGTACTCTGCCACCGGGGTCATCCGGTCGTCCTTGATGGCATACTCGAAGATTTTAGCAGACTGCTCTTCATCGTCCTCGTTGTAGAAACTGAAGAAGTAATTGCCCCGGTAGGTATCCGCGTGGATCACATGATAGGCACCGCCTACCTCGCGGCGGACGTCAAAGGGGATGTACTGCGCCTTGAAGGTGTATTCGCCGATGGTCAGCTCCCCGGTCTGGAACTGGGTCACAGGGGTCCCTGCAGGGGTGGCTTTGTCCTCTGCTGATTCCGGCGGTGCCGAAGCGGACGGGGCACTGCTGCTGGAAGCCGGTGCACTGGAAACGCTGGATGCGCTGGCAGCACCGGAGCCGCCGCAGGCAGTCAGCCCAAGGGCGGCGGTGGCAAGGCCCATGGCCTTGAGGAAATCTCTGCGCTGGATCTTTCTCATATTTGTTCCTCCTCGTTTGTTCACTGCACCTTTGCAAAGGCTTCGTCGGCCCGGCGGCTGTAAAGCGCCATGCCGCCGGTCTGGGCATCGTTGGCCAGATTGATGTTCTCCACGAACCGGGCCTTTTCCTGCTCAGAGAGCTGCCCGCCCTTCATGGCGGCAGATGCCACGGCACCCATGGCACCGATCATGCCCATCTGGCCCTTCAGCTCCCGTTCCTCGGCCTTGGACATCCGGCGGCCGAACATGCTGGTCTCATTATCGTGGACCCCGAAGATGTGGTCCAGATGCTGCCGTGCGATGTGGGCATAGCCGATCTCCCGCCGGTCCCGCTTGCTGAAGCAGATCACCAGCTCCTGCTTGATGTAGGGGTGGGGATGCATGCCCCGCTGGGTCTGGGCCTCGGTGATGCTGCGGGGCTGCACCAGCTTCAGCTTCAGGCCGCCGCCGTTGAGGGTGGGTTCCTTGCCCGGCTCCTTGGCGGGGGTTTCGTCCAGATACTCCTCATAGCTGGCAATCTGGTCGTAGCGGATCAGCTCCGGCATCTTGCCCCGGCCGCCGGTACGGTCGTCGATGTACAGCATTCCAAGCTCATCGCAGAACACCAGCCCCATTTGCGTCGGGGTGGAGGGGTATGCGTTGACCCGGAACTCGGTCTTGTCGAACACCTCGTCGAATACCCGCTTCATCCGGGCCATGTACTCCATGTGCTCCTTTGCTTCGTCCAGCGTCAGCTCACTGAGCCGGATATATTTGGAGCACTTGTTGCCGCAGTCGTCGCAGAGGAACTGTCCGTCCCGCAGCTTGGAGCGGTGCAGGGTGCCGCACTCCTTGCCGCAGACGGCACAGTTCTGTTTTGCGAACAGGTTGGAAAAGAATCCCATCATGGTATGCTCCTTTCATTGCTCTGTATTGTCAGGTCCGGTCGCTGTCGTCAAAGGGGTCGCCGCACTCCGGGCAGAACTTGGGCGGGTGAGCGGGGTCTGCCGGCTCCCAGCCGCATTTGTCGCACTTATACTTGGGCGTACCGGCGGGCTTTGGTTTGCCGCACTCGGAGCAGAAGCGGCCCTTGTTCACTGCGCCGCAGCTGCAAGTCCAGCCTTCTGCTGCCGCCGGGCGGGGCTTGCCACACTCCGGGCAGAACTTACCCGTAACGGTAGCACCGCAGCTGCAGGTCCAGCTGTCCGCAGCGGGCTTCGGCTCCGGCTTTTTGCTGCCGCATTCCGGGCAGAATTTGCCGGTAACGGTAGCGCCGCAGCTGCACTGCCAGCTGTCCGCCGGGGCGGGTGCGGGACGGCTGACCTGCTGGGGCGCGTCCACGCTGTCCGGATGGGCCTGCTGGCCCATGGCGAACAGGTTCTGGGCGCTCATGCCGCCCATGCCGCCTGCACCGGCCGCCATGCCCATGCCCATAAAGCCGGTCATGGCACCGGCGGTGTTGCCGGCGGCGGTCTTCATGGCATCGATCTGGCCGCCCACCAGACGGGCGGCAGCGGTGGTGGGGTCGGTGGTCATGGCGTTTTCTTCCCACTCTGTGATCTTCTTCTGCTGCTCCTCCGGGATGGACAGGGAGTTGATGTTGAAGGAGAACACCTCAATGCCCCGCTTTTTGCGCCAGACATTCGACAGTTGCTCGTTGAGCGCCTCGGAGATCTCCAGCGTGTGGGCAGGGATCTCGTAATACTGCACCTTGTTGGCCGAAAGGGTGGCAAGGGCAGGCTGCAGGGCGTTCATCAGCTCGCTCTTCAGCCGGGGTGCGATCTCCGATGCGTCATACTGGGTGGAGACGTTGCTGCACACGTTGGTGTAGAACAGCAGCGGGTCGCAGATGCGGCAGGTGAAGCTGCCGTTGCACCGCAGGTTCACCGAGAGCTTGTAGCCCCGCTCCTCGCTGACCACCACCCGGAAGGGAATGGGGGTGGCGGTGCCGTACAGGATCTCGCCCAGTTCCTTGGTGTTGATGTAGTACACCCGCTGGTCCTTGCCCGTGTCGCCGCCGTAGGTAAAGCGCTTGGCCACGGTCTGGAATGTCTGCGCCAGACTGTCGCCGAAGTTTCCGGTGAAGACGCTGGGCTCGGTGGACGAATCGAAAGTGAACTCGCCCGGCTCCGCGCACACCTCCACCACGCGGCCCTGCTCCACGATGAGCATACACTGGCCGTCTGCCACGGCGATGCCGCTGCCACTGGTGATGATGTTGTCCTCGCCATTGTTGGAGCTGCGGCGGGAAGTGCGCTTCTGGCCCTTGACCATCAGCACATCCTTATCCAGAGCGTCGCAGTAGAAAAATTCCTTCCACTGGTCTGCAAGAGTTCCGCCCAGTGCACCCATACCTGCTTTGATAAGACCCATAGTAATTTCCTCCTGTATGTTTTATTTGTGTAAACGATAACTTTTTTGTTATCGCACGGTTTCCGGTTTCGGTCACGGTACAAGGGTTAGATCCGGGGAGTCGTTTTTCCAGTAAATGGGACGCGTGTCCCGGTCAAACAGCACTTCTCCGGCGCGGTATTTCAGGCTGCAACCGCTGGGGCTGCCGTCATCGTTCAGCAAAATGGCCCAGAACTCGCAGGGCCTGCCGTTCTGGTCGGTCAGCGTGAAGTACAGCTCGGTACCGTCCTCGGTGCGGCCCTGTGTTCCCTCGGCGGTGCCGGTCAGGGTGCCGTTCCACCCGTCCCATTCCACGCTCATGCAGCAGCTGCCGTCCGGCAGGAAGGTCATCCAGCGGATGCCCTTTGCGGCCTCGTCTCCGGCGCGGTAAGTGCCCCACAGCCTGCGGGGGATGGCGGTGTAGCCGATGTCGTCCCACGCCTCGGTGCGCTGAAAAACGTACCAGACCTCACTGCCCTTTTTGGGGCCGGTGGACTGCATCCGCAGCGAGCGGTCCTCCATCATGGAGATGGTCCAGCGGCTTCTGCCGTCCTCGCTGAGGCATGTCAGGTTCCAGCCCTGACTTTTTTCCCCGTCCCAGCCGGTCACAGCGCCGGCATTCAGCTCTCCGGTGCGGGTCTCGGCAGCGGACTGGATCTGCGGGCTGACGTATGTTTCCCGGATGAAGGAGACGGTCACCGTGCCGGTGATCTCGGCCTTTTCCAGCCGCAAGGTAAAGCTTTCGTTGCGGTCGGCGGGGACACAGCTTTCACCCTGCGTCACCGCCGTGACTGCCATCCACTCGGCCAGCACCTGCCACTCCCAGTCCGGTGGCAGCGGCTGTGCGTCCAGCGGGATGGTCGGGGCATCGGTCACGTACTCCTCCCCGGAGGCGCTGAACCGGCGGATGAGAAAGGTAACGTTCCCCGCTTCGTCAAACGAAACCGGCAGCTCGTCCAGCGAAGTCCACCATGCGGTGTTTCCCTCTTTCAGGCTGCCGGGGGGCAGCATTCCTCTCTCGATGGCGGCTTGACGGTCCAGCTCATCCCGGCGCTTCACGTCGCGGTAAAGCGCCTCTTCCAGCGCAGCGGGGTCTGCCCCCATGCGCTGCAGCATCTGGGTGACGGTCAGCTGTTTTCCGCTGTCAAAGTCAAAGCACCAGCCCCAATGGAAGGGTGCATCCGTACCGCCATAGCAGCTGCTGACCACAAGGCTGACGCAGTCGCCGTACCAGCTGGCGTTCCAGTTCATCTCAATGCAGATGTCCCACGAATCTGGGTCGGCTGCCGCCGGGCAGTCTGCGTACTCCTGCACATCGTATTCGTAGAGCTGGGCGATCTCAGCGTTGATGCGGGCAGCATCGGCGCTGTCGCTTTCCAGCCGGGGCAGATGGATGTTCAACCGGACCTTGCCGCCGTTTTCCGCCTGCACCACCTTTTCAAGGGTGTACTGCTCGGTGATCATCACGGTGGCGTGCATGGAATCCGGCGGGGTCGATTTCAGCTCCCGGCTGCCAGCCGGGCGGGCAGAGGCTGCGGTCTTTGCCCCGCAGCCCGCCAGCAGCGCTGCCAGCAAAACTGCCGGTATCCAGCGGAATGCTTTGTGTTTCATGGTGGTTCTCCTGTGTTCTCAGCGGCTCCCGCCGGGGTCAGGGATCCGGGCAGCGGATCAGCTGCAGCTGGGTCTCGCCCTCGGCAAAGGGGTTTTGCCCGGCGATCATGGTAAGGTTCAGGGTCTCGTTGTACAGGTCGTACTTCACCGCCGCCACAAAGGTGATGCCCGGCATCCCGTCTGCCGTCTCGCTGGTAGAGACGCCCAGCACCATGCCCTCCGGCACCACGCCCAGATAGTCGGCGTAGCCCTGATAGAAAACGTTGTTGTCCTGCACGCCCATCTGGACGGAACCGTTGCTTTCCACGTCCATCCAGTCAAACTGGTTGTCAGACATGTCGTTGAAGGCACCGACGGCCTCCGAGGGGATCTCCTGCATGTTCCACTCTGCTGTCAGGGGAGCCAGCTCCAGCACAGAGCCATCCTCCTGATGCAGAATTACCTCTTTGCCGCTGCGTTCCAGCGCCACGCCGTTGTTTGCAATGTAGATGGGGTCCTGGCAGACCAGAGCGCTGCCGAACATAAGGCAGTGCAGCACATCCACATACTCCACCACGCCGTCCCTGGTCAGCAGATAGACCACCGGGTGGAAGGACGCGCCCAGTTCTCCGATGCACACATCCACATACTCATTATAGATGCCAAGGATGGGGTAGGTGCGGTCCTGTTCCAGCCGGATGCCGTAATCCGCGTCCCATGCGGCGGTCTCCGGCGTGCGGCGGAGGGTGACGGTGCCCTGGGTTCCTTCCAGCTGCACCGAAGCGCTGCCGTAAGTATCGGTCAGCACCGGGGTGTCGGCGGGGGTCAGCGGGATCTCCACATCCAGCTGCCGCCAGCCCCACCCGGCGGGGGAGCTGCACCCGCCCCGGAGCACCAGCCGGTCCTGCTCCGGCAGCAGCAGGCACAGGTCATCCAGCTGGTTGTTTTCCAGCGTGTTCATCCGCATGCTTGCCAGATTGCCGCCGCTGCGCAGGCCCTCGTAGTAGCCGCCCTGCGCCATATTCCGGTCAAAGGTCTGCATGGCCTCGCGCAGCATCTGCTGCTGCACGGCATCCGGGTCCAGCCCCATGCGCTGAAGCATTTCAGCCACGGAGACCTGCTTTCCGGTGGCAAAATCGAAGCACCAGCCCCGGGAATACCCCGGATCGGTACCGCCGTCGTAGCGGAACATCACAAGGCTGACGCAGTCGCCGTACCAGTAGGCATCCCAGTTGATATAAGTATCATAAGTATCCGGGCTCCCCTCGTCCTGCTGGGGCTCGATCTCCGGGCTGTCCTCGTACTCTCGGAATTCTGCCGCATACATGGCGGCAAGCTCATAGTTGATATAAGCGGCGTCCGGGCTGTAGCACACAAGCTGCGGCACATGGATGTTCAACTTCTGTGCGCTGCCCCACTCGTACAGCTGGATGGTCTTTTCCAGCGTGAACTGCTCGGTGATGCGGTCTTTTTGTGCTGTCTGCACCGCCGTGTCTGCGGTGCTCTGGGGGACAGTGCCGGAGCCTGTGGGGGCAGCGGGAGCCGCTGCGCTGCCGCACCCCGCCAGCACCACCGCCGCCGCCAGCACCGCAGCGGCAAGGCGTTTGTGTTTCATGGTGGTTCTCCTTGTTTTCTCAACCGTAGCTGCGGTTCATCTGCAGCTGGGTCTCGCCCTCGGCAAAGGGGTTTTGCCCGGCGATCATGGTCATGGTCAGGTTCTCGTTGTACAGGTCCATCTTGAACGCCGCCACAAAGTTGAGCCCCGCATCCGTAGAGATGCCCAGCACCACGCCCTCGGGCACAACGCCCAGATATGCGGCATCGCCCTGATCCATGCGGCTGTTGTCCTGCATGCCCATCTGGACGCTGCCGTCACTGGTCAGGTCCATCCAGCTCCAGCCGGTTTCGTCGGTATAGTTGTAGGAGCCGATGACGGAATAGGGGATCTCCTGCGCGCTCCACTCTGCCGACAGGGGAGCCAGCTCCAGCACAGAGCCATCCGCCCGGCGCAGGTTCACCTCGCTGCCGCAGAGTTCCAGCGCCACACCGTTGTTGGCAAAGTAGATGGGGTCCTGGCAGATCATGGCATCCCCGAACAGGAGGCAGCGCAGCACGTCCACATACTCCACCACGCCGTCTTTGGTCAGCAGATAGACCACCGGGCGGAAGAAGCCGTCCTCCTGCTCCCCGATGCACACGTCCACATATTCATTGTAAGCGCCAAGGATGGGGTAGGTGCGCGTCTGTTCCACCCGGATGCCAATGTCGCCCCATTGGTCGGTCTTTGGCGCGGGGCTCAGGGTGATGGCGGCCTGCGTTCCCTCCAGCTGCACCTGCACACCATCGTAGGTATCGGTCAGCACCGGGGGATCGGCGGGGGCGGCGGAGGTCAGCGGGATCTCCATATCCAGCTGCTGCCAGCCTTCTTCACAGCTGTACTTTCCACGGAGCACCAGCTGATCCTGCTGTGGCAAAAGCAGGCACAGGTTTTCCAGTTCATTGTATTCCAGCGTGTCCATTCGCATTTGCGAAAGCTCTCCGCCGAGACGCAGGCCCTCGTAATACGCGCCCTGCGCCATCTCCCGGTCAAAGGCCTGCATGGCCTGCCGCTGCACCTGCTCCTGCACGGTGTCCGGGTCCAGACCCATGCGCTGCAGCATCTCGGCCACGGTGATCTGCTGGCCGGTGGCAAAATCGAAGCACCAGCCGCTGTAACGCCACGGGGCGGTGCCGCCGTAGCGGCTGCGCACCACCAGGCTGACGCAGTCGCCGTACCAGTAGGCATCCCAGCCCACACCGATCTGCGGGTACTCGCCGCCCGGCTGCCCGGCCTCCTCGTAGGCCTCATATTCCCGGAAATCCGCCGCATAGATGGCGGCAAGATCCTTGTTCAGGCTTACGGCATCCGGGCTGTCGCATTCCAGCTGCGGCACATGGACGGAAATGTACTGCACCTCTTCCTCTCCCCACACGCCCGAAACGTTCTTTTCCAGCGCGAACTGATCGGTGATGCGCTCCTTCTGGGCTGTCTGCACTGCCGTGCTTGCGGTGCTTTTGGCAGCTGCACCGGAGTTTGCGGGGGCAGCGGGGGCCGCTGCGCCGCCGCAGCCGGTCAGCCAGAGAGCCGCCGCCAGAACCACAGCAGCAAAACGTTTGTGTTTCATGGCTGTCTCCTTTTCGTCATTCATCGTTGGTGGGGTTTTCTGGCGTACGCATGATATAGGCCGCCCAGTAGGTCTTGCCCTGAACATCCGCCACGGTGATGCCGATGTCGAACACGTCCACTTCCTGAGAGTCCATGGGGCCCGGGGCATAATTGAATTTTCCTTCCAGCTCATCCATCAGGGCCTTGAACTGGGCCTGATTGGCCGGGTAGGGCCGGTCCAGATAGTAGCGTTTCTCTCTGTAATGGTCCAGCTGGATGCCATAGCAGTTGTGGTGGATGCTCCGGATGAAGCCGGTGGAGCCTCTGCCCCATCCATAACCGCCCTCATCAAAGCCAGCCCACATTCCATCCACATAATCGCCGTTCATCCGGGCTTCCAGCCCTTCCTCTGCGGAGAAGGAAGGAGTGTCGTAGTCCACAAACATCTGCATTTCGGACTGAATGGAGTGTTCCAGACCCGCATTGTACTGCAGTTTGAAGTACTGCACCTTCCGCCGGGTCAGCTCGGCATTGATGATCTCAAAGATCTTTCTGCCGTCCCGGATCACCGGAATAGGGGGCGAATCGGGAGCCTCCGGAAGCGGAGGGCCAAGGGTGGTGATCTCCCCACTGTAAAAGGGGTCGTAGGCAGAGGGGGGGAGGGAGCTGCCGGAGTCCGGGATGTCCGACGCACCGGAACCGCCAAAGCCCTCGTCCTCACAGGCGCTCAGGGCCAGCATCACCGCCGATGCGCCGGAGAGCTTGAGGAACGTCCGTCGGTCGTATCGTTTCATGGGGGTGCTCCTTTCTATAAAGCCCCGGACACAGGGGGAGTGTGCCCGGGGCAAAAGGGGGAAGTCTGGTTATCTTATGCTGTTTTATTCCAGAACACGGTAGCGATCATGTAGGTCTTGCCCTGAACCACCGGGCAGTAGATGCTGATGAACTCTGCCTCCCGGCTGAGACTATACTTCATGATCTTATCCACAAATTTCTGAATCACCGCATCCTCGCAGGAATACTCAAACGTCAAGGATATCTCCATATTTCCGTCCTCGCCAGTCGGTTCGGAAATTCCAGCAGCACCTCCCAGATCATACTTTTTCTCCAGTGAGATTTTCCACTCATTAACATCATACATAGCCTTCCAGTCATCCGCTGTCAGCGTATGCACCGGTTCTTTTGCGTTCTCGAAGATTCCTCCCTGGATTTTTATGGCTCCCTGCGCATCCTGATTGAGGGTCAGCTGCTCATGGGTAACCTGACTTGCATCAAACTTTTTCTTCCAGACCTTGTTGATGGCTGCCACCAGCTCAGCTTCCTTGCTGGTAGGTGCTGCGGGTGCGGGAGGTACGGCAGGGACATCGTCAGCGCCGCAGGCGGCCAGTGCCATCATTGCAAGGGCTGCGCCGGTAAGGGTGAGGAATGCGCGTCTGTTCAGTTCTTTCATGGGGTGCTCCTTTCTGTTGGTCCCCCCTGTTTTTCCGGGGGGCTTTGTGGGGCGTGGGGTTCTCGGTACTTGCAGTCCGCTCCATCTTATGCTATCCTTATAGATAGAATCCGCAGTTGCTCGTTGACACGTTTTGTGCACAGCGACAGGCCGCCTGCATCCGGCGCGGTACCTCTTCTGTTTGTACTGTACCATACCCGAAAAAAAATTGCCCCCCCAGAAAAGCCGTTTTTGGGGGGCAATTTGAAAATAAATTTTGGGGATTTTGGGCCTTCCCCGCAAGGAATCCCCCCAAAAAGCCCAAAATTGGGGGGATTTGGGGCGGCTGCCCGCCAAGGCAGGCCGCTGCGGCCCTTCTTTTGCCGGTTTTCCCCTTGGCTGCAAAATGCGGAAAGGAATCACGAAGATGGAACGAAGGACATTTTTGAAGCTTGCGGCAGTTCTCCCCGGTCTGGCTCTTGCGGGCTGCGGCGGCAGCAAGACCCTGCTCTCTGCCAAGGACCCCACCATGCTCAGCATCTGGCATGTGTACGGCGAACAGGCAGACTCGCCCATGAACCGCCTGCTCACCGAGTTCAACGACACCGTGGGCAGGGAGAAGGGCATTCTGCTCAATGTGACCAACATGACCAACAGCGCCGCCATTGGCGGCCAGCTGCAGGATGCCAAGGCCGGGAAACCCGGTGCGCTGGACCTGCCAAACCTGTTCTCGGCCCACCCCGCGGATGCCAGCGCACTGGGCATTGAGACCCTTGTGGACTGGAACGACTGGTTTACCGCCGAGGACATGGCGGCCTACGTGCCCGGCTTTGTGCAGGATGGCATCATTGAGGGGCGGCAGGTGGTGTTCCCGGTGTCCAAATCCACCCAGCTCATCTTCCTCAACGGCTCCCAGTACGCCCGGTTTGCGGCGGATACCGGGGCACAGCTTTCCACCCTTGCCACATGGGACGGCTTTTTTGAGATGGCCGCCGCCTACCGGCAGTGGTCGCAGGGCAAGCCCTTCTGCGCGCTGGACTACCCTTTGCGTCTGGTGGAGCTGAACGCACTGGAACAGGGCAGCGGCGAACTATACAGGGACTGCTGGTACGACCTGACCAATGAGGCCTTCCGTACCTCGTGGATGGAGTTTGCCCGGGGGCTGGTGCAGGGCGATATTCTGATCTCGGACCTGTACTCCAACACGCAGGTGATGACCGGCGAAACGCTGGCGGGCCTTGGCAGCTCTGCGGCCATCCTCTATTACAATGATTTCGTCACCTACCCGGACAACACCACCGAGCCCACCGACCTGCTGCTGGCTCCCCTGCCCCACGCCGCCGGGACCACCACGCCCCTGATGCCGCAGGCCGGTGTGGGCCTGTGCGCCTTTAAGACCACCGACCAGAAGGCCGAAGCCGCCGCCGTGTTCCTGCGCTGGCTCACCGAGCAGCAGCGCAATCTGGAATTTGCCGCCGACACCGGATATATGCCGGTGTCCAGCGCCGCCTTTGATGCCATTGCGGACTATCCGTTCGAGCAGCAGAGCTACCAGCGGCTGTACGATGTTTACAACGAGATGCGTCTCCAGAACACCCCCTTGTCCGAGCCGGGCATCGTGGGGTACCACGCCAAGGCAAAGGCCTTGTACGACAGCCTGCGCCAGCGCCAGAAGGACTACCCCCAGCGCCTTGCCAACGGCGAAACGCTGGAAGCCCTGACCGAGGAGACCTGGCAGCTGCTGTGTGACAATGCCTGAACCCGCTGCACAGCCAAAAAGGGGGAACTTTGATGCACTTTTTTGCCCGGCACCGTGAGAATATCCGCCAGAGCTCCATGAGTTCCCGGCTGCTGTGGCCCTGCCTGCTGCTGGCTGCGCTGCTGCTGTTGACCTTTGGCGCGGCGCTGTTCCTGTTTGCCAGCCTGCACAACACCAAAAAGGACACCACCCGCAGCCTGGAGATCCAGTATTCGGTGTTCCAGAACGATATGGAGCGCTATTTTGACCAGCTGGCGGTCATGGGCGTGAACCTCTCCGAGGATATGGGCGCTCTGGTGGACCGGCAGCTTGCCAGCCGGGAGATGACCTTTGACCAGCTGAACGACTCCCCCGAGGTGCTGAACGCGCTGGAGGAGGAGATGATCGAGCCGCTCTGCCGCAGCCTGTGCCGGACCAGCTGCTCCGGTGCTTTTGTGCTGCTGGATGCCACCGTCAACACCCGCATGGAGGGGGCCGGATACTCCCGCGCCGGGCTCTATGTGCAGAAAGGCGGTGCCGACACCCCCACCGTGCCCCTGTTGCTCTACCGCGGCAGCGCCGATGTGGGCAAGACCCACAGCGTGATGCCCCACCGCAAATGGCGCATGGAATTCCAGACCGACCAGTTCCCCGACTACGACCGCTGGATGACCCCCAGCAGCACCCCGCTGTACCAGGCTTATACGCTGACGGAGCGGTTCAGTCTTCCTGGCACCTCGGAGGAGGTACAGCTTTTTTTGCTGCCCCTGCGGGGCCGCGACGGCACCATGTACGGGCTGTGCGGCTTTGAGATCAGCCAGAGCTTTTTCAAGCAGAACTTTGCCCAGCCCACCGGCTTTGACCACCTGATCTGCCTGCTTGCCCCGGCAGACAGCGGGCTGAACGCCAGCGCCGCCCTCAGCAGCGGCACCACCGGCGGCTACTTCCACGCCCCCCGGGACATGCTGGTGCTGCGCAGCATGGGCGGCAGCCTGACCCAATTGATCGGCTCCGACAGCGCCTATGCAGGCATCTCGGAGCTTTGCCGCCTGAGCGAGAACCAGTCCTACCGGCTGGCCGTCTGCATCCCCATGACGGACTACCGCAGGCTGATCTTTTCCGGCAACCTGCAAATGCTGCTGATCGGCCTGTTCATCCTCTTTTTTGTGGTGTTCTGCTGCATGTACTTCCACCAGCACATCCTCTCGCCTGCGTTCCGGCAGTTTGAGGAGGACCGGCGGGAGTCCCGGCGGCGGATGGACGAGCTGCAGATGGAGCGCCAGCAGATGCAGACAGAACTTTCCCGACTGGCGGACGTGTGCCGCAACGAATCCGTCCCCGATGCCTTCCAGACCTTTCTGGAGGGCATCCCCAACCTGACAAAGACCGAGCGCCGCATCTTTGACGGCTATGTGGCCGGGCTGCGCTCCCGGGAGATCGTGGAGCAGCTGGACATCAAGGACAGCACCCTGCGCTTCCACAACAAGAACATCTACGAAAAGCTGGGGGTCAGCTCCCTCAAGCAGCTGCAGCAGTTTGCCGCGATCCTGAATTCCGGCGGCAACAGCGCCCCCGACTCCGCCCCGGATGAAAGCGGCCCCAAAAAGGCCCGCTGAACCGCCGCTCCCGCGCCGCAGCTTTCGCTGAAAAGATGCAAAAAGAGCCGCCGCACCTCACACAGGTGCAGCGGCTCTTTTATATTGATTCTAGGTTCCGGACGCTCCGGGGACGCTTCCGGCAGCTTAGTACAGCTTTGCGCCGGCAGGGATGTGGGGATCCACCATCAACAGGTGGAGGCCCTCATGGCCGTCCTCCACCTGTGCCGCCAGTTTCAGCACATCTACCACATTGGTGACCTTCTTGGCAAGGTTCGCTCCGACATATTCACGCATCATCTCGAAGATCTCACACCGCAGGGGCATGGTGTCCACCATTCTGCCGTTCTCCCTGCATGGATTTCCTGCCCCCTCTCGGCGGCGTTTCCAGGCTCTCCCTTGCGGGGTCATCGCCGGGTATCCCATGCAGACGGTCATGCGGTTTTCAAGGTGCGGTGCTGGATCTGGCAATAAAAAATCGCCACACAACAACCTGAACCTAACCATCCCTTCCGGGATGGCCTTGGTTCGGGTTCGTTATGTAGCGATAAGAAAGTCAAAAACTTGCGCCGACTCCTTCGGGAGCCGAGCTGGAACTCTAAGATAAATATGTTATATTAAATTGTTGGGATAGATTACCACAAAAATCGAGCCGTGTCAACGTGAACTTGTCGGGGCAAGGCCCCTCCATCTTGCTGCGCAAGACCGTTCTGCCGCTTAAAAGCCCCACTGGGGCTTTCATTGCTCTGCTGCGCTACGCAAACGCGAACTTTTGAGAACGCGTCACTTTCGGCAGCTTGCAAGAAAAGGCGAGGAAAACTTTGGCAAAAAGAGAGAGGGCTGGACGACGCCTACCCTCTTGACAAAAAGTAATCTGGCTATCCGGTTTTTAAGAATCGTCCATTCTTTAAAGAATTGTCCATAGACAAATCTGCAAGCAGCCTGTAAAATACTTTGCAGGTAGTCAAAGCTAACCTCGAACCACTTGAGAAGGTAATTTCTATATGAAAAAGACACGACTGACGATCATTCTATTGATGATTCTAACGCTTGTTTCTGCAATTATTACGCTTTGCATGGGAGCAGTCCGCATTCCGGTACAAGATACACTATCGATCCTGCTTCGGCACCTGTTCGGGACAGACACAGGCACCTCGGTATCTGTGGCATTTGAACAGATCGTCTGGCAGATCCGAATGCCCCGAATTATTCTGGGCTTTCTGGCCGGAAGCGGGCTGGCGCTCTGTGGCTGCGTGATGCAGGCAGTTGTCCAAAACCCAATGGCAGACCCATATATTCTTGGTGTGTCGGCAGGCGCAACGCTGGGAGCCACTGGTTCACTCTTTTTAGGGCTGGGCGTGATCTCCGGCTTTTGGGCCTTTGTAGGAGCAGGCGGTGCCTGCTTTCTCGTATTGGCCCTCTCCTCGGCGGACGGTAAAACCACCTCGGTCAAACTGATTCTCTCCGGCATGATTGTCAATGCACTGCTGACAGCATTTTCCAACTTTATCATTGCGGTAGCAGGCGATTCGGACGGTATGATGTCCATCAAGTTCTGGACGATGGGCTCCCTGACCCGCGCCGGATGGAAAAACATCGGCCTTATCACACTGATCGTACTGGCGGCAGCAGTCTTTTTCCGGACGCAGGCGCAGACGCTGGATGGCCTGATGTTGGGCGAGGAAGCAGCTTCCACCATCGGCATCAACACCTTCCGGTGTCGGTTGGTTTACCTGCTGGTGCTCTCGGTGCTGACCGGTGCACTTGTATCGGTTTGCGGCACTATCGGATTTGTGGGGCTCATCATCCCGCATGTTTCCCGCGCCATTGCCGGCACAGCCCACCGAAAACTACTGCCGATTGCGGCATTATCCGGCGGACTGTTCATGCTTTGGGTAGATGCCATCGCCCGCAGTCTGATTCCCAACACCGAGCTGCCTGTGGGCATCTTCACCGCCTTGATGGGTGCGCCGTTCTTCGTCTATGTGATGGTGCGTAAAAAATATGGATTTGGAGGCAATTGAATGAGACTGGATGCGAAAGACGTAAACATTTCGATTTCCGGCAAACCAATTGTACAGCATCTCTCCATTGAGGTGCCGGACCGGAAATTCTCGGCCTTGCTGGGTGCCAACGGCAGCGGCAAGACCACTCTACTCCGCTCCATCTACCGCACACAAAAGATGGACAGCGGCATCGTTCGTCTGGATGACGAGGACATCACACACTTTCCCGGCAAAAAGCTGGCGCGGAACATGGCGGTGATGGGACAATTCAACCAGATCAATTTTGACTATACCGTGCTGGACATCGCCCTGATGGGACGGTATCCCTTCCATTCCTTGCTGGAGCAAGAACGGGAGAGGGACTACGAGATAGCTTTGGAAGCACTGGACAAGGTTGGTATGAAAAACTACCGTGACCGTAACTTTCAGTCTCTCTCGGGCGGCGAAAAGCAGCGAGTGGTTCTGGCCCGCGCGCTGACCCAGTCGCCCAAGATCCTGATCCTAGACGAACCGACAAATCATCTGGATATCCGTTATCGGTTAGAAATCCTTTCAATCATCAAAGATTTGCAGATCACGGTCCTGGCAGCGCTGCACGATCTGAGCCTTGCAGCACAATTCTGCGACCACCTCTATCTGATGAAACAAGGCGAAATTGTAACGCAGGGCCAGCCTCAAGCGGTGATAACCCCCGAAAATCTGCGCCGAATCTTTGATGTAGAAGCCTGTGTGTACCCCAGCCCGATCAACGGAAAACTGATGATTCAATATCTATAACAAAAACGCGGGAGTACCCCGCAGAAAGAGGAACCTTTATGAAAAAGAAAACCCTGAGTGTTGCTGCCGCGGCACTGGCAGCCGTCATGCTGACCACTGGCTGTGGTCAGACCGCATCTTCTGTGGCATCGTCTGCTGCCGCCTCCTCTGAGATTGCTTCGTCTGTTGCCGAGAGCACCGTCTCCGCCGAAGAGACCTCTTACCCCCTGACCCTGCAGATTTATGACGCTGATGGCAATGCTGTGGATATGACCTACGATCATGCCCCCGAAAAGGTGCTGTCCACCCAGTTGTCCATGACCGAGCTGCTCATTAAGCTGGGGCTCAAGGACAAAATTGTCGGTGTGTTCGATAATGACAACGCCCTGAAAGGCGACATCGCCGATGAAGTTGCTTCGCTGAACAGCCTTGGCGATAAGAAGTCTGTTTCCAAGGAGACTATCCTTGCCACCGAGCCGGATCTGATCCTTGGCAAGGGTCCTCTGATGTTCACCGAAAGCAGCATTGGCACCGTCCAATCCTATCAGGAACTGGGCATTCCCGTCTATACCGAGTTGGCCAGTGCTTCCACTGACCAGGCTCTGGACAACATCGTAGAAGATGTGCGGAACATTGGCGAGATTTTCAACGTGCAGGAGACTGCAAACGCTTACGCTGACGAGCTGCAGGAGAGAATCGACGCGCTGATGGACAAGGTCAGCGGCCAGAGTGGAGAGCCCCTGAAGGTTCTGTTCATGGCTGGCTACGCCGATGGCACCTTCGTGGCCTTCAATTCCAAGATGAGCAGTTGTATGCTGAATGCCCTGAACGCTGAAAATGTTCTGGACAAGGGCGGCAACGGCCTGACGCTGGAGAATCTGGTCTCCATGAACCCGGATATCATCGTCTACGTCCGCGCAGACCGCTTTGGTTCCACCGATGCCGACGCGGTGGAGCAGCTGACCTCCAACGCCGTCGTGCAGGAGGTTCCCGCCATCGCCAACCAGAAGGTCATCGAGATGGATTATGATGACGTAATGGACTACGGTGCACGGGTCATCGATTCTGCTGAGACCCTGTACAACTTCATGTACAGTGCATCTTAACGGAACCTGAAATCAAAAATTTCGGTTATGGCAGAATACGGGTGGGCGGAAAGCCCATCCGTTTTTTGTAAATGCGGCTGAAATAACAGGCATCTCGGTAGCCGACCTCATGAGCGGCCTGTGTCACAGTGTAGTCGCCGGAACGCAAAAGCTCAGTGGCTATTCGGACACGATAATTGATGAGGTAATCGATGGGGCGGATGTTTTTGTACTTATAAAAGAGATAGCTGACATGTCCAGCTTTCTCATTGACCTGCTCGGCCAGTGCGTCCAGCGTCAGCGGCTCTGCATAGTGCTCTGCGATGAAATCCAGCAGGATGCTCATGATTTGGCTTTCATTGTAAGTTTCCTCGGGCTGAAAATCTGCAAAAATCTGGGCGAAGAACTCTTCTGTCAGCTTTTCTTGCTGGTACTGGCTGCGGATGTCAGCGTCCGGGTGGAGCTTTAGGATCTGCTCCAGAATGGAAAAGGTCTGTTCCGGATTTTTGAGCTTGTGGGAGAACAGCAAAGGCCGGTCGTTTTCGTAGTACATATTGATGTAGTGGAAATCCTGCTCGCCCAAGGCCGAAATGGTCAGGGTCTTGTCGGGACATCCGTGCAGGAATAGTCCTCGCTTGGCAATGAAGGGTTCGTGCTCAAATGAGAAGATGGCCCGACCCGACACCGGAACAATCAGTGCACTTTTCAGGGTGCGGTAGCTATTACTCTCACCAGCGTGCAGGGTAAAGCTGCGGAAGCCGACAGACTCGATTCGGCCCTGATTGTATTCCTGAAATAAAATTTCCAGCGGATTAGGAAGCGCGGATATTTGATTCATTGGGAGCTCCTTTGTGCAAAAGCGGTTAGTTAATGCTAATATAGCACAAAATGCTACCGTTTGTCTATGTGGGGAGCACCCCACACTGCGTAATAATTGACAAAAAAGGGTGGTTATGGATGGATATTCTAAACCTCGGTTCACATCGAATTGGAGCCCGGTTCCCGGAAAAGGGACTGCGCAAAGGCAAAAATCCTGCAATCCTACTCAACGATGGGGAACTGATTGAGCAGTTGAATCTGCGCACGGAACGAGCAGTGTTGGTGGGGGTATACCCCAATAACAGACTTTCAGAGTATACCCCGTGGCCAGAACCGGCTTTTCGACCGGGCACACCGGATTTTGGCGGGCAGCTAGGACAATATCATCGAGAACTGAACAACGAAATTCTCCCGGCGCTTATAGACGAATACGCCCTTGACACGGAAAAACTGGCGTATGGCGGCTATTCGCTGGGCGGTCTGGCTGCAACCATGAGTCTCTGGGAAACAGATGCCTTTGCTGCAGTATTTTCCCTCTGTGGGTCGTTCTGGTATCCGGGTGTTGCCGATTTCATAGAGGAACATGTCCCCAAAAACTACTCCGCACAGGTTTATCTGCAAAATGGTATCCGGGAGGGCGAAGGCCACAACAACCGTCTGTGTGATGCCTATAGCTATGCCCAACGAGTCCACACTGCCCTGCAAGCGACATGTGGAGCCAAAACTGTGCTGGATGACTACGGCCATCATGACCGGCAAAGTGAGCGTCTTAACGCTGCACTGTGTTGGGTGGAACGTGTGCTATGAATCATTGGCGTAAATTTTGGCGTATGCTGAATCAAGGTGCATTTTATAATCACCAGCGACGAGCCGATTTAACCGCAGGGAACGCCGATTGGTAGCATAAAATCCTTATATGAAACAAAAAGCGGCAGCTACGTTGTTTTTCGCAACATAGCTGCCGTATCTTCGTTTTGGGAGTTCGGTGTACCTACTACACCAATCCACCTATTCACTTGTTACACCACACCGCTTTGTAAGGCTCCTTTTCGGGAAAACGTCCCAAAATTGGTGTAGTTGTGGTGTAGTGCCGCAGATATCGCCCGAATTTCGTTTGAAAGTCTATCGTATCTACGTTTTAATTTTGCATTTTACTGCTCAATCGGCTTCATCGTCGGGAACAGCAGAACATCGCGGATGGAGGCGCTGTCGGTGAGCAGCATGACCAGGCGGTCCACGCCAAAGCCCAGGCCGCCCGTCGGGGGCAGACCGTACTCCAGTGCGTTGACGTAGTCGTAATCCACCTGAGCCTTGCAATCGGGCTCGATGGCCTTGCGCTCGGCGACCTGACGCTCAAAGCGGCCCTTCTGGTCGATGGGGTCGTTCAGCTCGCTGAAGGCGTTGCCGTACTCGGTGCAGTCGATAAAGTACTCAAAGCGCTCGGTAAAGGCGGGATCATCCGGCTTGCGCTTGGCCAGCGGGCTGATCTCGACAGGGTAATCATAGATGAAGGTGGGCTGGATCAGCTTGTCCTCAACAAAGGCATCGAAGAACTCGGCCAGAATGGCACCCTTGGTGGGGACCTCGGGCAGCTCCACATGATGCTCCTTGGCAGAGGCAATGGCATCCTCGTCGGACTTCCAGTCGTTGAAGTCCACGCCGGAATACTTCTTGACAGCCTCCACCATGGTCAGGCGCTCCCAGTGGCTCATATCGATCTGCTTGCCCTGATAGGGAATGACCATGCTGCCGCAGATCTTGAGGGCAAGGCGCTTGTACAGCTCCTCCACCAGATCCATCATGCCGTGGAAATCGGTGAAGGCCTGATACAGCTCGATGCTGGTGAATTCGGGGTTGTGCTTGGGGTCCATGCCCTCGTTGCGGAAGATGCGGCCAACCTCATACACGCGGTCCATGCCGCCCACGATCAGGCGCTTGAGGTACAGCTCAGTCTCAATGCGCAGCACCATGTCCATGTTCAGGCTGTTGTGGTGGGTGTAGAAGGGGCGGGCAGAGGCACCGATCTCAAAGGGGGTCAGGATGGGGGTATCCACCTCCAGGAAGCCCTTCTCGTCCAGATAGGCGCGGATCTCTTTCAGGATCTGGCTGCGCTTGACGAAGGTATCCTTCACCTCGGGGTTGGCGATCAGGTCCACATAGCGCTGACGGTAACGCATCTCGGTATCGGTCAGGCCGTGGAACTTCTCGGGCAGGGGGCGCAGGCTCTTGGCCAGCAGGGTCAGCTCGGTGGCACGAACACTCAGCTCGCCGGTCTTGGTGCGGAACACCTCGCCCTTGACACCGATGATATCGCCCACGTCCAGCTTCTTGAAGGCAGCATAGGCCTCCTCGCCCAGCTCGTCGCGGCGGACATACAGCTGGATATCGCCCTTGTCATCGCGCAGGTGGGCAAAGCTCGCCTTGCCCATCACGCGCTTGGACATCATACGGCCGGCCAGCGCGACCTGCTTGCCGCTGTCGGTCTCGTTGGGCAGATCCTTGAACTCTTCCTTCAGGTCGGCAGAGTATGCGTCCTGCGGGAACTTGGTCAGGGTGAAGGGGTCGTTTCCGGCAGCCTGCAGGTCGGCCAGCTTCTGGCGGCGCACCTGCACCTGCTCGCTCTCAGACAGGCCCTGAGCGGGGTTTCTCTTTTGCTCTTCCATGGTTTCCTCCCGTTCAGGCTCAGTTTGCGGCGTGGGTGATGGCCAGCACTTCGTACTCGACGGTCTGGCCGGAGGGCAGCAGGACCTCAGCCTTCTCGCCCACGGCCTTGCCCAGCAGAGCGTGGCCCACCGGGCTCTCGTCGCTGATCTTGCCGTTGATGGGGTCAGCCTCGGTGCGGCCAACGATATCGTACTCCTCGGCCTCATCATCGCCGATCATCTTGATGGAAACGTGGGTGCCAACAGCAACGCTGTCCACGCTCAGCTCGCTCTCGTCGATGATCACAGCGTTCTTGACCATCTGCTCCAGCTCGGTGATGCGGTTCTCCACCAGACCCTGGGTGTTCTTGGCTTCATCGTACTCGCTGTTCTCAGAAAGGTCGCCGTGGCTGCGGGCTTCCTTGATCTCCTCGGCCAGTTCCTTGCGGCGGACCGTCTTGAGGTATTCCAGTTCGTCCTGCATCGCCTTCAGGCCGGAAGCGGACATCTTGATTTCTTGTGCCATTTTGGATCTTCTCCTTGTCTATTGGATTGACGCAGCCGCAAAGCCGCGCACGAATGCTATTATGACTGTTCTATTATAATAGCAAGCCGGGAGCTTGTCAATAAAAACCACGGCGCTAGAGCGGAAAAAGCGGCGGTTTCGGCTCCCGCCCCTATGCAGAAGCGCCCCACCGGTTCCCCGGCAGGGCGCTTCCACAGGTTATTGGGGAATAGAGAATGGTTCGGTTATGGGGGCAACCCCCCAGTCGCTTTCAGCGACAGCCCCCGCTAATAGGGGGGCCCTTGGCATGGCGGATAGTTTCACCTTTTTGCCAAGGCCGCCCCTATTAGGGGCGGTGGCATCCCGAAGGGATGACGGTGGGGTTTACTTTTCCTGTGCCTTATTCCACACGCGGATCACTTCGACACGGCTCACGGAATCGGTATCCACATAGGTCTCGCCGTTGTCCTTTGCGGCCTTGAGCAAATCGTTCTCCACAGCCCAGGCAATGGCCTTCTGGGTATCGGTGGCATCGGCGGGCAGAACTGCGGCGGGTGCGGGCTTACCGGCATGGTTCCACACCAGCAGGGCCAGCTCGGCACGGTTTGTGGGGATGGCAGTACCAGCAGGCAGAGCGGTTTTCAGGTACAGCTCCGTGCCCAGCTGGTAGCCCTGCCATGCCAGAATGGCGGTGCCAGCAGCGGCAGTACCGACCACGGCGGCGGTGCCCAGAATGTTGGGCTCGTCCTCCTCAATGGAGGCATCCTTTGTCATGGCTTCGATGGTCACGCCACCGGCAGGCATCTGGAACTTCAGGGGGTTGTTCTTGACATCCACATCCAGCGTTTCATCGGTGGTAATCGTCCACTGGTCAAATGCAACGGCATCGCTCTGGCTGGTGTAGGTCACGGTCACGTCAGCTTTTTCGGGCACTTTGGCGATCAGCTCGCCCTTGTCGTTCTTCTCAGCCTTGATCTCTTCGTCACCATTCTGAATGGTAACATCAGCGTTCTTGACGGTCAGGGTGTAGAGCTTGGTTGCAGGGGTCAGTTCGGCGGCCTTTTCGACAACAACGATATCCGTGCTGCACTCACTCACAATCTTGTCCCCATTTTTCAGGACAATACCAAAGGTATGCGTACCGGCCTTGCCATAGGTTACATCCAGCTTGCGATTCTGGCCCATCAACTCGGAAATGGTGTATTCTTTCTCGGTCAGTTCCTTGCCGTTCAGCATCACACTGGTAACATCATCATCGTAGGTCAGCGAAATCTTGATATTGTTCACATTTTGCTTGAGATCTTTAATATCATCGCCGGGAGTAACAGTAACATTCACATCAGCAGGGGTGTTGACCAGATAGTTACTCTTGGAAACTTTTGCAGTCAAAGAGGTATTCTGATATTCATGCCACTTCGCATAAAGAGTTGTATTACCAGTGATGGCCTGATTATTATATTTGGTTGCGAAGTTTGCATCCATATACCAGCCATCAAATACCCATTCGTTGGTACTGTCGTGCAACTCAGGCAGGCTAGGAACAGAGTCACCGTATTCAACAGTTTTGTCAGCAGGCTTTTTATCATGCCCATTGTTGTTAAAGGTCACAGTGTAATTGTTCTTTTCCCACTTAGCATAATAAGTCTTACCAGTTTTAGGGGTCGTTACTGCTTCACCCGTCAGTCCGGCATTATCATACCAGCCGGCAAAGGTGTAACCGGCCTTTTCGGGAGTAGCCAGCTTACCTTCTTCAAATGTGGTATTTTCTGCAAAAACTCCACCATTCGTGATAGCGAATACAGAACGATTCTCCGTGATTTGATTGGTAATCGTATTTTTCTGTTCTTCACTATTTACATAAATAGTATTGGGGTTCTTCAGGCTCTTAAATACATTCGTACCATAATCAGCGCTACCAATGCTCGAAATATCCAGTGAATGAATGCTTGTACAATTTTGAAATGCTGTATCTGCAATACTGCTTACTGACTTTCCAAGTCGAATACTTGTAAAGCCCATGCCGTTAAAAGCTGATTTTCCAATTTCTTTTACGCTATCTGGAATATTCAGTTGGCCAGTATAGGTGCCCGATGTATTAAAAGCACTTCCACCAATTTTTTCAAGATTCCTACCCAGCGAAATTTCGCTAAACTTGTTATTTGTAAAAGCACTGTCGCCGATGGAAATAACAGAATCAGGAATTGTCAGCTTTCCGGTAAACTTGCATCCAGAAAATGCAGAATCTCCGATCGTCTGTACTGAATTGCCAATTGTCAGAGTTCCTGTCAACGCAATATCATTTGCAAAAGCAGAATTTCCAATTACAGTCACATTACTGGGGATTTTCAAATCTCCCGCAAGTGACTTACAGCCGGAAAAAGCACCTTTTTGAATTTTTTTAAGGATTCCGGAAGTTCAATAGAGGTCAAAGCAGTATCGCTAAGAGCGGTCGAACCAATCTCTTCCAGATTGTTAGAGAGCTCAATCGATTGCATTCCCGTGCAGTAGTTAAAAGATTTCTCTCCAATTTTCGTTACACTCTGCGGTAAAGCAACATGCGTGATTGCTCTGTGAGCTTCAAAGGCATGTGCACCGATTTCAGTAATACCATCGGCGATTTCAAGCTCTGTAACTGCATAATACACGTCATCGACTGCTACTTTTAGCTTTTGAATCAATTCAAAATTCCAAGGGTTTCCAAAGGCCCAGCCTTTTAAATCTCCCATTGCACCAGTACCAGAAATCGTAAGCTTATAGGTATTTTCACCA
The DNA here is from genome assembly GCF_023347315.1 of Faecalibacterium sp. I2-3-92. Taxonomy (GTDB): domain Bacteria; phylum Bacillota; class Clostridia; order Oscillospirales; family Ruminococcaceae; genus Faecalibacterium; species Faecalibacterium duncaniae. The sequence goes on from NZ_CP094470.1 coordinate 2,449,783, forward strand.
TTCGGTGTCAATGTCCAAATAGCATTACTGTAATATGTTCCAGTAAAGGTACGTTCTATGTTTTTATACTCCACAGAATAGTTATACGTCTGACTAGGGTAGGAGCTGTCAGCACCACAATAACCAGTTAGCACTGGTTCTTTTGCAAACGCTGTAATTGCGCTCACTGGCAACAGTGCAAATATCATACATGCTGCAACCAACAAGCTGACGAACCGCTTTTTCATAAAAATCCTCCTTTTATGAGTTACTCCCAAAATATAACCATGCCTGCACAAAGCAAAAAGAGCGCCGCACCGGCCAAATGGCTGGTACAACGCTCTGCATTTTGTACTTTGGGAATCTACCGCCCCTTGAGGTGATGCCCATGTGCGGTATGGTTGAGAAAGTGCAGCTGGCTGCCATATTACAGGCCCTTTAGCTTTGCGTCGCAGCCTTTCGACTGGTTTGCCGATTTTTCTGTTTCAACGTGGCATCTTACACAAAAATCATAAAACTTTTTTTTTGTCAACAACCCCAAAGCATCTTTGGTGAGTTACACAAAATCGACAGCATTTGTATAGCATTTTCGGATAGCAGCATCTCCCCGGGGAGAAGTGTTCCGTTTGGGAAATGATGGCGTGTTTCCTCGTTTTTTCGTTGAAATATGCCAAGTTTTATGATATAGTAGTAGTCGTTTTTACGTTTCACTCCCCTATTCTCCCTGCGGAAAGGAAACATCCATGAACCTGACAAAGCAGTTCTTCCAGTATGTGTCGCAGAATATTTTCGGTCTGATCGGCACATCGTGCTATATTCTGGCCGACACCTATTTCATCGCCCAGGCGGCGGGCACCGACGGCGTGACCCTGCTGAACCTCTGCCTGCCCATGTACAACCTGATCTTTGCCTTCGGCTCGATGATCGGCCTGGGTGCGGCCACCCGGTACGCCATCCTGCAGGCACAGGGCGAGGCGCGGGCGCAGCGGTATTTTTCCAACGCCATCCTCTGCGCCTGCCTGATCGCCATCCCGTTCATGCTGGCGGGCGCGTTCTGCCCGGGCACGCTCCTGCAGCTCATGGGCGGCGATGCAGACATCGTGGCGCTGGGCCTGAACTACACCCGCATCTTCCTGCTGTTCACGCCCTTCTTCATGTGCAACTACATCTTCTCGGCCTTCGTCCGCAACGACGGCGACCCGTCCCTTGCCATGGTGGCCACCCTGAGCGGCAGCCTGTTCAATGTGGTGTTCGATTACATCTTCATCTTCCCCATGGGGCTGGGCCTGCCCGGCGCGGCGCTGGCAACCGCCATCTCGCCGGTGCTCAGCATCGCCATCTGCAGCCGCCACTTTTTTCAAAAGAGCAACACGCTCACCTTTGTCCGGCAGGCTCCCTCGGCCCGGCTGCTGGTGCAGAGCTGCCAGCTGGGCATCTCCGGTTTTGTCGGGGAGCTCTCCTCTGCCGTGACCACCACCGTGTTCAACTTCCTGCTGCTCCGGCTGGCGGGCAACGTGGGCGTGGCCGCTTACGGCGTGGTGGCAAACTTTGCGCTGGTGGCAACAGCCATCTTCAACGGCGTGGCCCAGGGTGCCCAGCCGCTGATCAGCCAGTGCTACGGCAAAAATGAGATGGCCGGAGCAAAAAGGCTGCTTCTGCTGGGCTGCGGCACTGCGCTGGCGCTGGCGGCGGTGTTGTACGGTGCCGTGTTTGGCTTTACCGATACCTTTGTTGCCCTCTTCAACAGCGAGAGCTCTGCGCTGATGGCCGAATATGCCCACAGCGGTATGCGCATCTACTTCCTGGGCTACTTCTTTGCAGGCTGCAATATTGTTGCGGCGGGCTATCTGGGTGCGGTCAACCGCCCCACCGAGGCCACCATCACCTCGGTCAGCCGGGGCGTGGCCGCCATCGTCACCTGCTCGCTGATCCTGAGCGCCCTGTTCGGCATGAACGGTGTGTGGTCAGCCTTCCCCGCCGCCGAGGCCATCACGCTGGCCCTGACGGTGTTCCTGCTCAAGCGCCCGCAGTCTGTGCGCGGCTGAGCGCCTCCACGGAAAAGAGCCGGGTGCTGCCCCGGCTCCTGAACATTTTAAATATACAGTGCCTGCTCCCGCTGGCTTTCCGCCGGGCTGAGGGGCCGCGCTGTCTGACCGGCCAAGGCCCGCCACTGTGCGGGGGATTGGCCGGTCTCTTTTTTGAACACCCGGCACAGGTAGTTGGCCCCTGAGAAACCGCACAGACTGGCAATGACATCCAGCGTGTATTCCCGGTGCAGGAGCAGCCGCATGGCAGCTTCTACCCGCACGGTGGTCAGGTAGCGCCCCGGGGGCACCCCTACGGCGGCGGTAAAGGTGCGGACAAGGTGGCTCTTGGAGACTCCCAGCCGCTCACTGAGCTCCTCCACGCCATACAGGCCAGCGTAGTTCTGGCGGATATCCTCAATGGCGGCCTCCACCAGCGGCGGCAGAGGCGGGGCGGCGCTGTCGGCCCCCGCAAGCTCACAGAGCAGGGCAAAGGCCAGCTGGCTGGCAGCCCGGCTGCGGGGCGTGTCGGCCTCGGCGGCAAGGCGGCCCAGCAGCTCTGCGGCGGCGGGGCAGGTCTCGCCCCGGGCTAGGAACGGCAGCTCCGTCAGCCCGGCAAGGAACTGCACCGCCGCCTGCCCGGTCAGCTGGATGCAGAGCAGGTGGCTCTCCCCTTCCGGGGTCAGGGTCAACGGGGCACGGCTCAGCACCAGATGGCCCGCCGCCGCACTCTGGGGCGGCAGGATCAGTGCGCTGCCCGCCGGGGAGGGCGAGACATCGGTCAGGCTGGCAGTGCATCTGCCGCTGGAGACCAGGCAGACCCACAGCCCCTCGCCGGTCAGGGTCAGGGGTTCTTTGGGCTGGATATCCCGCACCACGCCAAGGGCTGCGGTACTTGTCCAATCATAAAGCAATATCTGACACCTCAAATCAATAAAATGCTATTTTATATCACAAAGTTATCTGTTATTATAATACCAACGAGAGCGTGCACCGTCAAGGTGCCGTAACATAGAAAAATTTTAATGGAGGCAATGACCTATGGCTTCGATTAGCTGCCAGCACATCTACAAGATCTATCCGGGCGCTACTGCTCCTGCTGTTACCGACTTCAACCTGGAGATCCAGGATAAGGAGTTCATCATCTTCGTCGGCCCCTCTGGCTGCGGCAAGTCCACCACCCTGCGCATGATCGCCGGTCTGGAGGAGATCTCCAAGGGCGAAATGTACATCGGCGGCCGCCTGATCAACGACGTTCCTCCCAAGGATCGTGATATCGCCATGGTGTTCCAGAGCTACGCTCTGTACCCCCACATGACCGTTTACAAGAACATCGCTTTCGGTCTGGAGCTGCGCAAGACCCCGAAGGACGAGATCGACCGCCGCGTTCACGAGGCTGCCAAGATCCTGGAGATCGAGCACCTGCTGGACCGCAAGCCCAAGGCTCTGTCCGGCGGCCAGCGTCAGCGTGTTGCTCTGGGCCGTGCAATGGTTCGTAACCCGGCAGTCTTCCTGCTGGACGAGCCCCTGTCCAACCTGGATGCTAAGCTGCGTACCAGTATGCGCACCGAGATCATCAAGCTGCACAAGAAGCTGGCTACCACCTTCATCTACGTTACCCATGACCAGACCGAGGCTATGACCATGGGCGACCGCATCGTTGTTATGAAGGACGGCATCATCCAGCAGGTCGATACCCCGCAGAACCTGTACGACATGCCCTGCAACATGTTCGTTGCCGGCTTCATCGGCAGCCCCCAGATGAACTTCCTGGACGGCACCGTGACCAAGAACGGCGATCAGTACGCCATTGACCTGGGCGGCGACACCATCCCCCTGCCCAAGGAAAAGACCGCTGACGGCAAGCTGGATTCCTACGTTGGCAAGAAGGTCAAGATGGGCATCCGTCCTGAGGATATCGACGACGAGCCCGAGTTTATGGCAAAGCACCCCGACTGCCACCTGGAGGCTCAGGTCGATGTGTCCGAAATGATGGGCGCTGAGATCTACCTGTACCTGGAGTACAAGGGCAACAAGATGACCGCCCGTGTCGCTCCCACCTCCAAGGCACGCAACGGAGACACCGTCCGCGTTGCATTTGATCCGCACAAGGTCCACGTCTTTGATGTCGAGACCGAGCAGACCATCCTGAACTAAGTTCTCCAGGGATCATCTTTTGATCCTCCTAATAAGCAAAAGCCGCCGGGAAGCGATTTCCGGCGGCTTTTGTCTAAGAGAACACACATTGGAACATTATAAGGGAGATTTCACCATGGAACACATGATGCTTCTGGTCACCTACCGTATGCTCCCCGGCCAGCGGGACGCTTTTCTGCAGGAGGTCGCCGCTGCCGGCATTCTGGCAAAGATCCAGCAGGAGGACGGTTTTGAGCGCTACGATTACTACCTGAGCGCCGCCGACCCGGACGAGCTGCTCATCGTTGAGGAGTGGGACTCCGAAGCCCAGCAGCAGGCCCACGTGAACACCGACCACATGGCCCAGCTCCGCGCCATCAAGGAGAAGTATGTCGCTTCCACCGCGATGCAGCGCATTGCCAAAGCCGACTGAGCACGAGAGGATAGAAAAGCACCTGCGGCCTGCTGGCTGCGGGTGCTTTTTCCAAAGGAGAGAAGGGAATGCTCAGCCCTTGACACCGCCCAGTGCAACACCACGGACGATGAACTTGGACAGCAGCAGATAAACGATGATCACAGGCAGGATGGCAATGGCCACCAGCATATAGACCTTGCCCATATCGAACTTGAGGAAGTCGGCACTGCGGAGCTGTGCAATGAGGATGGGCAGGGTCTTTTTGTCTGCCGTATCCAGCACCAGTGCGGGGATGAAGTAGTTGTTCCAGCTGGACACAAAGGAGAAGATGGCCTGCACCGCCAGAGCGGGCTTCATAATGGGAAGCACGATATGGTTGAAGGTGTAGAACTCCCCTGCGCCATCGATGCGGGCGGCTTCCACGATCTCCATGGGCAGGCTGGCATCCAGATACTGCTTCATAAAGAAGAACACCGCCGGGGCCGCAATGCTGGGGATGATGAGGGGAATGAAGCTGTTCTTCAGGCCCATCTTCGTGATGAGCTGCAGGAAACCCAGCGCCGAGACCTGGGTCGGCATGGTCATAATGAGCAGGATGATGGCAAACGCCGCCTTTTTGAACCGGAAGTTATAGGCGTAGATGCCGTAGGCTGTCAGGGCCGAAAAATAGACACTGAGGGCAGCCGAGCAGCCGGACACGATCAGACTGTTCCGCACACCGGTCAGCACCGGGATGTTGGCATCCGACAGCACGTTTTTCAGGTTGGTCATCAGCGATTTTCCCGGCAGAAAGGAAAAGCCCTTCTGGATCTCAAAATGGGTGCGGGTGGAATTGATGACCAGCACATAGAAGAAGAACAGGCATAAAAAACTCAGCAGCACCAGCGCCGCATAGCACACCGTGCGGCGGGCCGCAAGGGTCGCCTTTTCGGATCTTGTCTTGACTGCGTGTGACATTATGCTTTTCCTCCCTTCACCTGTTTGGCCGCCTGCCTGCGGACCTTGCGCTCGGCCTTGCTCAGGCCGTCGTCCTCCTTGGTCAGGGCCATGTAAACGATCACGCAGAGCACTGCGCACACCAGGAACAGCACCACCGAGACCGCGCCGGCCATACCGTAGTTCTTGCTGAACAGGTGGTTGTTCAGGTACATGATCATGGTGGTGGAGGTGCGGTCGGGGCCGCCCTTGCCGTTGGTCAGGATCTGCGGCACATCGAACATCTGCAGGCCACCGATCATCGAAGTGATCATCACATAAACCAAAATCGGCCGGATGAGTGGGATGGTGATCTTCCAGAACATCTGGTTCGGGGTGCAGCCGTCCAGCTCCGCTGCCTCATACAGGGTGGGGTCCACGCCCATAATGGCCGCCATCAGCATGATGGTCGTATTGCCGAACCACATCAGGAAGTTCATCAGGCCGATGAGGCCGCGGTTGCCCCAGACACTGTTCAGGAAGCTGAAGGGCTCCTTGAGGATGCCCATGCCCACCAGTGCAGCGTTCACGGGGCCGTTATCCGAGAACAGGGCAAAGAACAGCATGGCGAACGCCGAAGCCATAATGAGGTTGGGCATGTAGATGACTGTCTTGAAGAAGGTCTGGCCCTTCAGCTTCAGGCGCAGGTCGGTGAACCAGGCCGCCAGCAGCAGCGAGATGGCGATCTGCGGGATGAAGCCGATGATCCAGAGCAGCAGCGTGTTGCCAAAGTATTTGGGCAGGTCGGTTGCAAACAGGGTGATGTAGTTCTTCAGGCCCACAAAGGTGGGGCCGATGATCTTCAGGCCGCTGCGGTAATATTCAAAAAAGCTGTAATAGATCGTAGACCCCAGTGGAATGAGCTGGAACCCCGCAAAGATGAGGAAGAACGGTGCAATGAAAATATAGCCCCACTTTGCATAGCTGATCGAGCCGTTCTTCTTTGGTTTTGCTCCCATAGTAACTGCCCTCCTGACGTACACTGCCCAAAGCAAAACGGGGCGGGCGGGATCAGCGTCCGGCCCGCCCCATTCAGATTCGGTTCAAAAGGTTTTCAGGTTCCGGCTGCGCTTATGCGGGCCAGACCACATCGGTCAGCTCGGGGTACTTTTCCTTGATGGCGGTCTCGAAGTTTGCCTTTGCGGTATCCTCGTCCACCGTGCCGGTAAAGTAATCCTTGAAGGCATTCTGGAAGCTCTCGTTCAGGCCCTGATCGTACGGGCCTGCGTTGGACATATCGATCTTCTTTGCAGCTTCTGCAAACAGGGCGATATGGTTCTGGCCGCCCAGGAAGTCGGAGGCATAATCGCTGTTTGCGATCTCTTCCATGGCCTTCTCGTTGTTGGTGTAATCCTGCGTATCCAGGGTGATCTGCTTCATAATGGCTTCGTCGCAGGTCAGCTTCTGCATCACATCACGGATGATATCGGTATTATCGGTACCGGCTGCCGCGCAGATCCAGGTGCCGCCCCAGTAATAGGGCTGAGGACCTTCGCAGACTGCGTAATCGCCGTAGATGCCGTTGCCTACTTCTTCCTTGCCGCCCTCGGCCACAGGGGTCTCCAGAGAGTTGCCCAGCAGGGTGAAGTTGATGCCCCAGGTGGAATAGAAGAAGCCAAACACCTTGCCGCTCGGGCCCTGATCGGCTGCCCACTGGCTGTCCCACAGGCTGGACTTGTTGTTGTAGCCCTTATCGGTGTACTCCTTGGTCTGATCGACCCACTTCATAATGTTGGGGTCTACCTTGACGGTCGTGCCGTCCACCCAGGGAGCGTCCACGTTGTTGGAGAAGGTGCGGTAAGCATCATCGAAGCCGGACAGCATCTTGTAGCCCTTGGCATAGGCCTGTGCAGCCACCTCGTTGAACTTATCCCAATCGGACAGATGACTCTGCACCTCGGTGGGATCATCGGTGCCCAGCACTTCCTTGGCAATGCTGCGGCGGTATGCGAACAGACCGGGGGTCGCCTGCCAGGTGGTGCCGCGCTGGCTGCCGTCCACGCTGACAATGTCCTTGGTGTACTGGTACTGACCAGCCAGATCGGCATCGGTCAGGCCGATGTCTGCCTTGACATCCAGCGCGTAATCGGAATCCACATACTTCAGTGCGTAGTCAGCCTCGATCAGGAAGATATCTACCTTGTCATCATCGGCGGCGGAGTCCTGATTCAGCAGGGCCTCATCCAGCTTATTCTGGTAGTTGTTGTTCTCGTTGGCGTTGATGGTCCACTTGACAACGGTGCCATCTTTCAGGGTGGTGGTGGATTTATCCTCAGCGATGGAGGCGACCTCGGGGTAATAGTTATTGAAGCGGCCCTGGAACTCGTCGTTCCAGCACCAGATATTCAGCACCTTGCCCTGAGCTGCCGGAGCATCGGAAGCGGCGGAAGAAGCTGCGGCAGAGGATGCCGCGCCGGTAGAAGAAGAGGAGCCGCCGCATGCGCTCAGCGCTGCACTGATGGTAACTGCACCGGAAGCCAGCAGGAAATTACGACGCGAAATCTTTCTCATAATGAAAAACCTCCTTCAATGGTTTTCGTGAAAAAGCGTTTCAAATTCAAGGCTCCGGTTCGCCCGGAACCAAATCCAACCCATTCATTCGATGCTGCGCACCGAGCCGCCCTCCAGCAGTTTTCCTGTCACCGGGATCTGCTCGGCCAGCGTCACACGGGGGTGCTCGATCATCTGCACCAGCTTATCCGCTGCCATCCGACCCAGCATTTTGGTGTTCTGCTGCCAGGTCACCAGCTGGGGTTTCATCACGCGGGAGAGGTAAATGCCGTCATATCCCATCACGGAAATATCCTCCGGGATGCTCAGGCCCGCTTCCTGCAGAGCGATGCAGCCACCCATGGCCGAGAAATCATCGGGGAAGAGGATGCAGGTGGGCCGCTGTGGCAGTGCCAGCAGGGCCCGGGTCTCCTCGGCACAGCGGTCGGGATCGTGATACACACCGCTGCGCACATATTCTTCGGGGACCTGCAGCCCCAGCTCCGCGCAGCTCTTGTAGAAGCCCGCCAGCCGGTTCTCCGTCACCGCCGTGCGCTCGCCATGGATAAAGGCGATGCGGCGGTGGCCGTTGGCGTAGGCGTACCGCACCAGCGCCGAAAGCCCGTTGACATTATCGGAAAGGACCGCCATCCGGTTGTTGAACACATGGTCGATGGTCACCACCGGCACATCACTGTTGACCAGCTCCACCACCTGCGGATCGTTGAAATCCACGCAGGCGATCACCGCTCCGTCCACGCCCCGGTAGTGGCAGTGCTCCAGATAGGTCATTGTTCTGCCGCCGAGGTTCCGGTTGACAAAGGTGATATCATAGCCCAGCTTTTCCACCTGCACCTTGAAGCTGTCCAGCACCGCCGAAAAGTACTCGTGGGCCAGACCGCTCTGCCGCTCGTCCACAAACAGAACGCCAAGGTTGTAGGTACGGTTGGTCTTCATTGCGCGGGCCGCCATATTGGGCACATAGCCCATCCGGCGGGCCGCCTCGCGGACACGGTCGCGGGTCGCAGCAGAGATGTCCGACTGGCCATTGAGCGCTTTGCTCACCGTTGCCACCGAGACACCGCATTCACGCGCCAGATCTTTTAAGGATGACATTTCGCCGCCCTCCCTCACAGGGACCCGCTCAGGGCTCCCGAACGAATCCTAAATCGTTTTCGCAATTTCAATATAGCGCACTTTGCACCAAAAATCAAGCAGAAGAAGAAAAGTTTTATCTCAAAAGGCTACATTTCAGCAGGTTGCGAGATTTCATTTCCTCAGAATTATGCAGTCTGTATCGTTTTCGTTACATTTCGTTACCGTTCGATAATTTTTTCGTTCCCATACCGGTTTCCACCCCTGAACCAGCCCGCTGCACCCTTGTTGTATATTTCAGGTCCGCTCTTGATTTTTCCCGCAGGATAGACTATTCTTAGGGTGACAAGTGCCTTTCCCATCCTTGGGCCGCAAATTCTAAATCGTTTTCGCCATCAAATGATTTCAGCATTTCCGGTTTACCCTATAAGGAGGAACAAGGCTATGAGATTCGGACATTTTGATGATGCGCGCCGGGAATATGTGATCGACACGCCCCGCACTCCCCTGCCCTGGATCAACTATCTGGGCAGCGAGGACTTTTTCAGTCTGGTGTCCAACACCGGCGGCGGTTACAGCTTTTACCGGGATGCCCGGCTGCGGCGGCTGACCCGCTACCGCTACAACAATTCCCCGCTGGACATGGACGGCCACCGCATCTACATCAACGATGGCGGCACCATCTGGAACCCGGGCTGGCAGCCCGCCAAGACGGAACTGGACAGTTACACCTGCCGCCACGGTCTGGGCTACACGATCCTGCAGGGCGAAAAAAACGGCATTGCGGCCGCTCAGGAACTATTTGTGCCCCGGGGCGATGCCTGTGAGATCGACCGGCTGACGCTGGAAAACAAGACCGCTGCCCCCCGCACGCTGGACGTGTTCAGCTATGTGGAGTTCTGCCTGTGGGATGCCATGGACGACAGCTCCAATTTTCAGCGCAACTTTTCCACCGGCGAGGTGGAAGTGGTGGAAAGTGCCATCTATCATAAGACAGAATACCGGGAGCGCCGGGATCACTACGCCGTGTTCTGGGCCAACACCCCCGTTACCAGCTTCGACACCAGCCGGGATGCCTTCTGCGGCGTGTACGGCGGCCCCGCCGCACCGGAAGCGGTCAAAGCCGGTCACTGCTCGAACAGCATTGCCCACGGATGGGCTCCGGTGGGTGCCCACCATTTCCATCTCACGCTGGCACCGGGCGAGAAAAAGAGCATCATCTTCGGGCTGGGCTACATTGAAAACCCGGTCCGGGAAAAATTCAGCGCTCCCGGCATCATCAACAAAGCCCGGGCCGAGGCCATGATGGCCCGCTATGCCACCGACGCACAGGTGGATGCCGCCCGCAGGGCACTGGCCGACTACTGGCAGGAGCTGCTCTCGGGCTGGCAGCTGACCTCCGGCGAGGAAAAGCTGGACCGGATGGTGAGCCTGTGGAACCAGTATCAGTGCATGGTCACCTTCAACATGAGCCGCAGTGCCAGCTATTACGAGAGCGGCATCGGCCGCGGCATGGGGTTCCGGGATTCCTGTCAGGATCTGCTGGGCTTCGTCCACATGATCCCCTCCCGCGCCCGGGAGCGCATTCTGGACATTGCTGCCACCCAGTTTGAGGACGGCAGTGCCTACCACCAGTACCAGCCCCTGACCAAAAAGGGCAACAGCGACGTGGGCAGCGGCTTCAACGATGACCCGCTCTGGCTCATTGCGTGCACCGCCGCCTATCTGCGGGAGACCGGTGACTGGTCGATCCTGGACGAGCCGGTTGCCTTTGACAACGACGTGACCAGAGCACAGCCCCTGATGGAGCATCTGCGCCGGAGCTTCCGCTACACCCATACCCATCTGGGCCCCCACGGCCTGCCGCTGATCGGCCGGGCCGACTGGAACGACTGCCTGAACCTGAACTGCTTCTCGGAGCACCCGGGCGAGAGCTTCCAGATCACCGGCCCCAGCGAGGGCCCCGTGGCTGAGAGCGTGTTCATTGCGGGCATGTTCGTGAAATACGGCCGCGAGTACGCCGAACTCTGTGACCACCTGCACCTCACCGAGGAGGCCGCCAGTGCCCGCACTGCCATTGACGCAGTAGAACAGGCCACCCTGACCGCCGGCTGGGACGGCGCATGGTTCCGCCGTGCCTACGATGCCTTTGGTGCCCCCGTAGGCAGCAGGGAATGCGACGAGGGGCAGATCTTCATCGAACCCCAGGGCATGTGCGTGATGGCCGGGATCGGCCGAGAGACCGGTCAGGCCGAAGCCGCACTGAAGAGCGTGGAGGAGCGGCTGGACACCCCGTACGGCGTGGTACTGCTCCAGCCCGCCTACACCACCTACCGGCTCAATCTGGGCGAGATCTCCAGCTATCCCCCGGGCTACAAGGAGAACGCCGGTATCTTCTGCCACAACAACCCATGGATCAGCTGTGCTGAGACCGTGCTGGGCCACGGTGACCGGGCCTTTGCTGTCTACAAAAAGACCTGCCCGGCCTATATCGAGGACATCAGCGAGATCCACCGCACCGAACCCTACGTTTACAGCCAGATGGTGGCAGGCCGCGATGCCCCCACCTTCGGCGAGGCCAAGAACAGCTGGCTGACCGGCACGGCGGCATGGACCTTCGTGAACGTAAGCCAGTACATTCTGGGCATCCAGCCCACTCTGGATGGCCTGCGCGTTGACCCCTGCATCCCCCACACGCTGGCAGGCTACACCGTCACCCGCCGTTACCGGGGTGCCGTGTACCACATCCGGGTGGAGAACCCCCACGCCGTGCAGAAGGGCGTGCAGAGCGTCACCGTGAACGGCGCTCCTATTGCGGGCACCCTCCTGCCGCTGGCAAAGACCGGTGAAAGTGTAGAAGTTGTCGTGACCATGGGCTAGGCGCATAGCTTCTGTTTTGTAGAATTGTAAAGCTCCCGTTTTTCAGCTTTTCCTGAGAAACGGGAGCTTTTGTTTGTGATTCATTGAATTCACAGTGGATTCGTGTTATTCTACTAGTAAATCTGAAAAGCAGCGGGAGGATTTTCCATGGACGCACATAAAGCGAAAATACCTGACATTGTAAACAACTCCACTCTCATTGAAGTTCCATTTTTTCAGCGAGCCTATGTTTGGAAAGAGGATTTATGGGAACGTTTTCTTGACGACATGGCGTTCGTTGTTCAATATAACCGCCCCCACTTTCTTGGAACTCTCATCCTGAAAGACGCTTCTGTTCCTCAGCAAAACACCTCTTATGCAACAAGACTTGCTCTTGTTGATGGTCAACAACGTCTTACGACATTTTTGATTTTCTTAAAGGTGCTCTGTTTAAAAATGAATCAGCCGGGTATCTTTGATACAAATTTTCGCCTAATAACAACGCGGGAGCTTTCTTTACAGCATGGAAAAAATGATTCCGAAGCATTTAAATGCGTTATGGATCAAACAAATGCAGTGCCCATCATAGACAACCGCTCCTCGTCTCCAATTGTTCAAGCATTCAACTATTTTGCTTCACATTTGCAAATGAGTACTTTGAACGACTATATGACAGTCATTTCCAACGTTCAATTTGTCCGGATTGATTTGGGCCCCACCGATGATGAACAGCAGATTTTTGATTCTCTAAATTCCCTTGGCGTTCGCTTAACCACCTCCGAGCTTTTAAAGAATTACTTTTTTAGCAGGAATAACATCACTGCGTATCAAAATATTTGGGAATCTGTTTTTGAAGCCAACGAAAGCGCAAAAGCCTATTGGGATACCGAAATTGAGGCTGGCCGCGTAAAACGCCCACTTATTGATATCTTCTTCGATGCCTATTTTCAGCAGTTTATCCAAAAGAAAAAGTATAATATTAGTGTTGACGACAAATTAATATATGCTCGCACAGATCAGCTTGCCAATTCCTATCAGAGTTTTGTAAACACTTATTGTGGCGGTAATAAAAATACTATTCTGGATACTCTAAAGGATTATGCCACTTTATTCCAGCAAACCTTCAAGTCCGATTTTTGCAGCACAACAATTCCATCAGATTTTGGCATCGAACGTTTGAACATCGTTATTTTTGGTCTAAAAACCACAACGTTGATTCCTTACGTTCTCTACCTTGCAAAAAACATTTCTAATTTAGCCATTCTAAACGAGATGTATGGCATTCTGGAAAGCTACGTTATGCGTCGTATTGTCACTCGTGCTTCCACAACAAATTATACAAAGTTATTTCTCTCCTTTATCGCCAACGAAATACTTACTCCACAGGATTTACGAGACCGTTTGCAAGTGCTTGGCGGCACCAACTCCTCGATTCCTGATGACGCTGAACTTCGGGATGGTTTTGAACACTCTAAACTGATGAACCTTTATTCTAAAGGTGTTCTTTATCTGATTGAAAGCCACATCCGCCCTGCTCAGAGTGCTGTTGTGCTGCATGGTTTCAACAATTACAGTCTTGAGCATCTGATGCCCAAAAAATGGCGCAACAACTGGCCCGCCTGCCCTACCCCGCTGGACGCAGAAAAAAGAGATTCTATCCTTCTGACTCTGGGAAATCTCGCAATCATCCCACAGTCTTTGAACGCCTCCATCCGGGACAGTGACTGGAGCACAAAGAAAGCCGGAAAGGGCCAGGAAAAGCCCGGTCTTACGCTCTGCGCATCGGGCCTTTCCACGCTTCAGGATGCCCTGACAAAAACGGACTGGAACGAGAGTGAGATTCAGGCCCGTGCCCTCTGGCTTTACAAACAGGCACAAAGTCTCTGGAAACTTTAAACCATTCAAAAAATGCCGCCGCACGAATTTGTGCGACGGCATTTTCAGTTCCAATTACAGCATCCTGGAAAGGAAAGCCTTCAGACGAGGATGCTTGGGGTTCGAGAAGAGCTCCTGCGGGGGCTCATCTTCCTGGATCCTGCCCTCATCGATGAAGATGACGCGGTTGGACACCTCGCGGGCGAAGCCCATCTCGTGGGTGACCACCAGCATGGTGATGCCGGTGTGGGCCAGCTCCTTCATCAGCTCCAGCACCTCGCCGACCATCTCAGGGTCAAGGGCGGAGGTGGGCTCGTCGAACAGGATGACATCCGGGTCCATGGCCAGAGCGCGGGCAATGGCAATGCGCTGCTGCTGGCCGCCGGAAAGGCTCTTGGGGAACACATTGGCTTTATCGGACAGGCCGACACGGGCCAACAGCTCCTCGGCGCGCTTGGAAGTCTCCTCCTTGCTCTTGAGCTTGAGCAGCTCCGGGGCCAGGCAGAGGTTCTGCTTGACGGTCAGGTGGGGGAAGAGGTTGAAGTGCTGGAACACCATGCCCATCTTCTGGCGCACGGCATCGATGTGGGCATCATCCACCTCGATGCCCTCAAACTTGATGGAGCCGCCGGTGGGGATCTCCAGCCGGTTCAGGCAGCGCAGGAAGGTAGACTTGCCGCAGCCGGATGGGCCGATCAGGCAGACCACGTCGCCGCGGTAGATGTCGATGTCGATGCCCTTCAGGACATCCAGGGTGGGGGTGGGCTGCTTTGCGCCCTTTTTGGCCTCACCGCCGTAGGTCTTGGTCAGACCACGGACTTCCAGGATCTTTTCAGCATGATTAGCGGTCACCTTGCGCCATCCTCCTCTCAAACTTCGACAGCAGCCATGTAAAGAGCATGACTAAGACCAGATAGACCACTGCAACGCCCAACAGGGGGAACATGGCCTCGTAGGTACGGTTCATAATGCCCTGCGCCGCATACAGCAGCTCCTTGCCGCCGATAACGGTGATGAGCGAGGTATCCTTGAGCAGGACGATGAACTCGTTGCCCAGTGCAGGCAGCACCGCGCGGATGGCCTGCGGAATGACAATGACCACCATGGTGGTCATGTAGTTCAGGCCCAAGCTGCGGCCGGCTTCCATCTGGCCGGGGTCCACCGCCATCAGGCCGCCGCGGATGATCTCCGAGACGTAAGCGCCCGAGTTGATGCCCAGTGCCAGCGCACCGACCATGGTAAAGTTACGGCTGTTGGAAAAGATGACCATGCTCATAATGAGCAGCTGGACCATCATGGGGGTGCCGCGGATGATGGTAGTGTACACCTGACAGACGGCATTGAAGAAGCCCAGCACCGGGTTCCTGCGGCCGGGACGCTGCTGGTCGTGCGCAACACGCACCAGTGCCACCACACTGCCCAGCACCACGCCCAGTGCCAGCGCAATGGCGGTGACCAGCAGCGTGGTGCCCACGCCCTGGATGTACTGCACCCAGCGGTCGTTCAGGATGAACGCCTGATAGAATTTGAAGAACATTTCCTGCCCGAAGTCCAGCTTCGTGCCGCTGTTGAGCAGCTCTTTCAGCAGTTCGTATTGTGCGGCCATTCGCATCCTCGCTTTCTAAAATTGTTAGAATTTTGTAACCTGTTCTTTCCAAAAAAGGGGAGGTGCCCCAGATGGGGCCGCCTCCCCGTGATACAAGGTACAGCTGAATTATTCAGCGGTGATGTACTTGTCCACGATGGACTGCAGGGTGCCGTCAGCCTTCAGCTCTTCCAGAGTGGCATTGACAGCATCCTCCAGAGCGGAACCCTTTGCCAGACCGATGGCGTAATCCTCCTCGGCGTAGCTGGTGTCCAGAATGACCAGACCGGGGTTGGCGGCAACGAACTCCTTTGCAGGGGCATTGTCGATGACAACTGCATCGACCTGGCCATTGTTCAGAGCCTGCACAGCGGTCAGGCCGTCGTCGTATGCGACCACAGCGTCATCGCCGAAGTCATCAGAGCAGTAGATGTAGCCGGTGGTGCCGCGCTGGGTGCCGATCTTCTTGCCTGCCAGATCATCGGGAGAGGTGATATCAGAGCCCTCGGGAACGATGATGGACTGGATGCCGGTAGCGTAGCTGTCGGAGAAGTCCATCACAGCCTTGCGCTCGTCGGTCACGGTAACGCCAGCCATGACGATATCGGCCTTGCCCTGCTGCACGCTCAGCAGTGCTGCGTCGAAGTCCATATCATCGATCTGCAGCTCCAGGCCCAGCTTCTCAGCAATGGCCTTGGCGGTGTCGATGTCGATGCCCTCGAACTCACCGGCATCGGTGGTCATCTCGTACGGAGGGAAGGCAGCGTTGGTGGCCATGGTCAGCTTGCCAGCCTCAACGGTGGTCAGCTCAGCGGCAGCGCTGGTGGAAGCAGCCTCGGAAGAAGCTGCACTGCTTGCAGTGGAAGAAGCGGTGCTGGAGGCGGAACCGCCGCAGGCAGTCAGAGCCAGAGCGGCAGCGGTCAGACCAGCGGCAGCCAGAAAGCTGCGGCGATTGATCTTTTTCATATTCAAACACTCCTCTGTTGATTGTATAATTTTTCACTTTCCCGGCACGATGCGCTTCATCGTGTCATCAAGGAACAGAATTAGTATATGTTGTACAAATAAAAAAGTCAAGTGTTGTGCAAAAAATCGGAACAAATGAAACCCTTTTGAAAACATTTATACATACAGCAGCCCATTCTTAATGTATATATACATTTTGCTCCTGTGTTTCTGTCATTCCGTTGCATTCTGCTAGTGAATCTTCCCACAGGACTTAATCCCGGACATTGACACCTTTTCCTTCTAATTGGTATAATCAGGCTGGAAGCATGGTAAAAGCAGCCAAGCTCAAACCGCGCTGCCCCGCCGGGATGCGGGGAGAAAGGATCCTGCTATGAAAAATCGTATACTGAAAGCCCTGGCCTCCTTTGGTCTGTCCGTCTGTGTGCTGGCAGGCAGTTCTGTGGTCAGCATGGCCGAAGAGACCCCGGGCAAAACCGAGTGCAAGGAACACACCTGGAAGACCACGACAGAGTATAAGACTGAGTGTGTGGAGACCACCTTCCAGCATAAGCTCCCCGATGGCACCACCGAGACCCTTACACTTTGCCCCGAATGCGGCAAGGTAAAGAATAACACCCAGCTGACCAAGGTAAACGGTGTCTTCTCCAACTTTTCCAACCTGATTGTTCACACCGGGACTCTGAAAAACGGTGAGCAGGTAATGACAGCAGCATTCTACTATCCCACTGTTATTGAACGGGTCATCTGCGAAAAGTGCGGCACCGTAAAGAGCGAGGAGGTCACCCCCGCCCGTGTGATGACCCAGCCAGTCATTGCCAGCATCGAGGTACCCGCCAATACCGTTTCCGGCTACAGCCTGATGCAGATCAATGCCGACGGTACCGAAACACCGGTCAATGTTTCCTACAACACCGAGCTGAACAAAGCATATTTCCGTCTGGATGTCACCACCGGGGCCCAGCTGCTGCGGATGGTTCCCACCACCTGATTTTCCCGCATAACCAACGAGACCGCCCACCGGGCGGTCTCGTTTTTGTTTTATCGGCGTTTCTGTGGCAGGGGGATGCCCAGCACCAGGGCAATGCCCACGGCCAGCGCCACGGCGATCTTGAAGGTAGAGATGCCGTTTGCCAGCGCCAGCGCGTTGTCGCCCTGAATGAAGTAGTAGGCGCTGTAATAGATGCCCGCACCGGGCACCAGCGGAAAGATGCCGGTGAGCAGGAACACCGTCACCGGTGCTCTGAGGGTTATCGCAAGGATGCGGGCCAGCAGCGTCAGCGGAATGACCGCCAGCAGCGAGGCTGCAAAGGCTTCCATCCCGAACAGCTCCGCGATCTCGTATACCAGCCACCCCACTGCGCCCACCAGCCCGCAGTAGGGCAGGGTGCGCCTGGGGCAGGCAAAGAGGATGGCAAAACTCAGGGTGCCCGCCCCGGCCAACAGGAACTGCAGGGCCAGACGGCCCAGCTGCTCCCCGGTGAAAAGAAGCTCCGTCATACCACGGCCACCCCCTTCAAAAAGGCATAGAGGCTCAGCACAAGGCCTGTGCCGATGGCGATGCTGGCCGCAATGAGCAGCGCGTCGATCATCCGGATGGTGCCGGACAGGTAATCTCCCTGCACAAAGTCCCGGATGCCCATGGTAAAGGCGATGCCGGGGGTCAGGATCATCAGAGTACCGATGATGGCGTGACTGGCTTCAGTGCCCAGCAGGCTGCAGCCCAGAATACAGCATAGGGTAATGAGGGCGGCAGTGGAGATGGTTCGGAACCCGCCCCCCACGCCGTGCCGCCCGCAGAACAGCAGGTAGGCGTTGGCCGCAACACCGGCCGCAGCGGCGGCAAGCCCGGCTTTCAGGTCGCCGCCAAAAATCAGCGCAAAGCAGAACGCGCCGCCCATGCCCGCCGCAATCTGCACCCAGTCCTTCGGAAAAGGGATGCACCTGGCCTGAGCCAGCCGGGTCTCGGCCTCATCGATGGTGTCCACTTCCCCGGACGCAATCTGGCGGGAAAGCTGATTCACCGCCGCCACCCGCCCCAGGTGGGTGGTACGGGTGGGCACGTTGCGCACCTCGCTCATCTCCGCCGTGCCTGCGCTGGCAAAAATGCCGTTGGTCAGCACATAGACATGGAACTCCCGCAGGTGGAAGCTGGCCGCCATGATCTCCATGGTCTGCTCCACCCGGAACACCTCTGCCCCGTTCTCCAAAAGGGTCTGACCGGCCGCCATAATAAAATCCATGATGCGGCGGCGCTGTTCCCCGTCCGGATACAATCCCCTCTCTGCCATGCTGTGGTCTCCTTAAAATTGGCATAAAAAATGACCGCCTCAACGTTTCAGTGCCTGAGCGGTCATTTTTCTTGACGAATCTATTTGTAGTATAGTCAATCTCCGGCGGCTTGTCAAGCAGGCACGCCGTTTTTTCAGAACTTGAACAGGTTCACGATCCGCTGCCACAGGCGGGTGAAGAAGTTGCCTTCCTGCACATCGGCGGTGGTCTGGGCGGTAACATCCGCAGCGGCGACCGTCTCACCGGTCTTATAGACGAACTTCACGCTGCCGGAAGCATCCTCGGACTTACCGGCAAAGCTGGTGTAATCCTCCAGACGGCTGGTCATCTCGTCCAGCACGGTCTTCAGGCCGTGGATCTGCTCCTCGTCCAGAGCACCGGTCAGCTTGGAGATGCCCTCCTCATTGAACTGGTTCAGGCCATCGTTCAGCCGGACCGTGCCATCGCTGAGCTGGCCTGCGCCATCATTCAGGGTGGTCACGCCGTCATACAGGGTCTTGGTGCCATCGGCCAGCTGGGCGGCACCGTCCTTTGCGGAGTGGGCACCGTCAGCAGCGGTGGCAACACCGTTGGTGTACTGGTTGACACTGGACACGAAATACTGGATCTGCGCCAGGCTGTTCTTCAGGGCACGGACATCTGCGATATCCTGGCTGTTCTCAGCCTGATACTTCAGCTCGTCATGCACGGTCTGTTTTGCGCTGGCAGTGCTCAGGTCAAGCATGGCGCTGAACATGGAGGGGTCGTAGCTCTGCATCAGCCGCAGAGCAGCTTCCAGGTCGTGGTTGGTCTTGGTTGCGGAGAGATACAGGGCAATGTCCAGCTGGCTGTCCTTGAAGCTGGGCTCCTGCTCCCAGACGGTGCGCACCATCTTCTTGCGGGCAGCGGCCAGTGTCTTTTCGTTCATGGTCAGCACTTCGTCAATAACGGAAGCGTAGTTGTCCCAGGTCATGGGGGTGTCGATCAGGCCGCCCTCCATCAGGGTGCTGTTGGCGGAGGCCAGAACACCATCGGCCACCTGCTGGGCACCAGCCTGCAGGGCAGCGTTATTGGAGCTCAGGGTATCCAGACCGGTGGTCAGCTGGCCCAGACCATCGTCCAGGGCAGAAGCACCGCTGTTCAGCTGAGAAGCGCCGTCCAGCAGGGCCAGGGTACCGTTGGCCAGCTGGGAAGCACCGTCCACCAGTTGGGCGGCACCATCCATCAGCTGGTTCATGGCATCGTTCAGCTGGCTGACGCCATCGGTCAGCTCGTTGAGGCTGCTCAGGTCAAAGGCATTGGTGCCCAACGCATCGGCGTTGGTGGCACAGGCCAGCATGACCTGCGGTGCGGTCAGGTTCTCGACATCGGCTTCCACAGTGACGCTGTCCTGCAGATAATCCTCCACAGTAGACAGGTCATCGGGCAGCAGACCGTCCAGAGAGTCCTTCACGCCGGGCAGGCAGACGAAAGCGGCCACGCTGCTCTTGGCGGCAGATTCCAGCATTCCGTGCTCGGCGCTCAGGTTGGTGGCATCCTGACCAAAGATCACGCCCACAGCAGTGATGAGCGGGGTGACAACGGTGCGCTCCTTGCCGTTGACGGTCACGGTGCCGGTCTCGTTGTTGGTCAGGTCGACGGTCACGGTCAGGTGGCCGCTCTTGCCGATCAGGTTCTCAAGGCTGTCGGTCACGCCGTCCAGCGTATAGGTGACATTTGCGGTGATGGGCAGGGCCTTGTCGGTATTGCCCTTATAGTACACGTCGGTGTCGTCGGTGTTCCAGACCAGCTTTTCGCCGTCCTGGGTGAACGCGGCATCGCTCTCGGTGTTCTGGATATCGGTCAGGGTGCTCTCATCGGTGACATTGGACAGGCCGGAAGCGCTGTACAGGTGCTCGCTGACGGTGGTGGACTTGATGGAGCCGTCGGCGTTCATCACGGCGTAGACGGTCTCATCCTTGGAATAATCGGCCTTGGCGGCTGCAAAGGCGGGCAGGGTCATGCCTGCGGCGAGAGTCAGCGCCAGCGCCGCACTGGCGAAACGAAGCGATTTTTTCATGGTAATTACTCCTTATCAGACTTCTTGGCGTTGGAAGATTCAGGGACCAGCCAGTGCATGGTGGTGTGGCGGATGACCCAGTCCAGCAGCATCAGGGCGGCGGGCAGAACGACCAGAATGACAGCCATACTGATCAGTGCGCCGCGGGAGATGAGCCGGCAGATGCTCTGCAGCAGCTCCATCTTACTGATGGCGGCCACGCCGACGGTTGCGGCAAAGAAGGTCAGGCCGCTGGTCAGGATGGACTGGCTGCAGTGCTCCAGCGACTGCTGGGCAGCTTCCCGCGGGGTGCGGCCATAGCTGCGCTCCTCGTGATAACGGGTGGTCATCAGGATGGAGTAGTCCACAGTCGCGCCCAGCTGGATGGTACCGATGACGATGCTGGCGATGAAGGGCAGCTGGGTACCGGTGAAGTACGGAATGCCCATATTGATGGAGATGGCGGCCTCGATGCTGGCAACCAGCAGCACAGGGATGGACAGGCTCCGGAAGGAGATCAGGATGATGGCAGCGACTGCCATGATCGACCAGACGTTGACGTTCTTGAAGTCCACGTCTGCAACCTCGATCAGATCCTTGGTCATGGCACCCTCGCCGGTGATGACACCGTTGGGGTCAACCGCCTTGATGAGGCCATTCATCTCGGTCAGCTGGTTATTGATGGCATCGGTGCCGGTCTTATAGGAGCTGTTGGCCAGAATGAGCTTGTAGCCGCCGGACTGCAGGATCTCGGTCACGCTGTCGGGCAGCAGTTCGGTCTGGAAGCCCGGGCCGGTGATGGAATCCAGGCTCACCACCTGGGTGATGCCGTCCACATCCTTGAGCTCATCGCAGAGGTCAGACACCTGCGTTGCGGTCAGGTCCTCATCCACCAGAATAAAGTGGGAGGTGGTCATGCCAAAGTCCTCGCCCAGCTTGTTGGTGCCAACGATACCGGTCAGGTCCTGGGGCAGCGAGTCGAACAAGGTGTAGTAGACCTCGGTCTTTTGCTGGGCCACCACAAAGGGCACCAGCAGCACAAGAAAGACGACCACGATGGGCATTGCGTGCTTGGAAACAAAGTAGCTGAGCTTGGTCAGCTTGGGCACGATGGTGCGGTGCTTGTACTTTTCGACCTGCTGATCAAAGGTCAGGATCAAAGCAGGCAGGATGACGATGGTGCAGATAACACCCAGCGCCACACCCTTTGCCATAACAACACCGATATCGCGGCCCAGCGTCAGGCGCATGGCGCACAGTGCCAGGAAGCCCGCAATGGTGGTCAGGGAGGAAGCGGTGATGGAGGTCATGGTCTTGCAGATGGCGGTCACCATGGCTTCCTCGTTGGAGGAGCGGAGTTCCTTTTCCTCCTGATAACGGTGGAGCAGGAAGATGGAGAAGTCCATCGTCACGCCCAACTGCAGCACCGTGGAAAGCGCCTGGGTGATGTAGCTGATCTGACCCAGGAAGATGTTGGTGCCAAAGTTGTACGCAATGGGGAACAGCAGGCCCAGCATGAACAGCACAGGCGTGATGGTGCTCTCCAGCGAGAGGAACAGCACCAGCATACTGGCACCCACAGCGCACAGGATGTACAGCGGCATCTCTTCATTGATCAGTGCCTTGGTATCCTGCAGAATGACGCTCATGCCGCCAAAGTAGCAGTCGTGCCGCAGCACCTGTTTGATCTGCTTGACGGCGTTCATCGTCTCGTCGCTGGCGCTGGGCGCATCAAACCGGACGATAAGCATGGTGGAATCGTTTTTACCGAACATGAACTGCTGGACATCCGCAGGCAGCATCTCGGTGGGGATGCTGGGGTCGATGACATCGCTGAGCCAGAAGGTCTGTGTGACACCGGGCACCGCATCAATGTCCTTCTTCATGGCGATCAGTTCATTGGTAGGCAGGCCTTCCACCGTGATCATGCCGGTGGAGGCCAGATGGAAGTCGTCCTCAAGCGCTACCTCGCCGATCATGGAGTCAAGCTCCTGCGGCAGATAGGTCAGGACATCATAGTTGATGCGGGTAGCAACCGCGCCGATTGCGGAAGGGATCAACAGCAGGACCGCTACTGTTAAGATCAGCTTGCGCAGACGCACGATGCTCTGTGCGATCTTTTTCATGGGAACCCTCCATACGAAAGTTGATTGGATCTGCCCCAAAAATGACCCGTGGTCATTTCTGAGCAAGCACTATTATAACCAATCGACGCAAGGTGTCAAGATAAAAAATGACCAAAAGTCAGTTTTCTTATCACAAAGCAAAAATTGTATAGCTTGTCCGGGGGCTTTTGCTCTTGCGCTCTTCCCTTCTCCCTGCTAAAATATTGTTTACACGACAAAACAACGTCAGAAAAGAGGATGCAGCAAGCTATGAGCACCGTGGAAGGAAAGAAACAGGAAAAGCGCCGTGCGCTTCTGGACGCAGCTTACGAGCTGTTTCTGGAGCGGGGCACCTCCAAGACCAGCGTGGAGGATATCACCTCCCGCGCCAAGGTGGGCAAGGGCACGTTCTACCTCTATTTTGCCGATAAGGGTTCGGTCACGCAGGCCCTGCTGGCCCGGGTGAGCTACCAGCTGCTGGACAACGCCTGTGCCGCCGCCGAGCAGCACGCTGCCGAGCTTACCAGCTTCCCCGACCAGATGATCTTTGTCATCGACCATATCATCGAAGCCCTGCGCGCGGACACCCTGATGCTCCGCTTCCTGGAGCGCAGCTTTGTCTGGCCCGGGCTGGATCAGATCGAAGCCAGCGGGGAGGCCGAGCCGCTGATGCGCAAGGTCCTCCAGATCGTGATGTGCAGCCCCGAGATGGCGGGCCGCACCGAGCGGGAGATCTACCAGCGCATCACCGCCCTGGGCAGCATGTGCATATCGGTGTGCTACACCTCTGTATTGGAGGGCAAACCCGACAACATCGACAACATGAAGCCCATCCTCTATGACATCATCCGCCGGGCGCTCTGAGCGCACCTCTCCCCCGCCAGCCCCCGCAAAGGGGCCTTTGTGCCAATCCTCCGGGGCAAAAAACGGAAAAGGCAGACTTTTTTCAAAAAAGCCCTTGCAATTGCGCGAAAAATGTGGTATCATACTCAAGTCGATACGACATCTGGACGGTTAGCTCAGCT
The DNA here is from genome assembly GCF_023347315.1 of Faecalibacterium sp. I2-3-92. Taxonomy (GTDB): domain Bacteria; phylum Bacillota; class Clostridia; order Oscillospirales; family Ruminococcaceae; genus Faecalibacterium; species Faecalibacterium duncaniae. The sequence goes on from NZ_CP094470.1 coordinate 2,473,621, forward strand.
GGTAGAGCATCTGCTTGACGTGCAGGAGGTCACAGGTTCGAGTCCTGTACCGTCCACCATACAGTTCGTACTCGAACCCGATTCTTTACGAAAAAGGGTTCGGGTACGTTTTTTGTTTATCGGAGGTTTTGCGGAAGGACTACTCGGAACGGTAAACGAGCAAAGGCAGGGTATCACTATGATAGTGGTATCCTGCCTTTTGCTTTGCGGAATCAAGTTCGCTTTGTGCGAACTTGGTCGTCCCCCTATATGGCGCGTTTGGGAGTAGTCGCTGCGTACGTGCGTACCGGGAGCCTGTACACCTCTGACAAGGTGTAACACACTAGACTTTGTGCCAAAGTCTGTGTGCCAAGGGGTCAAGCCCCTTAGAATCCCTGCGGAGCGTGTACGCACGTACGCAGAAAAATGGCAAAATTTCACTATATCGGGGTGTTCTTTCATGGTGGAGTGTGGTATACTCGGCTTAGCCCAGTAAATCGGAGTTTGACGAGGTAAAAGAATATGAATGGAAAACATCTATTTCTTACATCTGCAGGGTTGACCGATAAGATGAAAGAGAAATTCTTTGATATTATTGGAAAGTGTCCGAAGGATGTGAAAGTGCTTTATATTCCAACAGCTGGCATTGAAACAGATGGTGCAAGAGAGTCGCTTGCAATATGTTTTCATGAACTCTTTCTAATGGGAATTCAGTACGAAAATATATTAGTGTACAATCTGGAATTAATTCTTTCAAAAGACTATCAAAGAACCTATTCTTCGTATGTTACAACCCCGTTTATGCTTACAAGGCTATTAACTTTTGAAGAATTAAACCAATTTGATGCTGTTTTTGTCAGTGGTGGTGATGTATCTGTGCTTTGTCGTGAAATGTCTAGAACTGGTTTTGATAGAATACTTAATAATGCAATTAAAAACGGACTTATATATGTCGGAATCAGTGCAGGAAGTATGTATGCGGCGGGAAATTTAACAGATGGATTACATATTATTGACAATCCTATTATCCCCCATTGGAATGGTTCTGAAACAACAGTATTACCGAACGGCAAAGATGAGATTAAGCTTGCTGATGGAAAAGCTGTTTATGTAGAGGATAATTACATGAGTGTAATATGATGCACATGTAGGATTAGTCAAATTCCAGTTTGCCGTACTCGTTCCAGCAGGGTTTGGGGCAGGCACGCCCCAACAAGAAGCTGTCCCAAAGGGGCAAGAATTTTCAAGAATTGAAAATTTGTGGCCACGGGACGATTCTTGCTCTCACCTTTTTCGCTGCGTTTCGCAATTTTCGCATTTCACTCTGCTCGCAGATTGTTGACAAGCTGCGCTTGACCCGATACTATAAAGGCAAGTCGAATACACGCCAAGGAGGTGCAACCATGACCGCCGTAATCTACGCCCGCTATTCATCCGACAGCCAGCGAGAAGCGTCCATTGAGGGACAGTTGCGCGACTGCAAGGCCTACGCCGAGAAGAACGGCATCACCGTGGTCGGCACCTACATTGACCGTGCCTACTCTGCCAAAACGGATGACCGCCCAGACTTTCAGCGGATGATCAAGGACAGCGGAAAGAAAATCTTCGATGTGGTTCTGGTCTGGAAGCTCGACCGCTTTGCCCGGAACCGATTCGATGCCGTGAACTACAAGTACCAGCTGGAAAAGAACGGTGTCCATCTGGTGTCTGCCATGGAACCCATCTCGCAGGGGCCTGAAGGCATTATGGTGGAGAGTATGCTGATCGGCATGGCGGAATACTATTCCGCCGAACTCGCCCTGAAAGTGGCGCGCGGTGAGCGCGAAAATGCCCTCCAGTGCAAGTACAACGGCGGCGTGGTGCCGCTGGGCTTCACCATTGGCAAGGAGGACAGGCTATACCATATCGACCCGGAAACGGCTCCTATTGTGCAGGAGATCTTCAGCCGGTACGCCGACGGCGAACCGGCTGAGAAGATTGCCGCATCCCTGAACGAGCGCGGCCTGCGTACCCGCACCGGGAAGCCGTTCGTAAAGAACAGCTTCTTCCAGATATTCCGCAACCGCCGCTACATCGGCGAATACCGCTACAAGGACATTGTGACGCCGGGCGGCATTCCGGCCATTGTTGACAAGGACTTGTTCGACCGGGTGCAGCAGCGTTTCGAGCAGAACAGGATCGCCCATGGTCGGCCTGCAAAAGAGGATGTGAGCTATCTGCTGACCACCAAGCTGTTCTGTGGCAAGTGCGGCACCCTGATGGGTGGCGAAAGTGGCACCAGCCACATGGGAAACACCTACTATTACTACAAGTGCGGCAACGCCAAACGCCACGGCAAGGCGCACTGTGACCTGAAAGCCATCCGCAAGGAGCCTCTGGAGCGGTTCGTGGTGGACACCGCCATTAAGGTGATTTTTAACGATGAAATCATCGAACAGCTGATAGATTTGGTCATGGAAGCCCAGCAGAAAGAGAACACCCGGCTGCCTGTCCTGAAAGACCAGCTCAGGGACACGGAGAAGCGGCTGGCAAACCTTCTGGAAGCCATTGAACAGGGCATCCTGACCTCGACCACCAAGCAGCGGCTAGACGAATTGGAAGCCCGGAAAGAAGCCCTGAACACCAGCATTCTGGAAGAAGAACTGAAAAAGCCCGTTCTGACCCGTGAGTGGATTCGGTTCTGGCTTGAGAAATTCCGCAAGGGTGACGTGGGCAGCACGGAACACCAGCGGCAGATCATTGATACCTTTGTCAACTCGGTCTACGTCTTTGATGACCGGGTCGTACTCAATTTCAACTTCACGGACGACGCCAAAACGGTCACCCGTGAGGAAGTGTTGGGTTCGAGTGCTGTGGACAATGCTCCACCAAACAAGAAAAATCCGAACCTGTTTCCGATTGGAGAAGGGTTCGGATTTTTCGTTTTCTTTGGGTACAACAACGAAGGCTCCCGTGGACGGCGCAAAACTCCGATACCTTGTCATAGACCGTAAGCCAATAACAAGATTTGGAGGATGCGATTATGAAGTACGATGAAAGAGCCTGCAAGTTCAACATGGATACTGGCTGCGTGGAGCTGCTGCTCCGGGATGGGAGAATGATCTCTATCGACTGCACTGGGGTCGAGGATGCACTGGATGTGACTATGGCACAAAGGGCAGAGTTGGACTATCTCGTCTATAATGACCCGCTGGGCTATGCCGAGTTGATTTTGAACGGTGACCCAGAGGAATATTTGAAAAATGCAGCCGGGAGCCATGGGCTAGAAGATTAAGGACAAAAAAATAAGAGGTGTGCCCAACTGGACACACCTCGGTGAGAAACATCTATGTAAGGCAGGGCGTTCCCTTCTCCGGGAGCGTCCTGCTGTTTTTATGCTGCGATGGGTGCGGTGTTCAGAGTTTCCTGCTCTTTCAGCCACTCCTCATATTCACGCTGGCCTTCCTTGCTGTTAAAAAACTCAACCATGGAGGGATAAAAGCAACGTGCAAGGGTCTTGATTGCTTCATCCGGGTAGCCGGATTTGTTTAACTTCTTCTTTTTGTTCAAATGGTATCCTCCGAAAATCAAAGTTCCATATCTTGCCCATGCTTGCGGTTTCGCTGCTGCACATTCATGGTGCGTTCCTGCTTGGGTGCAAGAATCTTTTCAAGAAAGCCGCGCACCAGTTCAGGCGCACGGTGGAGGGCGTCCAGATAGGGCTTCACTTCATACCAGAGTTCATGATACTTTTGCCCCCAATGAGCAGCTTCCTTCTTGGCGGCGGAAAGTTCTTCTTTCAGGCGGCGGTTCTCAACGTCCATCATATAACCATGGTCGGCCTGCTTTTTCAGTTTGGAAAATTCTTCTTCGGTCAACGAATAATTTCCAAGGAACGTGCGCTTGCCGATACCATCCAAGTCCCGCGCATGAATGAGGGCTTCTTTTGTGAGCGTAGCCTTTTTCTGAACTGCGGCGAGTTCCTTCTCCTTTTTGGAAAGTGTTTTGTTGGTCTGGGTGAGATGCTGTTCTTTCTGGTCGATCTGGGCTGTCAGGCTGTCCAGCCGCTCCTGTTCCCGCTGGACTTTGAACTGGGTGACGGTCAAGTGTTCTTCGGTGCTGCCACGCTCACCGCGCTCTACATCCGTGTACCCGGCGTTGCGCATATAGTTGAAGAAATCATCTTGCAGGACACTGTACGACTTCTTCAGGACTGGCTTGCCGTTCTTTTGCAGGACAGGCTTTTCGGCATCGTCCAGCAGGAGCTTGGATGCCCACTTCTTACTCCGGCTGACCTGCATGACAGTCTCCTTGACTGTGCCGACCAGTGCCTTGTCCTTGCAGCGTTTCGACCATAGAATCTGCTTTTCCACTACAGGCACATAGACCACATGGAGATGGTAGTGGTAGACCTCCTGGCCTAATGCTTCGGTTATGGCGCGGTTGATCTCATCGGCGTGCATGACTGCCGAGAGGATATACTGCTCACCGCCCACGATTTGCACAGCAGCTTTGTAGGCATCCGCATAGAACTGCTTGGCGAACTCGTAGCCGCCGTGGTTGTCAAAGTAGGCTGAGTTGACATCAAAGACAAGTTCACAGTAATGGGTAGCATCCGGCTTCAGGCCGCGCGTGGAAATGGTTCCAGCGGCTTCCAGTTGGGCAAATAGGTCAGTGTAGCTGGCAGTAGGCTTTTTGAAGTGGACGTTCCATGCAGTGCGCTGGGGGATGATGTCGGGGTTCCGATAGCTATCCTTTTCGCGCTCGTTGTGCTGCTGGGTGTTGCCGACTGCCTTGTCCGAAACGGCGAGATTTCGGACACTGGTGCGGTCAATACCATCATTTCTTGCCAAGGGCATCCCTCCTTTCGGGGTTCATCGGGAGGTGACGGGGAACGGAGATGCACTTCTGCGGAAGTGTAATAACCCACTATGACACTTTCATCCCTGCGGTCTGCAAAGTGTAGTGGGCTCTCCGAGGGGGAACGAGTGAAAACGTCTCCTGCGGGAGAGTTACAATCAAGTTCGCACAATGCGAACTTGATTGCTCCGTACGCATCTGAAAAAATCGCGTACGGACTTCAAATAACCCGTACGGTCTGTACGGTGTACGAACAGGCGAAATACAAACGATAACACGTTTTAATTTACCTCTGCTTGCCGTACAGGTGCGTACAAGTACAGACCGTACAGGTTGTACGAACTTCTTCCGTGAAAAAATGCACTTTTTACGGACAGGGGTGGACAAGCGGTTCGATGCCTACAAATCCACGCACCCTGCGGCCACCGGGCAGGTAGATGTTGTTGGTGGCTTCGAGGTTATAGCGGCGGTCATTCTGGCACAGCTCTGCGCTGAAACGGATGGCCGATACGCTGTGGCAGGCGTTGTCCTCGCACCACTGTTTATAAATGTCATAGAACTCCTTGGAACTGATAGAGTAGTCCGCCTTGAAGCGGAAGTAACCCTCCGATTCCATGAAGTCGATGACGTTGTTGCTGCTGCGCTTGATGGTGTCCACGTTGGCAGCGGCACGTTCGCTGACGGTGAAGCGGAAATCGTTCTGCACCAGCCGGTGTAGCCCTTCCAGACACCACAGCAGGATGCCCTCCAACTCGGCGCACATCTTCTCCACAAGGAAAGGGTCATCCGTGCGGTCGGCGGGCTTGTCCTTGGTGGTCAGGATGAGCTGGCGGCGAAAGAAGCCGTCCGAATGGTCATACAGCGAGGTCAGCGCACCGTTGCCGAAGCAGAGAAACCGGGCGTAAATGTCCCGCTGGTAGCTCTGGACGCCCTTGCGCTCCAAGTCCAGCTTGGCTTCGGCGGTCACGATGGTCTTAATATAATTCGTCTTGGGCAGGGCGTTCATATCCATATCATCGTCGATCATCAACAGGCGGCGTTCCAGATCGGCACGGGCAAAGCGGTTGTTCTCGACTTTCTGGACGCTGCCATTGCTGGCGGCATCCCCCATGAGCCGTTTCAGCACCAGCCCAATGCGGGATTTGCCCTCGCCGCCCTTGCCGACAATGAGCATCATCTTTTGGCCTTTGGTGCTGGGGATAAGGCAATAGCCCAGATATTCCTGCAAGGTGGGGATGTCGGCATCGTCCAGCAGCTCGTGCAGAAAGGTCAGCCAGCGGTCAGGGCTGGGTGCTTTCGGGTCGTACTTCACAGGCAGGCGGTTCTGGCAGAACAGGCGGCTCTCCTGAAAAGAGCCGTCCGGCAGATGGTACACGCCGTTGTGGAGGTGGATGCAGTCCTGCTCGATGGGAAACGGGTCGGAAAAGGCCAGCAGCTTGATGGTCTCCAGAATGTTGGTGACCTTTTTGGACAGGCCGGAGGTGACATATTCCTCGATGTTCTCCAAGATGCGCTGCTTGATCTCACTCTCATCCTCTACCGGGCCGTCCAGCGTGTACAGCGTTCCGTTGACGCATTTCAGCGGCCACTGTTCCAGAAAGGCACGGCCAAACTGGACTTCATCGATTTTTTTGCCGTTGTACCAGTCCGGCCATAAGGGGTTGCGGGAAATGTTTTTCTTCATAGGGTGGTTCTCCTTTAGAAAAGTGAAGTGGTGGGTCTCACCGTGAGACCCACCACTTCAGGTGAATAAATTATCAGGCGCACTTTGCCAGAGAAAGGCGGTCGGTGCGCTCTTCCAGCATCAGCAGGAATGACCCGGACAGCAGCCGTGCAGCGGCATCGGCCTTCTGCTGAGGCGTTCCGAATGCAACGCAGTCCGTCAAGTGCTCGATGGTCTCGGTCATGTGGAGGGCTTCTTCAAACCGTGGGTCATGCGGCTCCTCCGGGGTGGCAGGCTTGTAGCGCTCCTGCCAGTCGTGCAGCAGGTCAAGATAGTCGGTCAGCACCCGCAGGCAGTAGGCGATGTCTGCCCGCTGCTCGTCCGTCAGGCCGCGCTTGGGCGGCGGCAGGGCGATGGCATTGGCGGGCGGCTTGTCCGGGTCAAGCCCGAAGTCGTGTATCAGCTTCTCGGCGGCTTGCCGGGGGTTCAGGTCGAACAGTTTGGCGGTGAGGTCGATGGCATCTCCATTGGCTCCACAGCCAAAGCAATAATAATAGGTGTCGTTCAGCTTCATGCTGGGGTCGCTGTCGGAATGGAAGGGACAGCACACCATGCCATGGCGGTCGGGTTCCATGCCGTACATCTCGCCGACCTGCCGAACGGTAATCGCAGATTTGATTTTCTGGTACAGGCTCAAGGGCATTCCTCCTTTGTGTTGTGTACTGCACCGGAGTACCCGGCGTGGAAACTCCGGTGTTTTTGCCTCGTGCCTGAATATACGGAAAATTTTGCAGAAAAGGCGAAAAAGCGGCAGAACTGCAACGAAAAAAAGAAAAATGCCCTCACTGGTTGCAGGACTGCAACAGCGAGGGCGAAGAGAAAACCGTATATTGAACAAAACGGCAGAGCGTATTATAATGAGGAAAAAGCTCAAAAAGGAGGGCCGACCACATGGCACAGGAATATCTGCCCGCACCATCCAACGTCCGTCTTGCGGACTTGATGAAAGAGCACAACATCAGCCAACCGGAGCTTGCCAAGGAACTCGGCTGCTCCAAAAGCACTATCAGCCGCTACATCAGCGGTGCAAAAGGGACGCTGACCCATGAGCAGGTGCTGAAGATCGCAAGGCTGTTCAACGTGTCCACGGATTTTCTGCTGGGAGAAACCAACATCCCCGACCGCAAGAACTACGATATTGCCGAACTGGGCTTGTCCGTTGAAGCCGCAAAGAACCTCTATACAGGGCGTGTCAATACAGAGGTGGTCAATCTTCTGCTGGAAAACGCCCGCTTTGCAGAGCTTACTTACCGCATATCGCAGTATTTTGATGATACCTTTGCTTCCGGCATCGCAGCACAGAACGCCATGCTCACGACATTGAGCACCCTGCTGCGTACCAAGGTTAAGACCCCGGAAGCGGCCAAGGCCGCCAAAGACATCAACCTTCGGAGAAAGCCGGTGTATCAAGGCGACCTTGATGACATTGAGATGTACTTTATGGCGGCGGTCAAGGAAATCAAAAAGGGCATCGGGAGCCATTACGCCGAACAGGAAGCCATGAGCAAGAAAGTGGCAGAGAAGATGTTCACTGAATTGACCAAAGGGCAGGATGTGCAGCACCCAACGATTACGGCAGAGCAGTTGACAGATGCAATGTTGGACAGTGTTTCGGGCATGGAAGGAGCCACGCCGGAAGCACTGGAACAGCTGCGGAACGGTCTGCTGGGAATCTTGCAGTCTGCCGCAGAGCAGGAAAACGCCCATGAAGCAGACGAATGAACGGCTTTGTGCGCTGGCACAGAAAGGCGATGCTGCCGCGCTGGACAGCCTGATCGACAACAACAAGTCCTTTATTGGCAAGGTGGCGAATGACCTTTTTCGCAGCATGAATTTGGCACAGGCTGGCCTGAACCTTGATACAGACGATTTGAAACAGGCGGGCAATCTGGGCTTATGGAAAGCTGTGCCGAAGTTCGATGCAGCGCGCGGCATGAAGTTCCTGACCTATGCGGCTCCTGCTATCCGCAATGCTATGACGGATATGGTTCGGGATGCCTTTAGCGCTTTTGAGCAGCGGATGGTAACGGAGGACAAGGATGGTACCTGTTACCAGCGTGTTTCGCTGGATGATGTTCTGCCGGGAGAGGAACAGCTGCGGCGCATCGAAGCCATAGCCGACCCCTATGCCATGCAGCCGCAGCGCATTATGGAAGAACAGGAATCGCGCCGGGAACTGTACGATGGACTGAAACGACTGACCCAGCGAGAACAGACCTATCTGCTGTATCGCTACGGATTCACGGACGGTGAGGAACATCCCCTGATCGGTACGGCGATATACTTCCACCTGACAAAGAGCCGTGCCCAAAAGACCGAGGAACAGGCCATGGATAACCTGTGGTTGGAACTGCCGTGGTGGTATATCTGAAGGGGTGCTTTTGCAACTCACTACCGACTTCTTTCCAGTATTATTCAGAACCAGGGTATGATGTTACCAATAATCGTTGAAAGGATATAAAAAATGGGCACCATAAAATTATTTGAAATTCCGATTTATGCATTATCCGAAAAGAAACTAAAGGAAAAGGTTCATCAAAAAGAGGAAAACTTAAGAGAAAAAATCAAAGACGAGAAGGCTTTTCAGTACATTAGGGAAAGCTCCATTTTACCCTTTGGGAGCTGGGAATATAATCATTTGGTCGGTATAATCAAAATATCCGTAGAAAATTCAAGCATAATCTATGAACTTTACGGACAAACACCATGGGTGAAAAGGTACTACTGGTATACTTCTAAAAGAAAAGCACTTCGACGTAGACAAATTATTGGAACTCATTTTTACATCGGTGATGAACGGTCAAATGAAAACATTCAAAATAAGGTTGCTGATTATCTTTTACATAGTATAGTTCGAGATTATATTCCATCGAATTATTATGTTGACACAGAAGCATTTTTGAATGTTAATAAATATATTGATTATTTGGATTTAGTAGAAAAAATGGCAGTCTGCTGAAAATGCTGTATCTGGCGATGATGGATATTACGAAAAAGTGGACGGGTCGGCGGCAGGACTGGAGCCGCATCCATGCGCAGTTGTCCATCTATTTTGCTGAGCGTATGCCGGATTAACACCTGCTGCGGAGGAATGTCAAGGGTATATGAACGGTTTCGCCGCCCTTGACATTCCCCCTTGCCGGCGTTATGTTGTTGTTAAGGCGACAGCCGGATTCGCCGTCTGCCGCCTCATATTAAAATTGCTCTTGTTTTATAGCTGTCTGGACTTTACACAAAATTTGGGAGAGACCCTAACAAGATGATCGATAATTACATTTACTTCTACAACCACGAACGCATTCAACTAAAAACCGGACTGTCTCCGCTTTCGCTTCGTCAGTCCGGTTAACGCACACCCTACACAGGACGCTTTTTATTCATGTCTACTAATCTGGGGGCGGTTCACAATCAGCACCCAGGGCGGTGAGCGTTTTGTTTGATTGAATTCTATTTTGCTATGCAGTATACTACTGTTATGGAATATCCTGTTGTATTTTATCCCGAAAGGAGGGTTCCACATGAACTTTTTCGATATAAGTCTAATTGGCCAGAAGTTTGTCATAAACGAAGATGAGCACAAGGTATTACTTCAAATGTGCATCACTCCCCTCGAAAACACACCAAATCGCATTTTAGTTTTGAACTCTAAAACCAACAACCAGAATCTAAAAATCGTCGCTTGGAATGAACGATTAAAGAAGATTCTTCCGATTGCATGCGTCGATGCAAAACAAGTTATTGAGTCCGTTAAGAAAATGCCGTTTGATGATGTGCTTCGAGCTCGTGTTTCTGCACTACAAGTTGAAAATTTGGGGAGCAATGAGTCCCTTCACCTTGAAGCACTGAGTGAAGGAATCGAAATATTGATTGCAAGAAACTCGGAACCCGTTTTATCTGACACACATCAAATTGAAGTAGAATTTGACACCACCAAACTTATTCCTTTGCATTTTGTGTATGGTGCTTTTGATGGTTTGCGTATGTGCGTATATTTTGAACTTGAAGCATGTCAAGTGGTCTCAATCAAGAATTGGGGAATACTTTCACCAATTCGAATCTATGTTGATAATTCACCTTCTGGGGAATACTATGCACAAAATACCAACATAGTAGAAGAAACCGTGTCTTTTGAGTGTGAACCTCAGATTGTTGCAGCTCTTGAACATCGAAAAACTGGATGGATGAGGATTGAAAAAATCAACCCTATTGATTTGACGGACTTTTTAGCTTCGACTGCGGGATTGCATAATACGGTATCGTTCCCCGAAGACTATCCAACCGCACCACAATGGTATATTGTGGCAACTCCGGTTTCGGGTATTGCCTTTGGAAAAGACTTTGGAATCGGAAATGTCATGTTTTACACGGCATCCAGCGAAGAAATTATGCATATTTGTGGGTTCAGCCCCAAATTATCTGAATATGATTCTTTTGCGCTCGTCAATGTAAATAGCGATACGCTATATCATGCATTTGTTCAGGCTAAAAAGCAAATCGAGCAAGCAGTGGATTTATTGGTTAACATTTTAAAAGATGACAGCCTATACAGCGTTCACTCCATTGGCAAACATTTGTTGCGCCGCAACAATACCGTCTTCGAACGAAAGGTTTCTATTCCGTCTTGGGTGTATATAGAAGTACCTTTCACTGGTGGCAAGCTTATTTGCGATTATACCGAAATCGTTAAGCAGGAAAATTTACTTGTCCCAGAATCGTTTAAGATGCTTCAACATGAGCTAAACAAAATAGAATTGCTTTTGCTCAAAGCTAATGGAACAAATGATAAGGAATTAACCCCCTTATTTAATTCGTTGAAATGGATTCGGCGAGCATGGGATGCTGAGGATTTTGATGATAAGGTTATATACTCAATTATCGCATTAGAATTCATTGTTTCTAAAGAACCGAATTCTCCTATGATGGAAAAATCTTTGCGTAAAAAATGCAAAGGTGAAATACGGAAAATTATTGCTATGATGAAAAGCCCTCCCATAGATAAAACCCTGTATTCGCAGCAGGTGTGTGATAAGTTTGATAGAACATATACAGAAACCCCTTTTATGGGCAAACTGCGAAATTTAATTGATAGATTAAATATTCCAGTATCACCTGATGAGATGGAGCTAATTGCAAAGTGTAGGAAGCAACGCAACGGAATCGTACATGGAGAAAATGATTCAAAACTTCCAACAGATGAAATTTATAGACTTTGCGAATGTATTGGAAGAATTGCTTTTTATAAATTGGCGTCCTTGGAGGATTGATTATGAGCATCTTAGAGAAAAGTGAGCGAATAGGCCGTGAACTTAAAAACACCATAGAGGGGCAACATGCGCTTGAACTTTATAAAATGATCTCGCAATATCCTCAGGAAACTACATTTGAGTTTTTTCAGTTAATTAATCGATACTATATTCAGGCGCATTTTTTCTCTATACAACATGCGTTGGACATACTTAAGGACAATGTGGACAACGAAGTGTTAGGAACTCATGTGAGAAAGCTTTTATCTATTAATGAAATACACGATTTTGCTGCAGCAAATATTCCAATTGGGAAATTCGTCGAGGAAATAAGTAAGGTTGCCTTTGGTAATGAAGTTAAGTATGAACTACCGAAAGACGTTTCTTTTACCCCTGAACTTGTGAGATTATCCAACTCTTTAACCGTTGAGTGTTTAAGAACGAACATTTTACAACGCTTTTTGGCAGAATATCACACTAAGCCAGAATTTATTGCGGCAATCCAAAGATTTGATGAGTTGAGAGGTGCACAGCCGATTGTGCCTTACAGCAAGGAGGACAGAAAAATTCTCGGTACCCTGAAAAAAGAATTTGGTGCGAAATGTGAGGTTGACCTTTTACATTCGCTGGTTTCTATGATGTCGTATATAAAAGATATGATTTTTGATGCTTTCTATGATAACGTATTTGAAATATACGAAGAAACAGACATCATATCTCGAAAGCAAAAAGCTTTGGCGAACTGTATATATAACAGGCTCATCTTACACCCTGACATGCGAACTGTTGGGCCGAAGACTGGCTGGATTATGAAAATTCATAATTTAGACGGCAGCGTTACATATGGCCAAATTTTTAGCAAAACCATGCATTGGACGAAAGAAGAATGCACAATGACAGTTAATTCATTAGCATACAATATATTATGAAGCAATACTAAAGTTTTCTCAAATCCTGCGCCGCAATAAACAAGGAACAAGGAAAAAGGGGCTGTTGCACAAGCGCAACAAAAAGACCAGAGTTATTTAGCCAAAAGGCTTTACAACTCTGGTCTCTTGCTTTAACGTTAACAGTACCAAATGAAACGGATACCGTCCGGCGAGGATACGCTGTCTGGCAGGGTTTGGCGCACCTGTTTTTGACAGTAGTAAAATTGACCTTCGCCAATACCACGTTCCTTGCATCTTGCGTTGACTTTCATCCCACTGGCTTTCTGCTCCTTGATGCGTTCGGTCCACTGCTGTAGCATGACCTGACGTTTTGCTTCCGATATTTTCATGGCCTGTCCTCCGATGCTGAGCCAATCTGCTTTATTGTAAAGTGACTCTGAAAACTTTCAAAACTCTGAAAACTTGAGCATTAGTTGACTTAAGTTTTGAGCTTTCACTTCAATTTAAAAGTTTACCACGGAGGAAGGGGTAAAGTCTAACCACGGTTTTATTGAGCGCTTACGTTTTTTCGCACCAACTTGGTTGAAAACCAAATTTAAAAGCAATATAATAGTCACATCAAATAAAGTAGGAGATAGAAAATTGACTTTTAATAAAGTGCAAGCAGCAGCTTTTGATTTAATTCAGTCTGATGCTAGATTTTTATATACTTTGACAGACATACGTCAAAAAGCTCGAAATATAAATAGCAATTACATAATGATGTGCCAACCATATATAGGAATTTTTGCAGATGGTGCAGAGCAATGGTGTAAAAAATTAAAATTAGAAGCTCCTGCTTTTAATCAGAGAGAAAAAACATACTATACTGCATTAAGACAAGAACATAAATTGTTTGAAAAATCATATAGCGAATACGAGACACTATTGTTAGAAAAATTCCAAGAAAGCGACAATTATTTTTACAGCATTCGTCGTATCCGCGAAAAATTATTGGGCTACTACAATGTAGGCACAGATTATTGCAACAATGAATTTTGTGGAAACACTATTATCTGTGCGCTTCATACCCCCATAATGACATTAGGAAATAAAACAGCAGGAGTATCCCTTAGAGACATAAGTGTTATTGCAGGGAAACTTGCCGCTTACTTTGGGTGTACTGATTTTCCACCATATCGGTATAATGATAATATCAGCGTTGGGTATAAGGACTATCACTTTTATAAAAATTGTCCGTTAAAATTAAAAACAGATTTGGGCTTTGTACTATTTTCAGTACTTTGTAGTATCAATTATGTTACAAAATTTATTGATATATATTTCATCGAGGAAATTCCTCAGAAATTCAAATTTGCCTATTTGCAATATTACTATTTATGCGATTTCATAAATGAGTTGAATGCTTGCCAGCGAACCAATTACCACATAGATAGTTCTTTACAAGACAGGGACTTTCGTAATTGCCTTGCCCATTATGGATTAGGACAATTCTTGAAAGAAAACGAAATTATTGATGATGATATAATGAAAGGCTTAACTTATAAGGCTTTTAATACGGATTACCATTCCTCTAAACAACTTCTATATAAATATTTGGGTGATTTATCAGAACAAATCAAAGCGGACATATTTTAATAGCAATGGCGGCAGGGAAAATCCTTGAGACCATCCCTCAGCCAGGAATCCATTGAGGCAACGCTGCTCATTGCTGTTTAACTTTATTTTTCAGGAGTCCTTTTTGCGAACTTCCATTGACACAGTCTAATGAATCCCATCAATAAAGAACAAGGCATTTGGCGGTTCTGTATAAGAATCGATTCAATATTCTGTATAAAGCAACAGCCGCCCAGCGACCTTACGGTCTCGCTGGGCGGCTTATTTTTTGCGTTTCCAGAGCAAATATTCTTCGTAGCGGTGCATCTCGTTCTGTTCTTCTTCGGTCAGGCGCTGGCGCTGTTTGCGGGCTTCGTCCGAGGGGTCGATGTCGGTCAAGCCCAGAAGGTAGTCGGCGGAGGTGCCGTAGAGCTTGCAAATGGCAATCAGCATCTCATGGTTTGGAGAACTCTTTTCATGCTCCCAACTGCGGATGGTGGAGGTTGCAACATTAAGGGCTTTGGCGAGTTCTCCCTGTGTTTGGTTATTCCAATCTCGCAAGTCAGCTAATCGTGCTCCAATCATCCTTTTCCCGCCTTTCTTTGCCATAAGTATAGATGCTTCTTATCACTTTTGGCAAAAAGCGCCGAGAATCTTGTTAATTTACTTTGAAAGTGATAAGATACTTGTTAGTATAGGCTGGAAGTGCTAAGAACATTATCACTTCCGCCGCAACGCTAAGGCAAAGCGAGGGAATCCCCGTTGGAACAACTGATCGACTTTCACGCACCGGAAGTACAGGCGGTGCTGAATACGCTGCTAAAAGATAAATCCACCGGTAAAAACATCATCTGGGCAACCGACCCGCCGGAGGAACTGCAAACTGTGATGTACGAGCCTGTCACGGATAAATCGCAGATTACCGCACAGCAGCTCGGGCTGACCCACTACGAGGTGGTGCTGCCCCGGATGATGAAGCAGACCGACACCCAGCAGCAGCGCACCCGCAAAAAAGGCGAAGTGTTCAGCCCCGCATGGGTCTGCAACAAGATGAATAACGCACTGGATGCCGACTGGTTCGGTGCGCTGGGGGCAGAGCAGACCGCCGGGCAGTTCACCGTGGAGCTGCCCCAAGGCTGGCAGACGGTGGAAACGCCGGTGCAGTTTCCGGCTTGCAGCGGCAAGAACCCGGCATGGGTGCAGTATGTGCAGAGCCGCCGCTTGGAGGTGACCTGCGGCGAAGCCCCCTTTCTGGTGTCCCGGTACGATGCCGCCACCGGCGAGATGATCCCGGTCGCCCGGCGCATTGGCATTCTGGACCGCAAGCTGCGTGTGGTAAGCGAGAACGCTGCCACAGAGGACGAGTGGCGCAAATATGCCACCCATGCGGTGCAGTCCACCTACGGCTACGAGTATCAGGGAGATAATCTTTTGCTGGCACGGGTCAACCTGCTGCTGACCTATGCAGAGCATCTGCAAGCCCGCTGGCAGCGCAAACCCACAAAAGAAGAGTTACAGCCTATCGCCAACATCATCAGCTGGAACCTGTGGCAAATGGACGGCTTGCACTTGTCCGTGCCCGGCGGCAAGCCCCAGCCGGAGGCAGAACAGCTTGATCTCTTTTTCATGTTCGGAGCGGCAGAGCCGCAGCCGCCCACGGTATCCTGTAAAGTGAAAAACTGGCGCAAGGGCAGCCATGGAACCGCCCAGAACTTTGAAACCATTCAGGAAGGGAGTACCAGCATGAAGTTTGATTATGTCATCGGAAACCCGCCGTATCAGGAAGTTGATGGAGGTTCAGGCGCAAGCGCAACGCCGGTATATAACAAATTCATTGAGGAAACAAAGACATTGAATCCAACGGCAATGTCTTTTATCATTCCAGCAAAATGGTATTCTGGTGGTAAAGGGTTAGATAAATTTCGAGAGCAGATGTTAAACGACAAACGAATGGCGGTACTCGTTGACTATCCTAACTCGCTGGATGTTTTTCCGAATGTGGATGTTGCTGGTGGTGTATGCTATTTTGTGTGGGCTAAGTCACATGAGGAAAAATGCTACTACATAAATTACCGAGATGGGGTTAAGACATCCGAATACCGTGATTTGAATGAGTTTTCGACGTTTATTCGTTATCCAATCGCTGCCGAGATAGTTAAGAAGGTGCGTCTGAAAGGAGAGCAGACGCTTGATACGATAGTTTCCAGCCGAAAGCCGTTTGGTCTTGCTACAAATGTGAAACCGCTCAAAGCAGGAGATATTCAACTGAGATTTAATGGTGGGGTAGGCCCATATAAAAGAAGTTTGATTTCTACGGGTATAGAAAATATAGACCGCTATAAAATCATTATTTCATATTTGACGGCAGAACACGCAGGACAGCCCGACAAGAACGGACAATACCGCATTCTCTCGACAATGGAAAAGCAACCGCCGAAAGTAGTTTGTTCAGAAACGTATCTCGTTGCAGGAGCATTTGACACAGAAGCTGAAGCAGATAACTATATGAGATACCTAAAAACACGATTTGTGCGTTTTTTGATTTCGATTTTGGCGATGACACAGCATATCAGCAAAGGTATGTTTGGTTTTGTTCCTGTTCAGGATTTTTCAAGAGCGTGGACAGATGAAGAACTGTTTTCAAAGTATAAACTAACTTCTGATGAAGTGGCATTCATACAAAGCATTATAAAGGAGATGGCATAATGGCTGGCATAACCCTGCGCACTGCCCGGCAGGTGGTGCCCATGATCTACGCCTATACCACCCCGGAAATTGCCCGGCATAACGGCTGGACGAAGATCGGCTACACCGAGCAGTCGGTGGACAAACGCCTGAAACAGCAGACCCACACCGCCGATGTGCTGTACCATGAGGAGTGGCGGGGCAATGCCGTCTACGATGACGGCAGCGGCGAGGTGTTCACCGACCACGATTTCCACGCCTACCTCCGCAAGCTGAACGTGGAGAACGACCGCAAAAACGAGTGGTTCCATCTGGATGGGCAGCAGTCCCGGCGGTATTTTCAGGATTTCCGCATGAACCGGGGCCGGGTGCAACTGGATGCCGCCATCGCCTACACCCTGCGGGAAGAACAGGCAAGGGCTGTCCACGACACCAAAATCTATTACCAGAGCCACCCCGGCGGGGAATACCTCTGGAACGCCAAGCCCCGCTTTGGCAAGACCCTTTCCGTCTACGACTTCTGCAAGCAGGTCGATGCACAGACGGTGCTTATCGTCACCAACCGTCCAGCCATCGCCAATAGCTGGTACAGCGACTATGTGCGCTTTCTGGGCAGGGAGTCCGGCTATCTGTTTGTCAGCCATGTGGATGCCCTTGCCGGGCAGCCCCATGTGCTGGACGAGCAGGGCTATCTGGATGCCGCCGCACAGGGCGAGGAACTGTATAAGCGCATTGAGTTCGTCAGCTTGCAGGACATGAAAGGCTCCAAGTATTTCGGCGGCGAGTACGACAAGCTGCGCCACCTGACCGAGCTGAACTGGGATGTGCTGGTCATCGACGAAGCCCACGAGGGCGTGGACACCTACAAGACTGACCTTGCCTTTGACCGCATCCGCCGCAAGTTCACGCTGCATCTGTCCGGCACGCCCTTCAAGGCACTGGCGAACGATAAGTTTGCCGGGGATGCCATCTTCAACTGGACCTACGCCGACGAGCAGGCCGCCAAGCGGAACTGGCAGGGCGCACCGGGGCAGCAGAACCCCTACGCAAACCTCCCCATGCTCAACCTCTATACCTACCAGATGTCCGAAATCATCCGGGACGAGATCCAGCAGGGGGTGGAGATCGATGGCGAAACGCAGGAATTTGCCTTTGACCTGAACGAGTTCTTTAAGGTGAAGCCCAGCGGCAGCTTTGAGCACGAAGCTGAGGTGGACCGCTTTCTGGATGCCATGACCACCCAGAACAAATTTCCGTTTTCCACCCCGGAGCTGCGTGCCGAGTTGAAGCACACCTTCTGGCTGCTGAACCGGGTGGACAGCGCCAGAGCGCTGGCGAAAAAGCTGCAGGCGCACCCGGTATTCCGGGACTATGAGGTGATCCTAGCCGCCGGTGACGGCAAGCTGGACGACACGGACGAGAACCAGAAGAGTTTTGACCGGGTAAAAGCCGCCATCGCCCACCACGAAAAGACCATTACCCTGTCGGTGGGGCAGCTGACCACCGGTGTCACCATCCCGGAGTGGTCGGCGGTGCTGATGCTCTCCAACCTGAAAAGCCCGGCACTGTATATGCAGGCAGCGTTCCGTGCCCAGAACCCCTGCCTTTTCCACGAAAACGGCACCTTCCGCCGCAAAGAGAACGCCTATGTGTTCGATTTTGACCCTGCCCGCACTCTGCTGATCTACGAGCGGTTCGCCAACGACCTTTCACAGGACACCGCCAGCGGCAAGGGCGACACCGAGGAACGCAAGGCGCACATCCAGAATCTGCTCAACTTCTTCCCAGTCATCGGCGAGGACGAGGAAGGGGAGATGATCCCGCTGGATGCAGAAAAAGTCCTCAGCATCCCCCGGAAGATCAAGTCCAAGGAAGTGGTGCGGATGGGCTTCCAGAGCAACTTTTTGTTCCAGAACATTTCCAACGTGTTCAGTGCCCCGCAGGAGGTGCTGGACATTCTGCAAAACTTCCAGCCCATCAGCGAAGCCAAGGCAAAGCCCATCCAGATCACCCCGGAGACCGGCACAGACCTCTCCCTGAACGACAAGGGCGAGGTGGATTTGGACGAGGGCTACGTCATCGGCAAGGCGGCGGATGTATTCGGGGCAAAGATCTACGAAAGCACCCCCGCACTGGACACCGCCCTGCAAGACCTGACAGATGCTTCGGCTCCTGCCAAAGAAGAGCATCTGGAACCCCTGAAAAAGAGCATCACCAAGGAGATCATCACCCCTATGGTGGAGCAGGCAAAGCAGGAGTATGGCCGCGACCTGAAGCTGTCCGACCAGAAGCGGTTTGAGAGCACCGCCAAAGCCAAGATGGATGTGGCGGTGAACAAGGTGGTGGACAACTACCGCATCGACCAGAGCCAGTTGGAGACCCAGCGCACCCAGCAACTGCAAAGCTGCACCACCGCCCAGCAGCGCCAGCAGGTGAACCGGGAGTTTGACGCAAAGCAGCAGCAGAGCACCGCCGCCCTGATGGAGACCCTGCAAACCACCATCCAGCAGACGGCGCAGGAAATGCAGCAGACCATCGTGCGCACTGTGGAGACCAACCAGAAGGAGCAGGAGAAAAAGGGCTACGAGGACACCGTCCGTGACCATCTCCGGGGCTTTTCCCACACCATCCCGTCCTTCCTCATGGCGTATGGCGACGAGACCGTGACACTGGCAAACTTTGACCAGATCATCCCGGACAAGGTCTTTCAGGAGGTCACCAGCATCACGCTGGAGCAGTTCCGCTTTTTGCGGGACGGCGGGCCGTACATCAACCAAGCCACCGGACAGGAGGAGCATTTTGCAGGTCACCTGTTCGACCCAGTGGTGTTTGACGATTCGGTGAAGGAGTTCTTGAACCTGAAGGTCAAACTGGCGGATTACTTTGACGAGAGCCGCACCGAGGATATCTTCGACTACATCCCGCCCCAGAAAACCAACCAGATCTTTACCCCCAAGTGGGTGGTGAAAAAGATGGTAGACCTGCTGGAACAGGAAAACCCCGGCTGCTTCGATGACCCCGGCAAGACCTTCCTGGACCCCTACATGAAGTCCGGCCTGTACATTACGGAAATCGTCAAGCGCCTCTACCGCAGCGAGAAGATGCGGCAAGCCTTCCCGGACGATAACGCCCGGCTGGAACATATCTTTGCCAAGCAGGTCTATGGGCTGGCCCCGACCGAGATCATCTACCGCATTGCCATCAGCTACATTCTGGGCTTTGCAAAGGATCACGGCATCACCGCCCACCATATCCGTCAGGCGGATACGCTGGAATTTGCCAAGGCGGGCACCATGGAAAGGGAACTGGATAAGATCTTCAGAGACTGAGAAAACAGAATACGGCATAAAACCAAGGGCGGCTGTCTGCATAGGTGCAGAGGGCCGCCCTTGCGCTTTTTTACGGAATGGAAGGGAGGAATAAGCAATTATCAGAAGGACGAGAATCGCAGTGTTAAAATTAGGTGGACGTGAACGGTGCCCATCTGGGCAAGTACCAAAAATTTTTGGCAAATTCTGTGCAACCCGCAGAAACTAATGGACATTGTTGCAAAATAACGCAAAATGCGTTACAATAAAGCTGAGGTGATAACCATGGAAAAAACGATGACGCTTAACCTTCGTGTCAACCCTACCGTCAAACAGCAAGCCGAGGATGTACTGAAGCAGCTCGGTATCCCGATGGCGACCGCCATTGATATGTACCTGCGCCAGATCACCCTGACTGGCGGCATTCCCTTCTCTCTGTCCCTGCCGAAGGCTCCTGCGGCACTGAACGCTGACACCATGACCGATGACCAACTCCATGCAGCCTTGCAGGTGGGCATCAAAGAGATTCAGAACGGTGATACTGTGGATGCGGCAAGCGCATTCGCACAGTTCAGGGAACAGCACAGATGAAGCAGTATGACGTGAAAATTTCCCATGCAGCCCTCAGCGATATGGAGCAGATCTACAGCTATATTGCCGACCGTCTGCTGGAACCTGACACGGCTATGGGGCAGTATAACCGCATTGCAGAAGCCATCCAGTCACTGAACATCCTGCCGGAACGCTGTGCGCTGGTGGAAAGCGAGCCGGAGCGCACCCAAGGGCTGCGGCAGACGCTGGTGGACAACTACTCGGTGTTCTACATCGTGGGCGAGGATACCGTGTCTGTGGCTCGTGTGCTGTACAGTGCATCCGACCTTGTGCGCCGCCTGCGGAGAATGAAGTGAAAGGGGTGTTTGCATGACCGCC
This sequence comes from Faecalibacterium sp. I2-3-92, assembly GCF_023347315.1. GTDB lineage: Bacteria > Bacillota > Clostridia > Oscillospirales > Ruminococcaceae > Faecalibacterium > Faecalibacterium duncaniae. The sequence goes on from NZ_CP094470.1 coordinate 2,494,814, forward strand.
GTGATCTACGCCCGCTATTCGTCGGACAACCAGCGTGAAGAATCCATCGAAGGACAGATTCGTGAATGTACGGCTTATGCCGAAAAGAACGGCATCACCGTGGTCAAACACTACATTGACCGCGCCCTTTCCGCAAAAACCGACAACCGCCCGGATTTCCAGCAGATGATCAAGGACAGCGAAAAGCGGCTGTTTGACATTGTGCTGGTCTGGAAACTTGACCGATTTGCCCGAAACCGCTATGATTCGGCCCACTATGAGTATCAGTTGGAACGAAATCATGTCAAGCTGGTATCTGCCACGGAGCCTATCTCTGACAGCCCTGCGGGTATCATGGTCAAGAGTATGCTCACCGGCATGGCTGAATACTATTCCGCAGAACTTTCTGAAAAGGTCGTGCGTGGCATGACCGAGAATGTTCTGAAGGGCAAGTACAACGGCGGCACGATTCCCATTGGCTTCAAGGTGGACGAGGAAAAGTTCTTTCAAATTGACCCGCTGAAAGCCCCCTTTGTGGTGGAAGCCTTTCAGCGGTACAACGATGGCGCGACCATGAAGGAGCTGATGAACTGGCTGAACGACAGCGGTGTGACTACCAACCGCAACCAGAAGTTCACCTATAACAGTGTTCAGAAGTTGCTGACGAACAAACGGTACATCGGAGAAAACCACTTCAAGGACATCGTAATGCCCGACAGCATCCCGGCCATCGTGGACAAGGACTTGTTTGAAGAAGTGCAGCAAAAAATCAAGAAGAACAGCCGTGCTCCTGCCCGCCACAAGGCCGAGGATGATTATCTGCTCACCACCAAGCTGTTCTGTGGAATGTGCGGCGCGATGATGTTCGGCGAGTGCGGTACGGGTAGAAACAAGGTCGTTCATCATTATTATAAGTGCGCCACCGCGAAGCGTTTCAAGACCTGCAAGAAAAAGACCGTCCGTAAAGAGTGGCTGGAAGATTTGGTCATAGCTGAAACCATGAAGCTGATTCAGGACGATGCCGTGATTGATGCCATCGTTGCAGAAGTCATGGAGTTGCAGGATCAGGAAAACACCACGCTTCCTTTGCTGGAAAAGCAGATGCGCGAGGTGGAGAACGGCATTGAGAATATGCTGAACGCTATCCAGGCGGGTGTGCTGACCAACTCCACCAAATTACGTTTGGAAAAGCTGGAAGCCCAGCAGAAAGAGCTTGAAGTTCGGATTGCCGAAGAAAAAATCGCTCGGCCACGGTTAAGCGAAAATCAGGTTCGTTTCTGGCTGACCCGGTTCCGCAAGCTCGACCCGAACGTGAAAAGCCACCGGGAAACGCTTATCAATACATTCGTGAATGCTGTTTATCTCTATGATGAAAAAGTTTTGATTACATTCAACTACAAAGACGGCACAAAAACCATCACTTTCGATGAGATCGCCGCGAAAGATGCCCCAGAGGGCAATGGTTCGGATTTAGGTTGCTTCGCTCCACCAAACGAAAGCCTCTAACGAAAGTTAGAGGCTTTTTTGTTGCGTCTGCCACTGTCTCACGTCAGAGCAGGACGGTACAGGACTCGAATAGGGCGGCCCCGCCAGCGCAAGTCCGAGCGGTCGTACAATAGCAAAGGCAGAGTATCATCATTACGGTGGTATCCTGCCTTTTGCTATTCTTCATAGAGTATGGTATACTCAGCTCAACAATTCAGAAGTTGGCATGGAGATTTATATGAGAAACTATGAAATCGAAAACGAAATGTACCGCCGGGCGGTAGAACTGATTGAAACACGGTATCCTGTCGGTTGGGGTGGTGCTGGTGTCGTGCATACATCGAATGGAAATTATTACACAAGTGTCAGCATTGAGACTGCTAACGCATCTGCTGTTTTGTGCATCGAGACAGGTGCAATGCTTGAAGCACATAAATTCAATGAAAAGGTAACGCATTGCATGTGTCTTGTCCGTAAAGATGAGAAATCCCCCTATCAGATATTGTCTCCGTGCGGTATTTGCCAGGAGAGATTAAGATACTGGGGTGAAGATGTGCAGGTAGCAGTTACCACAGAAGAAGAAAAAATCAAATTCGTACAGCTGAAAGAATTGCAGCCCTATCATTGGACAAAAGCATACCCCGCTGAAGAACTTGAACATTGGAACGAATAAGTTCGCCGCACATCCTCATCGCATCGGGGAACTGCCCATGGGGCGGTTCTTGCTTTCACGCTTTTAGGAAAAGGGTTCGGGTACTTTTTTGTTTATTGAAGTTTACCGCAGCAACCGAACGGTAAATGAGCAAAGGCAGGGTATCACCATGATGGTGGTACCCTGCCTTTTGTTTTGATATGTTTTATCAGTAGATCACAGCATCCGTTGCAGTATAGCCTTCGAGAGAATTCTCCTTGACCTGAATACAAATATAAGTGATTTCAGAATTGCTTGCAGCAAAGAACTGACGCTTTGCCACGGGAGAAATCTTCAGCCAGTCGCCTGCTGCAAGGCTGATTTCTTCGCCATCGATAACGACCTTGCCTTTGCCGGAAAGAACACCGTAGATTTCCTCATTTGCCTTGTGGGAGTGGACAAACGGAACATTTGCTCCCGCAGGAAGCGTATTCAGGCTGATTTCCGCACCAGTCAGGGCGAGCTTTTCATGAAGCTCCGTCCGATTTTCCTTTCCAACTGTCATTTTTGTGTAGCTTGCCATTGTAAGCACCTCCATTTTGATTCGCAATCTTTCATTGCCTGAGCTAAGTATAGAAGCTCGCACATTCAAAAACAAGTACGCACTTTTTTGTAACTGTACACTCAAAAATGAATGTGATATACTATATACAGAGGTGACTGATATGCGTACAAAAGAAGAACTGCCGGAATGTCCGGTTGCAACAGCAGTATCCCTGATTGGCGGAAAATGGAAACTCTTGCTTCTGCGCAATCTGAAAGAGCGTCCATGGAGATTCAATGAGTTGCAAAGAAGCATCGACGGGATCTCGCAGAAAGTTTTGACCGAGAGCTTAAGACAGATGATTGATGATGGGCTTGCCTACCGCCGTGATTATCACGAGAATCCTCCCAAAGTAGAATATGGGTTGACCGATCTCGGAACGGAAATGTTACCAATCGTCAATGCACTTGCAGACTTTGGCAATTACTATAAATCAGTCGTTGATCGGTCATGATCGATATTATGAAGTAGGGTTTGGGGCAGGCACGCCCAACAAGAAGCTGTCCCAAAGGGGCAAGAATTTTCAAGAATTGAAAATTTGTGGCCACGGGACGATTCTTGCTTTCACGCTTTTAGGAAAAGGGTTCGGGTACGTTTTTGTTTATTGAAGTTTACCGCAGCAACCGAACGGTAAATGAACAAAGGCAGGATATCACCATGATGGTGGTACCCTGCCTTTGCTATATTATAAGTTCAGTAGATTGAAAGTTATACTGGGGTTTCCAAGCGTTCGAGGTTCTTATGAACCATCAGTCCTTCTTCTCTGCAGTGCGGGCAAAGAAGTTGGCAAGGACAGCACCGGAAATGTTATGCCACACAGAGAACACAGCACCGGGGATGGTTGCCAGCGGATACTGTGCAAAGTGGGCAGCGGCCAGAGAAGTGGCCAGACCGGAGTTCTGCATACCGACCTCGATGGAAATTGCACGGCACTTGGTAGAATCCAGCTTCAGCAGCTTGCCCACGCCAAAGCCGGTGAGGTAGCCCAGCAGGTTGTGCAGGATGACCACGGCCAGGATCAGCAGGCCGCTGGTCATGATCTTAGCGGAGTTTGCGGACACAACAGCGCAGATGATGAGCACGATGGCAGTGGTGGAGATCAGCGGCAGCACACGGACGGCATTCTGGGTGAAGGCTTGGAAGAAGTGGTTGACCACAAAGCCCAGTGCGATGGGAACCAGCACCACCTTGACGATGGACAGGAACATATTCACGGGGTTCACCTCCACGCGCTGACCGGCATACAGCAGAGTGAGCAGCGGGGTGAGGAACGGAGCCAGCACGGTGGAAACAGCAGTCATGCCAACGGACAGTGCAACGTCGCCCTTGGACAGATAGGTCATCACGTTAGAGGAGGTGCCGCCGGGGCAGGTGCCCACAAGGATGACACCGATGGCCAGCTCAGTGGGCAGATGGAACACCTGCGTCAGCGCCCATGCAAGGAAGGGCATCAGGGTGAACTGTGCAATGCAGCCGATGATCACGTCCTTCGGGCGGCTGAACACCACCTTGAAATCCTCCGGCTTCAGGGTAAGACCCATGCCGAACATAACGATGCCCAGCAGGGTGTTGACCCATGCGGTCTTTACCACGCTGAAGGTGCCGGGGAAGAACAGGGCCAGTGCTGCCACCACAATGACGATGGCGGCCATGTACTTGCCTACAAAGTCGCTTACTTTTTCCAGTGTTTTCATGTTAAAATCTCCTTTTTCCAGAACACTTATTTTTGCGGATGCAAAGGCAATGAAACATCCGGAAAATGGCTTTCCCGCAAACAAAAACGCCTTTATCCCTTACGGTTCGTAAGAGACAAAGGCGTAAATCCTCTGCGGTACCACTCTTATTGCCGGTGCAAAGCCCGGCCCCTCAGTGCGCATCCAACAATGCGCGGCCCGTGATAACGGGGGCCTGCCGTTCCCGCTTACTGGGGCGCAGATGCCGCCCATTCAGCCGGAAAGCTCGGAGAGGATCTTCCCACGGACACCCTGCACTGCCTTGCACCATCCGGCAGCTCTCTGCAGCATTCTTTCCGGGTACTCTTTCTCGTCATAGCCGAATATTTCACTGCCCCGGAGTATACTCCCCCGCAAGGGGAAAGTCAAGTGACGCGGCCCGTCTGATTTTTCATCTGGTTTGCCTCCGGAGTGAAAGCATTTCAGACAAGGGCAGTGCCGGTGTCTGCGACAGGCGATCCGCAGGCAAAGCAGAAGAGGCCGCCTTATCCGCACAGCGAACAAGTGATATACCAGAAAGCTCGATCTTACGGCTGATTTCGCAACTTTTTCTGTCAAAAAGTGGTTAAGCTGCGGCAAAGATTTTTCTTTTTGTGCTTTCGATTTTCCGCGGAGCATTCTTTCCTCTGTTGCTGCACGAAGTTGATTTTTTCTAAATTTTCTACGATATTCCGTAAAATTGTTCGTTCCTGCTTTCCAGTTCGTCTTTTTACTGCACCACCGGTTTCACCGGACATGCAAAACACGCCGCCAAATTTTGAAATTTTGGCTGTTTATTTTGAAGCCAAGAGATGGTATATAAATTTTGTCAGAACATTTTGCGGGCAGCGAACCTGCATTCATGCAGCCGTTTCAAAGCGGCGCGACAATTTTGATAGAGAGGTGATTGGTGTGTTTTGGTATCATTGTGTTATGGAACGACTTTATCATCCCGCGTGTGGTGTGTATACATCCTTTGGCATCGCCGCGTGTTCTACATCTCACGGACGACACCGAAAACTGCGGTTCATCTCAGATGTCTCCGTTGACCCGGTGCGGGTCCTTCGCCTGGCCGCGCGCTGTACCGCGTACCAGCTCGATCCGTCTCAGCTGATGGATGTGGTGGAGGATCTGCTGGCGGAATAAGGCCGCTTTTTGCGGGAGGAGTTTTTTCTGTCACAATTCTATGGTATACTGGTAGAAAAAACGCCGGAGGATACCACCATGGCAGAAATGAACCAGGCCCAGCGGGAGGAAGAGCTGGCCCGCCGTGAGGCACTGCTTGCCCAGCGGGAGGCCCAGCTGGAAAAGGAGCAGGCAGAACTTGCCGCCGCCAAAGCCCAGAGCGCTGAGAGAAAAAAGACTCTGCTGGACAACAACGACCCGAATTTCGTCAACCCCAAGGAAAAGCTCTACGATAAATTTCCCCTCACGGTCCACCAGATGGACATCATCATTGGGGTGCTGTTTGCCCTCATTCTTCTGTTTCTGGTGCTGGGCATGACACACACCAGCTTTTTCGGGTTGTTCGGCGGCTGAACCCTGCCCGCCCCACCCGCACAGGAACCAATAAACGCACGAAAGCCCCGGCCGGAGCCGGGGCTTTCTGTTTGCTACAAATGCCTGTTACAGCAGGACGTATTTCAGGATGAACAGAACGGTCAGCACATACATCAGGGGGCTGATCTTCTTCTCCTTGGCCTTGCCGGTGATGACATTCAGCAGGGTCCAGGAGATGACACCGATGGCGATGCCCTCAGAGATGCTGTATGCGGTGGGCATTGCCAGGATGGTCAGGAATGCGGGGATGCCCTCAGCAGGATCGTCGAACTCGATCTTCAGGGCAGAACCCATCATGTAGAAGCCAACGATGATCAGGGCCGGAGCGGTCGCAAAGCTGGGGATGGTCAGGAACAGGGGGCTGAACACCACGGCCAGCAAGAACAGCACACCGGTGGTCATGGAGGTCAGGCCGGTGCGGCCGCCCTCGGTCACGCCGGAAGCGCTCTCGACGAAGGTGGTGGTGGTGGAGGTACCCAGCACGGCACCGGCGCAGGTGGCGATGGAGTCGGCCATCAGCGCGCCCTTGATGTTGGGCAGCTTGCCCTCCTCATCCAGCATGTCGGCCTTGGAAGCAACACCGATCAGGGTGCCCAGGGTATCAAACAGGTCAACGAAGAGGAAGGAGAACATCACGGCGAAGAAGTTCAGGATGCCCACGCCGGAGAAATCGGTCTTGAACACCTGACCAAAGGTCTTGCCCAGAGCAGAGAAATCGAAGCTGATGAAGCTGGTGGGGATGACGCTGTACATGTCGGCATCGGGGTTGGGGATGTAGATGCCGGTCAGCTCGCAGAGGATGCCCAGCACCCAGGTGATGAGGATGCCGTACAGGATGCCACCCTTGACCTTCTTGACCAGCAGGATGGCGGTGATGAGCACGCCCACCAGCGCGAGGATCGCACCCACGCCGATGCTGTGGAAGGTCTCGCCCTTGAAGTGCTGATAGGTGACAAGGGTGGAATCGCTGTTCACGATCAGCTTTGCGTTCTGCAGGCCGACGAATGCAACGAACAGACCGATGCCCACGCTGACAGCGCTCTTCAGGGTCATGGGGATGGCGTTGAAGATGGCCTCACGCACATTGGTCAGGCTCAGCACAATGAAGATGATGCCCTCCACAAAAACGGCCATCAGGGCCAGCTGCCAGCTGTAACCCATGGTCAGGACGACCGTGTAGGAGAAGTAGGCGTTCAGGCCCATGCCGGGAGCCAGAGCGAACGGATAGTTGGCCAGCAGAGCCATCAGGGCAGTGCCAACGAACGATGCCAGCGAGGTGGCGATCAGGACCGCATTGGCATCCATGCCCGAAGCGGACAGGATGCTGGGGTTGACCGCAAGGATGTAGGCCATCGTCATAAAGGTAGTGACACCCGCCATGAGTTCGGTCTTGACATCGGTGTGGTTTTCTTTCAGGTGAAAGATCTTTTCTAACATGAAAGTTCCTCCTGTGTTATAGTAAAAATAAAAACCGCCGCGTGGGAACCGGCGGAAAGAACAGCTCTCATTGTAGCAGAACTGTTCCCACCTGTCCATGGTCGAAACACAGAAAATTCACGAAAAGTTCAAACTTTCTTGTATAGGTATGACTTATCCGAGGGCTTTTTGGCGTTTTATGGAATTTTTTCTTTCCAGTTATGGAGTTTGTGCCGCTCCGTATATTCCCATAGTCTGTATTTGCGATAAAATCCACCTCCTATTCACAAGAAAGCGCCCCCGCTCACTGCGATCTTACAGTGAACGGGGGCGCTGTGCTTTTTCATAGAAAAGAGCGGATTTTGCAAGAAAAAATCTCCGTAGGCCCAAGGGGCTTACACCTGATGCTCTGCGATCCACTGGCCCATCTGCTGGGCGATGGCCTTGATCGAGCCATCCTCAAAGGGAACCTTCAGCCCGGCGGTCTGCATCAGCTCTGTGTAGCTGGCCAGACCGGCACGGCGCACCAGCTTGAGGTAGCGCTCCCAGGCATCCTTGTGGTCCTTGAGGCTCAGCAGGAAGAACTGCAGCGCAGCCATGGTGGACAGGCAGTAATCAATATAGTAGAAGGGGCACTCATAGATGTGGAGCTGGCGCTGCCAGCCGGCACCGCGGCCATAGAAGGGCAGGTTGTCGAAATCGATCCAGGGGCGGTACTTGTGCTCCAGTTCCAGCCAGACGGCGTTGCGCTCGTCCGGGGTGAGGTCGGGGTTCTGGTACATCCTGTGCTGGAACTCGTCCACGATGCAGCCATAGGCCAGGAAGAGGAAGCTGTCCTCGGCGTGGAGCAGGGCGTATTTCTCAGTGTCCTTGCCAAAGAGCAGATGGTGCCAGGGAGCCGTCAGGAACTCCATGGCCATGGAATGGATCTCGGCGCTCTCCATGCCGGGGCACTCGAGGTCTGCGGGGACCTTGGGGTCACGCTCGGCCACATAGCCCTCAAAGGCGTGGCCGCACTCGTGGGTCAGCACGTCCACGTCGGCAGAGGTGTTGTTCCAGTTGGCAAAGATAAAGGGGGCCTTGTAGGTGGGCAGGCTGGTCATATAGCCGCCGGACATCTTGCCGGGGCGGCTCTCCACGTCGAACAGCTCATTGTCCTGCATGAAGTCAATGAATTCTGCGGTCTCAGGGCTCAGCTCGTGGTACATGGTGCGGGCGGCGGCCATCCGGGCATCGTAGCCGGGGATGGGAGAGGGGTTGCCGTCCTGAAACGCCACAGGCAGGTCGGAGAAGGTCAGGTGGGAGATGCCAGTGCGCTTGCAGCGCAGCTCGATCACCTTTTTCAGCTCGGGCACCACATCGCTGGCCACTTGGTCGCGGAACTTCCGGATCTCGGCAGGGCCGTAGCCGATGCGGTTCATCCGTACATAGGAAAGTTCGCTGTAATCGTGGTAGCCCAGGATCTGCGCCTGTGCGTTCAGGTTCTTGACGATTTTGGTGTACAGGCCGTCCAGCTCGTCACGGTGGGCATCAAAATACGCTGCCTCGGCCTCGTAGGCGGCGCGGCGGACGGCAGGGTCCAGGTTCTCCTTATAGGGGCCCAGCTGGGGAATGGTCAGCTGCTTGCCGTCAAACTCGACCAGCGCGCCGCCGTACACCTGCTGGTACTGGCTGACAAGGGCATTGTACTCCTTCTGCAGCTCCACGGTGCGGTCATCCATGCCCAGCACGGCATTCTTCATACCGGCCACGCAGGTGGTGCCAAAGGCTTCGGTCAGCGCATCCACATGGGCGTTGGCCAGAAATGCCCGGCTGATCTCCACCCGTGCGTTTTCCACGGCGGGACCGTTGGCATCAAAGAAGTCCTGCTCGGCCTTCCAATAAGCGTCACGGGTGTCGCAGGTGTAGTGGATGCTTGCCAGCTGTGCGGCGGTGCTGTAATCGGCAAAGGCGCGGCTCTGCTCGTAGTAAACATTCACCAGCTCCGCGCCGCTGGCTGCCCCGGCGGCCTTGGCGGCCAGCGCCTTGCACTGGCCCAGCAGGGCATCAATGTCCGGGCGGGTATAACTCATTTCGCTGAATTTCATGGGATTCATCCTTTCGTTCCTTCTTGTCTGAGTGCTGAACCCATATTAGCACGTTTGGGGAAAAAGGGCAATGGAAAAGAGGAACTGCCCCTGTGGAGAAAAGTGTGTCAGAATTGTAAAAGATAAAATATTTTAGCTATTATTCTTGACTTATCCGACGATTCAGATATAATGGTCGTGTTCGCAAGAAACCTCAAACTTTTTAGATAATAAAAATACAAACAAATCAAAGGAGAATATTACCATGACGTTTGAAGAAATGAAGAAGATCGTTGTTGACACCCTGAACTGCGAGGAGGACAAGGTGACCATGGAGGCCAGCCTGACCGAGGATCTGGAGGCCGACAGCCTGGATGCCGTGGAGCTGAACATGGCGCTGGAGGATGCCTGCGGTGTGTCCATCCCGGACGAGGAGCTGGCAAAGCTCAAGACCGTGGGTGACATCTACAACTACATCACCGCACATATCTGAGGAAACATGCGATGAATGATATCCGAGATCTGCTCCCCAACCGGATGCGGGAGCGCACTTTCCAGCTGAAGGCCAAGCGGGATGCCGGAGCTGTCTGGCACGAGCCGCAGTTTGTGGAGTGCAAGCAGTGCGGCCGCCGCGCTGCCCGCACCCTGTGGGCCAGAAGCCTGTATGTCTGCCCCAACTGCGGCTATCACATGCCCATTGGCGGGTATTACCGGCTCAGTCTGGTGCTGGATCACGGCAGCTTCCGGGAACTGGACGCTGACCTTGATCCGCAGGATGTGCTGAACTTCCCCGGATACGGGGAAAAACTTGCCGCCGCCCAGAACAAGACAGGCCTGCACGAAGCTGCTGTCACCGCCGTCGGCCGCATTGGCGGCGTGGCCTGTGTGGCAGCCGTGCTGGACAGCCGGTTCTTTATGGGCAGCATGAGCACGGCTGTAGGCGAGAAGATCACCCGCGCCGTGGAGTACGCCACCGCCAAGCGCCTGCCTCTGGTCATCTTTTCGGCCAGCGGCGGCGCGCGGATGCAGGAGGGCATTTTCAGCCTGATGCAGATGGCCAAGACCAGCGCCGCCATCCAGCGCTTTTCGGCAAAGGGCGGGCTGTACGTCAGCGTGCTGACACACCCCACCACAGGCGGCGTGACCGCCAGCTTTGCAAGCCTGGGCGATATCATGCTGGCCGAACCGGGGGCACTCATCGGCTTTGCCGGCCCCCGTGTCATTGAGCAGACCATCGGTGAAAAGCTGCCCGCCGGGTTCCAGCGCAGCGAATTCCAGATGGAACACGGCTTTGTGGATCAGGTGGTGCCCCGCAGTCAGCTGCGGGATACGCTGATCCAGGTCCTGCAGCTTCATGCCGGAGGGAAACACGAATGATAAAAGATATTTTGGAGCAGCTGGCCCCGCTGGACGCACAGATCGCCGCGCTGAAGGGCAGCGGCAGTGACATGGAGGCCATTACCGCCCATGCGTCCGAACTGGCAGAGCTGGCGGTGGAAGAGGATGAGATCCTGCGCTCCTGCGGCCCGCTGACTGCCGAGGATCGGGTCTTTCTGGCCCGTCACCCGGAGCGTCCGCACATCGACGAGACGATCTCTGCCCTGTTCACGGATTTCTTTGAGCAGCGCGGCGACCGGCAGTGCAAGGAGGACGCGGCCATTCTGGGCGGCGTGGCCCGTTTCCACGGGATGCCGGTGACGGTCATCGGCCACCGCAAGGGCTCCACACTGGAGGAAAATCTGGCCTGCAACTTTGGAATGCCGGGGCCGGAGGGTTACCGCAAGGCTCTGCGCCTGATGAAGCAGGCTGAAAAATTCGGCCGTCCCATCATCACCTTTATCGACACGCCGGGCGCTTACCCCGGCAAGGATGCCGAGGAGCGGGGGCAGGGCGAGGCCATTGCCCGGAATCTGATGGAGATGAGCGGTCTGACGGTGCCGGTCATCGCCGTGGTCACCGGCGAGGGTTCCTCCGGCGGCGCGCTGGCACTGGGTGTGGCCAACCACATCCTCATGCTGGAAAACGCGGTCTACTCGGTGCTGAGCCCCGAGGGCTTTGCCAGCATCCTGTGGAAGGACTCCTCCCGCAGCGGCGAGGCCTGTGAGATGATGAAGCTGACGGCGCAGGATCTGTACCGCGGCGGCATCGTGGAAGAAGTGATCCCGGAGCCGGTGGGCGGTGCCCAGCGCTGCCACGCTGCCCTGTTTGAGCGCATGGATGCCGCTCTGCGCGCCCACCTGAAAGAATTGTGCCGCATGAGCGACCGGCAGCTGGCCGATCAGCGCTATAAAAAGTACCGCCAGATCGGAGAAACGAGGAACGCATGAATGGTTTACAGCTGATCGCCACCGGCGGGGCACTTCCCGGACGGACGATCACCAATGACGCGCTGAGCCGCATGGTGGATACCAGTGACGCATGGATCACCAGCCGCACCGGCATCCGCACCCGGCACTGGTGCACCGAGGACGAATCTGCCGCCACGCTGGCCATTGCGGCCGCGCGGCAGGCCCTTGACCGCAGCGGCCTTGCCCCGGCGGACATTGCCTGCTGTGTCTGCGCGACCCTTTCTGCCCCGGATGCCACCCCCAGCGTGGCCTGTCAGGTACAGGCGGCGCTGGGCCTGCCCGAAAACCGGCCCGCGCTGGACATCAACGCGGCCTGTTCCGGTTTTCTCTATGGCATGGCCGTGGCGCGGGGAATGCTGACGACTCTGGGCGGGCAGTATGCCCTCGTCATCGGGTGCGAAGCGCTTTCCCGCCTGATGGACCCCACCGACCGCTCCACCTGCGTGCTGTTCGGCGACGGGGCCGGAGCTGCCATTTTCCAGCTGGCAGATACCCCCTTTGCGTTGACGCTGGGGGCACGCGGCAGTGATGTCCTCCATGCGGGCGGGCCGAGCCGGGAAGGCTCTGCCCCCATCACCATGGACGGCAAGGCGGTGTTCCGCTTTGCGGTGGATGCCCTGCCCAAGTGCCTGCACACGGTGCTGGACGAGACCCGGCTGACCCTCGAGGATCTGTCGTGGGTGGTCTGCCATCAGGCCAACAGCCGCATCATCGACCACTGCATCAAGGCTCTGCAGGCCGACCCGGCAAAATTTTATAAGAACATGGATCGCCACGGCAACACCAGCGCCGCCAGCATTCCGGTCGCCCTCAACGAGCTGGCCGAGAGCGGGCAGTTGACCCCGGGCAGACCGCTGGCCTGCATCGGCTTTGGCGGCGGCCTGACCTGGGGCGGCGCGATTTTTCAATACAAAGAGTAAAAATCATGTTCGGCAAACGGGCTCACCCTCTCAGTCACCTTCGGTGACAGCTCCCCCAAAGTGGGAGCCTTTGGCAAAACCGAAAAGTTTACCGTACTGCCAAGGGCTCTCCCCTTGGGAGAGCTGTCGAGCAGAGCGAGACTGAGAGGGCGAGGACGCTTACCGATAGGATAAAACTATGAAACTTTTAAACGAGATCTTAGGAACGAAATACCCCATCATCCAGGGCGGCATGGCAAACATTGCCACCGGTGAGTTTGCCGCCGCCTGCTCCAATGCAGGTGCACTGGGCATCATCGGTGCGGGCGGCATGAATGCCGACACCCTGCGCGAAAATATCCGCCGGTGCAAACAGCTCACTGACAAGCCCTTTGGCGTGAATATCATGCTGATGCACCCGCAGGCAGATGAGTTTGCCCAGATCGTTGTGGAAGAAGGCGTGCAGGTGGTTACCACCGGCGCAGGCAACCCGGGCAAATATGTTCCCATGTGGAAAGCGGCGGGCATCAAGGTGATCCCCGTGGTGGCTGCCGCCGTGCTGGCAAAGCATCTGGAGAAGCTGGGCATCGATGCCGTGATCGCCGAAGGGACCGAGAGCGGCGGCCATGTGGGCGAGATGGCCACCATGGCGCTGGTGCCGCAGGTGGTGGACGCAGTGGATCTGCCCGTCATTGCGGCGGGCGGCATTGCCGATGGCCGTCAGCTGGCAGCAGCCCTGGCGCTGGGTGCCTGCGGCGTGCAGGTGGGCACCTGCCTGCTGGTGAGTGAGGAGTGCCCCATCCACGAAAACTACAAGGTTGCCCTGCTCAATGCCAAGGACAGCGACACCATCGTGACCGGACGCATCGGCGGTTCCCCGGTCCGGGTGCTGAAAAACCGGATGAGCCGTGAATATGTCCGGCAGGAAAAGGCTGGTGCCGATAAGATGGAGCTGGAAAAGTACACCCTGGGCAGTCTGCGCCGGGCCGTGTTTGAAGGCGACACCTCCACCGGCAGTCTGATGGCCGGTCAGGTGGCCGGAATGCTCCACGAGGTGCGCCCCGTGGCGGACATTCTGGATGACCTGTGGAACGGCGGGAGGCAGCGTATCCACGCGCTGAGCGAGGAATGCTGACGCTCGGAAAGAAAGTCCTGTCTGTGCCCATCCTGCAGGGCGGCATGGGCGTGGGCGTTTCTCTGGGCGGGCTGGCCGGTGCCGTGGCGGCCTGCGGCGGCATGGGGTGTATCTCCACCGCCGATGCAGGCTACCGGGAGCCGGACTTTGCCCGTGACCCGGCCAGCGCCAACCACCGCGCCCTGACCGCTGAGATCCGGAAAGCAAAGCAGATCGCAAACGGTGCCGGTATGGTGGCCATCAATGCAATGGTGGCCACGCAGGACTATGCCGCCGCCATCCGCACCGCTGTGGAAGCGGGCGTGGACGCTGTGGTGTCCGGCGCTGGTCTGCCGCTGGAGCTGCCCGGCCTTGTGAACACGATGGAGGTCGCCATCGCGCCCATCGTTTCCAGCGGGCGGGCGGCAAAGCTCATCCTGCGCCGCTGGGCCAAGGAGTTCGGCCGCACCGCCGATTTTGTGGTCATTGAGGGCTGCAAGGCAGGCGGTCATCTCGGCTTTGCGGAGCAGGACCTGTTCTCCGGAAGCTGCCAGACGCTGGATGAGATCCTGCCGGAGGTGCTGGCTGAGGTAAAGCCCTATGAGGCGCAGTTCGGCCACAGCATCCCCGTGTTTGTGGCGGGCGGCGTGTACACCGGGGCCGATCTGGCTCACTTTACCAGACTGGGTGCCGCAGGCGTTCAGCTTGCCACCCGCTTTATCACCACCTACGAGTGCGATGCATCCCAGGGGTATAAGGACGTTCTGCTGAACGCCGGTTCTGAGGATGTGCGCATCATCCACAGCCCGGTCGGGATGCCGGGCCGGGCGCTGAACACGCCGCTGGTGCAGGCCATGGCGGAGGGCGGACGCTTCCCGCCCCGGCACTGTGCCCGCTGCCTGAAGACCTGCGACCCCGCCAAGGTGCCCTACTGCATCACCCATGCACTGATCGAAGCGGTCAAGGGCAACCTGGAGGAAGGACTCTTCTTCTGCGGGGCCAATGTGGGCAGGCTGGACCGGATGTACACTGTCCGTGAGCTGATGGATGAACTTGTGACCGAATGGAGGCAAAACCGATGAAGCTTGCTGTTTTGTATGCCGGCCAGGGTGCCCAGCACCCCGGCATGGGCAAAGAATTTTACGAAGCATCTTCCGCTTTCCGTGCCGCATTCGACGCTGCAGACCTTCCGTTTGATCTGCACCGCGTCTGCTTCGACGACCCGGACGGCGTTCTAAATCAGACCGAATACACCCAGCCCTGCATGGTGGCCTTTGCCTGCGGCGTATCCGCCGTTCTGGCCGAGCAGGGAGTCAAGCCCGCTTATGTGGCCGGTCTCTCTCTGGGCGAATATTCCGCGCTGGAAGCCGCCGGTGTATTCACCGCCAAGCAGGCCATTGAGCTGGCAGCCTATCGCGGCAAAGCCATGGCCGACGCGGCCAGCGGCATCGACTGCGGCATGACCGCAGTGCTGAACCTCGACCGGGTCCCCCTTGCAGAATGCTGTGAGCAGGCATCCGCGCTGGGCTGTGTGCAGATCTGCAACTACAATTGCCCGGGCCAGCTGGTCATTGGCGGCGAAAAGGCCGCCGTGGACAAGGCTGCAGAGCTTGCAAAGCAGGCCGGTGCCCGCCGGTGCATCCCGCTCAAGGTGAGCGGACCGTTCCACACCCGTCTGATGGCTCCCGCCGGGGATGCCCTGGCAAAGCGCTTTGCCGCCGAACCCTTTGGCGAAATGAGCGTTCCGGTGCTGTTTAACTGCCTGGGCCGTGAAAAAGCCGAGAGCGACAGCATCCCGGCCCTGCTGGTCCGGCAGGTGCAGAGCAGTGTCTACATGGAGGACACCCTGCACCGTCTGGGTGAGCTGGGTGTGGATCACATTCTGGAGGTCGGCCCCGGCAATGCGCTCTCTGGCTTTGTGAAAAAGACTCTGCCCGGTGTGACTTGTGTGTCGGTGGAGACCCCGGCGCAGCTGGACACCGTTCTGAACGCATGGAAGGAAGAACAATGAACGAAGAAACCATCATCCGTACCGCCGTTGTGACCGGCGGAAGCCGGGGAATCGGCCGGGCCGTGTGCGTACAGCTTGCCCGTCAGGGCTGCCATGTGGTGGTCAACTACTGCCACGGCGAAGCGGCCGCCGCCGAGACCGTGTCTCTCTGCAGGGCCGAGGGTGCGCAGGCTGTGGCCGTGCAGGCCGATGTTTCCACCGCCGAGGGCTGCAAAAAGCTCTTTGAGGAGGCGGTGAACGCCTTTGGCCGGGTGGATATCCTTGTGAACAATGCAGGCATCACCCGGGACAACCTGATCCTGCGCATGTCCGAAGCAGACTTTGATGCTGTGCTGGACGCAAACCTCAAGGGTGCGTTCCTCTGCTGCAAGGAAGCGGCCCGCCGGATGGTGCGCCAGCGCTGGGGCCGGATCGTCAATCTGAGCAGCGTCGTTGCCCTGCGGGGCAATGCAGGCCAGACGAATTACGCCGCCAGCAAGGCCGGGCTCATCGGCCTGACCAAAAGCCTGGCCCGGGAGCTGGCCAGCCGCAATGTGACAGTAAACGCTGTTGCGCCCGGCTTTATTGAAACTGATATGACCGCCGCCCTGCCGGAGGCTGTCCGCACCGAAATGGCAAAGGACATCCCGGCAGGCCGCGCAGGCCAGCCGGAGGACGTGGCAAACGCGGTGGCGTTTTTTGCCGCAGAACAAAGCAGCTATCTCACCGGGCAGGTGCTCTGTGTGGACGGCGGCATGGCAATGTAAAAGGAGAAATTCTCTATGGAAAAACGCAGAGTCGTGATCACCGGTCTGGGCACCGTGAACCCGCTGGGCAACACTGCTGCCGACAGCTGGGCTGCCGCAAAGGCAGGCCGGTGCGGCATTGGCCCCATCACCCAGTTTGACACCACCGATTTCAAGTGCAAGCTGGCCGGTGAAGTGAAAAACTTTGACCCCGAGACCGTTGTGGACAAAAAGGAAGCCCGCAAGATGGCCCGCTTCACCCTGCTGGCACTGGCTGCTGCAGCCGAGGCCATTGCCGACAGCGGCCTGAACACGGAAGCAGAAGCCAAAAACATCGGTGTGGTCCTTTCCAGCGGCATTGGCGGCCTGCCCACCATCGAGGAGCAGCACACCCGCGGGGAAGAGAAAGGCATGGAGAAGGTCAGCCCCTACTTTGTGCCCATGTCCATTGCCAACATGGCGGCGGCACAGGTGGCCATCCGCTTTGGCCTGAAGGGCATGTGCACCTGCCCGGTCACGGCCTGCGCCGGCGGCACCAATGCTGTGGGCGATGCCTTCCACCGCATCCGGGACGGTTACGAGACTGCCATGGTCTGCGGCGGTGCCGAAAGCTGCATCAGCCCGCTGGGCATCGGCGGTTTTACCAGCATGAAGGCGCTTTCCACCGCCACCGACCCGGATGCTGCCAGCCTGCCCTTTGATGCCCGCCGCGGCGGCTTCGTGATGGGCGAGGGCAGCGGTGTGCTGGTTCTGGAAGAGCTGGAGCACGCCCGGGCACGCGGTGCGCATATCTACGCCGAGGTGGTGGGCTATGGTGCCAACTGCGATGCTTACCACTTTACTGCACCGGCTCCCGGCGGCACAGGTGCCATCGACTGCATGAAGCTGACGCTGGCCGATGCCGGCATTGCTCCGGAGCAGGTGGATCACATCAACGCCCACGGCACCGGCACCCACATGAACGATGCCTGCGAGACGGCTGCCATCCATGCCGTGTTCGGCGAGCACGCAAAGCAGCTGACCGTGGTCAGCACCAAGAGCATGACCGGCCACCTGCTGGGTGGTGCGGGCGGCATCGAGGCCGTGTTCACGGCACTGGCCCTGCGAGACCGGTTTGCCCCGCCCACCATCCACTACGAGCAGCCTGACCCGGAATGCGATCTGGACTATGTTCCCAATGCAGGCCGTGCACAGGCCATGACCTACGCACTGAGCAACAGCCTGGGCTTTGGCGGGCACAACGCCTGCATCGCCCTGCGCAGATGGGAGGGCTGAGCCATGGCAGAACCGCGCACCGTGCGGGAGAACGCAAATGCTCTGAACAGTGAGCAGATCGCAGCCCTTCTGCCCCACCGCTACCCCTTTGCCCTCGTGGACCGTATCTTGGACTACGAGCCGGGGCAGTGGGCCATTGGCCGCAAGTGCGTATCCCGCAATGAAGAATTCTTCTGCGGTCACTTCCCGGGCCAACCGGTCATGCCGGGAGTGCTGATCCTGGAAGCACTGGCCCAGACCGGAGCCGTGGCGGCGTTGAGCATCCCCGAAAACAAAGGCAAACTGGCCCTCTTCGGCGGCATCAAGAATGCCCGCTTCCGCAAACAGGTCACCCCCGGAGATGTTCTCACGCTCCATTGTGAGCTGGTAGAACAGCGCGGCCCGGTGGGTATCGGGAAGGCATCCGCTTATGTGGATGGCAAGTGCGCCGCCACAGCGGAGCTGACCTTTGTGCTGACCGAAGCAAATACAGAGGCTTAAGGCACTTTGTGCGCAGCGATCGCCCCCAGAATATCCTTGTAACACAAAAGGCAGGATACCATCGCCATGATGATATCCTGCCTTTGTTCGTTCCTGTTTACCGTTCTGCATACTCTCGGCATAGAGAACATCTTGTGAAACAAAAAAGCACCCGAACCCTTTTTCACAAAGAATCGGGTTCGGGTACAAACTGTATGGTGGAGCATTGTCCACAGCACTCGAACCCAAAACCTCTTCACGGGAGATGGTTTTGGAATCATCCGTGAAGTTGAAATTGAGCACGACCCGGTCGTCAAAGACGTAGACCGAGTTGACAAAGGTATCAATGATCTGCCGCTGGTGCTCCATGTCTCTCATGTCACCCTTGCGGAATTTTTCAAACCAGAACCGCATCCATTCGCGGGTCAGAACTGGTTTTTTCAGTTCTTCTTCCAGAATGCTGGTGTTCAGGGCTTCCTTCCGGGCTTCCAGTTCGTCCAGCCGCTGCTTGGTGGTCGGGGTTAGGATACCCTGTTCAATGGCTTCCAGAAGATTTGCCAGCCGCTTCTCTGTATCCCGGAGCTGGTCTTTCAGGACAGGCAGCCGGGTGTTCTCCTGCTGCTGGGCTTCCATAATTAAATCTATCAGCCGTTCGATGATTTCATCGCTGAAAATCACCTTGATGGCAGTCTCCACCACGAACCGTTCCAACGGCTCTTTGCGGATGGCTTTCAGATCGCAGTGCGCCTTGCCGTGGCGTTTGGCGTTGCCGCACTTGTAGTAATAGTAGGTGTTTCCCATGTGGCTGGTGCCGCTCTCACCGCCCATGAGCGTACCGCACTTGCCGCAGAACAGCTTGGTGGTCAGCAGATAGCTCACATCCTCTTTTGCGGGGCGACCGTGGGCGATCTTGTTCTGCTCGAAACGCTGCTGCACCCGGTTGAACAAGTCCTCGTCCACGATGGCGGGAATGCCGCCCGGTGTCACGATGTCCTTGTAGCGGTATTCGCCGATGTAGCGGCGGTTCCGGAAAATCTGGAAGAAGCTGTTCTTGACAAAGGGCTTGCCGGTACGGGTGCGCAAGCCACGCTCGTTCAAAGATGCCGCGATTTTCTCGGCAGGCTCGCCGTTGGCATACCGGGTGAAGATTTCCTGCACGATAGGAGCCGTCTCCGGGTCGATATGGTACAGTCTGTCCTCCTTGCCAATGGTGAAGCCCAGCGGAACAATACCGCCGTTGTACTTGCACTGGAGGGCATTTTCGCGCTCACCGCGCGCTACTTTCAGGGCGAGTTCTGCGGAATAGTATTCCGCCATGCCAATCAGCATACTCTCCACCATAATGCCTTCAGGCCCCTGCGAGATGGGTTCCATGGCAGACACCAGATGGACACCGTTCTTTTCCAGCTGGTACTTGTAGTTCACGGCATCGAACCGATTCCGGGCAAAGCGGTCGAGCTTCCAGACCAGAACCACATCGAAGATTTTCTTCGCGCTGTCCTTTATCATCCTCTGGAAGTCCGGGCGGTCATCCGTTTTGGCAGAGTAGGCACGGTCGATATAGGTGCCGACCACGGTGATACCGTTCTTCTCGGCGTAGTCCTTGCAGTCGCGCAGCTGCCCTTCAATGGACGCTTCGCGCTGGTTATCCGATGAATAGCGGGCATAGATCACAGCGGTCATAGCAGGCACCTCACTTTACACATCATTAAACGGTGAACGGTTCTTTCAAAATGTAGTTTCGTATAATATATATACCATGTTTTACAACGGTTTGCAAGAAAAACAAAACGGAAAAGTGGTGGTGCTCATCGTGAACACCACCACTTCAGAAGAAAAAAGTTCTTTGCCCGCTTATGCGTTTTAACAATTTGGAAACAATTACGGAAAATCGAATTTGAGCTTATTAGCTGAGAGCAAGAATCGTCCCGTGGCCACAAATTTTCAGTTCTTGAAAATTTCCTGTCCATCCGGGACTTCACTTCTTCAACTCTTGCGAGTTTCCGAAGTGTTCTTGTTGGGGCGTGCCTGCCCCAAACCCTGCTAGGAACGCGTGCTATAAGCTGGAATTTATAGATTCAATGGATAAAGGTGTGGCTTGTTCCAAACTCATGCATTTATTATAATAGGGCTGTGAGGAGGTGCTGGAATGAAGCAGTGTCCCATTGATTTCTTTGACCCGGAGGTGCAGCATTTGGCCGCATCTGCCGGGTGCAGACTTTACCGGATGCAAAACGACACCGGCGAAGGGCTCATCTCTGAATATCCGATCCTGTCGGGGATCGATCTTTTCTACAATGACTTTCACATGAAGGACGGGCAGAATCAGAACAAACGCCCCATGCCGGATACCATCGAAATCAATCACTGCCGGGAAGGGCGGTTTGAGTGCGAATTTCAGAACGGCGATTATCAGTATATCGGTGCGGGCGACCTGTCCATTCACCGGCTGAGCCACACCACCCGGCAGACCCGTTTTCCACTGGCGCACTATCACGGCATTTCCATCACCATCGACTTGCCGCGGGCGCAGCAGACGCTTTCTTCTCTGGAAGCCATCATGGGCGATCTTGATATCCATTTGGAAGCCATCGCCGAGCGTTTCTGCCGGGAAGAGAGCTGCTATGTGCTGCGCAGCAACCGGGAAGTCGCGCACATTTTCTCGGAGCTGTATGCCGCCCCACCGGAACGGATGGCACACTACCTGAAAGCCAAGGTACTGGAACTGCTCATGCTCCTAAACGACCTACCGCAGGAGTCCTTCTCGGAAAAGCGGCAGTTTTTCTCCCGCAGTCAGGTCACGGCTGTCCGGGCGATACACGATGCAATGATACAAGATCTCAGTCACCATTACACATTGGCTGAGCTTTCCCGGCAGTTCGGCATTGCGCAGACTTCCATGAAGCTCTGCTTCAAAGCCGTTTATGGCAGCTCCATTTATCAATACATGAAAACCTACCGGATGCAGACCGCCCGCGTCCTTTTGCAGGATACAAGCCGCAGTGTGACCGAGATCGCAGCTACACTCGGCTATGATAACCCTAGCAAATTTTCGGAAGCGTTCAAAAAGGAATACGGCATAAGCCCCACTCTGTTCCGAAACTCGCCGTCCGAATTGGATGTTTCCTGACGGTTCGGAGTGGCAGACCGTCTTTGTTTTGTTATACTTTCTGGTTAGAAGAAACTAACAAAGAAAGGATATTCCATTATGAGACGAATTCAAACCGGCGTGATTGCCGTATGCCTCGCCGCCGCTCTCCTGTCAGGCTGTGCAGGTTCTTCCGCCCAGAGTACCGCAAGCAGCACTGCCGCAAGTTCTGCGGCTGCTTCTTCCGTCAGCACCACTGCTGTTTCCGCCAACTATGACGGCGGTTCCGGCACGCAGGAAGACCCCTACCAGATCAACAGCGTGGATTCCCTGCTGACCTTTGCTTCCAATGTCAACGATGGCTCGCAGGGCGGCTACGCCGGTGTTTGCTTCAAACTGACCAGTGATCTGGACCTGTCCGGTGTCGAGTGGGCTCCCATCGGCAATATGAACGACATGGAGACACACTCCACCCTGTTCCTCGGCTCCTTTGACGGAGACGGCCACACTATTTCCAACCTGAGCTATACTTCGGATACCTATAACTGCGGTGCCGGTCTGTTCGGCGTGAGCTGCGGTGAGGTGAAAAACCTGACTCTGGAAGATGCCACGGTCACAGTAACGGAAGGCACTTCCATGGCCATTGGCGGCGTTGTGGGCTACAACATGGGTTCTGTGGATAACGTCACACTGAAGGGCGATTCCACCATTACCGGCAATAACTGTGTCGGCGGTATTGTGGGCGGTAACAACAACTCTATCACCAACTGCATGGTGGAGGGGGCTACCGTGGTCGTCATCGGTGACAACCACTTTACCGATAAGATCGTTCAGGCAGACGTTGCCGAGTGCGGCGGTCTGGTAGTCGGCGGCGGCTTTGGCGGCAGCATCGACAACTGCACAGCATCCGGCACCGTGAAAGCCACCGGCAACGAGCCGGTGGGTCTGGGCGGCATTGGTGGCTGTCTGGAAATGATGGACACCATCACCAACTGCACCGCTGATGTGACTATCGAGAGCGAAAACGGTGGTCACGCCATTGGCGGTTTGTGCGGCTATGCAGGCACCCATTCCAACCCGGATGTCTGCCTTGAAACGGAAGGCTTCTCCACTAAAAACTATCCCTCTGTCATTGACAACTGCAATGTGACCGTGAACATCAAGGCAAACGGTGCCACCCATGTGGGCGGCCTTGTGGGTACCGGTCTGTACTACTACGGTGAGGAGACGGTTTTCAAAATCACCAACTGCTCGGTAAAGGGCAGCATTGACGGTGCCGTTACACCCGGTACCGTTGCAGGCCGCGCCGAGGGCAGCACCATTGAAAGCTGCACTGCCGATGTGACCATTGACGAGAACGCTGGTACGGAGCAGGTCGGCACAACGACCCAGATGTACGAAAGCGCAGACCAGTAAAATGATTTTCTCCATAAGGGCAATCAAGTTCGCACAATGATAACTTGATTTCAAAGAAAAAGGCAGGATACCACCGCCACGGTGATACCCTGCCTTTGTTCGTTTACCGCTCTGCACACTCTCGCCGCAGAACTTCCGATAAACAAAAAACGTACCCGAACCCTTTTTCGTAAAGAATTGGGTTCGAGTACGAACTGTATGGTGGAGAATTAGGGACTCGAACCCCAGACCCCCTGCGTGTGATGCAGGTGCTCTAACCAGCTGAGCTAATCCTCCGAATCGGAACAAGAGAATTATACCACAACCGAAGTGGATTGGCAAGCCCTAATTTTGATTTTTTCGCAATTTTTTCCCACTGCGAGGCAGTTGCTCTTTTGCGCAAAATGGTGTATACTGAAATTGCGCATTCCAGCGCAAAAAGAGAGGTTTTTTCAATGCTGACACTTCGTGGGATCATTACCATTCTGGTGCTGGCAGGGCTGTTTGCCCTGGCAGTGGTCTGGATCTCCAAGCAGGGCGGCTGGAAAGGTGAAGGCTGCGGCGGCAACTGCGCCTCCTGCCACCAGCACTGCGATACTCCGGAAAAGAAAACGCACTGACTGCAATGCCCCCGGATGGCTGTCCGGGGGCATTTTGCGTCACAGGGCACCGTAGCGGGCGGCAAAAACGGCTACGGTGCTCAGCAGATCGAGCTGGGCTTTCTGGTAGGTGGTGCGCCCGATGCAGAGCCGCTCCAGCACGTCCTCCTCCTTGCGGCGCTCCAGGTAGCGCAGCTGGAGCAGGCCTGCACGGATGGGGTCGGCGGTGCGGTAATACTCCTGCGTCTGCTGGATGGCCCGGGCCCAGCCCCAATTGGCCGGGCTGCGGGCCCACTGGCGGGTACCGTAGTTCTGCAGGGCCTCCCGGGTCTTTCTGCGCTGTTCAGCGGTCATCACGCCGCCCCCTTTCTTTGGCACATCCGGGTGCCCGGGCCAAAGAAGCAGGCATCCCGCTGTTCCATGGTCAGCCCCAGCATGGCAGAAAGACGGTCGGCTTCGCTGACTTTGAAATCGCTCTCGTCGTTCAGCTTCTGATGCAGGGCGCTGCTGCTGATGCCCAGCACCCGTGCCACATGGCCCAGCTTGAGGCCCTGGCTTTCAATGTAGGCGCGGATCTGTGTGGTATTTGTCATCAAAGGTTCTCCTTTCATCTGGATCTCTGCGTGTCGTTTCACAATCTTTGGTTGTATTATAGTTCGATGTTGATTTTTTGTCAACTATTTTACCAAAATCGCGCGAAAATCGTTGATTTTAAAGAACTTTTCTGATATACTCACGGCAGAACATTCTTTTTCAGGAAAAGCGAGGTCCCTGCCATGTCAGAACTTTCCCGCCGTATCTTACAGCGTCGGCTCGAGCTGGGGCTCTCTCAGGAAGAGCTTGCCCAGCGGATGGGTTACCGCTCCAAATCCTCCATCACCAAGCTGGAAAAAGGGGTCAACGACATCCCGCAGTCCAAGGTAGAGGAGTTTGCCGCTGCATTGGAGACCACCCCCGCATGGCTGATGGGGCTGGAAAACACTGCGTTTGTCCCGCCGGGGTTTGAGCCCCTGCCCGAAATGGTGCGGGTGCCGCTGGTGGGCAGCATTGCCTGCGGCTCCCCCATCACTGCCGAACAGAACATCGAATGCTACATCGGCGTTCCTGCCGCATGGCACGCCGACTTTGCCCTGACCTGCCACGGCAGCAGCATGGCCCCCACCATCTGCGATGGTGACATCGTCTGCATCCGCTGCCAGCCCGAGGTAGAGCAGGGCGAGATCGCCGCCGTGCGGATCGGCGACGAGGCCACCTTAAAGCATTTTCACCGGCAGGGCGACACCGTTATGCTTCTGGCCGACAACGCCGCCGTCTGCCCGCCCATGATCTATGCCGGGCCACAGTTGAACGAGATCCAGATCGAGGGCAGAGCCGTGGGCTTCTGCAGAGGTTTATAATATGAGCAACGAAACCATGACCCTGAAGGTCATCGCACACATCCACACCGCCTTCCCCACCAAGTTCGGCATCCCCCGACAGAGCGGGCTGGTGGACGGCCTGCGGGGCGAGATCATCTTCACCCCGGAATACCGCAACGCCGATGCCCTGCGCGGGCTGGAGGATTTCAGCCACATCTGGCTGGTGTGGCAGTTCTCCGGCGCGGTGCGGGAGAGCTGGTCTCCCACTGTCCGGCCCCCGCGCCTGGGCGGCAACACCCGGATGGGCGTGTTTGCCACCCGCTCCCCCTTCCGGCCCAATCCGCTGGGCCTTTCCAGCGTCAGGCTAGAGGCCATCGAGCACCGCCCCGAGGTGGGCCCGGTGCTCATCGTGCGGGGCGCAGACCTGATGGACGGCACCCCCATCTACGACATCAAGCCCTACATCCCCTACGCCGACTGTCACCCGGACGCGGCGGCCGGATTCACGGCACAGACCCAGACGCACCGGCTGCGGGTCGAATGCCCGCCGGAGCTGTGGGAGGCCGTACCCGCCGCCGAGCGGGACGGCCTGCGGGGCGTGCTGGAAAACGACCCCCGCCCCTCCTACCAGCACGACCCGGAGCGGGTATACGGAATGGAATTTTCGGGATTGGAAGTCCATTTTGTCGTAGATGGTGCTGTTCTGACCGTGACCGGCATCACCCGCCGCTGAGAGGTGCCGCCGTGGAACTGCGTACCATCAACACCTTTTTGCATATTGCGGAGCTGCACAGCTTTTCCCGTGCGGCACGGGAGCTGGGGTATTCCCAATCGGCTGTCTCCGCGCAGGTGGCCCAGCTGGAAGCCGAATTGGAAACGCCGCTCTTCGACCGGGTGGGCAAAACGGTCCGCCTGACCGATGCCGGGCAGACCTTTCTGACCTATGCCCGCTCCCTGCTGGCCACTGCCGAGCAGGCCAAGGCGGCTCTGCAGCCTGCCCGGCAGGTCAGCGGTACCCTGCGGGTGGCACTGGCGGATTCGGTCTGCAGCACATTTCTGCCCGACCTGCTGCAGCGGTATCACGCCCTCTGTCCACAGGTAGAGCTGGTACTCCGCACCGCCACCGACGATGAGATGCTCCAGATGCTGGGCTCCAATCAGATCGACCTGGCTTACACGCTGGACAAGCCGCTGCTGCAGCCCAGCTTCGTGCTGGCCGTGGATGAGCCGGAGCCCATCTGCGTGGTGGCCCCCGCCGGGCACCCATTGGCCGGGCAGGCGGAGGTCACGCTTCAGGAACTGGCCGGGCAGGAGTTCCTGCTGACCGAGCGGGGCATGAGCTACCGTGATGCCCTCGACCAGTGCATGGCGGCGCAGGGGCTGGCCATCAAGCCCTTTCTCGAACTGGGCAGCGCTTCCCTGCTCTGCCAGATGGTCGAACACGGCATGGGGCTCTCCTTCCTGCCCGAGTACATCGTCCAGAATGCCCTCGCCGCCGGAACGCTGTCCCGCCTGAATGTCCCCGCCTGCCGCGTGGAGATGCGGCGGCAGCTGTTCTACCACAGGGATAAATGGCTCACCCCCCAGATGAAAGCATTCATCACGCTGGTGCAGAGATAAAAAAACAAGCCTTTCCGTCGGTGTCACACTGTGAGGTGCACCACACGGAAAGGCTTGTTATTTACATTATTTTTTCAACAGGTCGGAAAGGCACTGCACCGTCCGGCCATGGTAGCCGGTGACGGTCTCGGCGTGGAGCAGGCTGCTCAGGACGCTTTCCTCCACACACTCGGCCACCGCCCGGAACAGCGGGTTGATGGCATCATCGTGGAGCATCTCCATGGGCAGGAGGGCCTTTTCCGAGTAATGCGGCATCCGGTTGGCCGTGGTAAAGGCCAGAACGATCTCACCCGAACCGTTACCGCAGGCACTGCCGGTGCGGGAAAGCCCCACCAGCGCCCGGTGGCAGAGCCGCCGCAGCTGGCGCTCGCTCAGGGGGATATCTGTTGCCAGCACCGTGATGATGGAGCCCTTGTCCTCATGGGGCGGGATGCGGGCTTCCAGCAGCTCGTGGATGGGTGTGCCCGCCACGATGAGGTCATCGAAGGTGGCATGATTGGAGAGCACCAGTGCCCCGATGGTGTAGGACTTACCGTCCAGCTCCACCAGCCGGGAGGCAGAACCGATGCCGCCTTTCAGCCCGTGGCAGCGCATTCCGCGTCCGGCACCCACTGCACCCTCGGCGAAATCGGCTTTACAGTCTGCCAGAGCGGCAGCCACATGCGCCTCGGTGACATGCAGGCCCCGGATATCGTTCAGGCCGCAGTCGTTGCACTCGCAGACGACCGGGTTCACACTGCCGGTGGTCTCGCAGATATCGGGGTTGCGCTCCAGCATATATTTGACCAGCGCCGTCTCCACGGTGCCCACACTCAGGGTGTTGGTAAACAGGATGGGGGTCTCCAGTGTGCCCAGCTCATCGATCTGGACAAGGCCGGTGGTCTTGCCGAAGCCGTTGATGACATGGCAGGCCGCCAGCACCTTATCATGGAACACATCTCCGGGGTGAGGCAGCAGCGCGGTCACACCGGTCTGGATGTCGCCATCCGCCAGTGTGCAATGGCCCACTGTCACGCCCGGCACATCACTGATCTTATTGCGCTCCCCGTGGGGCAGATGCCCCACCCGGAAGCCCCATTCATTCTTATCGATTCCCATAAATACCTCTCCGTTATTGCTTTCCAATACCGCCCCTCCTGATAGGAGAGGCAGAAAAACAGTCGTGCGTAAACCTGGCTTCCCCATGGGGGAGCTGCCGCAGGCGGCTGAGCGGGTTCACCCCTCAGAGTGCTTCACGCGCTGCATCTCTCCCAGATCATAGGGGGTGTTCTGGTAGACGTAGTAGTTCAGCCAGTTTTCATACAGCAGATGGGCGTGCGCGCGCCAGCGGAAGAGCGGCGGCTGGCTGGGATCATCGTTGGGGTAGTAGTTTTTGGGCACTGCAATGGGCAGGCCCTTGGCAACATCCCGCTTGTACTCCGCATCCAGCGTGTATTTGTCGTACTCCGGGTGGCCGATGACAAAGATCTGACGGCCGTTCTCGGTGCTCATCAGGAAAGGCCCTGCCTCATCGCTCTCGGCAAGGATGCGCAGCGCACTGCAGTGGTCGATATCCTCCCGGCTCATGGCGGTGTGGCGGCTGTGGGGGGCATAGAACACCTCATCAAAGCCGCGCACCAGCGGGTTGGAGGGCCGGATGACCCGGTGCTCGAACACGCCGAACATCTTGGCAGGCAGCAGCTCCTTGCGGATGCCGTAGTGGTAGTACAGGCCCGCCTGCGCACCCCAGCAGACATGCAGGGTTGAATAGACGTTCGTCTCGCTGAAATCCATGATCTCGCACAGCTCCGGCCAGTAATCCACCTGCTCAAAGTCCATGGTCTCCACCGGAGCGCCGGTGATGATCATGCCATCGTAGCGGTTATGCTTCACCTCGTCAAAGGTCTTATAAAAGGCCTCCAGATGGGCCGCGGAGACATGCGTTGCCTCATGGCTCATCGTCTGCAGCAGGGTCATGTGCACCTGCAGCGGCGTGTTGGCCAGCAGCCGGGCGATCTGGGTCTCGGTGGCGATCTTGGTGGGCATCAGGTTCAGGATCAGGATCTCCAGCGGGCGGATATGCTGGGACGCTGCCCGCTCCCGGTGCATGACAAAGACGTTTTCCTCGTACAGTGCATCGTAGGCGGGGAGCGTTTTCGGGATGATGAGGGGCATAGATTCTCTCTCCTTTAAGGGGATTTTATATTTGGCATCGGAGCGAAGCGAAAACATCGAAGCGCGACGGAATGCCAAGGGCTCCCCTACTAGGGGAGCTGGCGAGCGCCAGCGAGACTGAGAGGTTTTATCCGCCTCAAATCTTATCCAAAGCCTGTGCGATATCTGCGATCAGATCCTCAGCGCTTTCCAGACCGCAGCTCATGCGCACCAGCTCTGCGGGCACACCGGCGGCTTTCAGCTGCTCATCGTTCATCTGGCGGTGGGTGCTGGAAGCCGGGTTCAAGCAGCAGGTACGGGCATCGGCCACATGGGTCTCAATGGCGGCCAGCTTGAGCTCCCTCATAAAAATGCTGGCAGCTTCACGGCCGCCGGCCAGACCAAAGCTGACCACGCCGCAGCTGCCATTGGGCAGATACTTTTCAGCCAGTGCGTGGTAGGGGCTGGACTCCAGGCCGCAGTAATTCACATAGGCCACCTTGGGATGGCTTTCGAGGAACTTTGCCACGGCCATGCCGTTAGCGCAGTGGCGCTGCATCCGGACATGCAGGCTTTCCAGGCCGAGGTTCAGCATATAGGCATTCATCGGGGACTGCATGGAGCCGAAGTCCCGCATCAGCTGAGCCGTTGCCTTGGTGATAAAGGCACCCTCTTTGCCGAAGCGCTCGGCGTAGGTGATGCCGTGGTAGCTGTCGTCCGGGGTGCACAGGCCGGGGAACTTCTCGGCGTGGGCCATCCAGTCGAACTTGCCGCTGTCCACGATGGCACCGCCCAGCACTGCGCCGTGGCCGTCCATGTACTTGGTGGTGGAGTGGGTCACGATATCCGCGCCCCACTCAAAGGGGCGGCAGTTGACCGGCGTGGGGAAGGTGTTGTCCACGATCAGGGGCACGCCGTGGGCGTGAGCAGCCTTGGCAAATTTCTCGATATCCAGCACAGTCAGGGCGGGGTTGGCAATGGTCTCGCCGAACACCACCTTGGTGTTTGGCCGGAAGGCGGCGTTCAGCTCCTCCTCGGTGCACAGCGGGTCCACAAAGGTGGCCTCAATGCCCATCTTCTTCATGGTGACAGAAATGAGGTTGAAGGTGCCGCCGTAGATGGTGCTGGATGCCACGATATGGTCACCGGCCTCGCAGAGGTTGAACAGGGCAAAGAAGTTGGCTGCCTGACCGCTGGAGGTCAGCATAGCGGCGGTGCCGCCCTCCAGCTCGCAGATCTTCTTGGCCACAAGGTCACAGGTGGGGTTCTGCAGGCGGGAGTAGAAGTAGCCGTCGGCTTCCAGGTCGAACAGCTTGCCCATATCCTCGCTGGTGGCATATTTGAAGGTGGTGGACTGGATGATGGGGATCTGGCGGGGCTCGCCATTGCCGGGCGTATAACCGCCCTGCACACAGATGGTATCACGGTTCATTGCAACATACTCCTTTACTGGGTTTGTCCGAATAGTACAATTCCCCGCAGGAGCACAGGCCTCCGGCGGGGAATTGAAACGTTGAATTTTACTTCCCGTCCGGGACGAAATGAGGAGAGAACTCCTTCCGTCAAAGCCTTTCGGCTTTGCCAGCTCCCTCAAAGAGGGAGGCTTTAAGGCTCCCTCTCCGAGGGAGCTGGCGCACGAAGTGCGACTGAAGGAGTTACTTCCTCAGCCTCTTATCGCTTCTGGCGGCCCAGAAGGTGCCAACGGTCTGGAAGATCTGCACCAGCAGCACCAGCAGGATGACGCAGACGATCATAATGTTGGTCTGGTAGCGGTAGTAGCCGTAGGAAAGGGCGATCTTGCCCAGACCGCCGCCGCCGATGACACCGGACATGGCCGAGTAGCCCAGAATGGTGGTCAGGGCCGTGGTCATGCTGGAGATCAGGCCGGGCAGGCACTCGGGGATCATTACCTTGGTGATGATCTGGAACGGGGTCGCACCCATGCTCTGGGCGGCTTCCACCACACCCTCATCCAACTCGCGCAGGCTGGTCTCCACCAGACGCGCCACAAACGGGAAGGCCGCCACCACCAGCGGGACGATGGTGGCCTTGGTGCCTACGGTGGTGCCCACGATGATACGGGTCAGCGGAAAAACGCAGATCATCAAGATCAGGAAAGGCACGCTGCGCAGGATATTGATGATGATATTCAGCAGGTGCATCAGCCAGCCGGGCAGGGGCAGAATGCCGTCTTTATCACCGGCCACCAGCAGCACACCCAGCGGCAGGCCGATGACCAGAGAGAACGCGGTGGAGAGCACCGTCACATAGAAGGTCTCCCAGATGGCAAAGCCATAATCTGCAATGGTCATTCTCCGGTCACCTCCTCCACCGTAATGCCGGGCTGTGCCCGCATATAGGCAGCAGCCTGTTTTGCTTCGTCCAGGTCAGCGGGCAGCTTGAGCAGCATGGAGCCGTAGCACTGGCCGCTCAGGTCGCGGGTATCGGCGCTGAGCACCGACACCAGAATGCCCTTTTCGGCGGCAAGGCTTGCCACCAGCGGTTTTGCGGCGGAAGAACCGTTGAAGGTCACACGCACCACATGATCGTCCGGCGCAAAGCTGGACAGGTCGCGGGCGGCGCTGCCGCCGTTGGGAGCCACCAGACGCTTTGCCGCGGCGGTCTTGGGGTTGGCGAAGATCTCCTTCACCTCGCCCTGTTCCACCACAACGCCGCCGTCCAGAATGGCAACGTGATCGCAGATCTCCTCCACAACGCTCATCTGATGGGTGATGACCACCACCGTGATGCCCAGCTTCCGGTTGATGTCCTTGATCAGGGTCAGGATGGAGTGGGTGGTGTTGGGGTCCAGCGCGCTGGTGGCCTCATCGCAGAGCAGGACCTTGGGGTCAGTTGCCAGTGCGCGGGCAATGGCAATGCGCTGCTTCTGGCCGCCGGAGAGCTGGGCCGGGTAGGCGTTGGCCTTATCGGGCAGGCCCACCATTTCCAGCAGTTCCTTGGCGCGCTTTTCGGCTTCCTCTTTCTTCACACCTGCCAGCTCCATGGGAAAGCAGATGTTCTTCAGGCAGCTGCGCTGCATCAGCAGGTTGAACTGCTGGAAGATCATCGTGATCTCCCGGCGGCGCTGGCGCAGCTGGGCAGGCGTGAGCTTTTCCATCTCCACGCCGTCAATGACCACGCTGCCCTCGGTGGGGCGCTCCAGCAGGTTGATGCAGCGCACCAGCGTGGATTTTCCCGCGCCAGACATGCCGATGATGCCGTAAATCGAACCATCCGGGATGGTCAGGCTGATGTCCTTCAGCGCATTCACTGCGCCGTCCTTCATCTGGAAGGTCTTGGAAAGGTGTTTGATCTCGATCACAGAAATTGCTCCTTGCTGTTGAATAAACTCCTTCAGTCAAATCCTTACGGATTTGCCAGCTCCCTCATGGAGGGAGCCTGAAACAGAACGGTCAGGCAAAGGCCCCCTCCCCGAGGGGGCTGTCACCGCAAGGTGACTGGGGGAGTTCGCTTAACCCTCGATCGGGCTCAGGTCGCTCTGCTTGCCGCCGTAGATGCCCATGGGCTCAACGTGGATACCGGCAACGGAGACCAGGTGGGTGCCCTTCTCCTCATTGAAGTTGTCCAGGTAGGGCTGATGCTGGAAGTAGTTGGTGTCGCACT
The DNA here is from genome assembly GCF_023347315.1 of Faecalibacterium sp. I2-3-92. Taxonomy (GTDB): domain Bacteria; phylum Bacillota; class Clostridia; order Oscillospirales; family Ruminococcaceae; genus Faecalibacterium; species Faecalibacterium duncaniae. Next base: position 2,526,915 of record NZ_CP094470.1, read on the forward strand.
GGCCATCCTCAACGATGGTGTTGGGGATCACATAGTCATCGTACTCCTGGATGTCCAGCGTAATGCCCTTGTCGGCCAGGATCTGCTTGCAGACCTCCAGGATCTCGCAGTGGGGAGCGGGGGTGGCAGCGCAGCTGACAGTCTCACCGTTCAGTGCGTCATAATCGATGGAAGAATCATAGCCGTCGGTGGGATCTTCCACAACAGAGACCACAGCGCCGCCGTAGCTCTCGGTCATAAAGTCCTTGACCTGCTGGCTCTGCAGGGCAGCGACCAGAGCCTTGATCTTGGGCTCCTCCTCATTGCCTTCCTTGCAGACCAGAACGTTGACGTAGGCAGAGGTGCCGTCCTCCATGGCCAGAGCGTCGGTCATGGGGTCCAGACCGGCAGAGATGGCGTAGTTGGAGTTGATGACAGCGTAGTCCTCATCCTGCAGGACATTGGGCACCTGGGCAGCCTCGACCTCGTCCACATTGACGTTCAGGGGGTTCTCCTCGATATCGTTCTTGGTGGCGGTCAGGCCTGCATCTGCCTTCAGCTTGAAGAAGCCGTTCTTCTCCAGCAGGGTCAGAGCGCGGGCCTCGTTGGTGGTGTCGTTGGGAACAGCGACCTTGATCTTGTCCAGCTTGGCAGCGGTGGAGGCAGCCTCAGAGGATGCAGCGCCGGAAGCGGCGGAGCTTGCGGTGGAGGAAGAGCCGCCGCAGGCGGTCAGGGCAGCGGCAGCAGCGGCCACGCCGGAAACTTTCAGAAAATTACGACGAGTGATCTTAGACATTTTGTTTTCCCTCTCTACTTTTACAAAAATGTTTTTGTGCGGTGCGGCACAATCCGCACCCTTTGCACCGGAAGCAAAATAAAAAAGCTTCCGTCCTCAGCGGGCATACACCCACAAGGACGAAAGCGTAAAACTTCCGTGGTACCACCTTGGTTTACTGTCCCCTCACAGAGACAGCCTCACTGCTGCGGCGTTTTGCAACGCGACAACCGGACGCTGTAACGGGCGCTCCCGTCGCAGGCTTAGCACTCTTGCACTTCGCCCCCGCGGCTCCGAGACCATTTTCAGTTCCCTGTTTCCTGCCCTTTTCCACCGCCCGGGCTCTCTGGAAGGATCAATGCGAAAACCTACTCTTCTCTTCACAGCCATTTTTGTGATATTGCATACATAATACCCCACTCTTCCGGGTTTGTCAACCCTTTCAACGAAGTTTTTCAGTAGGGAATTGCCCGCTTACTGCCGGCCGGCATCCTGCTCCGTGCTGTACAGCACCATCAGGTGGTTGGCACTGGCTTCCAGCTGGGATTTTGCCTGACGGAGGTTCGCTTCTTCGGTCTCGTTCATCTTTTCGGGCTTATCCTTGCGCAGGCAGCGGCGCAGGCTGGCAAGGTCGTTCTTGACTCGGTTCTTCTCGTCCTTGTCCAGCTCCTTTTTGCACTTGGAGAGGGCCTCATCCACCTTGTAAGCCAGCATCTCGGCCTGGTTGTGGAGCTCCAGCCGCTCCCTGCGGCGGGTATCCTCCTCCTCGTAGGCGGCAGCATCGGCCATGGCACGCTGGATCTCGTTCTCAGAAAGATTGGTGCTGCCGGTGATGGTAATGTTCTGCTCCCGACCGGTGCCCAGATCCTTTGCGGACACCTTGACCACGCCGTTCACATCAATGTCAAAGGTGACCTCGATCTGGGGCTTGGAGGAGAAGCCGGAGCGGATGCCGGTGAGCTTGAATTTGCCCAGGCTCTTGTTGTCGCGGGCAAAGTGGCGTTCGCCCTGCAGCACGTTGATCTCTACGCTGGTCTGCATGGGGCGGGCCGTGGTAAAGATCTGGCTCTTGCGGGTGGGGATCATGCTGTTGCGGGTGATGAGGGGAGTGGCCACGCCGCCCAGTGTCTCAATGGACAGCGTCAGTGGGGTGACATCCATCAGCACAAGGCCCTGCGCGGCCGCGCCGGTGGCACCGGCCAGCTTTCCGCCGCCCTGCAGCAGGCCGCCCTGCACGGCGGCACCCATGGCCACGCATTCATCGGGGTTCAAGGTGTGGCTGGGCTCACAGCCCAGCAGCTCCCGGACCTGCCGCTCCACAGCGGGCATCCGGGTGCTGCCGCCCACCAGCAGGACTTTGCCCAGCTGGCTGGCGGAAATCCCGGCATCCCGCAGGGCGTTCTGCACCGGCTGAACGGTGCGGGCCAGCAGGTCACCGGTCATCATCTCAAACTGGGGGCGGCCCAGGCTCAGATCCAGATGGTGAGGGCCATCCTTGCCCACTGCGATAAACGGCAGGTTCAGCTGGGCGGAAAGCGCACTGGAAAGCTCCTTCTTGGCCTTTTCTGCTTCCTCCTTCAGACGGCCCATGGCGGCGGGGTCCTTGGTCAGATCGATGCGGTCAGACCTGCGGAACTCCGCCACAGCCCACTCAACGATGCGCTCGTCAAAGTCATCGCCGCCCAGATGGGTATCGCCGCCGGTGGCCAGCACCGTAAAGGTGCCGTCCTCGATCTCAATGATCGAAACATCAAAGGTGCCGCCGCCCAGATCATAGACCAGGATTTTCTGGGGGGCTTCGTTGTCCAGGCCATAGGCCACTGCGGCGGCGGTGGGCTCGTTGATGATGCGCAGAACATTCAGGCCCGCAATGCGGCCCGCGTCCTGAGTGGCCTTGCGCTGGCTGTCGTCAAAATAGGCAGGCACCGTGATGACAGCCTCGGTCACCGGTTCGCCCAGATAGCTCTCGGCATCGCGGCGGATCTTGGTCAGGATCATGGCGCTGATCTCCTGCGGGGTCAGGTCTCTGCCATCGATATGCACCCGATAATCAGAACCCATGTACCGCTTGATGCTGGACACCGTGCGGCCGGAGTTTGTGGCGATCTGGCGCTTTGCCGCGCCGCCCACCAGACGCTCGCCATCCTTGGTAAAGGCCACCACGCTGGGGGTGGTGCGCTCGCCTTCGGCGTTGGTGATGACCACAGGCTTGCCGCCCTCCACCACCGCCACGCAGGAGTTGGTGGTGCCAAGGTCGATTCCGATCACTTTGCTCATAGTGCTTGTCCTCTTTTCTTCGGCGCAGAATATTTCCTTGAATATCTTACCGGTTTCCTATGACGATTTCTTAGAACAAATGTAAAGAAACTGTGTTTCAGGCGTTTTTATCGTCGGCCAGCAGCTGATCGGTCAGCAGTTCAGCCTCCCGCAGCCAGTCGGCAGCATCCGTTTCGCCCTCGGCCTGCAGGATCCGAAACCCCTGCACGGCTTCGGCCACCTGCAGCAGCGCCTTTTTGCGGGAAAGGTACTGGGTTTCGTACTGGGCAAGGCGCAGGCAGACCTGCGGGGTGTAGGCGATGTCCGGCACCTCCCGGGCAGCGCTCTGGGCGCGGCGGTAGTATTGCAGGGTCTCAGCCATCTCCCCGCCCGATGCGGCACAGTCATCCCCCAGGGCGATCATGGCCTGCACCTCCCCGGCCTGTGCGGCCTTTTTCCACATCCGCCGGGCCTGGGTCTTATTCTTCCGGACACCCCGGCCATAGTACAGGCAGTCCCCCAGGGCAGAAAGCGCCTCGGCGCTGCCCGCCTCGGCGGCGGCAGTGTAGTGGGCCGCCGCATCCTGCCAATCCCCGGCCCGGGCGGCGGCGTGCCCTGCTTCCAGCTCCTGAGCGCCGGGGTTGTCGCTTCCCCGCTCCGATTTCAGCAGCCCGCTGAGCAGGGAGACATCCAGCGTAGCAGAGCTTGTCCACGGGTCCAGCACCACACCGTCGATGCCGTCCGTTTCCAGCGCATACTCCATGGCGCTGCGCAGGCTGCGCTCCACCATGGGGCGGGTGGCGCTGGCCTTTTCCGCCTCGGCGTTCTTTACCGAGGTGAACAGCGGCAGATAGTTCCGCTCTTTCCGGGTGTGGAGCAGCCAGGGCGGCAGGCCCTCTGCCCGCTCCTCCGGGATGGGCAGGTGTGCCCAGGGGGCGGCCCCGCTCTGGGGGTCCACCGCCGCATCCAGCGGAACCAGCACCTTGGTCTGCAATTCCAGCGCATAGTTCAGGGCGTTCATCAGGCTCCAGAAATGTTCCTCGTTCTGCTCCCGGTACAGCCGCGCCACGGCCTCCTCCACAAACGGGCAGCCTGTGCCCACCGGCCCGTACTGCGGCGCAGTCCGCTTTTTTCCGCTGCCCACCGGCCGGAAGCGCCGACCGCCCATGTTGTATGCCATTTATCTCACCCTTCTTTTTCATCAATAGGATAAGTATAGCAGGAATCCGCAAATTTCACAATATTTTCCCGCAGGCAGCCGAACGCAAAAACAGCAGGCGGCTGCACATGGCCGTCTGCTGTTCGGTTCACTCTTCTGCCGGTTTCTCCGCATCGTCCAGATAGTTCTCGATGCTGCCGATGCTGTACCGGTTCTCGTTGGCTTTCACGCTCCGTGCACTGGCATCGTAGCAGGCTTCCAGAATGGGCATCACTGGCTGCTGGCCCTCCGGGTCGGTCAGATGTCCGATGGCCCGGGCCTCATAGTAGTTGTCGATGATCTGGTTCACGATCCGTTTGCGGTCACGGAGCGGAGTCTGCAGGTTGGCCAGCAGCTCCTGCCGGATGCCGCAGCTGTTGCTGCCGTGGTCACCGAACAGGATGTAATACTCCTGCTCGATCTCCAGCGGTGCAGCCTGATGCAGATAATAATCCGTCAGTGCCCTCCGCTTCTTTTCGGTGCTGAAGCCCTTGATATCCTCCATGCCGCGCGGAAAGAGTTCCGGATGCCGGATCCACATTTCATAGGGCCCCACCGGCAGGTGCAGAGTATCGAATACATCCAGAAAATCCTCCAGCGCAATGCGGATCTCGCCCCGCTCCCATTTCTGAATGGTACGCTTGTCCCGCCCCAGCATATCCGCAAGCTCCTGCTGAGATCTGCCCGCCATGTTCCGGGCAAAGGCAATGGCTTCCCCGATTCGGTTCCGGTAGTTGGTCATATTCTTTCCCTCCTGACACACACTTGTACACCAGGCATTCCAACGTCTGGCGACATAAAATACTTTCCTCTGATAAAAGGATAATGGTTTGTCCCGCCTTCTGTCAAGAGTTGCAAATTCAATCACTTCACGTCAAATTATTGTTAAATGTGTCATCCAAGCCGGGCAGCCGCCTTTTTTGCAGAGATTTCGCCGCTCCGTGGGGCATCCGCCCCCTGTCTTAAACAACGTTCGGGCCATTTTGTCCTTTTTCACCTGCCAGAGGCAGCCGGATGTGTCATGTACACCACACCATGCGACGCAAAATATTTTTTGCAAAAAATTCCTCTTCGGCAAGTTTTTCCCAGCGCATCCGTTTCCATACACGCAAAAACCGCCCATAGCCGTCAAAAACAGCCATGGGCGGGTGCTTTTTCTTTATGCCAGTTTATTCAGCCTTACGGCAACGTAGGGATCAGGGAGCTTGAGCTCGTCAGCAAGGTCGGCTTCAGATTCGTACTTCTCCGCCGCCATGCCCACCACAACGCTGCACACATCAAAGCGTCCGGCAGGCGAAAGAGCCGTGACCTTGGCTTCTCCATCGGCAATGGCGGTCACCACGCCGTCCGCATCCACGGTAACGACACCGGGGTTGCTGCTGACCCATGTAATGGGCACACTGCCGCCGCCCTCCACCGCAACGGTGGCCGTCAGGCGCTCCTGGGTGCCCACGGTGCGGAGCAGCAGGTCACTCTTGTTCAAGGTCACCTTGCCGATATCCGAAGTTACCGTGACGCTGCACCGCAGAGCCTGGCCATTAGAGACCATTGCCGTGATGGTGGTGGTGCCCGCCGCCTGAGCTGTGACAAGGCCCTTGTCGCTGACCGTGGCAACCTCGGGGTTGCTGCTCATCCACTGGTAGACATAGAGGAAGGAGTGGTCGCTGTTGGTCAACTGGAGCTGATGGGTGGGGTGCAGGTCATTGTACTGCAGCACAAGGCTCAGGCTGGTGGTATCCAGCGTGGGCTTTTTTCTGGCTGCTTCTTCATTTTTGCGGGTCACGGTCACCTTGCAGGCGGCACGTTCGCCGTGGTCGGAGATGGCGGTGATGATGGCAGTGCCCGCATTGCGGCCCGTCACCTTGCCGTCGCCATCCACCGTGGCAACATTGGAGTTGCTGCTCATCCAGACGATGAAGTAATAATCGCTCTGTCCGCTGGTGTACAGGTAGCCCTTGGGGCGGGGGTCATCATCGGTGATCTCCAGCTCCATCTCGGTCAGCTCCAGTTCCAGCTTGGAGCCGGTTCCGGTCAGGCTTGTCAGCACACCGGGCGCGGCCTGCGCGGGCAAAGGGGCAGCCAGCAGGGCCCCGCTCAGAGCCAGCAGGGCCAGAAGCCGCCCCGCGGTTTGGAATTTCCATTTCATTGGGTCGAACTTCCCTCCTTGTTTCATCCCATGGGATCAAAGGAATGCCGCACACATGGAAAAATTTCGCGTCCATGATTTTTCTCACTACTGATTCATTTTACACGTCCGGCCAATGTGGGTCAAGTTTTTCGCCCAAAGTGCTGTGCTTTCGCACCCGATTTCGTCGGGAATTCCAGTTTTTTCCGATTTTTTTGTGCAGAACATCAGGGCCAAAAAGCGCTCAGTCACCTCCGGTGACAGCTCCCCTGATAGGGAGGCCAGGTTCACGCGCTTTCTTCGGTGTAATACTGTGCCTGGGCGTTCCACAGTTCGTAATACTTTCCATCCGGCTCCCCCAGCAGTTCCTCATGGGTGCCCTGCTGGACGACCTCGCCGTGGTCGAACACGGCGATCTCATCACAGAACTTGCAGGAGGACAGCCGGTGGCTGATATAAATTGCAGTCTTATCGCCCGCGATCTCGTTGAACTTTGCGTAGATCTCCGCTTCAGCCACCGGGTCCAGGGCGGCGGTAGGCTCATCCAGCACGATGAAAGGTGCATCCTTGTACAGGGCCCGGGCAATGGCGATCTTCTGGGCCTCGCCGCCCGAGATGGTCACGCCATCCTCGTCCAAATCTTTGTAAAGGCAGGTGTCCAGCCCCTTGGGCATCCGGGCCAACCGGTCGGAAAAGCCCGCTTTTTGCAGGCAGTCGGCGGCACGGGCGACATCATAATGCTGGGCCGTGGCAACATTCTGGCCCAGCGGCAGGGCGAACAGCTTGAAATCCTGGAACACCACCGAGAAGATATCCATGTACTCATCGTAGCGGTACTTACGGATGTCGATGCCGTTGAGCAGGATGACACCCTCGGTGGGGTCGTATAGGCGGCAGAGCAGCTTGATGAAGGTGGTCTTGCCGCTGCCGTTCATGCCCACCACGGCCAGCCGCTCCCCCACCTTGAAGGTCATGCTCAGGTGACGCAGGGCATATTGCTCGCTGCCGGGGTACCGGAACGAGACATCCAGGAACTCCACGGTATACTGGCGGTCGCTCCGCTTTTCGGTGGTCAGGCTGCCCTTGTACATCTTGTTGGGCAGGTCAAGATAGTCATAGAGCGTTTTCAGGTAGGGGGCGTTGAATCTGCAGTCGCCCACGGCGGTGAACAGCCCGCCGATGCCCACAAAAAAGTTGGTGGCTGCACCCACATACTGGGTCACAGCGCCCAGACCAAAGGCCCCGCCGTAGGCCTTCAGGCATACAAAGAGGTAGGCAAGACCCATGAGCAGAGCCGAAGCGGCGTTGCCCGTGGCATTCAGGATGCCGAATTTCCCCTTGCGGGCCCGCTCAAAGGCAGGCATGGAGACGTCGGCGTGATCTTTCAAAAACTCGAACTGGTCGTACATCCGCACATCCAGCGCCTTTTTGTCGTCCCGACATACCCCCATGAGGAAGGCCCAGAGCCGGTTGCCCCAGCGGCCCTCCTCCTCGATATCCGGGCTGCTGATGCCCGCGCTGGAAGCGCACACCGGCGAGAGCCACGCCACGGCTAGGATCAGCACCAGCACTGCCGGAACACAGAGCGGGCTGTTGAAGACTGTCAGCGGGCCGGCGGGCACCCTGGCCGTGAACAGCCCCACCGACAGCACCGCGCCGCCCAGAATACGGAATACCGCCGCGGATACACTGTCCAGCAGCGCCACAGCGTTGGGATTGCCGCCGCTGCAGAAGCTTTCGCTCTGCTGGATGAAATTGTAGAGGTCGTAGACCTGCTGGCTGTCCTCGTCGGCATAATCCATGGACATCTGCTTTTCCATAAAGCAGTCATGGCCCAGCTGCCAGTTCAGCTGTTCCCGCTCCACGCTCTTCCAGTGGAGCAGGACCGACCGCACCAGCGTGAGCAGAGCGGTCACGCCCAGCACCCACGCCACATCCACGGCAAGGGCCTGCGGGTCCCGCGCGTCCGACAGCTCAGCCACCAGCCGGGCCGAGAACCAGACCACGGCATAGGGGCTGACGGCATCCGCCAGTGCCCACAGCACGGTGGACAGCACAAATCGGGGCGTATTTTTCCAGTAAAAGCGCCAGGCCCGCAGGGTCAGCCGGACGCTTTCCTTCAGGGTCATTTTTTCTTCGTTCATACAGCCTTGCCCTCCTTGTAATATTTGCTCTGCACCGCAAACAGCTTGGCATAGCCGCCGTTTTGGGCCATCAGCTGGTCGTGGGTTCCCTCCTCGAGCACACGGCCGTTTTCAAGGAAGAGAATGCGGTCACAGAAACGGGTGGAGGCCAGTCGGTGGCTGATGAACAGGCTGGTGCGGCCCCGGGTCATCTCGTTGTACTTCTGGTAGATATCATCCTCGGCGATGGGGTCAAGGGCGGCAGTGGGCTCATCCAGCACAAGAATAGGCGCGTCTTTATACAGGGCACGGGCCAGCATCAGGCGCTGGGTCTGGCCGCCGGAGAACTCCACGCCGTCCAGATAGACATCCCGGCCCACATGGGTCTTGATACCCGCCGGGAGGGATGTGATTTTTTCCGTCAGCCCTGCCTGGTCAAGACAGTACCGCACCTTTTCCTCGTCGATGCCGTCCATGGCCTGGGCCACATTCTCGGCCACCGTGCAGGAGAGCACGCTGAAATCCTGAAAGACCGCTTCAAACAGCTTGTAGTAATCCCGGCGGTTATACTGCCGGATATCCTGCCCGTTCAGCAGAACACGCCCCCCGGTGGGGTCAAGGAAGCCGCAGATCAGCTTGACCAGTGTCGTCTTGCCAGCGCCATTCAAGCCCACGATGGCCAGGTTCTCGCCGGGGTGCAGTGTCAGGCTCATGTGGGCGATGGTGTTTTTCTCCGCACCGGGGTAGCGGTAGCTCACATCCTCCAGCTGCAGCTCATAGGGCATATCCAGCCGCTTTTCCAGCGGGATGCCCTCCTCAAACCGGAAGGGTTCCGGCAGCTCGAGGAACTCCCGGATGGTGGAGATGTCCAGGCTCTGCTTGCGCAGGAGGGCAAACTGCTCCATCAGGCCTGTGACCCACTGGGCAAAGCCGGAGGCCGCACCGAAGTAGAGCAGGAATTCCGACACCGGCAGGCCCCTGGTCACGGTGAGCCAGAGCAGATAAGCATAGGCCGCACCGTTGCGCACCAGCAGCAGGGCCAGGTCGATGAGGTTGGCGGTCAGGTAGGCGCGCTCCCGCTTTTCGAGAAAGGCATAGTTGAGCCGCAAAGCAGAATCGTACAGGTCAGTGAGCCACTGCCGCAGGCCGAAGATGCGAATATCCTTGCCGAACTCGCGTCCCTCGGCGGTGTTGCGCAGGTAATGCAGGCTCCGGGTGATCTTTGCCCCCTCCTCCCGGTGGCGGTAGCCCCACTCGTTGATATTCCTGGTGGAAAAATAGCTCACCACAGCGGTCAGGGCCGTCAGGACACAGAGCCAGGGGTTCAGCCCGGACAGCAGAGCCAGATACACCCCGAAGCCGATGAGATTTGTCATGATATCCGTCCAACTTTTCCAAAAAGCCTCGCCGGAAGCACGGTTGTTCATACAGGCATCGTGGCCCTTCTGATACATCAGACGGAAGGCTTCATCCAGCAGGTTGGCATAGGCCGTGCGGGTGCGCTTGGTGTTGATGCGCTTCAGCAGCTCCAGCCGCACGCCGCACCGGCCAAACATGGTGAGGTGGTCGATGTAGTAGCACAGCGCGGTCAGGGCAAACAGCAGGATGGTGAACCCGCCGATGGCACCCAGCAGCTGGCCCAGCGGCGCGCCGCTTTCCAGTTTGCCCAGCACCGCCGGGCTGATGAGCATTTCGGCAGTGGTCTTGCCTGCCGTGCAGACGGCCAGCAGCACCACCAGCAGCGGCACGCTCCGTCGGGTGTCCCAGGCCACCGAGAGCATGTAGGCAGTGTTCTGCCAGACATTGTATTTGGGCTTTGGCTTTTTGGTTTTCTCGTTCTTTCCCATTTTGGAATCCCCTTTCACTTGTCTGGCAATGATCCTAACACAAAAAATCGCCCCCGACACATTCCGGGGACGAAACGCCTGATTTGGGGGATGAATTGCAGGAACCTCTCCGTCAATGCTTCGCATTGCCACCTCTCCTAGTAGGAGAGGCAAGCCAGTAGCAGCGTGAACTTGGCTCCCCAATCAGGGGAGCTGGCGCGGAGCGCCTGAGAGGTTTACACCTGTGGAATCAATATCTCCGTCGTGAATGCCCCATCCTCGCTGTTGCGGCTGAGGTAGCCATCCAGCTTTTCCACGATGGCATCAATGCGCACCAGCCCGAAGCCGTGGCCCTCGCCCTTGGTGGTGACAAAACGGCCCGCAAGCTTTTTCTGCTTTTTAGTTGCCGTGAAATTGGTGAAGGAGATATAGAGCTGTGTGCCCTTCATATCCATATATACCCGGATGAGCCGCTCCTCCTCGGGCAGCTCCGCACTGGCATCCATGGCGTTATCAAAAAGGTTGCCCAGGATGCAGCAGAGGTCAAGCTCACTCATTTTCAGTTTGACCGGGATATGGGCATCGATCTGCACCGGGATATTTCGGCTCTTGGCAAGGGAGATCTTGCTGTTGATGATGGCATCAGCCATGGCGTTGCCGGTTTTTACAGCCAGATCAACAGTGTTCAGGTCGGTATCCAATGCATCCAGGTAGGCTTTGATGCCGTCCAGATCCCCCTGTGCCGCCAGCACCTTCATGGTCTGGATGTGTCCCCGGTAATCGTGCCGCCATCCCCGCATCTGGCGGTACATGTTGTCCACCTCTTTGTAGTGGGTCTCGATGAGCTCCCGCTGGTAAGCGGCGATGCGTTTATCGAGGAGCTTTGAAAAGAATTTAAGTTTCATCATTAAGTCCTCTCAATGATTGCCCGGTTCAGGGGCTCATAGGCACCCCGGGGCAATGGGAGGGCGGTACCATCGGCCAGCACGACTTCCTTTTTGGTCACACGGCGGATCTGTTTCAGGTTCAAGATCATCCCCCGCCCCACCCGGAGGAAGCCTTCGTCCAGCTGGGCCTCGAACTCACCAAGCGTCCGCTTGACGGTGTAATCCTGCCTGGCATGAACCGTGACGTAATTCTGGTGCACGTCCAGATACCGCACCTCATACAGCGGCAGGCGCACCAGCTCGCCGGAAAGCTCCAGGTTCAGGCACCGGGCGTTGCAGCGGTGCTTTTCCCAGGCACGGTCGAGAACAGCAAAGAGCTTTTCGCGGCTGACCGGCTTCACCAGGTAGTGGAGGGCGGCCACGTCATAGCCCTCGGCAATGTAATCGGAGTAGCCGGTGATGAACACGATCTGCACGGCTTCATTCTCCTGCCGCACCGTTTTGGCCAGCGTCACACCGTCCGTGCCCGGCATTTCCACGTCCAGAAGTAATAGGTCAAAGCTTTTGTCCTCTGCGTAGCGAAAAAGAAAGGCATCCGCCGAGGCAAAGCGCTCACTCTCCACCTCAATGCCACGCTCTGCGGCCCACTGGTGCAGAATGCTCCCCACAAATTCAGCATCGGTCGTGCTGTCATCACAGATCGCGGCACGGTATGACATAGCGGGCTCCCCTCTCTTTCCGTAAACTCTGGGTAGAAGTATGACACACTTTGTCCGCAATTGCAACAAAAAGAAGCGGCTGACACGACAGCCGCTTCTTTTTGTACGATTTCATTTTATGAATTATTTTCAGTTGTGCTGTTTCAGGGCACAGACCGCAATGCTCAAAGCGCTCCATGCCGCCTGATACATCAGGACAGCGGCCACCGACAGGGTGCCGATGCTGCCCGCGTAGGTCAGCAGAACACCGATGACCACCGAGAACCAGACCGAGACCATCTGCACCGTGGTGGCGCTCGTCTCGGCGTTCTGGGCCTTTTCCGCCGCGCGCAGGCCGCCGATCAGGCTGGCAAAGCCCTTATCATGCAGCATACAGCAGCGAGCCGTCTCGTCCGGCTGGGCAGGGGTCAGCGCGCTGCACTGCTCCTGATCCAGCAGGGTGATCATTCCCTCGGGCAGATGGTAAGCCTCGGTGATGTGGCGGGCCGTCAGGCTGGGGTCTTCACAGGTGACCAGCAGGCGGATGTTCTCCCGCTGCAGCACCTCCAGACCGCGGGCGGCGTTGCGGCCGCCCACATAGTGGAGCACGAACATGGCGTGCAGACTGCCAGAAACAGCCAGATACAGGATCTGCAGCGCGCCGTTTTGGGAGTGCTCATCCTCGTACTCCTGCTCAGGCAGGGGCACCCCCTCCCGCTCCATGTACAGCCGGTTGCCGATGAGCACCCGGTTGTTATCGCACCAGGCGGCAAAGCCAAAGCCGTGGTGGACCTCCAGATCCTTCACAGGGTACAGGATCTCGGTGCGATCCTCGATGATCTGGCGGAACAGGCCCCGCAGGGTCTCACAGCTGTGGTTGAGGATGCTGGCCGCATAGAGGATGGCACGGTCGATGCGGCCGCCCTTGAAGATGCGGATATCCTCCAGATTCACGCTGTCGGCGGTAAAGAGCTCGTCGGCATCCACCTGCACGGTGTCCACACCGCCCAGCTCCTCAATGGCGGCCCAGCCGGGCACAACGGCACCGGCGGCGGCTGCGGTCTTTTGCAGGCGCAGAGAAGCGATGCCCGCAACCAGGGTGGAGGACAGCGGTGCACCCATGCAGAGCATGGAGGTCAGGGCTGCGGCCATGCCGTTGGGCCCGCCGCCAAACAGCAGGAACACCAGCCCGCTGAGCACAGCGGCACCCAGCAGGATCAGGGCTGTCTTGCGGGCGCGGCGCTCACTGGCGCGCTCCCCGAAGCTCTGCTCCACCAGCGCCTCGTCCCACTGGACAGGGCGGCTGAGCAGCACCCAGGGGTCTTTCTGATCCAGGCTCCGGGCCAGCACCCGGATCAGGTCCTTATCCCGGACGCGGAATGCGCCCTGCAGCCCTTCGGGGGATCGGGCGGCAAGGTCATAGCCGTTTCTGACGGCAGTCAGCAGGACACGGCTGCCCAACAGGGCCAGGAACAGGCCCAGTGCGGCCACGCCGGAAAGCAGCGTCCAGCTGGAGTTCTGATAGCTCTGGGCGTTGAGCAGGGCGACCGCAGCCTGCACCAGCGCACCGCAGGCGGCCAGCGCCGGCATGGTGTCTGCACTGGGACGGCCCTTGAGGCCCTGCAGACCATCCCGCAGGACAGGCCAGCCCACAGCCAGCGCACCGGCCAGAAAGAGCAGGTTGGCGGCATAGAACGCCGCCGGGGCGATCACGGGGTCAAGGGAGGCCACAGGGGCCAGCAGCCCCTCGGCAACAAGGCCAAAGTGGAGCAGCACCACGGCAAGGATGCCCTCCAGCACACACCGCAGCGTCAGCTCCGCGCCCATCCGGCGGAGCTTCTCTCCCACCTGCTCGGGCGTTTCCGGCTCGGCTTCCTCTTCAGGCTTCTCCGCAGCCTCCGGCGCGGCAGGGGCCGCTTCCTCAGCGGGCTGGGCCGGGGCCTCCTCTGCCGGGGCGGCAGGCCGGGCGGGTGCTTCGTCCTCTTCCAGCCCCATCAGCGGCAGGCTCATGCTGTCGTCCTTGCTGGGGGCCTCGGTGCGGGTAGGGGCCTGCGGCTCGTTCTCGTCCGCGCCCTTGCCAAAGAACTGGAACGCCTTTTCCGGTTCCGGCTCAACCTCTGGGGAGGCTTCCGGAGCAGACTTCGCCTGCTTTACCGATTGATCCTCGGCAAACACCATGGGGATGGCCGGGCCCTCAGGCGCTGCGGGAGCTTCCGGCTCCACGGCCAGCACCTCTTCGGGGGCATCCTGCACCTCCTCCACCGGGGCGGGCTTGGGGGTGCCATAGAGCATGGCCTTGAGTTCGGCCATCTCTGCATCCTCCTGCTGCTCCTGCGGGGTCAGGGGTTCCCGGCGGCGGGGCGGCTCCGGCTTTTTCTCGGGCTGGGGTGCGGGCCGGGGTTCCGGCTTCGGCGCTGCGGGGGCTTCCGGCGCGGTGGGCAGAGCCACAGGCTCTGCTTCCTCCAGCTCTCCGGGCTCCAATGCCAGCTCCAGGCCGGCCTCGGCTTCTTCCTCATGGCCCAGCACGATCTCACCCGTGGGCGGCAGCTCATTCTGCACGGCCGGGGCAGCGGCAGGCTCCTCTTTGTCCTTTTCGCGGTGAAAGAGCTTGCCCAGCAGGCTGCCGGTATTCTCCTTTTCCTCATCGCGGCGCTTCATCTCTTCGGGCACCTGTGCCACGCTGGTGCTGAAAAACGTGCGGAACTTCTCGTTCTGCGCATCGATTTCTTCCTGTGTCAGCTCTTTGCGCTTATCATCCTTTGGCATCCTAGTCCCTCCCTGTTCTGGTCACGGCGGTCTGGCCGCTGTTTCTTACTCTGCGGCGCGCTGGCTCTGGATCTCGTACAGGATGATGCCAGCCGCCACCGAAACATTGAAGCTGTCCACACCGGTACCCTGAGCGGCCATATCCAGCCGCACCACACCGTCACAGAGCTTTTTCACCAGCTGGGATACACCGCTGCCCTCGCTGCCCAGCACCAGTGCGATGGGGCCGGTCAGGTTGTTCTTGCGCAGGGGCACACCGTCCATATCGGCACAGTAGACGAACACCCCCTGATCCTTCAGGCGGCGGATGGTCTCGCCGATGTTGGCCACGCGGGCCACAGGCAGGCGCTCGGCCGCACCGGCGCTGGACTTGATAACGGTGGGGGTCACGGACGCGCCGCCCCGCTTGGGGATGACGATGCCGTGGGCTCCGCACAGCAGAGCAGAGCGCATCACCGCGCCCAGATTATGGGGGTCCTCGATGCCGTCACTCAGCACCAGGAAAGGGGGCTCCCCCTTCTCTCTGGCAACGTTCAGCAGGTCCTCCACGGTCACATATTCGATCTCGCTGGCAAAGGCGGCCACGCCCTGATGGCTCTCGGTGCCGGTCATCAGGCGCAGCTTGTTGGGATGCACCCGCTTGACCGTGGCCCCGGCCTCCTTGGCCATGGCGGTATAGTAAGCTGCCACGGCGGGGGCCATACCCTCCGCGATCAGCACGGTATCCACGCCGGAACCGCTC
Source organism: Faecalibacterium sp. I2-3-92 (assembly GCF_023347315.1). Taxonomy (GTDB): domain Bacteria; phylum Bacillota; class Clostridia; order Oscillospirales; family Ruminococcaceae; genus Faecalibacterium; species Faecalibacterium duncaniae. The sequence goes on from NZ_CP094470.1 coordinate 2,542,290, forward strand.
TTGAGCAGCTCGGTCACGGGGTTTTTGCCGTAGACCAGGCTCTCATTCTTGGGCTGCTCCTCCGTGCTGCTGCGGCGGGGGCGGCGCGGCATTTTCTGTTCGTCCATTGATGTGTTCTCCTTCCATTCTATGGCAAGGCGGGCCGTTTGAGCCGCGCCATGGTTTCGTTCTGTTTCAGTTTTACTATATTTTGACACTGATACATTCTAAAGTATAGCATACCCCGGCATTCTTCGCAATGTTTGCCGAAGGCAAAAGTTTTCCACATTCAGCAGGCTATACAATCGGTAATTCGGCTCCAATTTTTCCACATGTTGAAAACCCGGTGGAAAATGTTCAAAAATCAAGTTTGTACGCCCACTTTCCGGGTGGAATTCCACAGTTTCCACCGAGTTTTTAACCGTCCGGGTTCGACACGCAAACTTTTCGCCGTACTTTTTGTAAAATTCAAGTCGGAATTATGACAATTTTTTGAAGGGAGATCCAGTGGTTTTTGCCAGAATCTCCAACATCAAAATGCCCAATGTGAATTTGTGTTGAAAACGCCGCGGGAACCGCCTTGATTTTATCCTGTAATTGGGGTATACTACCCTTAGGTTCGTTAAAGGATGCGCAATCTTGTATCCAAAACGGCTTTTTCACCCCAAAATGATTTTGCGGAGGTAATGAATAATGTTGGTAAATGCAACCGAAATGCTGATCAAGGCACGCGATGGCCACTACGGTGTGCCTCAGTTCAACATCAACAATCTGGAGTGGACCAAGGCAGTCCTGACCGCCTGCGAGGAAATGAAGAGCCCCGTTATCCTGGGTGTCTCTGAGGGTGCAGGCAAATACATGACCGGCTTCAAGACCGTTGCCGCCATGGTCAGCTCCATGGTGGAGACCATGGGCATCACCGTTCCCGTTGCCCTGCACCTGGACCACGGCACCTACGAGGGCTGCAAGGCCTGCGTTGAGGCCGGCTTCTCCTCCATCATGTTCGACGGCAGCCACTACTCCATCGAGGAGAACGTGGAAAAGACCAAGGAGCTGGTCGCTCTGGCACACTCCAAGGGCCTGAGCATCGAGGCCGAGGTCGGCTCCATCGGCGGCGTTGAGGACGGCGTTGTGGGCGCTGGCGAGATCGCAGACCCCGCTGAGTGCGCAAAGATCACCGATCTGGGCATCGACTTCCTGGCTGCCGGCATCGGCAACATCCATGGCGTTTACCCCGCCAACTGGAAGGGCCTGGACTTTGAGGCTCTGGACCGCATCCACAAGGCTACCAACAACATTCCTCTGGTCCTGCACGGCGGCACCGGCATCCCCGACGAGATGATCCAGAAGGCCATCAGCCTGGGCGTTTCCAAGATCAACATCAACACCGAGTGCCAGCTGGTCTTTGCTGAGGCCACCCGCAAGTACATCGAGGCTGGCAAGGATCAGCAGGGCAAGGGCTTCGACCCCCGCAAGCTGCTGGCTCCCGGCGCTCAGGCCATCGTTGACAAGTGCAAGGAGAAGATCGAGCTGTTCGGCTGCGCAGGCAAGGCCTGAGCCGAAGCGCATCTCCTGAGCACATTCCCGCCCCATAAATGATACTGCCCCGCTGTTCTGTGCATCACAAAACAGCGGGGCATTTTTTTGTAAGCCAGTCCGCAAAAAGGGGGCTGCTGCACCGGTTTTTCCCGTGTGCCGCAGCCCCTCTTCTTTACTGGTTCAATTTTGCAAACGCTTCCCGCACATCGCCGGAGAAGTAGAGCGTGCCCAGCGCGCACACGGGGCCGGTGCCCCCAAGGGCGACCGCCCGGGCCACACCGGCTTCAATGGTGGGAGCAGGCTCGGCCCTGCCGCCCCGGGCGCGGATCTGTTCGGCCAGCGTCTCGGCGGACATGGCGCGGGGGGTATGGGCCGCTACGGTGACGAACTGCCCGGCCAGCGGCAGGAGCAGTGTCAGCATCTCGTCCACATCCTTATCCGCCATGATGCTGAGCAGGAACACGAACTTCTGCCCCGGAAAGCGGTCCCGCAGGCTCTGCACGGTGGCCCGCATTCCGTGGGCGTTGTGGCTGCCATCCAGCAAAAAGACGGGCGAATGCCGCAGCAGCTCGAACCGGCCCGGCCAGCGCACCTGTTCCAGACCGGCACGGATGGCGCTGTCCGGGATGTTCCAGCCCCGGCTGCGCAGCACCCGCAGGGCCGTAATGGCCGTGGCGGCGTTCCGGGGCTGATAGCTGCCGATCAGGGGCAGGCGGATGCCGTTCAGGCCGTCAAAATCAAAGGTGACAGCATCCAGATCCCCGTCCTCGATGGTCAGCCTGCTGAGATCCACGACAGTCAGCGGCGCGTGCCGCTCTGCCGCCGTACGGGCGATGACGGCATCGGCCTCGGGCACACCGCCATAGCTCACCACCGGACTGCCCGGCTTGATGATGCCCGCCTTGGCCGATGCGATATCGGCCAGGGTGGGGCCCAGCTCCTTTACATGATCCATGCCCAGCGCCGTGATGACCGCGCACTCCGGCGGGTCGATGACGTTGGTGGAATCCAGCGTGCCGCCCAGGCCCACCTCCAGCACCACGATGTCGCATTTCGTCTCAGCGAACCAGAGCATCCCCAATGCCGTGATGATCTCGAACTCGGTGGGGATATCGGTCATGGCATCGGCAGCGGGCTTCACACGCTCCACCAGCCGCACCAGCGCCTCGTCCGGGATCTGTTGGCCGTTTACCTGAATGCGCTCGTTGAACCGGTTGATAAAAGGCGAGGTATACAGGCCCACCCGGTAACCCGCCGCCTGCAGGCAGGAGGCCAGCATGGCCGCCGTGCTGCCCTTGCCGTTGGTGCCCGCCACATGGATGAATTTCAGCTGCTCGTGCGGGTTCCCCAGTGCGGCCAGCAGGGTCCGGGTGCGGGTCAGGCCCGGCTTGTGCCCCGCCCACTGGACGGCATGGATATAATTCAGCGCTTCTTCATAGTTCATTGTGCAATGCCTCGGATCGTTTTGTTTTCCAGCAGCAGGCGCACCAGCACGGTGTTCACCGCCGCCAGGACCAGCGCGTTGGGAATGCGGGTCACCAGCACGCTCCACGGATAGTTATAGAAGAGGTGGAGTGCCAGCGAGTTGATGACAATGGAGCCCACCGCATGGCCGGCAAACACGCTGATCTGGGTGCGCAGGCCCAGCCGCAGGTTGGGCAGGGCGCGCCAGAGAAGGCCCGCCGTCAGGCCGATGGAGCCTGCCCCCAGCGTGATCAGCGGATTGATGGCGTAGCCGGAAAGGGTGCCGCCGATCATATCGGCCACCGCACCCACGGCAAAGCCCTCCACCGGCCCGAACAGCACAGCGGCCAGCAGGGTGGGCAGGCTGCCCAGGTTGAACCGGACAAAGCCGGTGGAAATGCTCAGCACCCGGGCAAACACGATGCTCATGGCAGTGAGCAGGGCCAGCATGGTGAGCTTGCGGACGGAATTTCTGGAATGGTTCATATCAATTGTCCTCCCCTGTTTCGGGAACCGCGGGGCGGGCAATGCAAAACGCCCTCCCCTGTGACAAACCGCACAAAGGAGGGCGTGATTCAACGGTTCACATCCAGACGGGGCCGCAGACGGCCCCATCTGCACCCAAGTCCATGCAGCAGCGGGATGCAGGCCATGCACCGCGGGTCTTACCTTCGTCCGCAGCACAACTCCCCGTTGATGCGGCACTTAACGCGCATGGCCTTACTCTGTTGATGGTCTTATTATATGCCTTTTTCCGGCCCATTGCAACCACAACTCCCATCATCTTTCCCAATTCGCGGGGCAGATTTTTGGCGGGGGTGCACAATTCCGGGCCTATACAAAAAGCCCTCCGGTGCGTCTCGTCCCGGAGGGCTTTGGGGTACAAAAGCTCTGGTCAATTACTGCACATCGGTCAGCTCAGCCAGCTTGTGGAAGATCTCGGTGTTGTCATACACGCCGCGGAACTTGTCTGCACCCTGACCACGGGCGTAGAGGTTCACCATGGCACCGGTGTGGGCGTAGGTGGTGTGGTCCACACCAGACTTGTGGTTGATGGTGTGGCAGATGGCCATGCTGAAGGGGATGTAGGTGCCGTACAGCTCGTAATCCTGCTGGCTCATCTTGCTCTGGCTGGAAGAACCAACCTTGAGGGTGCGCTCGTAAGCGGTGCGCAGGTTCTCCACCTCGTAGTCGGTCAGCAGCAGCTTGCCTGCGTTGGCGGCGTCGGGGTCGGTGGGCAGGGTCAGGCCGAAGTTTGCCTTCACGTCCTGCATAGCGGTCTCAAAGGGAGTCTGATTCTTCACGTAGTTGTTCACATAGGTAGAATCGAACTTTGCGTAGGACATCTTCTGGTGGGCCAGATTGGTCAGGAAGGTATCGTAGTTGGTGGTCTTGTAGCCAATGCCCAGACCACCGGTCTCGTGGTCAGCGGTCACCAGGATCAGGGTATCATCGGGATGCTGGGCGTAGAACTCCACAGCGGCCTGCACCGCGTTGTGCATCTCGATCACATCATGGATGGAGGCAGCGGCATCGTTGGCGTGGCAGGCCCAGTCGATCTTGCCGGACTCCACCATCATAAAGAAGCCGTTGCTGTTGTCCAGCAGCTCAATGCCCTTGCGGACATAGTCGGTCAGCTGCCACTCTCTCGGAGCGGCATCCATGGCGTAGTTCATGGACTTGCCGTCGGCCAGGTTCTCGGCAATGATCAGGGTCTTGCCTGCCCCGGCCTTCAGGGCAGCAGCACCGGCCTGGGTGGTGACAACATTGTAACCGGCCTGTGCAGCCACCTCGTGGTTGTTGGGGCCGGTGCCATCGCCGTTCACCTTCTGGAACTCGCCGCCTGCGAAATACTCAAAGCCAGAGTTTGCCAGCTCCACGCCGATCTGATAGTAGTTCTTGCGGGTCTTCTGGTGTGCATAGAAGGCAGCAGGGGTGGCGTGGTCAATGTTCACCGTGGAAACGATGCCAACCTTGTAGCCCTTCTGCTTGTGGAGCTTCTCTGCAATGGTCTCATAGGGCACATCACGGGTCCAGGGGCACATATTGATGACACCGCTCTCGGTCTTTTTGCCGGAAGCGATGGAGGTGGCAGTGGAAGCGGAGTCCGGGCAGAAGGAGGTGCTGTCGTAGGTGGTCACGCTGCCCACCTCCGGGAACTGGGTAAAGCTCAGCTCTGCCTCGGTGATGGCACCGTTGTTGGTGACAGTGCCCTGATAGAACCGGGCAGACTGGATCTGGGCAGTGCCCATGCCATCGCCGATGAACAGGAAGATGTATTTGGGCTTCTTCTGGAACAGGCCAAAGCAGTTCTCCTCGTCAGCTGCGGTGGAAGCAGCCGGAGCGGCAGCGTTTGCAGCCACGGGGGCAGCAGTCATCAGACCGGCGGCAGATGCCACAGCACCCACTTTCAGGAAGTTGCGGCGGGACATTTTATGTTCTTTCATACGATAATTCCTCTCTTATCCTGAGCCCTCCCGGGCCCTGTTGCAATGTATCTTGGGAACGGTTCTATTGTACCCGTTCGGAGAAAGAGGGGAAACCATGGTAAAGCAAATCTTAGGTAAACCTTGGGCAATGAAAAACAGGCATTGGTAAAAAACAGGTGGTCTTTGTAAAATCGAGCCTTTCCTGCTCGCGGGCTCTTCCACTCCGTCAGGATTCGCCCCGGATCGGTTGCATCCGGTGGGCAAATCGTGTATACTGTAACCCGATTTTTATTTGCGGAGGGAGGGGTGCACATGTCCGTTTTATGTCTGGGCGAAGTCTGGCTGGAGCTGAACGCCGCCACGGCTCCGGAGCTGACGGAGATATTCCGGGCGCAGACCGGCGGCTGGGGCGCAGACTTCTGCCGCCAGTACGCCGCATTGGGCGGGCAGGCGGCTCTGCTGGCCCAGCTGGGAGCCGACCCCTTTGGCCGTAAGCTGGCGGCCCGGCTTGCCGGGGATGGTGTTGATTGCTCCCTGCTCTGCTTCACGGATGCCTTCCCCACACCGGTGGTGTTCACCGGAGCAGACACCGCTCTGCCCTACCGTGCCCACACCGCCGGGCTGGCCCTTGGGCCAGAACAGCTGGAGGCCGCCCCGTTCCGGGGCTCCTCTGCCTTCTGCTTTTCCTCCGCCGGGCTGGTGGACAGCCCCCTGCGGCTGGCCCACCTCGAGGCCCTTGCCGCCGCCCGGGATGCCGGGGCGCTCTGCTGCTATCTTCCCCGGCTGGCGCAGGCCGCGCCCTACTGGCCGCAACGGGAGGCCCTGTGCCAGACCGCCCTGCAGTTTCTTGACCGGGCAGACGTTCTCTTTTTAAAGGAGAGCGACCTGCTCCTCCTTTTCGGCTCCCGGGAGCTGCGCACAGCCCTGTTTGCCCTGTTCATCGGCCATGTGCAGCTGATCTTTTTCTACAAAAAGGACAGGATTCATGCCTTTACACGCAGTGTTATGGCTTCTGCCGCAAAAAAAGACCAGAGCCCCGCTCTGGTCTTGTATCGGATGGAGAAAATGATGCTCCCTGTCTCCGCTCTGCCCAGATTAAAGGAATCTGAGCTGAACGCGCTGATCGGATAATCCCCTGCCGCTGAGATGGCGGCGAGAACCAAACAAAAACAGCCAGCGCCGTGGAAAGGAGGAGAAAGCGGCGCTGGCTGTGTATGAGAACTCCCAAACATTTGCGGCTGTCAGGAGATGGTTGGTAGTCTGTCCGCTGCCTTGGCTATTGCCTCGCATCAGCAGGGGACAGTATTTTTTAAAGGGACCGCGCCGCCCGGTTTCTGCCGGAGATGCGCGGTTTTCATTGCCTGCATGGCATCTTGGGAGGATGTTTTTCTGTTCCTCCCTGACTGCACCCTTATTGTACAGGATAAAAATGGAGTTTCTTTGTGAGGAATTTGAACAAATTGAAAATAAACGGAGCCGCTGCACATCATTTTGTACAGCGGCTCCGTTTTTTACGATTTTTCTTTAATTTTCGGCCAGATTACCGGTGTAGAGCTGGTAATACTTGCCCTTCTTGGCGATCAGCTCGTCGTGGCTGCCGCGCTCGATGATGCGGCCCTGCTCCAGAACCACGATGCAGTCTGCATTGCGGACGGTAGACAGGCGGTGGGCAATGACAAAGCTGGTGCGGCCATACATCAGGCCGTCCATGCCCCGCTGGACCAGCGCCTCGGTTCGGGTATCAATGGAGGAGGTCGCCTCGTCCAGGATCAGCACCGGGGGATCGGCAACCGCGGCGCGGGCAATGGCCAGCAGCTGGCGCTGCCCCTGCGACAGGTTTGCGCCGTCGTTGGTCAGCATGGTGTTGTAGCCATCGGGCAGACGCTTGACAAAGCCATCGGCATTGGCCAGCTTTGCGGCGGCAATGCACTCCTCATCGGTGGCATCCAGGCGGCCATAGCGGATGTTCTCCATGACCGTGCCGGTGAACAGATGGGTATCCTGCAGAACGATGCCCAGAGAGCGGCGCAGGTCGTCCTTTTTGATCTTGCGGATGTTGATGCCATCATACCGGATCTTGCCGTCTGCGATATCGTAGAAGCGGTTGATCAGGTTGGTGATGGTCGTTTTGCCGGCACCGGTGGAGCCGACAAAGGCGATCTTCTGGCCCGGGCGGCCATAGAGATTGATCCCGTGCAGAACGGTCTTTTCCGGCACATAGCCAAAATCGACATCGGTAAAGGTGATGTCACCCGCCAGCTTGTGGTAGGTGGTGGTGCCGTCGTGGTGGGGATGCTTCCAGGCCCAGATGCCGGTGCGCTCGGTGGTCTCCACCAGCTCGTCATCCTTGCCATACTTGACGTTGACCAGGGTGACATAACCCTCGTCGGTCTCGCTGGTCTCGTCCATCATCTTGAAGATACGCTCCGCACCGGCCAGTGCCATGATCACGCTGTTGGCCTGCATGGACACCTGGCTGATGGGCATATTGAAGCCCTTGTTCAGGCTCAGGAAGGCCATCACGGTACCCAGGGTCATGCCGCCGACATTGCCAACAGCCATGGCCGCGCCCGCCAGAGCACAGACTGCATAGCTGGTATTGCCCAGCTGTGCGGTAACGGGCATGATGATGTTTGCGTAGCTGTTGGCCTGCTTGGCGCTTTCCTTCAGCTTATCGTTCAGCTGGCGGAAGCCATCCAGAGCCTTCTGCTCGTGGGTGAACACCTTAACGACCTTCTGGCCCTCCATCATCTCTTCGATGTAGCCGTTCACCTTACCCAGATCCTTCTGCTGGGCCACAAAGTACTTGCCGCTCATGGAAGTGATCTTCTTGGAGCAGAACAGCATCAGGGTCACCATCAGCATGGTGACAACGGTGAGCTGCCAGCTCATCAGGCACATGCTGGTGAACACGGACACGATGGTGATGGCGCTGGACACCAGCTGGGGGATGCTCTGGCTGATCATCTGGCGCAGGGTGTCCACATCGTTGGTGTACACCGACATGATGTCGCCGTGGGGATGGGAGTCAAAATACCGGATGGGCAGGCTTTCCATGTGGGTGAAAAGCTGGACGCGCAGGTTGCGCAGGGTACCCTGGGTCACGTTGACCATGATACGGGCGTTGAGCCATGCGGCCAGCACGCCGATGGCGTAGATGCAGCCGATGCGCACCAGTGCGCCTGCCAGCGGGCCGAAGTCCGGCGTGGCCTGCTTGGTCATGGGGACGATGTAATCATCGATCAGGGTCTTGAGGAAAAGGCTTGCCTGCACATTTGCCAGCGCGCTGACGATGATGCAGACCAGCACAAGGATGCAGTGGGGCAGATAGTGCTTGAACACCTCATCCATGATCCGCTTGAGCAGCTTGCCCGGGTTCTCGACCTTCGGCTTGGGGCCGCCCATCCCACGGGGGCCGGGGCCCTTTACTTCTTTCACCTGTGCCATTACTGCTCACCTCCCTGCTTGTCGAAATCGCCGCCGCCCTGGGTCTGGCTGTTGTAAACTTCCTGATAGATCTTGTTTGTCTTGAGCAGCTCCTCGTGGGTGCCCAGGCCGTTGATCTGGCCGTTGTCCAGCACCAGGATGCGGTCTGCATCCTGCACGGAGGAGATGCGCTGTGCAATGATGATCTTGGTGGTGCCGGGGATCTCCTCCCGGAAGGCCTTGCGGATCTTGGCATCGGTGGCGGTATCCACGGCGCTGGTGCTGTCGTCCAGGATCAGCACCTTGGGCTTGCGCAGCAGCGCGCGGGCAATGGTCAGGCGCTGCTTCTGGCCGCCGGACACGTTGGAGCCGCCCTGCTCGATCCAGGTATTGTACTTGTCGGGGAAGCGCTCGATGAACTCATCGGCGCAGGCCAGCCTGGCCACCCGGATGCATTCTTCCTCGCTGGCGTTCTCATCGCCCCAGCGCAGATTGTCGAGGATGGTGCCGCTGAACAGAACGTTCTTCTGCAGCACCATGGAGACCTCCCGGCGGAGGACATCCAGGCTGTAATCCTTAACGTCCACGCCGCCCACCTTGACAGAGCCGGTCTCGGCATCATACAGGCGGGGGATCAGCTGCACCAGGCTGGATTTTGCACTGCCGGTGCCGCCGATGATGCCCAGCGTCTCGCCCGGCCGGATGCTGAAGGTGACATCGTTCAGGACAGGCTGGCCGGAGCCGTGCTTATACTTAAAGGTAACGTGCTCGAACTCGATGCCGCCATCCCTGACCTGCTGCACCGGTGCCTTGGGGGCGGGCAGGTCGGTGGTCTCGTCCAGCACTTCCACGATACGGCGGGCAGAAGCGGCGGACATGGCGATCATCACAAAGGCCATGCTCAGCATCATCAGGGCCATCAGGATGTTCATAATGTAACCGAACAGGGCGTTCAGCTGGCCGGTGGTGATCGCACCGTTCAGGACGTAATGTGCGCCGAACCAGCTCAGGGCGATGTTGCAGCCATACACAGAGACCAGCATGGCAGGATTGTTGAAGCTCAGGCGGCTCTCGGCGTGGACGAACTGCTTGTACAGGCTCTCGCAGGCCTTGGTGTACTTCTCGTTCTCAAAGTGCTCCCGGACAAAGCTCTTGACCACGCGGATGGCCGAGACATTCTCCTGCACGGAGGCGTTCAGGTTATCGTAGTTCTTGAACACCTTATCAAAGATGCCGAAGGTGGGAACCATAATACCTGCCAGCACTGCCACCAGGAACACGATCGCCACCAGGAACACCATGGTCAGCGAGCGGCTGATCATGGAGGCCATGATGAGCGCGAAAACCAGATGGACGGGGGCACGCACGCACATGCGCTCGATCATCTGGAACGCGTTCTGCAGGTTGGTCACGTCGGTGGTCATACGGGTGACCAGACCGGCCGTGGAATACTTGTCGATGTTGGAGAACGAGAAATGCTGGATGTTCTCATACATCGCATCGCGCAGGTTGCCTGCAAAGCCGGTGGATGCCGTGGCGGCAAACCTACCGGCCAGCACGCCCAGCAGCAGGGCAATGGCCGCCACCAGGAAAGTAAGCAGGCCGTACTTGACAACGGCGTTCATATCGCCCTTTTCAATGCCCTGGTCAATGATAAAGGCCATGATGGTGGGCAGCATCACATCCATGATGGCTTCCAGAGCAGAGAAGATCGGTGTCAGGATCGCGGCGCGCTTATACTCGCCCAGATGTGACACAAGTTTTTTGATCATCTGTTGTAATCCTCCTGAAGTTTATTTGCAGGGGTCATTCCAGCCCCTTGCGCAGCTTGTTCAATAACCGCAGAAGCTCTGCGTTTTCCTCTTCCGTCAGCAATCCGGCCACAAACTCATCGGTCTGGTGCAGGGAGAGCATCGTCTTTTCGTGGACGCGGCCTCCCTCTTCCGTCAGGATCAGCCGCTTGAGTCGGGCATCCTGCGGCACGCTCTGGCGCTCGATGTAGCCCTTGCGCTCCATCAGCTGCAGGATGTTCGTCACAGTCGAGCGTGTGATGGAGAACTCCCGCTCGATATCGCGCTGGTACACGGGGTCGTTCTTGTGCCAGTAGAGGTAGCTCATGATCCAGTCGTGCATGGGGGTCACGTTGTCCACATTGTTCTCCCGATGGAACTGGTTGATCTTGCGGAAGATCAGGTTGTTCACCCGGCGCACCTGTGCCGGGATGACCTGCGGCGGCTCCCATGGGGGGTTGCAGCAGGGTTGCTTGGTGCTTTCATCGTGCATAATTGTTTCCCTTTTGAATTGTTTGTGACAGGATTGTTTTCTTTAGAACTGTTTGATGCCGTACAATATCATAACGCACGATTCGATCATTGTCAATAGGAGACGCAAAATAAAATCCAGAAGCGCCCCACCGAACGAACGGCAGGGCGCTTCCACTGGGCGCTGATTTTGCTTCTGCTGGCTCAACAGCCCTTGCTTTCTGACCAGAATATGCTTTAATAAAAGCAACTACGGGCGCTGCGCCCCCGAATACTGCAAGGAGAACCCTATGGAACAACGGAACACCCGCCTGCGGAACGCGGGCTTCGTCACCTTCTTTTTCAGCGGCATCTGCACCATTTCCAGTGGTGTGGTGGTCAGCCTGCTGCAGGAGGAATACGGCTTTGCCTACGGCATGACCGGCACCCTGCTCAGCCTGCTGAGCATCGGCAACCTGCTGGCGGGCCTGCTGGCCGGTGCGCTGGTGGGAAAAATGGGCATGAAGCCAAGCGTCCTGCTGCTGACCATCGGCTATGCGGTGGGCTACGGCCTGATGGGCCTGACCGGCCTGCCCATTCTGCTGGCGCTGGCCTTCTTCATTGTAGGCATTGCCAAGGGCAGTGTCCTGAACACCTGCACCATCCTTGTCAGCGGCAACTCTGCAGACCGCACCCGGGGCATGAACACCATGCACGCCTGCTACGCCTGCGGTGCCCTGCTCTGCCCCTTTCTGATCTCTGCCGCTGCCAGGGTCAGCACCACGCTGGCCGTGCTGGCACTGGCAGCGCTGGGTCTGGTGCTCTGGCTGGTATACCTGTTCACCCCCATGGCAGGCCGTGCCAAGGCCAAAGAGGCTGTCACCGATTGGAGCTTTTTGCGCTCCTCCCGCTTCTGGCTGCTCACCGGCCTGCTGTTCTGCCAGAACGCCGCCGAGCAGAGCGTTGTGGGCTGGATGGTCACCTACTTCAAGGACAGCGGCATCATTGCAGGCACGCTGGCGGCCTATACCGTCACCGTGATGTGGGGTGCCACCCTGATCGGCCGCCTGCTCATCGCCTTTGTGTTCCCACTCAAACAGCCCCGCAAGGCCATGGTGTTTATGGCGGTTTTCTGCACTGCCTTCTACTTTGCCATGATGCAGACCCACAGCCAGCTGCCTGCCATCCTGCTGCTGTTCGCCTTCGCCTTCTCCATGGCCGGTATGAACCCCACCGCCGTGGCCAGCGCCGGTAAAATGACCACCGTGACCAGCATGGGCATCATGCTGCCGGTGGCATCCAGCGGCGCGATTCTGATGCCCTGGGTCATCGGCAAGGTGGCCGAAAGCGCCGGTCTTGCTGTTGGTATGGCAACCAACATCGTGCCCTGTGTAGGGCTGATCGTCTTTGCGATTCTGGTGTCCAGAATGCGGGAGGAGTAACCCTCTCCGTCATTGCTTCGCAATGCCACCTCTCCTGGCAGGAGAGGCAAGCAGCAGGCGACTGAGAGGTTCATCCCCTCGCCTTTGCGCTGAACTCACACCCACAGTAATCCTGACGGTAAAGCCCGTACTCCTCCGAAAGCTGGAGGGAGCGCAGGTAGCCGTTCTGCTTTTTGAAATCCGAGGGCAGGTGCCTGATGCCGAATTCGGCTTCAAGCTCCTGCCCGATTTGATTGATGCGGGCAGCATCCTTGTGGGGGCTGATGGAGAGCGTGGTGGTGAACCAATCAAAGCCGTGCTCCTTTGCGTACTGTGCCGCCCGGCGCATCCGCAAACGGTAGCAGACGGTGCACCGCCCGCCCCGCTCCGGCTCGTTTTCCAGCCCCTGCACAGCCGTGTAGAACTCCTGCGGGTCGTAGCGGTCCTCGATGACCGTGACCCCCAGCGGGTGCGCCTGCGCCACGAACTTTTTCAGCTCCTCGCCCCGGCGGTAGTATTCTTCTGCAGGCCAGGTGTTGGGGTTATAGTAAAGCACCGTGATCTCAAAATACCGGCACAGCTTTTCCAGCACGGCGCTGGAACAGGGCCCGCAACAGGCATGGAGCAGCAGCTTTGGCCGCTGCGGCCCCAGCGTTTTCAACACTTCGTCCATCTGCTGTGCAAAATTCAACTGTTTTGACATCGGTTTCATCCTTTGTTATACTTGCTTTGATTCAAATAGCTCCCTCCTGCCGCCTCGCCAAAAGAGCCGCAGCTGCCGGAAGGGGCATCCCGGTCATATTATATCACATTTTATCTAATAGGAGAACTGCGATGACAAACGAGAAGATCGCCCGTATCAACGAGCTGGCAAAAAAGAGCAAGACCACCGGCCTGACCGATGCCGAAAAGGCAGAGCAGCAGGCCCTGCGGCAGGAGTATGTTGCGGACGTAAAGGCCAGCCTGCGCGCCCAGCTGAACAACACCTCGATCAAAGAGCCGGATGGCACTGTGCACAAGCTGGGGAAAAAGAACTAAAGCAGCATCACGAAGAGGAGCGCCTGGCGGATAATTGAGAGAAAAGTGTTTCTTCCCTCTTTCTTTGTTCCGCGTTTCGTGCTATACTATAATTGTATTGTTGCGGACATTTCCGCGGGCGGTACAGATTCCCAAGGTGGCGTATCCCGGGCAAGGTGCACGGAAAAGGCTGTCTTTTGAAAAAATGATAAAGAGGTCATTTATTATGCTTACTGCAATTACGGGTATCAACTGGGGCGATGAGGGCAAGGGCCGCATGGTCGATCTGATCAGCCAGGAGTATGACATCGTTGCACGGTATCAGGGCGGCAACAACGCAGGCCACACCGTGAAGAACGAGCGCGGCAAGTTCGTGCTGAACCTGCTGCCCTCCGGCATCCTGCGCCCCAACGTTGTCTGCGTGATGGGCAATGGTATGGTCATCGACCCGCACCATCTGGACGGCGAGATCAACAAGCTGCGGGAGCAGGGCATTTCCATCACCCCCGATAACCTGAAGATCTCCGACCGTGCCACCATCACCATGCCCTACCATGTCGATCAGGACGGCCTGGAAGAGGCCCGCCTGGCCAAGACCGGCGCACAGTTCGGCTCCACCAAGCGCGGCATCGCCTACACTTACGGTGACAAGTACATGAAGAAGACCCTGCGCATGGGCGACCTGCTCCACCTGGACGACAGCGTGAAGAAGCGCCTGGTGACCATGGTGGATTCCAAGAACCTGGTGATGGAGGGCAGCTACCACTCCGCTCCCATCAGCGTGGACGAGATGTGGGCATGGCTGGAGAAGTATGCCGCCATCTTCAAGGATTACATCTGCGACGTGGGCCAGTATCTGGCCGACGCTGATGCCGCCGGCAAGAAGGTGCTGTTCGAGGCCCAGCTGGGCGCTCTGCGCGACATCGACTTCGGCATCTACCCCTACACCACCTCCTCCAACGTCATCGGCGCTTACGCACCCATCGGCGCAGGCATCCCGGGCCATAAGCTGACCAACAGCATCGGCGTGATGAAGGCTTACTCCTCCTGCGTGGGCGACGGCCCCTTTGTCACTGAGCTGGCCATGACCGAGGAAGAGAAGCACGCCCTGCGTGAGGCTGGCCACGAGTACGGTGCAGCCACCGGCCGTCCCCGCCGCGTTGGCCCCATCGACCTGGTGGCAAGCCACTACGGCGTGTTCTGCCAGGGCTGCGATGAGGTTGCTCTGACCCTGCTGGACGTGCTGGACTACATGGAGAAGATCCCCATGGTCACCGGCTACAAGCTGACCGACGGCACCATCACCAAGCGCTTCCCCATGGGCATGGCTCTGGACACCGCACAGCCCGTGGTGGAGTATCTGCCCGGCTGGCACTGCGATATCACTGCCGCCCGCAAGTGGGAGGATCTGCCCCAGGAAGCCCGCGATTACGTTGAGTATCTGGAAAAGGCTATTGGCTGCAAGATCACCTACATCTCCGTGGGTGCCGAGCGTGAGGCCTACATCCACCACAACGTCTGATCCGCGCCACAGAACCCGCCGCATTGAAAAGGAAGCGTGACTATGTTTGATATCATCACGGACAGCGCCTGCGACCTGACCCCTGAGACAGCCGCAACACTGAATATTGAGATCATCCCCTTCTATGTCTCGCTGGACGGTGAGCACTACCGCAAGGAGGGCAAGGAGATCGCCGTGCGCGATTTCTACCAGTTCATGGTAGATAACCCCGCGGCCTACCCCAAGACCAGCCTGCCTTCGCTGGAGGATTTTGAGACCGCCTTCCGGGCCCATGCCGAGGCAGGCCGCCCGGTGCTCTGCATCTGCTTTACCAGCAAGATGAGCGGCTGCGTGGGCAGTGCCCGCAACGCCCGGGAGCTGGTGCTGGAGGATTTCCCCGATGCTAAGATCGAGGTCATTGACAGCACCGCCGCCACCGTGACCGAATCCATCGTGGTGGAAAACGCGGTGGCCATGCGGGATGCAGGCTGTACGCTGGACGAAGCCGTGACCTGGCTGGAAGCGGAAAAGATCACCAACCAGATCTTCTTCACGGTGGGTAATCTGGACTATCTCATCAAGGGCGGGCGCATCGGCAAAGTCACGGGCCGTGCCGCCAACATTCTGGGCATCAAACCCATGATCCTGTTCAAGGAGGGCGAGATCTTCTCCGCTGGTGTGGCCCGTGGCCGCCAGAAGAGCTTTGAGAAGGCCCTCGACCTGCTGATGACCTATCTGGCCGAACACAACGGCACACCTGATGACTACTGCATCACGGTGGGCTACGGCTACGATGCCGACGAGGGCAAGCGGCTCTGGATGCAGACCCGCGCCGCCCTGCGCGCCAAGTACCCCACCTGCGAGTGCAATGTGGTCCTGCTGCAGATCGGCTGCACCATTGCCGTGCACACCGGCCCCTATGCGTTGGGCATGGGCGTGATGCGGCGGTGGAAAAAACAGTAACTCCCTCAGTCGCCTCCGGCGACAGCTCCCTCTAGGAGGGAGCCTTACGGCAGCGAAAAGCCTCCCTCTGAGAGGGAGGTGGCATTGCGTCAGCAATGACGGAGGGAGTTCCCACATAGTAAAAAAGAAGCCCCGACGAATGTCGGGGCTTCTTTTTGTTTTTCAGCCTTGATTTTTACGATGCACGATCACAGAAGACGGTGACACGGGTCTTGCCGCCGTAGGTGCAGGTGTACAGCACCAGGGCGTAGCCGCTGTGTTCCACTTCCTCCACGCTGTGGGGGTCAAGCACTTCGACCTTGTTCACGACGTACTCATTCACGATGCCGTCCATATCGGTGAAGGTGACGCTGTCCCCCGCTGTGAGGGAAGTCAGCTTGCCGAAATGGCTCTCGTAGTTGTGCGCCGCAATGACCAGATCATCGGTGCGGGAAGAGCCGAACTGGCGGCAGGGGGCGATCTTCAGGCGGGGGTAGCTCCACTCGCTCATCACCGGCAGGTCAATGCCGATGGCGGGAATGGAGATCTCACCCACATATTCGTTGCCGTCGATCTCCACCACCGGGAGCTCGGGGTCCAGGGGGCCGCTCTCTGCTTCCGGTTCCGGGGTCTCCACCTTCTGCTGAAGGTCGGCCACCACGGTCTGAGCCTCGGCACCGGCGTGGGCATCCTCGCAGCGGTTGTAGGCGTACAGGCCGCCAGCCGCCAGCAGGAGCACCACACCCAGCACGATGCAGACAAGCCCGGGGGATACTTTACGCATTCTTTTCACGTTTCTTGCTGCGCTCCATCAGGTAGGCACCCACGGCCACCAGCACCAGACCGCTTGCCGTCAGAACAGGGATGGGCCAGTTCAGCTGACCGGTCTGGATCAGTTTGGGGCCTTCGGCCGGGCGGGCATCCGCCACCACGCTGGCCGGGGCGGTTGGCTCCGGTGCACTAGGGGTGGTGGTTTCAGTCACGGTCGGGCGGGCATCTGCCGGGGCCGGGTTCTCCGGCGTGGAAGGGGTGGGCGGGGTGACGGGATCAGGGTCATACGGGTCCGGGTAGTACGGGGTCTCGATGGCCTTGTAGCTGTTGTTGAAGGTGATGCTGCTCACCTTTTCGTCCATCAGGTCGGCCTGTGTGTGCACGGCCATCCGGGCCACCAGCTTGTCGTTGTCCCACACCACGGAAACGCGCAGATAGTACACGGTTTCATCGTAGGTGCCGCGGGTGTTGACACCGGCGCGCTGGCGCACGGTGTAAACGTAATAGCCGGGCTTGGTGTAACTGATGGGGCCAAAGCTGCCGGTCTCGCCGTCGGTGATCTCCAGAGTGGTCACCTGGGGCAGGGGCGCATTGTCCACAGCCTCAAGTTCCACAGTCAGTGTTTCCTTTGGGAGAGGTGTTTCCCCCGTGGACTGAATGGAAACCGGAAGCTCCTGCAGCTGTGTATGCTGGTCAGCCGCGGTGGCCGCAAATGCCGCCGGCTGACACAGGCAGAACCCCAACGCAAGCGTCAGGAGTGCTGCCGCGATTTTACGGAACCTCATTTCATCCTCTCCTTTATGAATCCGACGCGGACGGGATCATCCACGCCAGAAGAATGGTGCGTGCATCGGTAAACTCCGTTGAACAGGTGGACAGCGCCAGCACCTGAGCGTCATCGCCCGCCGCTTTCATGGCGGCCAGCGTTTCGGTGTTCAGGTTCAGGGCGTTCTCCTGCGCAAAGGTGTACAACCCCTGCAGGTCGCTGTCCCAGCGCTGGGGCTGGAAGATCGCGCTCTCAGACGAAGGGACCAGCAGACATGCAAAGGTTTTAAGATCATAGGTGCGGTCGGGCAGGATCAGCTCACCGGTGGTGTTCTCTGCAAAGAATTCTGCGTCCTTGTAGAGATCCAGATCACCGAACATCTTGCTCTCTTCCATGTGGTGACCATACAGCAGAGAGTAGGGGTCGGTGAAGTTCTTGTCGCAGTTCACATCCAGAAAGATGCTGCCTGCCAGCGAGAAATCACCGTAGACATCGGTGTTCACATAGGTAAAGTTGTCCTCGCCCTGTACCACAGGGTAGTCGATGGCGGTGTTGTCCAGTGTGACCCACGCGCAGACATCCGGGTTGATGCCCAGCAGCTCCTCAAAGCTTGCGCCGTTATCCGCGCCCGCTTTGGGCTTGAACTGCAAAAGCTCTGCCTGAACATTGTCTGCGGCGGCGTACACCTGCGAGTTGTCCCACAGGGCATAGGCTGAATATGCCCCGGCGACCACCAGGAACAGCACGACCACCGTGCTCACCAGAAAGTCGGCTGCCCTCAACGCTTTTCTCTGCCAGTTGATACAGCCCACCTCCGGTTAAGCAAATTCAAATAAGTGGTTATTCGTTAGGTTTGTGCTGAGATAACCCTCCAGTCACGCTTCGCGTGCCAGCCCCCGCTAATAGGGGGGCCCTTGGCATGGCGCAAAGCTTCACGGTTTTGCCAAGGCCGCCCCTAGTAGGCAACAACGACGACCGCCGCCAGTGGCGGAAACAGGGAGGAGTTGTTGGGGCAGCGGCCAGCAGGACACGAGTGCTTTGCACGATGTGGACGCTGGGTGCCGCAACCCGGACAGGTGGCATCCCGCAAGGGATGACGGTGGGGTTTAATCTACCGCGAGCAATTACTCCTCGTCGCGGCGGCGCTTGTTCAGCATCAGGGCCACACCACCAATGGCAACAATGGCCAGCATTGCAATGTAAGGTGCATTGTCCAGCACAACGCCCATGTCGGGGGAATCAGGATTGGTGTTCTGGAAGGCTGCAGTCACGTCAGTATTATTAACAGTACCCTTGATCTTAGTAGTCTCAGTGGTATCAAATGCAGTATCAGTAACAGTAACAGTGTACTTCACATTGTCAACAGTAACAACAACAGCACCAGCTTCTACCTGAGAACCATCCTCGTAAATTTCATACTTAATACCAGCAGGCAGGTTGGAAAGTTTCAGAGAATCATTGTGACGCAGAGTAACAGTATATTCCTTATCCAGTTCCAGATATGCATTCTGAGAGATTGCAGTAGTGCCATCCTTAAGGGTTGCAGTGTTGCTCAATTCTGCAACCTGAGGTCCCTTATACAGACCAGTATCAGTATTATTCTGCAGGGCATCTGCCTTAGTGAACTTAATCTTAAAGGTAAAGTCCTTGCTCAAGTTGCCAAGTGCACCATGGACAGTCTTGCTCAACTTCAAATTCTGAATGTTGCCATCACCATACTTATTCTTAAAAGCATCGGTGGCCAGAATCTTATTCCCCTCGCTATCATACAGAGCAACAAAATAACCAAAATCAGCAGTAGCAGTAGAATCAACTTCCTTTGCATTGACCTTGCTGATGACCATCTTCACGGTACCACGCTCAGCAGTCACAGACTGGTATGCCTTGTCCATGCTCTCAACGATGGTAAAAGTATACTTACCAACAGACTTGCCTTCAGTCAGCTTCGCAACATCCAGCTTAAAGGTGCCAGTATAGACACCATTATTTTTTTCGCTACCCTTAGAAGTATAATTACCTGCGTTAAATTCCACCGATTTAGTATCCAGTGCTGTACCGGTAGTTTCCGTACCCTCATAAACATTAAAGTTAAACTTCATGCTATCGGGTGCAGTACCACTAACAACCGTCAGAACCTTGGTCAGGTCAATTTCAGCCTTACCATCAACCGGCACAAACATCTTCGCATTGTATTCGCCAGCTGTGCCCTCATAGCTAGCATCAACTTTATTGCCTTCCGTCGCAAACGCTGCGGTTGCGCCGACGGTGAGCATCATGGCGGCAGCCAGAACGCCCGCGAAGAATTTCTTCAGTTTCATTGTTATTCCTCCCTAGTAAGAAATAGTTCGTACTCCTGTGCCGCGGCCCAAACTCCGCGGTTCACAGGCAGGATGCCGGCAGCTTCTTCCGGCCTCCGTGGTATTACAGACTGCGTCGCCGCAGTAGTGTAATTACTTTTGCTTGCACATCCTCCAGCGGAACCGGGCCAAAGTCCCGGCTGTCCTCGGATTGTGTGCGGTAATCGCCCAGCACAAAAAAGCAGCCTTCCGGCACCGTGTAGGGGTACTCCAGCGCGTCTTTTACGTAGGTGGGGTAGAGGATCTCGCCGCTCTGCACCGCGCCGTTCACCACAAGGGTGCCGCTGTCGTCCAGAGCCACAAGGTCGCCCTCGCGCCCAAGGATGCGGCCCACCCGGAGCTTGCCACCCTGGGTGTAGACCACAACGTCGTTTTTTGCGTAGGTTTTTTGCAGGCGGTAGCAGATGAGCAGGTCGCCATCCTTTACCGCGGGGAACATGCTGCTGCCCTTGGCCTGCGTGAGCAGGAACACCTGCGTGAACAGCACCCAGGCGCACAGCAGGATCACCACAACGCGGCCCAGCAGGCTGATAAAATCCTGCCGGTTCTCAGCGTCCAGCCTGCGGCGGCGCACCGCCCGTGCCCCCAGCTTCAGGGCTTCATTGTCCAGCGGGTGCATCGGAATGCGCCTCCTTTTGGGGGTCAGAGCTGTCAGATTCCGGATTAAACCTCTCAGTCACGGCTGTCGCCGTGCCAGCTCCCCTAGTAGGGGAGCCCTTGGCAAAACTGTCAACTTTGGTGGGAGCCAGGTTTACGTTCCCGGGTTCACCACTGGCGGCGGTCGTTGTCGTTGCCCTATCAGGGGAGGTGGCAAAGCCGTCAGGCTTTGACGGAGAGGCTTCCAGCAGCACATTGTACCTTGTGCGCTCGGCGCGGATGGCGGCTTCGTACAGGGCGTAAAGCTCTTCCAGCTTCTTCCACATTGCCGCTTCATCCACGCCGCCCAGCAGGTTCTTGCGGAATTTCACCGTCCGGAACCACTGGATGATCGCTTCCTGCTCCGGGCTGATACAGCTTTCCTCTGCACCGGCCAGCCGCTGGGGCGCTTTCTTCTTCGCCATGCGGTCAGCCCCCTTTAGTCATCTTCCTTACGGTGCTTGCGCAGCATCAGCAGGGCCACGCCGCCAGCCACCACAGCAAGGATGACAATGTAGGGCAGGGTGTCGAGGAGGACACCAAGATCAGGCTCGAGATTTCGATGGTTGGTGAAGTCGATTCGTTTAGCGTCCGTACCAATCGTTACAGTTGCTTCTTGCCCATTCTCAGGTGTTCCGGAATCAACCACATAGCTGGTCTCGTACTTTTCGCCGATGTAATCGTCCTCTACAACCTTGTATTGGCCGCTCGGTAGATTCTTGAAGATAATCGAAGCCCCGTCTTTCAGAGTAAACTTGCCATTACCATCATTCAACCATTGAGCACCATCTCTAGCCTCGATATTGTCCTCAGTGATGTTGTTTACTGGTTTACCATCTTTGGTAATCGTAAAGGTAAAGGCTTTGTTGGTATCGCCAAGTTTACCAGTAACAGTTTTGGTAACGGTCAGGTTGGCGGAAGCAGGCACATACTTTGCGTAGAAAGTTGTATCTGCACTAATGGTATCCTCTGTAAAATCAAACTTGCTTTCACATGTAAAGTTCTGATCCGTATACCATCCCTCAAATTTATAAACGGTTCCATCCGCTGTTTCTTTTGTTGCCGGGCAATCTGCTTCGGTTTGACCTGCGCGGAGAACATCCGGACGATCGATATTACTCAGCGAAATCGAAGTACACCCTTCTGGGACAGTAAATGCTCCGCCATAATCACGCACTAGAGCAAAGGTATCTTCACCCGCATCCTGAACCATAAACTTGACGTTGATGTGCGTTGTATCATGGAGCACTATCAGACCATCCAGATGGTACGTCATTTTATTACTGCTGACCGACGAAATCGGAGATTTATATATACCACTCGTGTATTGGGATTTATACTGCTTTTCATTCGTCCAGTCTCCGTCCTTGCCGTTTTTGCCGGTGTTAGCTCCACCCACAGCAACGACCTCGTACCATTCAATTGTGTACGTGCCGCCATAATTCTTCTTTGCGGTATCTGACTCCCAACTACTCGGTTTTTCCAGATAATAGTAATCCTTGTATTGGCCATTCTGTTTAATCGGAATCACAGGAAACTGTCCGGAATCAACTATAATTTCAGTTCCCAACTTCGTATCAATGTCGGCCGTGTCATAAATTGAGGTACGCTTATTGTAATTGCTCGGAGCAACTACATTTGAAATCGTACCAACGGCCATGCCGTTCCACGCTTTATTTTCAGCTTTACTACCATAGTAATCACCCGAATAGCCCAAAACCTGCGTGTAAACATAAAGATTATAAGTGTCTTTCTGATTGCTTTCCACAACTGTAATATTCAGCTCATCGCCGTTACTAAGCTTATGTTTATCATCTGCTTTGGGGTCACCGTGGCGGTGGTTAATCGTCAACTCACCCGTTTTCGTAACCTTTAACCGTACTGTTTTGAAGGTATCTCCCACACCATAAATTTCGTCAACCAAATTCCCATTGCTGTCAACAAACTTCGCTTCACCGGGGTTTTTCTGATTCGGTGTAATTATCCATTTATGTTCGTAGTGCGATTTTCCGTTTTTGGATCGCAGTGTAATCGTTGCGCCAACCGGAACTTTTGCATCACCCTGAATGCTGCTGATTGTAGCAATCCCATCATTCACATTCGGGTACTCAACGCCATCGATCTCAATGCTGACGATCTCAATGCCGTCATCATCGAAGTCCTCACTTCCCTGATCCGGGTATTCCAGCGCAAGCACAAAGGGGCTGAAGCTGGAGGTCTCAAAGGTCAGGGTGCCATTCTCATAGCTGACAACATCCAGTTTTTCCACGGTATTGTCGTCTTTCTGGTGGAGCACCTTCAGCGCATCGGCAGTGAGCGCTCCCGCTTCTTCCATTTCCGCAATATCCGGCAGTTCGTTCAAGCCAGAAACAGTAACGGTGGCCTTCTGGCCCTTGGCCAGATGCACCTTTTCGCCCTTGGCGTTCTTGGGGGAGATCTTCAGGCCCAGAATGGGAGCCATATCCCCAAAATCATCCTCGTGGCTCTCGTAGAAGGTCTGCATATCGTCATCACCCATGTGGATGACGCTGAGGCTATGGGCGGCAGAGGGCAGATTTTTCACTTCCACCGGCAGATTGACGCTCTTCGTGTTGCCGTCCTCGTCCTCGTAGGAAGCAGAGGCCTTGGCAGTCAGATCCACAGGCACGGGGTTCTTGTCCACCAGATCCTCGTGATCCACATCCTCTTCCTCATCGGAGCCCACGGTACCGTCCTTCCATGCGGCGTAGACGTTCACGGTGGTGGTCTTGTCGTCCAGAATGTTGCTGGTGGGGTCGGTGAGGTTCAGGCGCACCCGGTTGCCAAACTCGTCCAGCGTGTACCAGTAGTCAAACAGCCGCAGTTCGCCCTTGGGGTCCCGGTTGGAGGAGGGGTTCTCGATGTAGCTGCTGTAGTCCGCGATGGTCTCTGCCCGGGGCACAGCCTGAATAAAGTACAGGTTCCACAGAACTTCACCGTTCCGGGCCAGATACTCGCTCTCCGTCATATTGTTGATCTGTGCCTGAGCGGTAATGTCCTGCAGGTCAAGGGTGTTCAGCTCCCTCAGCCAGAAGCGGTAGACCACCATATCCTGCAGCTTTTTGATCTCGTCGCCGGAAACGACCACTTTGTCATCAGGCTTTTCCACCACGTCGTCCTCGCCGGACCACTGGGTCTCGGTGCTGGAGCTGGGGTCGGTACTGGTGCTGGTACTGGTGCTGTAGTCAATAACGGTACCCCACTCTGTTTCCTTAACGTTGGGGCCGCCGTCGAGGTTGTCCTCGCCGCCTTCCACAGGCCGGGTGGCAACTTCGTCCTCGCCAAAACCGGCAGCTTCGCCTTCATCGTATACTTCGCGCGGCTCACCGAAACCGGCAGCTTCGTCCCCGCCAAAACCGGCAACTTCGTCGTCAGGATAGGATGCCTCGCCGTCATCTACGGGCCGGGAGGCCTCTTGATGAACCTGAGGATCGATCAGACCCTCCGTTGCAAACACCGGCACAAGGCAGGTGCAGATGACCGCAAGCGCCAGACAAAGCGCAAAAACGCGCTTCACCAGCCTATCTTTTTTTCCGTGATGATTTTTCCGCACAGTGGAGCCCTCCCTGCATCATAGTATTTTTGGCAAAACCGGAGGAAAAGATATCCAACTTTTGTCGGCTTTCTTTCCCTTGGCAGGTTATTTTTACCAGACACATCATTATCGTAATTATAGCATGTATATCCAGTATTTTCAATAGTGAAATTTTATTTTCCCTTCCCCTTTTCAGACAAAATATTCTGCGATATACAGCACGTTATGAACCGCCGTAATATCATTGTGGGGAGTAGAACAGTCCGACTTATCCGCACGCCCGCCGCATTGTTATATCACGCAGTTTTGTGTTGTATCTTCGCAGTTTCACTCTCTATAATACATGAAACGCAGATTCCTTTCACTTTTTTTCGAGATTTTTTGAAAAAAGTTTTCGGGGCCCTCTCAGTCTCGCAAAGCTCGACAGCGGGGGTTAAACCTCTCAGTCACGGGCTTCGCCGTGACAGCTCCCCTAGTAGGGGAGCCCTTGGCAGGCCGTCGCGTTTTCGGGGGTCTGGCGCTTCGCTCCTTTTGGCAGTGCTGGCGTAATGTTCGGCCTTGCGGCAGAAGTCGGTCTTGGAGCGCCAGCGATCAGATCGAAAAATGAATCTCATGCCAAGGCCTCCCCTACTAGGGGAGGTGGCATCGAGCGTCAGCGATGATGACGGAGAGGTTTTGCCCCCAGCAGCCGCTCCCGGTGGTAAACCTCTCAGTCACGTGCTTCGCCGTGACAGCTCCCCTAGTAGGGGAGCCCTTGGCAGGCCGTCGCGTTTTCGGGGTCTGGCGCTTCGCTCCTTTTGGCAGTGCTGGCGTAATGTTCACCTCTGCGGCAGAAGTCGCTCTTGGAGCCGATAGGCGAAAAGATCGAAAAATGAATCTCATGCCAAGGCCTCCCCTACTAGGGGAGGTGGCATCGAGCGTCAGCGATGATGACGGAGAGGTTTTGCACCAAAAAGCGCCCCCATCACTCAAAGGAGCAACGGGGGCGCTTTACCATATTACAATGGGTTCCGCTTATTCAGCTTTGGGGGCTTCGGGAGCCTTTGCCTCCTCAGCCTTTGCGGCGGGCTCCGCCGGAGCGGCAGGAGCGGCAGCGGGCTTCGGAGCCTGCTTCACCACGGGCTTGGGGGGATTCGGATCGTCCTTCAGCGGGAAGAGGATGATGTGCTTGGGGCACTTCTGGGCGCACATGCCGCAGCCCTTGCACTTGTCGTAGTCGATGCGGGCCACGCCGTCCACAACGTGGATGGCATCAAACTTACAGGTGCGCTCGCACATGCCGCAGGCAATGCAGGAAGTGGTGCAGGCCTTCATGGCAACGGGGCCCTTATCCTGATTGGAGCACATGACCACGGGCTTGCGGGGGCCGCCTGCGTCGATCATAATGACGTGCTTGGGGCAGATGTTGGCGCAGGCACCACAGCCGGTGCACTTGTCCTTGTCCACCTTGGCCACGCCGTCCACAATGTGGATGGCATCGAACTTACACACCTTGGTGCAGTCGCCCAGGCCGATGCAGGCAAAGGTACAGGTCTTGGGGCCGCCGTACAGGGTCGCAGCAGCGGCACAGGTCTGGATGCCCTTGTACTCGTAGCTGGGCTTGCAGTGCTCGGAGTTGCCCTGGCACTGGACCACAGCCTTCTTCTCCACAGCGCTTGCCTCACCGCCCATGATCTTAGCAATGGCGGCAGCAGCCTTGGGGCCGCCGGGGGCGCACTTGTCGCAGGGAACGCCGTCCATAACAACGGCCTTTGCGTAGTCGGCACAGCCGGCGTAGCCACAGCCGCCGCAGTTTGCACCGGCCAGGCAGGCAGAAACTTCTTCAATACGGGGGTCTTCCTCAACCGCCATGAACTTTGCGGCCAGCACCAGAACAACGGCACCGATCGCGCCCACGATGGTACAGAGGATCACAGCAGATACAATATTCATAATCCTGTTCCTCCCTTACAGCGTCACGTTGAACAGGTTTTCGACGAGGCCGCCGAAGCCCATAAAGGACAGGCTGGTGATGGCTGCTGCGATCAGGGTGATGGGCAGGCCCTTGAAGGGTGCCGGGGGATCGCAGGCTTCCACACGCTTGCGCACGCCGCTGAACATGACCATGGCCAGCATAAAGCCGACACCTGCACCCACGGCACAGACCAGAGCCTCAATGTAGGCAGCGGCAAAGCCAAGGGTAGCAACGTCTGCGCCGTAGTCGTCCACGACCAGAATGGTCACGGCCAGCACGCAGCAGTTGGTGGTGATCAGGGGCAGGTAAACGCCCAGAGAATTGTACAGTGCAACAACATACTTCTTCAGGAAGATCTCGATGAACTGCACCAGCACTGCAATGACCAGGATGAACACGATGGTCTGCAGGTAGCCCAGGTCAGCGGGGTTCAGAATGAAGATCTGGATGGGGAAGGTGACAGCCGTTGCCACCAGCATAACAAAGATAACAGCGCCGGACATACCAATGGAGGAATCCAGCTTCTTGGAAACGCCCAGGAACGGGCAGATACCGTAGAACTTCACCAGCACGTAGTTGTTCACCAGGATCATGCTGAAGAAGATCGCAGCAAGTTTGACTAACATCTTATTCTGCCTCCTTCTTCAGGTTGTCGAGGTCGCAGCAGCTCTTGCGCTCGATGCGGGCATCCAGCTTGCCTTCCAGCCAGACGCAGCCGGCCATCAGCACGCCGTAGCAGAAGAATGCTCCGGGAGCCTGGGTCATAATGCTCATCTTGGCCATGCTCTCGGGCAGGACCTGGAAGCCCAACCAGGTGCCGCTGCCCAGGATCTCACGGATGGAGGCCATCAGCACCACGGTGAGGGTGTAGCCGATGCCCATGCCGATGCCGTCCAGTGCGGAATCCACCACATTGTTCTTGCAGGCAAACATCTCGGCACGGCCCAGGATGATGCAGTTGACAACGATCAGGGGCAGGAACACGCCCAGTGCGGTGTACAGGCTGTCCATATAGGCGTGCATCACCATCTGAACGATGGTCACGAAGCCTGCAATGATGACGATGTAGCAGGGCAGATGGACTTTAGCGGGGATCACGTTGCGCAGCAGCGAGATCAGGATGTTGGAGCACACCAGCACGAAGGTGAAGGCTGCGCCCATGCCCAGCGCGCTGGAAACTGCCGTGGTAACAGCCAGGCAGGAGCAGGTGCCCAGAACCAGACGCAGAACGGGGTTTTCTTTGATGATGCCGTTGGTAAGGATGCTTACCTTGGACTTGTTTTCGCTTGCCATTTCTTACCAACCTCCTTTATGCCAACTCGTTGTAGCAGTTGATGCAATCGTTGATGGCGGCAAACAGAGCCTTAGAGGAAATGGTTGCGCCGCTGTATGCGTCGTAGCCCTGGCCCAGGGTGATGTTCTGGGTGCCATCCATGCCATCGAACTGAGCAAGGAAGCTGTCGGTGGCAACGTTGCTGCCGATGCCCTTGGTCTGGGTAGAAGCGTCCACCCAAATGCCGGTGACAGTGCCGTTGGTGTCGAAGCCGATGATGACGGACAGGATGCCGCCGTCAAAGCCCTTTTCCTCAGCCTTGATGGCCAGGGAGCCGTCGGTGGCCTTTACAGCACCGGTGATGTTCTCGGTGGTGTAGTCGGTCACTTCCTCCAGATCGGAGGCGCTGGAAACGGTGGGCATCACGTCCACATAGGCAGCCAGCGTTGCGGCCTTCTGGTTATCCTCAATGATGGGAGCCGTAAAGGAGTTGACCATGGCCAGCAGCAGGCTGACGATCAGTGCGATCACGCTCAGCACAACAACAGGCTTTACACTGGTCTCCCAGGAAGAATTCTTATTCATTTGCCAGCACCCTCCTTTGCTTTCTTTGCAGGCTTAACATAGCCGTAAGGAGTCTGACGGGTCCAATCGTTGATAAAGGGGACCCACAGGTTCATAAACAGCAGCGCGAAGGAAACGCCCTCGGCGTAGCTGCCCCACTGACGGATGGCGAAGGTGACGATGCCCAGGCACAGGCCGTAGATCAGCTTGCCCTTCAGGGTAAAGGGGCTGGTGACATAGTCCGTTGCCATGAACACAGCACCGAACATCAGGCCGCCGGACAGGATGCCGACCAGTGCGCCGTGCAGGCTGCCGGTGGAGATCAGGTAGAAGATAAACATGCTGCCGATGTAAGAAGCGGGGATGGCGATGCTGATGGTCTTGGTGGCCACCAGATAAATCAGGCCCAGCAGGATGGCCAGAGCGCAGGTCTCGCCCAGAACACCGCCGTGCACGCCCATGAACAGATCCAGCAGGCTCAGCTTGCTGGTGTCAGCCACAGCCAGCGGGGTAGCGCTGGACAGCTGGTCAACCGCTGCATCGGGGAACACCCAATTGTTCATGGAACCGGCAAAGCTGATGAACAGCACGATACGGCCCACCAGTGCAGGGTTTGCAAAGTTCATGCCAATGCCGCCGAACAGCTGCTTGACCACGATGATGGCAACCAGGTCGCCGATGATGAGCTGGCCGATGGGCATGCCCACGGGCACGTTCATAGCCAGAATGATGCCGGTGACCACAGCGGACAGATCGCTGATGGGGTTTGCCTTCTTCAGCAGCTTGCAGTACAGCCACTCAAAGGCCACACATGCCACAACGGACACTGCAGTGACCAGCAGGGCACGCGCACCAAAGATGATTGCAGAGGCCACCACACAGGGGCACAGGGCAACGATCACATTGGCCATCAGGCTCTGGGTCGTTTCCTCACTGCGCAGGTGCGGGGAGGCCGAAACAATAAGCTTCGTATCCATTACTTATTGCCTCCTTTTTTGATTTCACCAAGGTAGAACGCCTTTGCCAGGCCCATCATCTGGGTGCAGGGGCGCTTTGCCGGGCAGACAAAGGTGCAGGAGCCGCAGTTGAAGCAGTAATCAACATGCAGCTTGCCCAGCTCCTGAACATCGCGGGCAGCGTAAGCCTGGTTGACCTCCACGGGCTCCAGACCCATGGGGCAGTACTCCACGCAGCGGCCGCAGCGGATGCAGGGGTTGACCTGCGGGGGCTCTGCAGCAGCGGCGCTGAGCATGATCAGGCCGGAGGTGGTCTTGGTGGTGGGGTAACTCAGGTTCTCCACAGCGGGGCCCATCATGGCACCGCCGGCAACCACCTTGCCCAGCTCCACGCCGCCCTTGAGGCCGGCAGCGTTCAGAACATCCTCGTAGGCAGTGCCCACGGGAACGATCAGGTTCTGGGGCTTTGCGCAGGCATCGCCGTCCACGGTGATGCAGCGGCTGACCACCGGCATACCGGTAGCCAGGTACTTGCCCAGGGTAGAAACAGAGGTCACGTTCATCACGATGGCACCTGCATCTGCGGGCAGACCGCCGTGCGGAACCTCGCGGCCCAGGCACTTCTCGATCAGGATCAGCTCTGCGCCGGTGCCGTAAACACTGGGCAGTGCCTTGACCTCGATGGCGGGCTTGTCTTTGGTCTTCTGGTTCAACAGCTCGATGCACTCGGGCTTGTTGTTCTCAATGCCGATGATGCACTTCGGGATGCCGGTGTACTTCAGCACGGCCTCGATGCCGCGGACGATATCATCGCTGCAGTTCAGCATCTCCTGCGTGTCGCTGGTCAGCCAGACTTCACACTCGGAAGCGTTGATGAGCAGGGTGTCCACGGTCTGCTTGGGCTGCAGCTTGACATCGGTCGGGAAGCCTGCGCCGCCCAGACCCACCAGGCCGCACTCACGCACGGCTGCCAGGAAGCTGGCCTTGTCGGTGACCTCGGGTGCCTTCACGGCAGGGTCCACGGTCTGCTTGCCATCGGTCTTGATGACAACAGAGTCGCACATCCGGCCATTGGAGAGACGGAAGGGTTCCACAGCGGCCACGGTACCAGAAACACTGGAGTGGATATTTGCAGAGACAAAACCGCCTGCCTCGCCGATCTTAGTGCCAACAAACACTTCGTCGCCCTTTTTGACCAGGGCTTTCGCCGGAGCGCCGATGTGCTGGCTCATCAGGATGCGTACCTGCGCGGGCAGAGGCATCGGAACTGGTTTGCTTGCAGCGGTTGCCTTGTCATGCGGCGTATGCGCGCCAAGCGCCGCACGTTTCAGCTTGTTCAACATGGAATAAATCCCCCATTCTGCTTGAATTGCCACCCCTGCCCTCATGCGGGCGCACTGCGGCAGGGACAGCAGCTGCTTAACACAGTTATTGTATCATTTTACAGCCGGAAGTTCAACGACAACAGCACCAAAATGATGCAATTTCCTCATTTTTCTTTGCCATTTTTAACGATTAGTCGTATCTAACCAATTGTTTTTTTATTAACAACCACCAACTTCACGCAACTTTACTACCGTTTGCCTTTCTGCCGGGATTATGGTATACTGTTGCTAATGACCCTGCGGAACGTCCCCTGCTCCGCATTTGAACGACCGGGCCATGCCCGCCAAGGAGGATCGGATACCATGAAAGTTCTCAAAGCTCTGCTTGCCATCTTCACGTTCTTAGCCGCCGCACTCACCTGCACGCTTCTCTTTGTGCAGGACAGAAACGCCCCCCACTATATTAAGATCTACGAGAACGAGCAGTAAGCAGTTTCTCTGACAGACAAGATCCCCCGGAAAGCGGCCCGCGCCGCCCTCCGGGGGATCTTTATGCTTTATGTTTTCTTTCCTCTGTATCGGGGAACGCTCAGTTCACGTCGAACAGGCAGACCGCCTGATAGACAGTGCCGTTAGAAGTGGGAACGTATGCAACGCCGATCTTTTCAGCCAGATTGAATGCGCTCTCGTCCTTGAACAGAGAATCATACTTGAAGCTGGTCTTGGAAGCGGGGTTATAATCACTGGTGATGGGACGGTAATCTTTGGTCATGCCAACCACAATCTTCACACTGCCCAGTTCAGCAGTGATCTTACGGTAATTTTCCCAGTAGGTCGTGTTATTGATCTTGTTATTGGTATACTCCAGCCAGTTCTCCAGCAGAGCCTTGGTCACTGCGCTGTACTTTGCACTGTACTCAACCTGGCCCAGACCCTTATTGGCAGCCATGTTATTCACGGTCATCACCACTTCGGGAGTACCGTCCTCCGGCATTATGCTATCCGGATCAGCGGTCTCTCCGCAGGCGGTCAGCATTGCCAGTGCCAGAACACCGGCCAGAACAAGTGCCAGAACTTTTTTGAAACGTTTCATTGCAATGCCTCCTTGATTTTATTTAATCGTTATCTTCACACCCGAGCAGGAATCTTATGTAGGCAAAGGTGCGCTCCTGCCCCAGATCCCGGACCATCAGCAGCAGCTTTTCCAGCAGTGCCCTTGTTTCGGGATGGAGCAGATAGTGATCCTTGCTCTTTTCATAATACTGCCACGGGGATGCGTCGGTGTACTTGTCGCCCAGATAGATCTGGCTGGCCGCCACGCGGTCGCAGACCATCTCGCAGACATAGCGCAGGGGCATTTTCATGCCGCCCAGACCGGATTTGTTGGTTGTGTAGTCGATCCAGTATTCCAGATGGTGCTTGTTGCGGCCCTTATGGTGGAGCCATGCCGAGGAATAGCCCCGGGCGGCGCGCTCTGCCTCGTTGGGGCTGTGGTCGCCCTGATAGTAGATGCAGCCCGGGATGAACTCGGTGGGGCTGTACTTGCTCAGGTCATGGGTCAGGCCCTGCTGATAAAGGCCGCATTCAAAGCAATACTTCATCACCAGCAGTTTATGCCGGGTGATGGTCTCAAAGTGTCCCTTGATGTTCATTGGAGGGTACCTCCCCGGAATCTTACCGTTACCCTGCCCTCTTTCAACCTGCGCAGATCGTCGCTCTCCGAAAAATCCTCCCGGTCACGGGTCAGGTTGGGGTTGTAGTAGGGGTCATCCAGAATGTTTTCCTTGCCGTGGATGGTGTAGAGCCGCTGCTGCTCCGCCGCAAAGCGGGCCGCCTTGACGGGGTCTTTTTCATCCCCGCCCCGGCTCTTGCTCTCATAGTGGATGAGCTCGGCGTAGGGGGTCCAGGCAATGCGGTAGCCCGCATCCCGCACCCGCAGGCAGAAGTCCACATCGTTGAAGGCCACGGCGAACTGCTCGTCCAGCCCGTGCATCTCGTCATAGACGGCGGTCTTTACCAGCAGGCAGGCACCGGTCACACCGGAGAAGTCCTGCACGGTAGAGGTGCGGAACAGATAGCCGCTGCCGCCCTTCTTCTTATACTTGTGGCTGTGGCCCGCGTAGCCGCCCAGACCGGTCACGATCCCTGCGTGCTGGATGGTCTCATCCGGGTACCAGAGCATGGCACCGCAGATCGCCGCACCGCCGGGGTGGGCGCACTGCCGGAGCAGCTCCGTGAGCCAGTCGCCGTTTACCACTTCCACATCGTTGTTGAGCAGCAGCAGGTAGTCGCCCTCTGCCGCTTTCCGGCCAAAGTTGTTGATGGCCGAGAAGTTGAAGCCCTTGTCCGGGTAGGTGACCACCTTCAGGCCGTCGTACCGCTGCCGGGCCTTCTCGTAATAGGCAAAGGTGGCCGGGTCTGTGGAGTTGTTCTCGATGACGATGACCTCGAACCGGTCCCAGGTGGTCTTTTTCCAGATGCTCTGCAGGCACTTTTCCAGATCCTCGGTGTGATCCTTGTTGGGGATGAGGATGCTCACCTTCGGCTCCCCCACAATGTCCCACCTGACCCGATAGGTGCTGGGGTACAGGCCATCCTCTATGGTACCGGTGCGGCCGGTGCGCTCCAGATGGTCGGCCAGCGCCTTCTTTGCCGCTTTGGCAACGTAGGGCTTGGCATCGGTACCGCCGGAGGTCGAGCCTTCGTGCACCCGCCAGTAGTAGAGCACCTGCGGCACATGGGCCGCGCCGCCCACCTGCTCAATGAGCCGGAGGAAAAGGTCGTGGTCCTGACTGCCATCACATTCGGGGCGTTCCCCGCCCACCTGCTCGAACAGCTCCCGCCGGAACACGGCCAGATGGCAGATGTAGTTGCAGCAGAGCAGATAATCTGGGGCGTAATCGGGCTTGAAGTGGGCCACCAGCGGCTTTTCGATCTTTTTGGTAAAGAGGGCCTCGTCGCTGTACAGGAAGCCGTCCGGCTCCCCTGCCTCACGCAGCTGCCGGATCGCCTGGCCCATGGTATACATGGCGTGGGGCGCAAGGATGTCATCGTGGTCGGCCAGCGCCAGATATTCCCCCGATGCCAGTTCAGCGGCGGCGTTGGTGTTGGCCGCAATGCCCTTGTTTTCGATCTTTTTGTATACGATGTGTTGATATTTCGTCTGATATTCCATTACGATATCCCCCACACTGCTGTGGGCGGCATCGGAGGCATCCGCCAGGCAGAGCTCACCATTGGGGGCGGTCTGGTTCACGAAGGAATCCAGAAACTGCCGCAGAAACACCTCAGGAGTATTATACAACGGTGTCAACACGGAAATCGTCGAAAGTTGGCAGTTTTCAAAATTTTTTCCTGCCATTTCGGCTCTCTGGGCTTCCAGCACCTTTTTGGCGGGCAGGTAGCGGGCCTTTTTGCCAAAGCACCGCCGCCTGACAAAGCCTGCGCCACGGGCCAGCATGGTGCCCAGCCCCTCGTCCTTTGTCAGCTGGACCGCATAGCCTGCCAGCTCTCTGGCACGTTTCAATCGCACATTCATGGCTCAGGCCTCGCCGCGCTGGGTGGCCTTGTAGGCCGCGCAGACCGTCTCGGTATCGCCGTTCATTTTCAGGTGGCCGTGGCTCAGCCATGCCACCTTGCTGCACATCCGCTCGATCTGCTCGATGGAGTGGGACACCAGAATGACGGTGGTGCCGCCTGCCATCAGCTCCTTCATCCGTTTTTCGCATTTCTGCTGGAACAGGAAGTCGCCCACCGAGAGCACCTCGTCCGCGATCAGGATATCGGGCTTGGTGATGGTGGCAATGGCAAAGCCGATGCGGGCCACCATGCCGGAGGAGTAGTTTTTCAGCGGCACATCCAGGAAGTTCTGCAGCTCGCTGAACTCCACGATCTCGTCGAACTTCTCGTCCAGATACTTGGGCGAGAACCCCAGCACCGTGCCGTTGAGGTAGATGTTCTCCCGGGCGGTCAGGTCCATATCAAAGCCCGCACCCAGCTCGATGAGCGGGGCGATGGTGCCGTTGACGGTGACCTTGCCCTTGGTGGGCTTGTACACGCCCGCAATGGTCTTGAGCAGGGTGGATTTGCCCGAGCCGTTCAGGCCCACCAGACCGTAAAAATCGCCGGGCATGATGTCCAGGCTCACGTCCTTCAGGGCGTAAAACTCGTCGTACTGCAGGCGGCCCTGCACCATGGCCAGCAGATATTCCTTCAGGCTCTCGTGCTTTTCGGTGGAGAGGTTGAAGCACATGGACACGTTGTCCACTTTGATGATCGGTTCCATTCTTCTCCCCTCCTTAAATATGCAGCACAAAACGATCCTGCGTTTTGCGGAACATGTGCACGCCCACCCACATGGAGACTACTGCGCAGATGCCGCAGACCGCAAACATGTTGAGGTCCAGCGGGATGCCCCACATCAGGGTGCGGCGGAAGCCGGTGATATACCAGTACATGGGGTTCAGCTTGATGATCTGCTGCATGTTGAACCCGCCGATGGAAAAGGTCATCTGGGTGGGGTCATAGAAGATGGCGGAGAAGTAGAGCAGCGCCGTGATGAACACACTCCAGATGTGCATGATGTCCCGGAAGAACACCGTTGCCGCCGCCAGGAACAGGCCCACCCCCAGGCTGAAGAAGAAGAGGGTGATGAGCGGGTAGAGCGCTTCCAGAAGGGTCAGGTGGAAGGGCGCGCCGGTAAAGATCATCACCAGCAGCAGGGCCACAAAGCTGAACACGCAGTTCACCATGGCAAAGCAGCACTTTTCCAGCGGGAAGATATACTTGGGGATATACACCTTTTTCAGCAGGGGGGCGGCGCTGAGCACACTGCTCATGCTGGAGGAGGTGGCCTCGTTGAAGAAGTTGAAGAGCAGCTGACCGCACATCAGGAACACCGGGAAATTGTCGATGCCGCTGCCCCGCATATCCATCAGGCTGCTGAACACAGCCCAGTAGACCAGGCACATCAGCAGGGGGTTCAGCACGCTCCACAGCACACCCAGCACGCTGCGGCGGTATTTCAGCTTGAAATCACGGCTGACCAGATTCCACAGCAGATAGCGGTAGCGCCAGAAGCCGTTGAACATTCCTTTCAGTTTCGCCACGGGCTATCACCACTTTTCAAAGAATTCAAACTTCTGGGCTGCAAAGGGCTCATGCAGCTTGTCCTTTGCGCTGGTCTTGTGCTCACAGCCGCAGTCGGGCCACTGCACGTTCACGGTGGGGTCATCGTAGGGGATGCCGCCCTCGCTGGTGGGGTCATAGACATCGGTGCACTTGTAGCAGAACTCGGCCACATCGCTCAGCACCAGGAAGCCGTGGGCAAAGCCCTCGGGGATATAGAACATCTTCTTGTTCTCCTCGCTCAGGGTCACGCCCACCCACTTGCCAAAGGTGGCGCTGTGGGGGCGGCAGTCCACGGCAACATCATAGACCTCGCCCTTGGTCACACGCACCAGCTTGCCCTGGGTGTGATTCTTCTGGAAATGCAGGCCGCGCAGCACGCCGCGGGTGGAGCGGCTCTGGTTGTCCTGCACGAACTCCTTGTCGATGCCGGCAGCAGCAAACTGATCCTTCTGGTAGGTCTCCATAAAATAACCGCGGTCATCACCGAACACCTGCGGCTCAATGACCACAACACCAGGGATCTCGGTCTCAGTAAACGTAAACTTGCCCATATTTCTTTTTCCTCTCTGTTTTCTTTCAGAAAATTTTGTCTGTTTGTAGTATATGGAAAAGTCCTTGCGGGCTTTTGCGCGATTTTCAGACGGCTCGTTGCCTGTCAAGCCCACCCTCTCCGTCAGCGCTGCGCGCTGCCACCTCTCCCAAAGGGAGAGGCAACGCATCTCCTGGATCCAGCTGCTGCTGACCATGAGCTGCTATCGGCTCTCCCTTCGGGAGAGCTGGCGCAAAGCGCCTGAGAGGGCGAGGCCGTCAATGTCTCGCCTTCCGTTTCCTGCGGAGCTTCGCCCTCAGCCGCACCACGCCGAACGCCGCAAGAGCGGCCAGCACGGTGGCACCGACCGAGATGGCCAGCAGGCCGCCTGCGATCCTCTTCGGCCCCACATCCCGGGAGGCGGGCAGGGTGGCGTTGGCGCTCTTGGCCAGCAGCTCCTCCAGCCCGGTCACAGCGGCAGGCACCCGGACGCTGGCCGTTTCCTGCACGTCCCGCCCATGAATGGTATACACCGCATACACCGCCGGGTCAACCCCCAAGAGGTATCGTTCGGGCAGTTCCAGTGTGACCGACACATCCGCTGCGGTCAGGCCGTCGGCCAGCAGCAGCTTCACGCCCGGGTCAGAAACCGTCACCGTGCCCAGCGTGCTGCCGCCGCCCGCCACTTCCAGCTCCCCGGTCACGCCCTGGGCAGGGATCTCGGTGTAGCCGGTGTAGCGGGCAAAGGCATCGTCCAGCAGGGTGCGGACATCGTTGTATTTGTCGGTCTTGATCTGGCTCTGCATGGTCACGCAGATCAGCCGCACGCCGTTCTGCTCCGCCAGGCAGACATAGCTGTACCGGGCAATGTTGGTGTAGCCGATCTTGGAACCCAGGATGGCCGGGATATAGTACCGGCTGGAGCTCACCCGCATTTTATCCTGCTGGTGGAAGTACCGGGTCACGGGCTGGACATTGGTCGGGCCCATGGTGTACATCTCGTTCCGGGTAAACAGGGTCTCGAACCCGGGCTGGGTCAGCGCCCAGCGCAGGATCTGCGCCATGTCATAGCAGCTGGTGTAGTGGTCCTCATCGCTGATGCCGTGGGGGTTGGCAAAGTGGGTGTGTTCC
Source organism: Faecalibacterium sp. I2-3-92 (assembly GCF_023347315.1). GTDB lineage: Bacteria > Bacillota > Clostridia > Oscillospirales > Ruminococcaceae > Faecalibacterium > Faecalibacterium duncaniae. Next base: position 2,579,193 of record NZ_CP094470.1, read on the forward strand.
AGCCCCAGCTCCTTTGCCTGCGCGTTCATGGCGGCCACACCGCCCTCAATGGAGCCGCCGCCGAAGTATTCGGCCAGCAGGTTGGCCCCATCGTTGGCGCTAGCCATCATGGTGGCATACAGGGCATCGGTCAGGGGCACTTCCTCCCCTTCCTGCAGGGCGATATGGCTGGAATCGGTGCCCGCCAGCGAGTAGACATCCTCGTGGCTGACCGTCAGCTTGACATTGTCCCACTTGCCCTGGGCCTTTTCACAGGCAAGGCCCAGCGTCATCACTTTGGTGATGGATGCCGGGTGCAGTTCCTCGTTCATGTTCTGCTGGGCCAGCACCAGACCGGTGTCGGCATCGATGATGCAGTACGCTTCCGTAGCCGTCAGTGCAGGCCCGGCAGCTGCCGCGCCCGGCGCAAACGCCGCCAGTGCGGTCAAAAGCACCGCACACAGCATGGCGATGTGTTTTTTCATTCCAGTTCCTCTATCTCAAGATATTATGATATAGTATACCACATTTTTATCCCTCTGAAAAGAGAAACCCTCAGTTCCACTCCCGGAGCACCGGCTGCAGCTGCTGACCGTGCAGGGCCGCCTCCAGTGCAGCGGGCAGCAGGGTGAGATCCGCCTTCAGGCTCTGGGGTTTCTGCGCTGCATCGTCCTGTCCGTAGGGCACAAAGTAATAATGCTTGCGCTGCATCAGCCGGGCGATGTTCTCCCCGGAAGCCCCCAGCCCATCGTTGGTGGAGACAGCCAGCAGCACCGGGCTCCCGACCCGCAGCAGGCTTTTTGCCGCCAGCGTGACCGGCGTGTCGGAAAGGCCCGCCGCCAGCCGGGCCAGTGTGGTGCCGGTGCAGGGGGCCACCACCAGCGCCCGGGCCAGCTGCCGCGGCCCCAGCGGCTCCACATCCTGCAGGGTATCCAGCACCCTGTGGCCGGTCAGGGTCTCCAGCCGCGCCTTCCACTCATCCGCCCGGCCAAAGCGGGTGTTCAGGCCGGAGGCCGCATAGCTCATCACCGGCAGCAGCTCCCAGCCCTGCCGCACCAGCTGTTCAGCCTGAGCCACCGCCGCGCCCAGCGTGCAGAAGCTCCCGCAGACCGCAAACGCCACTGTCCCGCGCAATTGCCTTTTCATGGTGTTCCCTCCCTTTCCGCCAGGATCTCACAGACCGTCCGGGCCAGAGCCTCGCCCGCCGTTTCGGGAGCGCAGGCCGTGGGCAGGCTCAGGGCATGGATGGCCCGGTGCCCCAGCCTCCGGGCTGCGGCAAAGTCAGTGCCGCCCGGCTTGGATGCCAGATCCACGACCAGGCTCCCGGGCCGCAGGGCTGCCAGCACGGCTTCCGTCAGGACAGGGGCCGGGATGGTGTTCACCACCGTGTCAAAGGCCGGAGCAGTCTGTTCCAGCCGGGCCAGATCCACCGCCCGCAGGCCAAAGCTCTCCGCCAGTGCCCGCTGGGCCGGCCGCCGCGCGGCCACCGTCACCTGTGCGCCCAGTGCCGCCAGCCGTACCCCAAGCGCCTGCCCCACCGGCCCGAAACCGGTCAGCAGGATGGCGCTGTTCCAGAGCGTCCGCGTCCGCTCCGCCATCAGGATGCCGATGCAGCCCTCTGCTGTCGGGATGGCGTTGCAGAGGATCAGTTCCTCCCGGGCAAAGTAGTCCACCAGCTCCACGCCCGTCTCCGCCGCGATCTGCCTTGCCTGCGCCGAGAGTTTTCCGCCCAGCGCCAGCGCCCCCGGTTTTGCGGCCCGCAGCAGTTCCGCCAGCGGGGTGCGGCTCTCGTCCAGCGGCAGCGGCAGTAAGATGTAATCGGCCAGCGCCGTCTGCTCCGGCCCGCCCACCGCAAACCCGGCACGGGCCAGCGCCCGGCCTGCCGCCGCCAGCCGCGGGTCCGTTCCGATCACCGCAAATCGTCTTTGTCCGTCCATTCCCGGCCCCTCCTCCCCATGGTCTGCGTCATCCTATGCCCATGGAGCGCCGGGTGTGAAAAAGCCGCCGCTCTCCGTCAGGAAAGCAGCGGCGATCTGTTTTTTTACGATATCGGCTTTTCGGTCAGAGCGGCGGCAGAGATTGCCTCCGGCTCCTCCATGCTCTGCGTCCGCTTCACCGCCTCACGCATCCGCGGCAGCTGGACGGCTTCATCAAAATCCGCATATCCCTTTGCGTAGGCAGGCACCATCTCCAACCGGTATTCTGCACTTGCAACGCTCCATTCCCGGATAGAAAAGTGCTCCGGCGGGAAATTCAGCCAGTTTCCACTCTCTCCAAACTGCGAGACCGCGTCCACCTGAATGCGGAACAGATTCTTTGCATAGTAAACGGTTCTTTCGATATTTTTCCGGTAGAGCTTCTGCAGATCCTTTTCCCGGCTCGTCGCCTTGCAATACGTCACAAATCGGGTGTCTGCCATCCGCTCTCTGGCTTCCAGCAGGCTCAGGATCGTACCCTTCTCATCTACCAGATACCCGTTGGTCGTCGGGTCCAGCATACACCACTTTTCCTGCGACCGGTCGTAGATCTCCGTGACAACGTGACAATCAAAATCGAAGGGAGAATAGGGCAGGAAGCGCACCCGCCGTGCGTAGATTCCCAGTGCCAGGCAGACCTCCTCCAGAATTTTGGCCTTATTCAGGCAGTTGATGCCCTGTTCCGGTTTATCCAGACTGTAATCCAAAAGCGCCAGGGCATTGCAGTCCACATGGCCGTCGTACCACGGGCTGTGCGTCAGCTTAGGCGAGAGGTATTTCAGCACCCGAATTGCCCGCTGCAGGTCCGTGCCTTTTCCTGCAATTTTCTCAAAGGGATACTTTTTCAGGAGGTCGGCATACTCCGGGCAGTCCATGCGATATTCCACCGCCGTGCTCTTTCCCGGTTGAAAGCTCCGATTGTTCCGCAGGATTCCACGGTAAACATTGTAAAGGACTTCTGTCTCTTCAAAATTCATTGTTCTTCTCCCCTCTCTTTTTTGGATAGACGAACGAATGGCCGTAAGTGTTCATTTTCCCCTCTATTTTCAGACCCTATCGTTTTTTATAATACCACGGTTTTCCTGCTCATGCAATGCAAAATGCCCGGCCATGCGGGCGTTCCCACACAGCCGGGCGGCTTCCTTTTTCATCATTCGGGTCTGCTCAAGGCCGCTTATATTTCAGCGGTGTCTGCACCTGAGCACGGATCTTGAGCAGATAGGTCCGGGTCTGCTCGGTGCCCCGCAGGATGGCCTCCACCTGTTCCCGCTGCTCCGGGGTCAGGGCCTCGTCCTCGGCCAGCAGGTCGGCGTTGCCTTCAATGACGGCCAGCGGCGTTTTGAGCTCATGGGAAAGCTGGATGATCTGCTCCCGCTGCTGCTGCTCCATTTTCCATTGGGCCTGCAGGCTGGCCGTCAGCTCCTGCCCCATGGTCTGCAGGGCAGCCAGTGTCTCGGCGTATTCCCGCACCTGCGCCCCGGAAAAATCGATCTCTTCCACGCCCTTTTTCTCAGCCACCTGTCGGGAGACCTCGGTCAGGCGGGCCGTCTCCCGGGCCAGAAACTTTCTGGAGCGGTGGGTGCTCCACACCACCGCTCCCACCAGCAGCAGAATGCCCAGAATGCAGTGCACCGTCTGCACATCTGGCAGCTTTCCCCGCAGCGCAGGGGCGGCGTAGGGCACGGCATAGTCAAATTGCAGCAGGCAGACCGTTCCGTCCTGCAATTTTGATGTCATATAATACTGTGTGTATCCAAAATGCCAGCGGGTTTTCCCCTGCCGGTTCTCCATTGCCCGCTGCAAGTGCCCGGCATCCATGTTGGTGGCCAGCACCTCGCTGCTGTCCGGCGCGGCAAACAGGGCGTAACGGCACAAGGAGTCCAGCTGGGTCTCATCAAAGGTGGCGGCAGTCATGCCCGGCAAAACGTCCTGTGCAGCCTTCTGGCAGGCCTGCGCGGCCTGATTGGCCGGGAGCGCCAGCCCGCTGTTGATGACGCACATCAGCGCCGCAAACCACAACAGCAGCGCCAGCACACAGCAAAAGACGGTCTGCACCAGATATCGCAGCAGTACGCCCCGCAGAGAGGTCAGCCCTCGTTTTTCCATTGATATCCCACTCCCCAGATGGTTTTCAGCAGTGCTTCCGGCTCTGCTACCCCCGCCGCCCGCAGCTTTGCCCGGATATTTTTGATGTGCTGTGTCACGGCGGTGTCGTCCGCAGTGCCGTCAATACCAAAAACCGCTTCGTAAATTTGCTCCTTGGTAAAGGTCTGCCCGGCGTGCAGCGCCAGATACTCGCAGATGGCATACTCGGAGCGGGTCAGCGGCAGAGGAGTTTCTCCCACCGCCGCCTCCCGCGCGGACAGGTCAAAACTGACTCCGCCACGCACCAGCCGATGCACCGGGGTGCGGTTCTGCCGCCGCAGATGCGCCGCCACCCGGGCGCGCAGCTCTGCCACCCGGAAGGGCTTGGACAAAAAGTCGTCTGCCCCAATGCCCAGCCCCTCCAGAACAGACGCTTCGTCTGTCCGGGCCGTCAGAAACAGAATGGGGGCATCGGTCAGGCCCCGGATGCGGCGGCAGACGGCAAAGCCATCCTCCCCGGGCATCATCACATCCAGCAGGATGCAGTCCGCCCAATGGCAGAGTTGTTCAGTAAGCTCCGCGCCGGAGAGCCGCGTTTCCACCCGGTGGCCGTCCCGCTCCAAGGCAGTGCGGATCAGCTTGCAGAGTTCTATATTGTCATCCACTGCCAGAATATTTGCCACAAGATCACCTCAAAGCGTTATAAACAAGGCAGGATGCCCCATACAGCAGATACACATGGGCCGGGTAGAACCAGTAGAACAGCTGCTTGTGTCCGCTGCCACGCTGCCCGTTGTACAGCAGCATCAGCAGCACCGCCGCCACCCCGAACCACTCATAGTTGTTGGTGAACATCTGGGTCCAGACAAAGCCCTCCTGCCGGCAAGCCATCCCGAAGGTCAGCACAAAATCACACAGGAAAATCACCAGTGCCCATACCGTCAGCTGCACTTTGCGCCGTCCACGCAATGCATACAGCAGCGCACCGCCCAGCAAAAAGCTCCAGCTGCCGTCCGTGATGCTGGTCCACAGGGGCAGCGGGCTGGTGATGACAAACGCCACCACCGTGGAAGCCCACGGCATCTGCTGGATCTGGGGGAAAGCGCTCAGGAACGCCACCATCACAAACGGCCAGCACAAAACGGCGGCAATGGCAGCTATGCCTTTTGCAAATTTCTTTTCCCGGAGCCAGTCGATGCCCTGCCAGATGATGCACAGCAGCATCAGATCCTGAAAAATAGCGTTCAGCGGGTAGAAGCCATCCCCGCGCCGGAAGGCTTTGGCGTAGATCATAAAAAATTCCAGCGCCGCCATGGCCGTTCCGATACCCCAGATGCGGATAAAATACCGCCTGCGGTCATGGGTGTGGGCAAAGCCCTCCACCGTGCAGAACAGAAACAGCGGTGCGCTGAGCCGCCCCAGCATACTGAACACCGTTGGGATACAGCCGGTGAATTCAAAGAAATAATGAATGTGATCCAGCACCATCAGCGCCAGTGCAATGGTCTTGAGCTGGGTACCGTCCAGCCCGTTTTTCAATTTTGTCAGCATACAAATTCCCCTTTCGATGATGCTATCATTGTAACAGGGAAATCTGTAGGAATTCTGAGGGAGAACTTATTTTTCCAGATAATAGCACACCAGATTCGTGGGGCCGCGCTCTGCATGGCGCATGGCCTTGTGTTCGATGCCCTCATAGGTGAAGCCCAGTTTTTTCAGCTTCATTTTGCAGAGCATTTTTCAGCATCGATGGCCAGCACGAACATCAGCACATGGAGCGCGTCTGCCGGGTCAACGATATCCAGCACATAGGTGTCCGTCCATTGCAGCAGCTCTTTGGAAACCGTTGCAACTATCTCTCCCACTGGCTTTGTAATGGTGTAATCCCACCCAGGGAAATCTCCCTCCACATGCCAGCCGTTGAAATCGATGTTGTACTTGGGCTTGAACCAGCCCAGTTCCTTTTCGAGGCAGCCGATATAATTTTCACCCTCATAGAGTTCAAACTTGGGCAGCCAGGTCAGCACCTCCTGCTTGACAGTACCAAGCTCGTTCTCTTCCGTGTCGAAGATTTTCAGGCAGTGCCCCCACGAGAGCTGCCCTTTTACCACATAGACCGTGTTCTCGTTTTCATCATAGATATCGTAGCTGTCGAACCATGAAAACATCCGTTGTTTGAATAAAAGCTTCATCCTGCCCCTCCTCTTTTTGCGATTTCACCGCAGACGGAATACATGCTTATCCCATATACGATTCAGGGATGGGTTTTAAGGCAGAAGCTATAATTTTTTTTTTTCAAACAACAAACCCCCAAGGAATTTCTTCCTCAGGGGTTTCATGTAAGTCGGCGACTACCTATTTTCACGCGCCGTTTCCAGCGAACTATCTTGGGCACGAGTGAGCTTAACTTCTGTGTTCGGAATGGGAACAGGTGGAACCTCACCGTCATCGTCACCGACCAATATGACTGGTTCAGTATAACATTTCTGTTTTACTTTGTCCAGTGTTTTTAGAAGGACATGCCTTCAAAACTGAATAATCACTGCTAACATTTTGTCATTGACTTGAGAATTCAAGCGAATTGTGGTCAAGCCCTCGATCTATTAGTACACACTTGCTGAATGGATCACTCCACTTACACATCGTGCCTATCAACCTCGTAGTCTACAAGGGATCTTACCTGATTCAATCAGTGGGATATCTTATCTTTGGGTCGGCTTCACGCTTAGATGCTTTCAGCGTTTATCCGATCCGTACGTAGTTGCCCAGCTATGCTCCTGGCGGAACAACTGGTGCGCCAGAGGTACGTCCGTCCCGGTCCTCTCGTACTAGGGACAGCTCCCATCAAATATCCTGCGCCCACGACAGATAGGGACCGAACTGTCTCACGACGTTCTGAACCCAGCTCGCGTACCGCTTTAATTGGCGAACAGCCAAACCCTTGGGACCGAATACAGCCCCAGGATGCGATGAGCCGACATCGAGGTGCCAAACCTCCCCGTCGATGTGGACTCTTGGGGGAGATCAGCCTGTTATCCCCAGGGTAACTTTTATCCGTTGAGCGATGGCATTTCCACTCACATACCACCGGATCACTAACTCCAACTTTCGTTACTGCTCGACCCGTCAGTCTCGCAGTTAGGCTCGCTTCTGCGTTTGCACTCTTTTGCTTGATTTCCGTTCAAGCTGAGCGAACCTTTGAACGCCTCCGTTACTCTTTAGGAGGCGACCGCCCCAGTCAAACTGCCCACCTAACAATGTCCCCCGACTCGATTCAGAGCCGCAGGTTAGAATTCCAATATCGCAAGGATGGTATCCCAACGGCCTCTCCGCCAAAGCCAAAGCCTTGGTTTCCCAGAGTCCCATCTATCCTGTGCATGCAACATCGAAACCCAATATTAGGCTACAGTAAAGCTCCATGGGGTCTTTCCGTCTTGTCGCGGGTAACCGGCATCTTCACCGGTACTACAATTTCGCCGGGCGGGCTGTTGAGACAGTGCCCAAATCATTACGCCTTTCATGCGGGTCAGAACTTACCTGACAAGGAATTTCGCTACCTTAGGACCGTTATAGTTACGGCCGCCGTTCACTGGGGCTTCGATTCAATGCTTGCACATCTCCTCTTAACCTTCCAGCACCGGGCAGGCGTCAGCTCGTATACGTCATCTTTCGATTTAGCACAAACCTGTGTTTTTGGTAAACAGTTGCTTGGGCCGATTCTCTGCGGCTCCATCTCTGGAGCACCCCTTCTCCCGAAGTTACGGGGTCAATTTGCCGAGTTCCTTAACAACCCTTCTCCCGTTGGCCTTAGAATCTTCTTCCTACCTACCTGTGTCGGTTTGCGGTACGGGCACCTCAGAAATACACACAGCTTTTCTCGCCATCTTCCATCTCAGACTTCGGTACTAATTTCCCTCGATCTCTACCGGAACCAACACCCGGCTCTGAGACTTCATATGTGTCCCTGTGCTTAACTCTTTTGGTGGTGACGGAATCTCTACCGTCTGTGCATCGGCTACGCCTTCCGGCCTCACCTTAGCTCCCGACTAACCTGGAGCGGACGAACCTTCCTCCAGAAACCTGAGGCTTTCGGCCATGCAGATTCTCACTGCATTCGCGCTACTCATTCCGGCATTCTCACTTCTATACACTCCACAGCCGCTTACGCTACTGTTTCTCCGCGTATACAACGCTCCCCTACCCAATACATTGCTGTATTGCCTAAGCTTCGGTGTCAGGTTTAGCCCCGTTAAATTCTCCGCGCAAAGACGCTCGACCAGTGAGCTATTACGCACTCTTTGAATGAGTGGCTGCTTCTGAGCCAACATCCTGGTTGTCTGCGTATCTTCACATCGTTTTCCACTTAACCTGACTTTGGGACCTTAGCTGTAGATCTGGGCTGTTTCCCTTTTGACAATGACATTTATCTGACACTGTCTGACTCCCAAGCATCAATACTCTGGCATTCTGAGTTTGATAAGCTTCGCTAACCTCTCGGCCGCTAGGCTATTCAGTGCTTTACCTCCAGGTATCTAACTTGAGGCTAGTCCTAAAACTATTTCGGGGAGAACCAGCTATCTCCGGGTTCGATTGGAATTTCTCCGCTACCCACAGTTCATCCGCCGCCTTTTCAACGGAGGTCGGTTCGGTCCTCCATGGAATTTTACTTCCACTTCAACCTGACCATGGGTAGGTCACCCGGTTTCGGGCCCATTATATGCAACTTAACGCCCTTTTCAAACTCGCTTTCGCTTCGGCTCCAGACCTTAAGTCCTTAACCTTGCTGCATACAATCGCTCGCCGGACCGTTCTACAAAAAGTACCCTATCACGCATTGACGCGCTCTAGGTGCTTGTAGGCACAGGGTTTCAGGTTCTTTTTCACTCCCCTCCCGGGGTGCTTTTCACCTTTCCTTCACAGTACTATACGCTATCGGTCACTGGGTAGTATTTAGGGTTGGAGGGTGGTCCCCCCGTATTCCGACCAGGTTTCACGTGTCTGGCCGTACTCTGGATCCTGCGCAGCTCTCTCCGTTTTCACCTACGTGGTTCTCACACTCTCTGACCGGCCTTCCCATGCCGTTCGGTTAACAGATTGAGTCTTAAAAGCAGTCCATACCCCGAAAGTATTTCTACTCTCGGTTTGCCCTCTTCCGCGTTCGCTCGCCACTACTTACGGAATCTCGTTTGATGTCTCTTCCTCGCCCTACTTAGATGTTTCAGTTCAGGCGGTTCCCTCAATACACCTATTTTGAATTTCAGTGTATTGTACCTGAGTATGAACCCAGGTGAGTTTCCTCATTCAGAAATCTCCGGATCAATGCTTATTTGCAGCTCCCCGAAGCTTATCGCAGCTTATCACGTCTTTCATCGGCTCCCAGTGCCAAGGCATTCGCCCTGCGCCCTTGTTCGCTTGACCTTTCAAACGTTCTTTCAGAACATTTGGTATCCTCTTGATTCTCTCTTTTGCCAACGAAGATTATTGTTACCCTTCCTTTTGAAATTGCAATATTTCTTAAAAGAACTTACTATAATCTTTGTTTCGCAGTTATTATTCAGTTTTCAAGGTACGTCTTGGTGATGTCCTTCAAAGCCCGGTCTCCCGAAACTTTGATTTTCATCACATGGTGGGCCAAAATGGACTCGAACCATCGACCTCACGATTATCAGTCGTGTGCTCTAGCCAGCTGAGCTATTGGCCCATGTGGTGGAGATTAAGGGAATCGAACCCTTGACCCCCTGCTTGCAAAGCAGGTGCTCTCCCAGCTGAGCTAAACCCCCACATAAGGTTTTGAGTAACCCCTTTTCAGGGCCCTCAAAATCGAACAATATCTACTCTGCTTGTACCTGTCACCTGTTCCAGATGGTCGACCATCTTCGATGTTCTTCCATCTGCCTGACTCCTTAGAAAGGAGGTGATCCAGCCGCAGGTTCTCCTACGGCTACCTTGTTACGACTTCACCCCAATCACCAGTTTTACCTTCGGCGGCGTCCTCCTTGCGGTTAGACTACCGACTTCGGGTCCCCCCGGCTCTCATGGTGTGACGGGCGGTGTGTACAAGGCCCGGGAACGTATTCACCGTGGCATGCTGATCCACGATTACTAGCAATTCCGACTTCGTGCAGGCGAGTTGCAGCCTGCAGTCCGAACTGGGACGTTGTTTCTGAGTTTTGCTCCACCTCGCGGTCTTGCTTCTCTTTGTTTAACGCCATTGTAGTACGTGTGTAGCCCAAGTCATAAAGGGCATGATGATTTGACGTCATCCCCACCTTCCTCCGTTTTGTCAACGGCAGTCCTGCCAGAGTCCTCTTGCGTAGTAACTGACAGTAAGGGTTGCGCTCGTTGCGGGACTTAACCCAACATCTCACGACACGAGCTGACGACAACCATGCACCACCTGTCTCTGCGTCCCGAAGGAAAATACTGTTTCCAGCATCGTCGCAGGATGTCAAGACTTGGTAAGGTTCTTCGCGTTGCGTCGAATTAAACCACATACTCCACTGCTTGTGCGGGCCCCCGTCAATTCCTTTGAGTTTCAACCTTGCGGTCGTACTCCCCAGGTGGATTACTTATTGTGTTAACTGCGGCACTGAAGGGGTCAATCCTCCAACACCTAGTAATCATCGTTTACGGTGTGGACTACCAGGGTATCTAATCCTGTTTGCTACCCACACTTTCGAGCCTCAGCGTCAGTTGGTGCCCAGTAGGCCGCCTTCGCCACTGGTGTTCCTCCCGATATCTACGCATTCCACCGCTACACCGGGAATTCCGCCTACCTCTGCACTACTCAAGAAAAACAGTTTTGAAAGCAGTTTATGGGTTGAGCCCATAGATTTCACTTCCAACTTGTCTTCCCGCCTGCGCTCCCTTTACACCCAGTAATTCCGGACAACGCTTGTGACCTACGTTTTACCGCGGCTGCTGGCACGTAGTTAGCCGTCACTTCCTTGTTGAGTACCGTCATTATCTTCCTCAACAACAGGAGTTTACAATCCGAAGACCTTCTTCCTCCACGCGGCGTCGCTGCATCAGGGTTTCCCCCATTGTGCAATATTCCCCACTGCTGCCTCCCGTAGGAGTCTGGGCCGTGTCTCAGTCCCAATGTGGCCGTTCAACCTCTCAGTCCGGCTACCGATCGTTGCCTTGGTGGGCTATTACCTCACCAACTAGCTAATCGGACGCGAGGCCATCTCAAAGCGGATTGCTCCTTTTCCCTCTGGTCGATGCCGACCCGTGGGCTTATGCGGTATTAGCAGTCGTTTCCAACTGTTGTCCCCCTCTTTGAGGCAGGTTCCTCACGCGTTACTCACCCGTTCGCCACTCGCTCGAGAAAGCAAGCTCTCTCTCGCTCGTTCGACTTGCATGTGTTAGGCGCGCCGCCAGCGTTCGTCCTGAGCCAGGATCAAACTCTTTATAAATGATATTTATCACTTAAAAAGTGTTAAATCTTCTTCGCTCAGCACGCAATCGCTTGCGTCCTGTGTGAATTACTTTGTTTGGAATTGTTTAACGTGTTTTTCCAACACGAAAATAGGTTCCGTTACAAGTTTTTCGATATTGTTCAATTTTCAAGGTCCTGTGCGCCTCAGCCTTAGCGGCTGACGACTTGATTATTTTACCACAGATGTAATTTTTTGTCAAGCACTTTTTTCAGAAGCTTTTCGATCTTTTCGAACTTGTGGCTCGTTTTTCAACGTATCCATATTGGTTCTTTCGCTTTGCTTCTGCCGCTTTCAGAAGTCATTCTTTCCGGCGGCCCTTGGCGCTCAAGTATAATACCATATCCCGACACGTTTGGCAACCCCTTTTTTCACTTTTTTCGTTTCTTTTTGCGTCTTTGACTTTTTGACTAGTTTTTCAACTGCAATTTACACATTCCTTGACGTGGAAGCTGCGGCGGCCTCAGAGGTCATTTTTCTCTATATAATAAGGTATTGTTCTATCCAAACTTCCAGAGAAGTATACACCGCCGTGGATATTACGTCCCGGAATGCAAACACTTTCCTTGCACAGTTTGTCAAGAGCTTTGGCCTCAAATTTTGCTCCAAGATTCTCGGCTCAATTTTGGCGAAACCGCCAAAACACAAAATGTAGTGGTTTCTCCATTGACATATCACTAAATAGTGATATCATAGAATCACATCAATTGAACGCATCTCAAGACAGCTTTGCGGGTGCCTCTTTCGCAAGAGGCACCCGTTTGAACTGCACACAGATAGAACGACGGAGGAACACTATGAAGATCATCAAGCGCAACGGTTCGGAAGTTCCATTTGATATCACCAAGATCATCACTGCGGTCACCAAGGCCAGCGATTCGGTCAGCCGCAAGAGCAGCCTGACCCAGGAGCAGATCCTGTCCATCGCCAACGATGTCACGGAGCAGTGCCAGGCACTGAACCGTGCCGTGAGCGTGGAAGAGATCCAGGACATGGTGGAGAACAAGCTGATGGACATTCAGGCCCACGATGTAGCCCGCCATTATATCACCTACCGTTATGTGCAGAGCCTGAAGCGCCAGACCAACACCACCGACGAGCGCATCCTCAGCCTGATCGAATGCCAGAACGAGGAAGTCAAGCAGGAGAACGCCAACAAGAACCCCACCGTGAACAGCGTCCAGCGTGACTATATGGCTGGTGAGATCTCCAAAGACCTGACCGCCCGCCTTCTGCTGGACCCGGAGATCGTCAAGGCACACAACGAGGGCCTGATCCACTTCCACGATTCCGACTACTTTGCGCAGCACATGCACAACTGCGATCTGGTCAACCTGGAGGATATGCTGCAGAATGGCACCGTGATCTCCGGCACCTATATTGAAAAGCCCCACAGCTTTTCTACCGCCTGCAACATTGCCACTCAGATCATTGCGCAAGTGGCATCCAACCAGTACGGCGGCCAGAGCATCAGTCTGACCCATCTGGCTCCCTTTGTGGATGTCTCCCGCAAGAAGATCGCCGCTGAGGTCGAGGCGGAGATGGAAGGGCTGGACGTTACCCCGGAGCGTAAGAAGGAGATCGTGGAGCGCCGCCTGCGCAACGAGATCAACCGCGGTGTCCAGACCATCCAGTATCAGGTCGTGACCCTGATGACCACCAACGGTCAGGCCCCCTTCATCACCGTGTTCATGTATCTGGGAGAAGCCCGCAACGCACAGGAAAAGGCCGACCTTGCCATCATCATCGAGGAGACCATCCGTCAGCGCTATCAGGGCGTGAAGAACGAGGCCGGTGTCTGGATCACCCCCGCCTTCCCCAAGCTGATCTATGTGCTGGAAGAGGACAACATCCGCCCCGGCACTCCTTATTATTACCTGACCGAATTGGCTGCCAAGTGCACTGCCAAGCGGATGGTGCCCGACTACATCTCTGAGAAGAAGATGCTCGAGCTCAAGGTGGACAAAAACGGCGAAGGTCACTGCTACACCTGCATGGGCTGCCGCAGCTTCCTGACCCCCTATGTGGACCCCGAGACCGGCAAGCCCAAATACTACGGCCGCTTCAATCAGGGTGTTGTCACCATCAATCTGGTGGATGTAGCCCTTTCCTCCGGCGGCAACTTCGAGAAGTTCTGGAAGATCTTTGACGAGCGTCTGGCTCTCTGCCACAAGGCACTTCAGGCCCGCCATCAGCGCCTGATGGGCACCCCCAGCGATGCCGCCCCCATTCTGTGGCAGTACGGCGCACTGGCCCGCCTGAAGAAGGGCGAGAAGATCGACAAGCTGCTCTTTGGCGGCTACTCCACCATCAGCCTGGGCTACGCCGGTCTGTATGAGTGTGTGAAGTATATGACCGGCAAGAGCCACACCGATGCCGGTGCCAAGCCTTTTGCCCTGAGCGTGATGCAGCACATGAACGACAAGTGCACCGAGTGGAAAAAAGCCGAGAACATGGATTACTCTCTCTACGGCACCCCGCTGGAATCCACCACCTACAAGTTTGCCAAGTGCCTGCAGAAGCGGTTCGGCATCGTGCCCGGCATCACCGATAAGAACTATATCACCAACAGCTACCACGTCCATGTTTCGGAGCCCATTGATGCCTTCACCAAGCTCAAGTTTGAGAGCGAGTTCCAGAAGCTGTCCCCAGGCGGTGCCATCAGCTATGTGGAAGTGCCCAACATGCAGGACAATCTGGAGGCCGTAATAAGCGTGCTGCAGTTCATCTATGATAACATCATGTACGCCGAGCTGAACACCAAGTCCGATTACTGCCAGTGCTGCGGCTACGACGGAGAGATCAAGATCGTTGAGGATGACGGCAAGTTGGTGTGGGAGTGCCCCAAGTGCGGCAACCGTGACCAGAACAAGCTGAACGTTGCCCGCCGCACCTGCGGTTATATCGGCACCCAGTTCTGGAACCAGGGCCGGACACAGGAGATCAAGGATCGGGTGCTGCATCTGTAACCCTCTCAGTCAACGCTTCGCATTGACAGCTCCCCCGAGAGGGGGAGCTTTTTATATGGAGTTTTATCTATGAATTACGCAACAATTAAGTATTACGACATTGCCAATGGGCCGGGGGTGCGCACCAGCATCTTTGTTTCGGGCTGCAGGCACCGCTGCCCGGGCTGCTTCAACGAGGTGGCATGGGATTTCGGGTACGGTCAGCCCTTCGACAAGGCTGTGCGCAACGAGATCTTTGCATCCTGCCAGCCCGACTATATTGCAGGCATCTCCCTGCTGGGCGGTGAGCCTTTTGAGCCGGAGAACCAGCGGGAGCTGCTGCCCTTTGTCCGCAACTTCAGGGCGTTATACCCGAATAAGAGCGTCTGGTGCTATTCTGGTTACACCTGGGAACAGCTGACCGGCAGTGTTCCCTGCCCGGCCCGCTGTGAGGTCACCGATGAGCTGCTGAGTCTGCTGGATGTTCTGGTGGACGGCCGCTTTGTGGAAGCCCAGCACGATATCTCCCTGCGCTTCCGGGGCAGCTCCAACCAGCGGCTTCTGGATGTGCCCAAGAGCCTTGCCGCAAAGGCCCCCGTCTGGTGGGAGGACGAACAGGTGTTTGCTACCCATAGCATGTAAATCGAGGATGCCCATGAGCTATAAAACAACAAACGACTTAATGCAGCACCTGCGTGACAACGGCATCGCCATCTCCGGCGCAACACAGAAACAGCAGCTTGTCACAACCGGATATTATCATGGCTATAAAGGCTATCGTTTCTTCAAATCTGCCGGTGCGCGCCTGCCTTTTTCCTCTTATCAAGAGCTCTATGCCACCATCCAATATGATTCTGCCCTGAAAGCTCTGTTTTACGGAAAAATGATGTTCATTGAAACTGCTGTCAAGAACATCGCATTGCAGGGCATCCTTGAAAACGCACAATCCGAGAGTATTTCGGATGTTCTGGATCGTGTCGTTTGCAGTTACAACAACTCCCCTGCCAATTTCACCGTTGAACAGAAAAAGCGAGCCCAGCAAAACAAATTGAACCTTCAGCGTTCCATCCAGTCCAGCCTTGCAAACGCCTATGCAAAAGGAAATCCAAAAATCACACATTTTTACAATAATCCAACTTACTCCGGTGTTCCTCTTTGGGCTTTCTTCGAGATCATGACCATGGGAGATTTTGGATACTTGCTTTCTTGTTTGACTTTTCCTGTCCGAAAAGATATTTCCACTCGCATTGGCCTTGATCTTTCCAACGATACATCCTGTGAGCTCTTATTTCGCTACATCTATGCTTTGAAAGATCTCCGGAATGCTATTGCTCACAATGCCGTGGTATTTGATACCCGATTTCGCAATTTTGACCCCACAAAGGCAATGAAAGCCTGTCTCCGTTCTGCGATTCAGCTTCCGTATGTCAATTTCAAGACCATCGGAGATTATGTCATTCTGATGTCCTATTATCTGAAGCTATTGCAGATGCCAAATTCCGAAATCCTTAAGTTCATTGAAGAATTTGAGCATATCACAGAAACCTATCGCTCTGAAGTCAACCCTGCCGTCGCTTCAATTGTCATTCATCCCGACCTGACGAAACGGATGGAAATTTTGAAAAATTATATTTAACAGTTGCATTTTTTCAACAGCTGCGATATAATATTCTTACTAATTGGGGTATATGTTCTCAGGGACATATACTTGAGGGAACTGGAGCGATTCAGTTCCCTTTTATTTTTACAAAAAGCGTCCCGTTTTCCACCCTGCCTGCACTGGCCGTGGAAAACGGGACGCTTTATTTGTTCTTTTATCTTCAATTCACCGTGTGCCAACGGTTTCTTCGATCACACTGAGGAACTCCTGCCCATAGCGGGCGGCCTTTTTCTCACCCACACCGGGGATATTGAGCAGTTCCTCCACGCTCAGGGGCTTTTTCAGCGCCATCTGGCGGAGGGTAGAATCGTTGAACACCATATAGGCGGGGAGCTTCTGCTTTGCGGCCAGCCGCTTGCGCAGGGCATAGAGGGCCGCCAGCAGCTTCTCGTCCGCTTCGCTGAGGGCATCTTCGTCGGCACGGCGGCGGGAGGCCGAAGCCAGCCGCTTCGCACTGGCCGCGGCACGCTGGCGGGCTTGTGCCGCCTGCTCCTCCACCTGTTCGGCGGCCTGTGCTGCCAGCAGACAGTTGGAACAGTTCTCGCACTTCTGGGGCGCGGCCTCGCCGAAGTAGCTCAGCAGATACCCCCGCAGGCAGCGCGGCGTGGTGGAGTAGAAGGTCATGTACTTGAGCCGTTCCTCTGCCTTGCGTGCCGCTTCGGCCTTGACATCCGCAGGCAGGCCGTTGTCAGCCTCCATCTCCTTGTCGATGAAGAACCGGATGGTGCGCACATCGGTGCCGGAATAGAGCAGGGTGCAGCGGGCTGGCTCCCCGTCACGGCCCGCGCGGCCCGCCTCCTGATAATAGCTCTCCAGATCCTTGGGCATATTATAATGGATGACGAACCGGACGTTTGGCTTATCGATGCCCATACCGAAGGCATTGGTCGCCACCATGATCTGCACCCGGTCATAGAGGAAATCGTCCTGATTCTGCCGCCGGGTATCCGCATCCAGTTTGGCGTGGTAGGCTGCCGCACGGATTCCCCGGCTCTGCAGCAGGCGGGTGGTCTCGTCCACCTGCCGGGTGGTGCTGCAATAGATGATGCCCGCATTGTCCCGCTCCCTGAGCACAAGGTCGAGCAGAACTTTGGGCTTCTCGCTGGGCAGAGCCCTGCGGGTGGCAAAATAGAGGTTGGGCCGGTCGAAGCTGGTGGTCACCTCGTAGGGGGTGTGGAGTTCCAGATGGGTGCGGATGTCCTCCCGCACATGGGCCGTGGCGGTGGCCGTAAAGGCTCCCACCACCGGGCGCTTGGGCAGGCTGTCCACAAACGCCTTGATGCGCAGGTAGCTGGGGCGGAAGTCCTGCCCCCACTGACTGATGCAGTGGGCCTCGTCCACCGTGACCATGCTGATCTCCCGCTCCTGCGCAAACCGCTGGAAACCCGGCATCTCCAGCCGCTCCGGAGCCACATAGATGATCTTATACCACCCCTCCCGGGCGCGGCGGAGCATCAGGGCCTTCTGGTTGTCTGTCAGGCTGTTGTTCAGGAAAGCTGCCGCCACACCGGCCTGTACCAGCGCCCCCACCTGATCCTTCATCAGGCTCACCAGCGGCGAGACCACGATGGTGATGCCCGGCAGCAGCAGGGCCGGCACCTGATAGCAGATGGACTTGCCCGCACCTGTGGGCATCACGGCCAGCACATCCTGCCCGGCCAGCAGGCGGGAGACGATCTCCTCCTGACCCGGGCGGAAGCTGTCGTAGCCAAAGACTTTTTTCAGAATACTATGCGGACTTTCCATGGTTCCTCCTATCCATACAAAACCTCTCCGTCATTGCCCTGCCATGCCGTCTCTCCTGTACGGGGAAGCGGACGCGCTTGCGGCCTGAGCGGTCTGTAACCCAATCAGTATACCACAACTCCCCGGATAATTGTAAAACATCTCTGACATTTCCCACGTTCGATAGCATTTCCTGCACAAAAATGCTATAATATGGGTACATATCTCCATCCCGGCCCCTGCCTTGCGCATCTGCCGGAAAAGAGCAAAGGAGTATTTTGTATGGCTCAGAAATTGATCACTTTCGCCGTCCCGTGCTACAACTCGGCGGCATATATGCGCCACTGCATCGAGACCCTGCTCTCCGCCGGGGAGCAGGCCGAGATCATCCTGGTGGACGATGGTTCCACCAAGGATGACACCCCCGCCATCTGCGACGAGTACGCTGCCAAATATCCCACCATCGTCAAGGCCATCCATCAGGAGAACGGCGGCCACGGCGAGGGCGTGAATCAGGGCATCCGCAACGCCACCGGCCTGTATTACAAGGTAGTGGACAGCGACGACTGGCTGGACGAAGCAGCCCTCAGGACCGTGCTGGCCAAGCTGAACACGCTGACTGCCCGGGGCACCGCGCCTGACCTGATGATCTGCAACTATGTCTACGAGCACGTGGAGGACAACACCAGCCACACCGTGCGCTACACCAACGTGTTCCCCCAGAACCGGCTGTTCAGCTGGACGCATGTCGGCCACTTCCGGCCCGACCAGAACCTGCTGATGCATTCGGTGATGTACCGCACACAGGTGCTGCGGGACTGCGGCATGGTGCTGCCCAAGCACACCTTCTATGTGGACAACATCTTTGTCTACCAGCCCCTGCCCTTTGTCAAGAGCATGTATTATATGGATCTGGACCTGTACCGCTACTTCATCGGCCGGGCCGACCAGAGCGTGAACGAGAGTGTAATGGTCAAGCGGGTGGACCAGCAGCTGCGGGTGACCCGCCACATGATCGACTGCCAGGACCTGGATGCCCTCAAGGGCCAGAAGAAGCTGCGTAGCTATATGCTGCACTACCTCTCCATGATGATGGCCATCAGCGACATCTTCCTTCTGCTGGACGGCAGTGCCGCCGCCAAGCAGAAGGAGAACGAACTGTGGGCCTACCTCAAGGCGCACACCAGTGCCGGGGTCTACCGCTCCATCCGCTACGGCTTTGGCGGCGTGACCAACCTGAAGATCCCCAAGGGCGACAAGCTCGTGCTGGGCGGTTACCGCCTTGCACAGAGGATTTTTAAATTCAATTAACAAATGTTGCTTTTCCTCCTCAGATAAGATATACTTTTTAACGTATCTTAATTCCTGAGGAGGATCTTATTTTATGGAGCAATTGCTCATCTGCATGTCTCTTTCGCTCATTGCAGGTCTGTTGGCATCCCGTGCAGCGAAAGCGGTCCGTCTGCCGGCTGTCACCTCTTATCTGGTGGCGGGGCTTCTGCTGGGCCCCTTCTTTCTGGGTCGGCTGGGCCTGAGCGGCTGGGGCTTCGGCTTCGGGAGCCTTGCACAGGTCGAGAGCTACGGCATCATCACACAGGTGGCACTTGGCTTCATCGCCTTTGTCATCGGCAACGAGTTCCGGCTCAGCGCGTTGGAGAGCATGGGCAGACAGGCGGTCACTGTGGGCATCCTGCAGGCCGTTATCACCACCGTGCTGGTGGATATCGCTCTGGTGGCCCTGCACTTTGCCCGGCCGGATGTCATCTCAATGGCATCGGCCATCACGCTGGGTGCCATCGCCTCTGCCACAGCCCCTGCCGCCACCCTGATGGTGGTCAAGCAGTACAAGGCAAGCGGTTCCCTGACCCGCCTGCTGCTGATGGTGGTCGCCATTGACGATGCCGTGGGTCTGGTGCTCTTCTCGGCCTCTTTCGGCATCGCAAACGCGCTGGAACAGGGCCGCATCGACCCCATCAGCATCCTTCTGGAGCCTCTGGTGGAGATCGTACTCAGCCTGGGGCTGGGCGCGCTGGCCGGTCTGCTGCTCAACCAGCTGGAGATCTACTTCCACTCCCGCTCCAAGCGCATGAGCCTTTCGGTGGCCTTTGTGCTGCTGACGGTAGGCCTTTCCATGGTCAGCTTTGAGGTCGGCCCCATCCACTGCAGCTTCTCGCTGCTGCTGGTCTGCATGATGACCGGCACCGTGTTCTGCAACATCTGCCCCACTTCCGATGAGCTGATGGACCGCCTGGACCGCTGGGTAAGCCCGGTGAACATCCTGTTCTTCGTGCTGTCCGGCGCGGAGCTGGATCTGAACATCCTCGCAAACCCAATGGTCCTGCTCATTGGTGCCGTCTATATCGCTTCCCGCTCTCTTGGCAAGATCTCCGGCTCCTATGTCAGCTGCAAGGCCACCCGCTGCAGCGAGAAGATCCAGAAGTATCTGGGCATCACCCTGCTGCCGCAGGCCGGTGTGGCGCTGGGCATGGCCGCCGAGGCTGCCGAGCTTTCCGACGGCCACATGGTGCGCAACGTGGTGCTCTTCTCGGTGCTGGTGTACGAGCTGGTGGGCCCGACCCTGGCCAAGCTCAGCCTGACCGCCGCAGGCGAGATCATTCCCGAGGGCCGCACGAGCGCCCGTACCACCAACAAGCCGGAGGAACCGGTCAGTGTGGACTGATTTCCCCCATCAGCCTCACCGCAGGTGACGGAGCGTTCTTACACTACAAAAGCCGCTGCACAGTTGTTACGCTGTGCAGCGGCTTTTTGTTTGCTCTTTATTTCAGCACGATCTCATCGTTCTCAGCATCCACGGTCAGGGTGGAGCCCGAAACAAGGGTGCCGTCGATGATCTTTTCAGCGGCGGGGTCCTCCACAGCCTTGCGGATGGTGCGGCGCAGGTCGCGGGCACCAAACTTGCCGCCCTGGCTCTTGTGCACCAGCGCTGCCAGTGCCGCCGGGGTATAGCTGTAGGCAATGCCCTTGGCCTCCATGCTGGGCTTGTACTCGTCCAGCATCAGGGCGGCAATGCCCTGCAGGGTCTCCTCGCTCAGCGGCTTGAAGGTGATGACCTCATCCACGCGGCCCAAAAACTCGGGGTGGAGGAACTGGCTCAGTGCCTTGCGGCTCTTCTCCTCGTTCCGCTCCTCCTCGCTGCGGTTGAAGCCCAGACTTGCGGTGGTCTGGTCGCTGCTGCCCGCATTGGAGGTCATGCAGATGACGGTGTTGGAGAAATCCACGGTGCGGCCCTGGGCATCGTTGATCTTGCCCTCGTCCAGGATCTGCAGCAGGATATTCATCACATCGGGGTGGGCCTTTTCGATCTCATCGAACAGCACCACGCTGTACGGGCGGCGGCGGACCTTTTCGGTCAGCTGACCCGCCTCCTCGTAGCCCACGTAGCCCGGAGGGGAACCGATCATGCGGGACACCGCGTACTTCTCCATATACTCGCTCATATCCAGCCGGATCAGGGGGTCGGGCCCGTCAAAGAGCTGGTTTGCCAGCTGCTTCACCAGCTCCGTCTTGCCCACGCCGGTGGGGCCCACAAAGATGAAGCTGGCCGGACGGCGGCGGCCCGAAAGGTCGGCGCGGCTGCGCTTGACCGCCTGCGCCACCAGATGCACGGCATCGTCCTGACCGATGATCTTCTTTTTCAGCTCGGTCTCAAGGCTTGCGAGCTTTGCATACTCGGTCTCCCGGATCTTCACCGCTGGGATGCCCGTCCACAGCTCAATGACCTTGGCCACATCGTCCATGGTCACCTGGATCTCCCCGGCTGCAGCCTCCTTGGCGGGCAATTCCCGCTCCAGCTGTGCCATCCGGGTCTTGCGCTCTGCCACACGCTCGTAATCGATGGGCTCGTTCACATCGGCGTTTTCCATGTCGGCCTCTTCCTGCTTGAGGGCCTCCAGTTCCTTCTGCATGGTCAGGTACTCGGAAATGACCGGGTGGGCCAGATTGCAGCAGGCACAGGCCTCGTCCAGCAGGTCGATGGCCTTGTCGGGCAGATAGCGGTCGGTGATATACCGCTCGCTCAGGGTCACGGTGGCGTTCAGCACATCGGCGAGCACCTGCACATGGTGGTGCTCCTCGTAGTAGTGCTTGATACCGCCCATCACGGCCAGCGTATCAGCAACGCTGGGTTCCTCCACCCGCACGGGCTGGAACCGGCGCTCCAGCGCCTGGTCCTTCTCGATATACTTGCGGTACTCGTTGAAGGTGGTGGCACCGATGACCTGGATCTCGCCGCGGGAGAGGGCAGGCTTCAGAATGTTGCCCGCATTCATGGCACCCTCGCTCTCACCGGCAGAGGTAATGGTGTGGATCTCGTCAATGAACAGGATGACGTTGCCCGCCGCCTTGACCTCGCTCAGCAGGCCCTTGACTCGCTGCTCGAACTGGCCGCGGAACTGGGTGCCTGCCACAAGGCTGGTCAGGTCGAGCAGGAAGATCTCCTTATCCTGCAGCCCTGCCGGCACCTGCCCCTTGGCAATGCGCTCCGCAATACCCTCGGCAATGGCGGTCTTGCCAACGCCCGCCTCACCAATGAGGCAGGGGTTGTTCTTCTGGCGGCGGCTCAGGATCTGGATGGTGCGGTAGATCTCCCGGTCGCGGCCGATGATATCATCCAGCTTCCCCTCCCGGGCTTTGCGGGTCAGGTTCTCGCAGTAGGTATCCAAAAACTTGCGGCGGGGCGGCTTTTTGTCGTTTTTGCCCGCCTTCTTTTCGTTTTTGCCGTTCTGGGCACCGCCGTTCACCCCCAGCGGGAAGGTGGCGCTGGAGCCGGGCACAAGGTCGCCGTCCTCCTCGCTCTGGTCCGGCTGGCCCATGCCCATCATCATGGAGAAGGGGTTCATGTTGCTCATGTCCCCCATCTCCTGCATCATGTTTTCCATCCGGTCTTCCATGGCATCCATGTCCTCATCAGACATGCCAAACTGCTTCATCAGATCATCGACCGGTTTGATGTGCATCTCCCGGGCACAGTGCAGGCAGTACCCCTCGTTTTTCATCTGGCCATTTTCCATCCGCTGGACAAAAATAATGGCAGGCCGCTTCTGGCATCGAATGCAGACCATTGTTCCTCCTTTTCCCTCCCCGCTCAGACAAACGGGTTGAACACATTGAATACTTTATAGTAAAGGCTGCCGCTCATCACCGTGTCGTTGAGCATGGTGAGGTTGCCGCCGGTGATCACAATGAGCGCCCAGACCACGCAGAGCACCAGATAGATGTCCACAAGGCTGGCAATGCCGCCCACGCCCCAGCCCAGCCAGTGATTCACTGCACCGATCACGGGCAGCTTGTTCACCAGCCCCAGCACCGTGACCAGCAGGCTGACCAGCATCCGCAGCAGGGCAAACGCCACAAAGAACAGCACCAGCGAGATCACCGGGGTCAGCAGCGGAGCCAGCACCTTCTGGACGATGGTATCCGCCAGCACAACGGCGTTGTCATTGAGGACGGCAGAGATGGAGCGCTCGCAGGCATCCACGATGGATGCCCGGAACGCCTCGGGCAGAAAGCCCGCGTACCGCTGGGCAATGCCATCCAGACTGACGGCTCCCCCGGCGGCGATATTGGCAGCGATCTGGTCCCGGAAGCTTCCGGCGAGGAAGCGCTCGAACACCTGCCCGGCTGCCCAGCCTGAAAAGGCTCTGGCACCGAACAGGCTGATGAGGCTGCCCGTCAGCTGCACCACCGAGGCCAGAAAGCCTTTGCGGGCATACCGGACGGCCAGCACCAGCCAGACCACCGTACATAGGATATCAAAAATAAATGACGGATTCTTGAACATACGTTTAACCTTATTCCGAACTGGCTCACCCTCTCAGTCACGACTGCCGTCGTGCCAGCTCCCCCAAAGGGGGAGCCAACGCTTCTGACAGGGGAAGCCACAAAATAAATTGCACTCTTTTTCCTCAAAGCCGCAATTGCCTCTCCCTTTGGGAGAGGTGGCAATGCGCAAGCATTGACGGAGAGGGCTATTCAGCGGGTGCTTCCAACTTCTGCACCGTGTTGCCGCTGAACAGCAGCAGATCCTTGCTGTTGGCCAGCAATGCCTGCGGGCTGGTGTCAAGGTTCTGGCTCCACTGCTGGGTGCCAGATGCATCAAAGCACTCCACGGCGTTATCGGCCAGCAGATAGAACAGGTTCCCCGCCCGGACAATGGAATTTGCCGCCGAGACAGCAGCGCTGAACTGGACATTCAGGTTTTTGTCCAGCGTCACAGCCTGAGAGACCTGCCCCGATGCCAGCAGCAGGGCCACATTGCCTGCCGCGTCCACCGAAACATCCTTCAGCTCCGTGCCCGCAAAATCATAGACCACACGCTCGCCGCCGCCCGCATTGTAGAGCACGGCCCTGGTATCGTAGACAGCCAGGATCGTGGAAGCAGAGGTCCACCCCAGCCACTGGGGCACACCGCCCTGATTCACCAGACTGACAGGATCGCCCGATGCCAGATTGATGAGGTAGAGGTTGGTCATTACCTGTCCCCCGCTGACGGTGACGGCTGCCGCCGCCAGCTTCCGGCTGTCGGGGGAAAAGGCCATCCGCAGGGGGGTGCCGTCGTTGGAGGTCATGCTCCAGCTGAGCTGCTGTTCCATGGAGGGGCTGTATACCAGCAGCTTTGCCATGCTGGTCTGGTCCTCAGTGACCACAGCCAGCGTGCCGTTGTCCGACATGGCGCAGAGGAAAATGCTGTTTTCCAGCTGCTTGGTGTAGAGGTTCTGGGTGCGGCTCTCCACCCGCAGCTCGTTTCCGGAGCGGTTGTAGAGGACAAAGCGGGTCTTGCCCGCGGCCAGCGCCGGGCGGGCATAGCCGCTCTGGATGCTGTTCAGCTTTTTGCCGGTGCGCGACCAGACCACACAGCCCTCGTCCCCCAGCTCCACAAAGCTGCCGGTCAGGGGGGCCATCTGCTCCAGCTCGGCCACACCGGTCTGCTGGGGCCAGCCGGAGCCGGGCAGCAGGGCAATGCGGGCCGTATCGGTCAGGTCCTTCAGGGCCGCCACCGAGCTGCCCGCGATGCCGGTGGCAAACAGCACCACCGCCGTCAGCAGCACCAGCAGCACCGCCGTGCGGCGGATGCGCCGGTTCCGCACACGCTGGCGGGCAGCTTCCAGATATTCGACCCGCCCTTCCGAAAGCGGCTCGTCACTCTCCGGACGGTTGCGATTTTTTCTCATAGGTCGTAGTCCACCTTCTCCAAAAATAGCCCCTTCGCGGGCAGCGTCGGCCCGGCCTGGCTGCGGTCCCGGCTGGCAAGGATGCCGGGGATGGCATCGGGCTGCATCCGGCCCGCGCCCACCTCACACAGGGTGCCTGCCAGAATGCGCACCATGTTATAGAGGTAGCCGTCCGCCGTCACCTCAATGTCCACCTCGTCGCCCTTCCGGGTCACATGGCAGTCAGTGATGGTGCGCACGGTATCTCCGTGGGCAGCAGCAGAGGAACCCGCCGCGCACAGGGCCAGAAAATCGTGCTTTCCCACAAACTGTTCCGCCGCCCTCTGCATGGCATCCACATCCAGCCGCCGAGGCACCCGGGTGTAATATTTTTCATCAAAAGGCGAATCGATGGGGTGGTTGTGGATGCGGTACAGGTAGGTCTTGGTATGGGCGGCATAGCGGGCGTGGAACTCCTCCGGCACCACCCGGGCGCACAGCACCCGGATATCCGGGGGCAGGTGCTGGTTGATGGCCAACGGCAGCTTTTCGGGGGGGATGCGGGTCTCCGCGTGGAAGTTCAGCGCAAAGCCCAGCGCGTGGACCCCGGCATCGGTGCGGCTGCACCCCTTGATATCGGGGCGGCTGTGGAGCACCGCTTCCAGCCCATCCTGAAAGGTCTGGGCCACGCTCCGCCCGTTGGGCTGCACCTGAAAGCCGCAGTAGTTGGTTCCGTCGTAGGCAAGGGTCAGTAGATAGTTCTGCATGGAACTCCTTCCGTCACGGCTTTGCCGTGCCACCTCCCTCAAAGAGGGAGGCTATAAGGCCCCCTCCTCGAGGGGGCTGTCGCCGCAGGCGACTGGGGGAGTTTTTAAAAATTCGGGAACACCAGTCTCGAGCTCAGGATCACCATAAAGCAGACGATGCACACCGCCAGGTCGATATAATCCTGCCGGGTGCAGCGCAGCACCTTCAGGCGGGTGCGGCCATCACCGCCGCGGTAGCAGCGGCACTCCATGGCCATGGCCAGCTCATCGGCGCGGCGGAAGGCCGAGATGAACAGCGGGATGAGCACCGGCACCAGCGCCTTGACGCGCTCCATCATGGAGCCGTTGTCCAGCATGGCACCGCGGGCTTTCTGGGCGTTCATGATCTTGTCGGTCTCCTCGATCAGGGTCGGGATAAACCGCAGGGCAATGCTCATCATCATAGCCAGCTCATGCACCGGGAAGTGCAGCCTGCCCAAAGGCTTGAGCAGCTGCTCGATGGCATCCGTCAGCACGATGGGGCTGGTGGTATAGGTCAGCAGGCTGGTGCCCGCGATCAGTGCCATCACGCGCACCGCCATCAGGATGGCATAGCGCAGGCCCTCGGCGTAGATGTTCAGCACCCAGAAGTGCACCAGCGGCTCGCCCTCGCCCGAAACAAAGAAGAGGTTGAGCACCGCGGTAAAGAGGATGATGGGCAAAATGGGCTTCAGGCTCTTGGTGATGAGCTTGAAGGGGATCTTTGCCACGCCGTACATGGCCACAAGAAATACAAGGGACAGCGTCAGGCCCAGCGGGTTGGACGCGGCAAACAGCAGGATGATGTAGACGATGGTCAGCACCAGCTTCATGCGGGGGTCGAACTTATGCACAAGGCTGTCGCCCGGGAAGTGCTGGCCGATGGTGATATCTCTCAGCATGTGGCAGCGCCCCCCTTCTTTGCATCCACACGGGGCAGCACAAGGCTTTCGCCTGCGTCCCGGCGCTTCTTGGCTTCCAAAATCATCTTGACGGCATAGGGCACGGTGTAAACATCCGCCGGGACATCCACACCCATCTCCCGCAGCTTGAGGAAGATCTTTGTGACCTGCGGCACGCTCAGGCCCAGCGCCAGCAGCTCGGGCGCACGGGCAAACACGTTCTCAACGGTGTCATACATGGCGATCTTCTTGTTGCTCATCACCAGCACACGGTCGGCGTACTTGGCAATATCCTCCATGCTGTGGGAGACCAGCAGCACGGTGGTGCCGGTCTTTTTGTGGTACTCCTTGACCTCAGACAGGATCTCGTCCCGGCCCTCCGGGTCCAGACCGGCGGCAGGCTCATCCAGCACCAGAATGCGGGGCTTCATGGCCATCACACCCGCCACGGCCACCCGGCGCTTCTGGCCGCCGGACAGCTCAAAGGGGCTGCGCTGTAGCAGCGCCTCATCCAGGCCGACAAAGTCCGCTGCTTCATGCACCCGCCTGTCGATCTCGGCCTCGTCCAGCCCCATGTTTCTGGGGCCAAAAGCGATATCCTTATAGCAGGTCTCCTCAAACAGCTGGTACTCCGGGTACTGGAACACCAGACCGGTGAGGAAACGGAATTCCCGGATCTTTTCCGGCTCGGCCCACAGGTCGCGGCCATCGATGATGATGTGGCCACTGGTGGGCTTGTTCAGGCCGTTCATGTGGGTGATGAGGGTGCTCTTGCCGGAGCCGGTGGCACCGATGATGCCCACAAAGTCTCCCTCTTCCACCTCAAAGCTCACGTCATCCAGCGCGGTGACGGCATTGGGCATTCCCGGGTTATAGACATAACTCAGGTGATCTACTTTGATAATGCTTCCCATCTTCCGTCCCCTCCCTTACTTCAAAAGCTCATACAGAGCCTGTGCGCACGCGCCGGTGTCGATGATGCCCTCGGGCATGGGAATGCCGGCCTTGACCAGCTCATCCCGCAGTTCGGCAGCCTGCGGCACATCCAGCCGCAGGGCGCGCACCTTTTCGGTCTGGCTGAATACCTCTTTCGGGGTGCCCTCCATGACCACATTGCCCTTGCTCATCACCAGCACGCGGTCGGCCTGAGCAGCTTCTTCCATATAGTGGGTGATGGACACCACCGTGATGCCCATGTTCTTGTTCAGATGGTGGATGGTCTGCATCACCTGCTCCCGGCCCCGGGGATCAAGCATGGCGGTGGCCTCGTCCAGGATCAGGCAGTCGGGCCGCATGGCGACCACGCCCGCAATGGCAACGCGCTGCTTCTGGCCGCCGGACAGGTTGTGGGGCGCACGCTCCCGGTATTCATAGATGCCCGCCATCTTCATCGCTTCATCCACGCGGCGGCGCATCTCCTCCGGCGGCACGCCCAGATTTTCCAGCGCAAAGGCGACATCTTCCTCCACCACGGTGGCAACGATCTGGTTGTCCGGGCTCTGGAACACCATGCCCACGGTCTGGCGGATATCGTAGATCTTGTCCTCGTCTTTGGTGTCCATCCCCTCCACCAGCACAGTGCCGCTCTCCGGCAGAAGGATGGCGTTGAAGTGCTTGGCCAGCGTGGATTTTCCACAGCCGTTGGCCCCCAGCACTGCCACAAATTCGCCCCGCTTCACCTCAGCCGACACGCCGTTCAGGGCGTAGTCCGGCTGTTCCGGGTCATAGCGGAACTTCAGATCTTTCGCAGTTAAAATCGTTTCTTCCATAGGTTTTCTCTTTCCGGTGGTGCGCCCCTCTCAAAAGGGCTGTACCCCATTCTTGGTTCTTCTTCATTTTTTCAGAATGGCTGCCGTCAGGACACTCCCCCAGTCTGCTTCGCAGACAGCCCCCTCTGAGATGGGGCCTCTGGCGCAACCGAGAAGTTTTCCGGCAAACGGTCAACGTTCCCGCCATGCCAAAGGCTCCCTCCCCGAGAGAGCTGGCACGGCGACAGCCGTGACTGAGGGAGTTCATTCTTCCCAAATGGCCGTTGCGCCGCAGGGCACAACGCCGCCGGTGGCGGAAACGGGCAGGCCGATCTCATCACAGCTGGTCTTGCCGCCAAAGCGGGGCACCAGCGTGGTCTTGAGCATATACTCCATGACCGCGGGGGACAGGCCGGTGGTGTAGCTGTTGACCGCAAAGAAGAGGGGCGTATCGCTCAGCACTTCCTCGCACTGGCTGATGAGCTCGTAGATGCAGTCCTCCAGCTTCCAGATCTCGCCGCCGGGGCCGCGGCCGTAGCTGGGCGGGTCCATGATGATGCCATCGTAGGTGTTGCCCCGGCGCTTTTCCCGGGCCACGAACTTGGCGCAGTCGTCCACCAGCCAGCGGATGGGCCGGTCCGCCAGACCACTGGCCACGGCGTTGTCCTTGCCCCACGCTACGATGCCCTTGGAAGCATCCACATGGCAGACAGTAGCTCCCGCAGCGGCACACGCCAGCGTTGCGCCGCCAGTGTAGCCAAACAGGTTCAGCACCTTGACAGGGCGGCCTGCCGCACGGATCTTTCTGGCGTACCAGGCCCAGTTGACAGCCTGCTCCGGGAACACGCCGGTGTGCTTGAAACCGGTGGGGCTGACGATGAGGGTCAGCTTGTCCTCGCCCTCACCGCAGGAGATCTTCCACTTCTCAGGCAGACGGCGGCGGTACTCCCACTCTCCGCCCCCCTGATTGGAGCGGTGGTAGATGGCATCGGCCTTGGCCCAGAGCGGGCTCTGCTTCTCGGTTTTCCACACCACCTGCGGGTCGGGCCGGATGAGGATGGTCTCTCCCCAGCGCTCCAGGCGGTTGCCGCCGGTGGCATCCAGCAGCTCGTAATCTTTCCAACTATCTGCAGGGCGCATAAGCGTCCTCCTTTCTCTCTTCAAACGGCTCAGAACAGGCTCTGCTGGCCGTTGTCCTCCGGGCTTCCGGTCTCGGGGGCTTTCAGGCCCAGGTGCTCATAGGCAAGGCGGGTGGCACAGCGGCCACGGGGGGTGCGGGTCAGAAAGCCCATCTGCATCAGGTAGGGCTCACACAGGTCCTCCAGCGTCACGGCCTCCTCGCCCAGCGCCGCCGCCAGCGTTTCCAGGCCCACAGGGCCGCCGTTGTACATCTCAATGATGGCGCGGAGCAGGCTGCGGTCCAGCTCGTCCAGACCCAGCGCGTCCACGTCCATCCGCTTCAGGCTCATCAGGGAAACATCCCGGTCGATGATGCCATCCCCCAGCACGGTGGCAAAGTCGCGGACACGCTTCAAGAAGCGGTTTGCCACGCGGGGGGTGCCCCGGCTGCATTTGGCCAGCTCGTAAGCGCCCTCCGGGGTGATGGGCTGGTCGAGGATGCCCGCCGAGCGCTGGATGATCCGGCTCAGCTCATCGGGGCTGTACAGCTCCAGCTTGAGCAGCACACCGAAGCGGTCCCGCAGGGGGCCGGTGATCTGGCCCGCACGGGTGGTAGCGCCCACCAGCGTGAAGCGGGGCAGGTTGATCCGGATGCTCTGGGCGCTGGGGCCCTTGCCGATCATAATATCCAGCGCGTAATCCTCCAGCGCCGGGTAGAGCACCTCCTCCACCTGCCGGGACAGGCGGTGGATCTCATCAATGAAGAGCACGTCGCCCTCCTGCAGATTGGTCAGCAGGGCGGCAAGGTCGCCGGGCTTCTCAATGGCAGGGCCGCTGGTGATGCGGATCTGCACCCCCATCTCGTTGGCGATGATGCCCGCCAGCGTGGTCTTGCCCAGGCCCGGGGGGCCATAGAGCAGGATGTGATCCATGGGCTCGCCGCGCCGCTTGGCGGCTTCCAGATAGATTTTCAGGTTCTGCTTGACCTTGTCCTGTCCGATGTAGTCCTCCAGATGCTGCGGGCGAAGGCTGTTTTCCTCGTTGTCCGCCGCCGTTAAGCTGGGCTGCATCATTTTTGCGCCATAGAGCGCGGTTTCGTCCTGCATGGATTACCTCCTGCCTGCCATGCCCCGCAGGGCCAGCTTGATGATTTCTTCCACGGGAAGGCTTGCGTCGATCTTGGAAACGGCCAGGGCGGCTTCGCTCTGGCTGTACCCCAGCGAGACCAGCGCCGCAATGGCCTGCCCGGCTCCCTGTGCGGCGGGGGCGGCAGTGGCCGCGCCCACATCCTCAAGGTTGATGCCATCCACAAAGCCCTTTGCCACCTTATCCTTCAGCTCCAGCACGATGCGCTGGGCCAGCTTGGGGCCCACGCCGGATGCCGCCTTGAAGGCCTTGTGGTCGCCCGCCGAGATCGCCAGCGCCACCCGGTCAGGCTCCATGACGCTGAGAATGGCCAGACCCACCTTGGGGCCCACACCGGAAACGGCGGTCAGCAGCTCAAAGCAGCTTTGCTGCTCCTCGGTGGCAAAGCCGTACAGGCTGATGTCATTTTCGGTCACGCTCATCACGGTGTAAAGGGTGGCTTCCCGGCCCACCCCGGGCAGTGCACCCGCAACGCTGGTCGGGCACTGTACATAGTAGCCCACCCCGCCGCAGCTCACCACCACAGCGTTCAGGGTCTTTTTGATGATTTTTCCAGTTAAAGAGTAGATCATAAAGTGTTTTCCCTTTTCGGTCAGCTCCTCCCCTGCCCAACCTCTCCGTCATTGCTCCGCAATGCCACCTCCCCTAATAGGGGAGGCCTTGGCATAACGGGCAGCTCTTCCTCTTCGCCAGAGGCTCCCCTACTAGGGGAGCTGTCGAACAAAGTGAGACTGAGAGGTTGTACAAAGGGAAGCCTTCCCTTATACACGAATAACAACAACTAAATCGGCCCAACGCCCCTTCTTGCAAAGCGGTTCAGCTGGTTGCCGTTGGTATGGCAGAAGGTGATGGCCATGGCCAGTGCATCGGCGGTATCATCGGGCTTGGGCACAGCAGGCAGATGCAGCAGGATGCGGGTCATCTCCTGCACCTGCTTTTTCACGGCCTTGCCGTAGCCGGTAACGGCCTGTTTCACCTGCATGGGGGTGTACTCGTAGATGGGGATGCCCGCCTGCGCCGCCGCCAGCAGGATGACCCCGCGGGCCTCGGCCACGCCGATCACCGTGGTCTGGTTGTGCTGGTAGAACAGCTTTTCGATGGCAAGCACCTCGGGCTGTGTCCGCTCAATGACCTCCCGGATGCCGGTGTAGACCTCGTTCAGCCGCTGCTCAAACGGCACCCCGGCATCGGTGCACACCGCCCCGAAATCCACCGGTGCAAACCGGTTGCCCGCATAGTCCAAAACGCCCCAGCCCACGATGGCGTAACCCGGGTCGATGCCCAAAACTCTCATTCTGCGATACCTTTCCTATTATAATCAATGTATTATACCACAAACCGGCGTTCAGGGCAACGGAAACGCCTTGAGTCGGTTTACAAAATGTGCGCTGGGCGGCTGATTTTCCATCCACAGTAAACCAGGCATCAAAAAGTTTGCAGAATTTTCAAAAAAGGGCTTGCTTTTTGCCCGGCGGTATGATATCATAATCAAGCTGATTGCGGCACAAACAGAATATGGACGGTTAGCTCAGCTGGTAGAGCATCTGCTTGACGTGCAGGAGGTCACAGGTTCGAGTCCTGTACCGTCCACCATACAGTTCGTACTCGAACCCGATTCTTTACGAAAAAGGGTTCGGGTACGTTTTTTGTTTATCGGAGGTTTTGCGGAAGGACTACTCGGAACGGTAAACGAGCAAAGGCAGGGTATCACTATGATAGTGGTATCCTGCCTTTTGCTTTGCGGAATCAAGTTCGCTTTGTGCGAACTTGGTCGTCCCCCTATATGGCGCGTTTGGGAGTAGTCGCTGCGTACGTGCGTACCGGGAGCCTGTACACCTCTGACAAGGTGTAACACACTAGACTTTGTGCCAAAGTCTGTGTGCCAAGGGGTCAAGCCCCTTAGAATCCCTGCGGAGCGTGTACGCACGTACGCAGAAAAATGGCAAAATTTCACTATATCGGGGTGTTCTTTCATGGTGGAGTGTGGTATACTCGGCTTAGCCCAGTAAATCGGAGTTTGACGAGGTAAAAGAATATGAATGGAAAACATCTATTTCTTACATCTGCAGGGTTGACCGATAAGATGAAAGAGAAATTCTTTGATATTATTGGAAAGTGTCCGAAGGATGTGAAAGTGCTTTATATTCCAACAGCTGGCATTGAAACAGATGGTGCAAGAGAGTCGCTTGCAATATGTTTTCATGAACTCTTTCTAATGGGAATTCAGTACGAAAATATATTAGTGTACAATCTGGAATTAATTCTTTCAAAAGACTATCAAAGAACCTATTCTTCGTATGTTACAACCCCGTTTATGCTTACAAGGCTATTAACTTTTGAAGAATTAAACCAATTTGATGCTGTTTTTGTCAGTGGTGGTGATGTATCTGTGCTTTGTCGTGAAATGTCTAGAACTGGTTTTGATAGAATACTTAATAATGCAATTAAAAACGGACTTATATATGTCGGAATCAGTGCAGGAAGTATGTATGCGGCGGGAAATTTAACAGATGGATTACATATTATTGACAATCCTATTATCCCCCATTGGAATGGTTCTGAAACAACAGTATTACCGAACGGCAAAGATGAGATTAAGCTTGCTGATGGAAAAGCTGTTTATGTAGAGGATAATTACATGAGTGTAATATGATGCACATGTAGGATTAGTCAAATTCCAGTTTGCCGTACTCGTTCCAGCAGGGTTTGGGGCAGGCACGCCCCAACAAGAAGCTGTCCCAAAGGGGCAAGAATTTTCAAGAATTGAAAATTTGTGGCCACGGGACGATTCTTGCTCTCACCTTTTTCGCTGCGTTTCGCAATTTTCGCATTTCACTCTGCTCGCAGATTGTTGACAAGCTGCGCTTGACCCGATACTATAAAGGCAAGTCGAATACACGCCAAGGAGGTGCAACCATGACCGCCGTAATCTACGCCCGCTATTCATCCGACAGCCAGCGAGAAGCGTCCATTGAGGGACAGTTGCGCGACTGCAAGGCCTACGCCGAGAAGAACGGCATCACCGTGGTCGGCACCTACATTGACCGTGCCTACTCTGCCAAAACGGATGACCGCCCAGACTTTCAGCGGATGATCAAGGACAGCGGAAAGAAAATCTTCGATGTGGTTCTGGTCTGGAAGCTCGACCGCTTTGCCCGGAACCGATTCGATGCCGTGAACTACAAGTACCAGCTGGAAAAGAACGGTGTCCATCTGGTGTCTGCCATGGAACCCATCTCGCAGGGGCCTGAAGGCATTATGGTGGAGAGTATGCTGATTGGCATGGCGGAATACTATTCCGCCGAACTCGCCCTGAAAGTGGCGCGCGGTGAGCGCGAAAATGCCCTCCAGTGCAAGTACAACGGCGGCGTGGTGCCGCTGGGCTTCACCATTGGCAAGGAGGACAGGCTATACCATATCGACCCGGAAACGGCTCCTATTGTGCAGGAGATCTTCAGCCGGTACGCCGACGGCGAACCGGCTGAGAAGATTGCCGCATCCCTGAACGAGCGCGGCCTGCGTACCCGCACCGGGAAGCCGTTCGTAAAGAACAGCTTCTTCCAGATATTCCGCAACCGCCGCTACATCGGCGAATACCGCTACAAGGACATTGTGACGCCGGGCGGCATTCCGGCCATTGTTGACAAGGACTTGTTCGACCGGGTGCAGCAGCGTTTCGAGCAGAACAGGATCGCCCATGGTCGGCCTGCAAAAGAGGATGTGAGCTATCTGCTGACCACCAAGCTGTTCTGTGGCAAGTGCGGCACCCTGATGGGTGGCGAAAGTGGCACCAGCCACATGGGAAACACCTACTATTACTACAAGTGCGGCAACGCCAAACGCCACGGCAAGGCGCACTGTGACCTGAAAGCCATCCGCAAGGAGCCTCTGGAGCGGTTCGTGGTGGACACCGCCATTAAGGTGATTTTTAACGATGAAATCATCGAACAGCTGATAGATTTGGTCATGGAAGCCCAGCAGAAAGAGAACACCCGGCTGCCTGTCCTGAAAGACCAGCTCAGGGACACGGAGAAGCGGCTGGCAAACCTTCTGGAAGCCATTGAACAGGGCATCCTGACCTCGACCACCAAGCAGCGGCTAGACGAATTGGAAGCCCGGAAAGAAGCCCTGAACACCAGCATTCTGGAAGAAGAACTGAAAAAGCCCGTTCTGACCCGTGAGTGGATTCGGTTCTGGCTTGAGAAATTCCGCAAGGGTGACGTGGGCAGCACGGAACACCAGCGGCAGATCATTGATACCTTTGTCAACTCGGTCTACGTCTTTGATGACCGGGTCGTACTCAATTTCAACTTCACGGATGATGCCAAAACGGTCACCCGTGAGGAAGTGTTGGGTTCGAGTGCCGTGGACAATGCTCCACTCGTGGAAAAGAACCATCGACTTCGGTCGGTGGTTCTTTTTGTTTTGCTGGCGCTTTGCGGGATGGTGTGGTATACTCGGCTTAGTTCAACAACTCGTAATTTAAGGAGGTGTTTTTATGCCACAAATGAATAAGGGAGGAAAATTTATTTTCGGGAAATCACTCATTCGGACGGATGGAACATTACGGATTCCACCGCAGGCAATGGAAGAATATCACATTGCAGATGAAGGAAAAGTATATCTTTTTACCGGAAGTAAGATTACCGGTGGCTTCTGCGTCACCCGGAAAGGCCTTTTGCATCCGTCAAAACTTGGTCACATTTTGGACGATACTCCACCGTTGCTTGACTACTCAGCAGGTTCTGGCGAATTTATCAAATACAAGGGGCGTTCCTACTGCTGGGTAGAGATTTCACAGGAGGGGCAAATTCTTCTTACGAAGAAAATGATGGATTTTTTGAAGGTGAGACCCGGAATGGAGCTGCTCTCTATCCGCAGTAGCGACATCGCGTTTACGATGGGAGCTAAAGGACCTCTATTGGAAAAAGCAGAAAACTATGATGGTGAAATTCCGCTTTTTTAAGTGTAACAATTTCCAGTTTGCCGTACTCGTTCCTGGCAGGGTTTGGAGCAGGCGTACTCCAACAAGAGCACTTCGGAAACTCGCAGGAGCTTGAGAAGTGAAATTCCGGATGGACCATCCTCCACCCGAGGACAAGAACCATCGACTTCGGTCGGTGGTTCTTTTTGTTTTGCTGGCGCTTTGTGGGATGGTGTGGTATACTCGGCTTAGTTCAACAACTCGGAACTTGTCGGGGCAAAGCCCCTCCATCTTGCTACGCAAGACCGTTCTGTCGCTTAAAAGCCCCACTGGGGCTTTCATTGTTCTGCTTCGCTCCACAAACGCGAATTTATATATAAAGGAGAATATTGATGAAACTGTTTTTATGTTCGCACTTTTCAAGTGTAGGAAGTCTGATAAAGGAAGAAATTGAAAATAAAAAAGTCGCATTTATTCCAACAGCTTCGCTGCGTGAAGGCTACACCGGTTATGTCGGCTCGGCTCGAAAATTATTCAAAAAGTTGGGAGCAATCGTAACTGAAATTGATATTTCAACGGAGGCTTATTCAACAATACAGTCTGTTTTTGAAGATGCGGATGTGATATATTTTACCGGCGGAAATTCTTTTTTCCTTATAGACCAGCTCCGTAAAACGGGAACGGATGAGCTGTTGAAGAAAGAATTGGCAAAGGGAAAACTGATGATTGGTGAATCGGCAGGTGCGATTATATGCGCTCCAAGCATCCAATATATCGAGCAAATGGATGAAAAGCCGGAGGACTACTCACAAGAAGATGATACAGGGCTTGATTTGATTGATTTCTATGTTCTTCCGCATTATCTTACAGCACCATTTAAGAAAGTTACCGAGAAAATAATGACTGCGTTTTCGGATTTGAATCTATGCCCAATTAACAACCGTCAGGGAATTGTAATTGATGGTGAAGGTTCAAAGGTTATTTGCAAAGACTAAGTGGTTCTTTTTGTTTTGCTGGCGCTTTGCGGGATGATGTGGTATACTCAGCTCAACAAATCAAACTCTGGAGAATGACTATGCAAAAGATCCGTACTGCCACCTTTGAAGATCTGGATGCCATTGCTGCCGTGGAGGCGGCCTGCTTCCCGGCTGCGGAGGCGGCCACAAAAGAAGAATTTGCCGGGCGGCTGACCCATTATGCCGACCACTTCTGGCTGCTGTTCGAGGACGAAAAGCTCGTCTCCTTTGTGGACGGCTTTGTGACCGATACCCCCGACCTGACAGACGAGATGTACGCCGACGCTTCCCTGCACGATGCCCATGGGGCGTGGCAGATGATCTTTGGGGTGAATACCCTGCCCGAATACCGGAAGCAGGGCCTGGCCGGGCAGCTGCTCCGCCGGGCCATCGCCGATGCAAAGGCTCAGGGCCGCAGGGGGCTGGTGCTCACCTGCAAGGACAGGCTCGTGCACTATTACGCCGGCTTCGGCTTTGTCAGCGAAGGCGTTTCCGGCTCCACCCACGGCGGCGTGGTGTGGTACCAGATGCGGCTGACCTTCTGAACTTCCTACAAAAAGCAGCGCCCCCGCCTGCCGGAAACACCGGTGAGCGGGGGCGCTTTGCATTTGCTGGGAGGATATGGTCTTACCTGCACCACTGGGCAAACTCTGCGTCTGTGCACTTGACGTAGTGGCTGCCCGGAGATCTGACACGACGCGCCCGAGAGACTCACAGACAAAAAAGGAGCCCGCTGTACGAATACAACGGGCTCCTCTTGGTTCTGATCTTACTTCGCGTACTCGATGGCGCGGCTCTCGCGGATGACGTTGACCTTGATCTGGCCGGGATAATCGAGGGTATCCTCGATCTTCTTGGCGATCTGGCGGGCCAGCAGGATGACCTGATCATCGCTGATGACATCGGGCTTGACCATGATGCGGACTTCGCGGCCGGCCTGAACGGCAAAGGCCTGCTCCACACCCTCAAAGCTGGAAGAGATCTCCTCCAGATTTTCCAGACGCTTGACATAGCTCTCCACGTTCTCGCGGCGGGCACCGGGACGTGCGGCACTGATGGCATCGCAGGCCTGAATGATAAAGGCCAGCGGGGTCTTGGGCTCCACATCGCCGTGGTGGGCCTCAATGGCATGGATGATCTGGGTGTTTTCCTTGTACTTGCGGCAGATATCCACACCGATCTGGACATGGCTGCCCTCGATCTCGTGGTCAAGGGCCTTGCCGATATCATGCAGCAGACCGGCACGGCGGGCCAGCGTGACGTTCACGCCCATCTCGCCTGCCAGCAGACCGGCCAGCCAGGCCACCTCCATGCTGTGGGTCAGAGCGTTCTGGCCAAAGCTGGTGCGGTACTTCAGGCGGCCGATGAGCTTGATAAGGTCGGGGTGCAGGCCGTGGATGCCAAGCTCCATCACGGCGCGCTCGCCCTCCCGCTTCATCTGCAGCTCAAGATCGTGGCGGCACTTCTCCACCGTCTCCTCGATGCGGGCGGGGTGGATGCGGCCATCACCGATCAGGCGCTCCAGCGTCATGCGGGCAACCTCGCGGCGGGTCTGGTCAAAGGAGGACAGGGTGATGGCCTCCGGGGTATCGTCGATGATAAGATCCACGCCGGTGGCAGTTTCCAGCGCGCGGATGTTGCGGCCCTCACGGCCGATGATACGGCCCTTCATCTCGTCGCTGGGCAGGGGCACCACGCTGACGGTGGTCTCGCTGCAGTGGTCAGCGGCGCAGCGGCTGATGGCCTGACCGATCATATTGCGGGCGATGTTATCGCAGTTTTCCTTCAGGTCGGTCTCGTAGGCAGCCACACGGACAGCCTTCTCGTGGGTGAGCTCCTCGTCCACCTTGTGCAGCAGCACTTCGCGGGCATCCTCCTGGCTCAGGCCCGCCAGGGTCTCCAGGCGCTCCATCTCCTTGGCACGGATGGCATCCACCTCAGCCAAGCGGCTGTCGGCCTCCTCGTGCTTTTTCTTGAGCTCTTCTTCCTTCTTTTCCAGGGCTTCGGTCTTGCGGTCCAGCGCATTTTCCTTCTGGTCAATGCGGTTCTCCTGGCGGCTGATCTCAGCACGGCGCTGCTTGATTTCCTTGTCGGCCTCTGCCTTCTGGGCATCGACCTCGGCTTTCAGGCGGAAAGCCTCGTCCTTGGCTTCCAGAACAGCTTCTTTTCGTTTTTGGTCAGCGGTCTTGATTGCTTCGTTCACCAGGCGGGTAGCCTCGGCTTCTGCGCTGCCGATCTGTGCCTCGGCAGTCTTTTTACGGTTATTGTAACCAATAAAATAACCCGCGCCGGCAGCAACAGCAGCAACCACGACCACGATCAACAGAATGATCGGGGACATCGTGTTCACTCTCCTTACAATTAAAGTTCAAAATCAACTAAAATCTGGAGACGCTGCCGCGCAAGGCGTGGGTCAACAATACAAAATCAAGCTCTCAACAACAAAACAGACAACAGCACCGCACAAAAAGGGCATGTTAGCCCCTGCGGCCTGATGCAGCTTTTTTATCTACAAGGTTTTCATATAAAAACGGGCAGATGAAGCCCCATTGAACTTTGGTTGCGGAAGATCCCTGCACGCAGCGTCATGGATTCCATACTACTTCTTATATTACGAAACATTTGGTACAATGTCAAGTAAAGTGAAAGGAATTTTCTAAAAAAACAGCCATTATTCCAGATACATCCGCCGCAGCCGCATTAGGCGGGCGGGGGTCAGGCCGTATTCCGCCTCGAGATAGGCATCGGTGGTGCCGTACTCTTTACGGATGGTGTCCAGCACAAAGGGGGCAGACTCCGGGTGGACACCGGCAATGCCCTGATAGAACTGCTTCTGTTCGGGATGCGCCTCGATCTCTTCGGCATGGGCGGCCCAGATCTTTTCCAGCTCCGGGCGGCGGCAGACATTGGTCCGGACAAAATCCTGACAGATCGTTTCATCGGAAGCCCCCAGCGCCAGCAGGATGAGCATGGCCGCCACGCCCGTGCGGTCTTTCCCGCCAGAGCAGTGGAACAGGATCGGCGTTTCGCCCGCCTCCAGCGCCCGGAACAGCTCCTTGTAGGCCTTATTGCGGAAGAGCATCTGCTCATACATGGCATCGGCGAGGTTATGTTCCTCATCCTTCTTGCCCTTGAGCAGCTTTTCAATGTCCCCGGGAGAAAAGGAGATCTCGCTTCCGTCCGGGTGGCAAAGCCCGCAGATGCGCACCAGCCGCGCGCCATCGGGCACATAGTCGGGCTGCTCCGCTGCCTCGGACTCGCTGCGCAGGTCAAGGATGAGCCGCAGGCCCAGGCTGTCCAGCAGCTTGCGGTCAGCCGCCCCGGTCAGCAGTCCGGTGGGAATGCCGCGGTAGATCTGCCCCCACTTGACATGCTTGCCCTCGTCGGCCTCGTAGCCGCCCAGCTCCCGGAAGTTGTTTCCGCCCGCAAAGGGCAGCTGGGTGCCCGGAGCCGGGTGCTGCGGTGCCGCCTTGGGGGCGGCGCTGGACAGCACCGGGAAGTTGTAGAAGGGCTTTGCCGGGCGGCCCCGCCGGGGCGGCAGGGATGCCGCTCCCCCGATGACCTCCATCAGGTAGCCCCGCAGCAGGTCAAGATAGGCCGAGTTGTGGTCGCGCCGCTGCACCATCGAGACGCAGAGGGGCGGCAGATCTTCCAGCAGCACGTCCCGCACCCGGTCCAGCTCCCGCCGTGCTCCCGGCTCGTAGCGGGTCAGGCAGGTGCAGAGCTGCTCCTGGACCAGATAGTACGCCTGATAGAAGCTGGGGCCGATCTCCGCGTTGGGCGCAAAGCCCTCCCGGGCGCAGGCATCCCACAGAGGGCTGAACAGATCCTGCCGCAGGCTGGGCAGCAGCACCCGCTGGCCCCGCAGAGCCGAAAGCGGCACCCGCTCCTTCTCCCAGAAGGGATGGCCGCGCGGCACCAGCAGGCAGGCCGGGTCGGCCCGCAGGGTGGTGCGGGCCAGCACCGGAGCCGCCGTGCCCAGGTCCATCACAAGGCCCGCGTCCAGCTCGCCCTGCTCCACACCATCGGCCACGGCATCGTTTTCCAGCAGGCGGAACCGCATCTCAATGTGGGGGTACTGCTGGCGGAACTTGTCCAGCTGGGTCTCCAGCCCGGGCAGGTAGTCCGGCACCAGCGAGACACTGATGCCGATGCGCACCGGCTGGGCCGACTGGATCTCCGCATGGAGGGCCGCCTGCATCTGCTGGAACTGCTCCACCACCGGGGCCGCATGGCGCTGCAAGCTCAGCCCCCGCTCGGTGAGCGAGAGCTTGTGGTGGGCGCTGACGAACAGCGGGCCGCAGAGCTCGGCTTCCAGCGCCGTGATGCTCTGCCGCAGGGCCTGCCGCGACAGAAACAGCCGCTGTGACGCGCGGGTATAGTTCATTTCTTCGCACAAAACCAGAAAATAGTGCAGCTGGCGGATATCCATGGGTTCCTCCTGAAGGGTGGTGTATCAATAGATTAAGGATACCGCCTTTTTGCCTGCTTGTAAAGGCCGCGCGGGCAAAAAGTCCCTCCCGGATTGACACATCCCGCCGCATGGTGTAGACTTCAAGCAGCAGAATTTTTCTCCCCGAAGAGAAAAGCTCCATCAAACACACAGAAAGAAGGTATTTTCCATGAAAGTCATCGCTACTGAAAAGGCTCCCGGCGCGATCGGTCCCTACTCCCAGGGCTTCATCGCAGGCGGTTTTGTCTACACCTCCGGCCAGATCCCTGTGAACCCCGCGGACGGCACTGTGCCCGAAGGCATCGCCGCCCAGACCGAGCAGAGCTGCAAGAACGTGGGTGCGATCCTGGAAGCCGCCGGTTCCGGCTACGACAAGGTCATAAAGACCACCTGCTTCCTGGCCGATATCGCCGACTTTGCCGCCTTCAACGAGGTCTACGCAAAGTATTTTACCTCCAAACCCGCCCGCAGCTGCGTTGCCGTCAAGGATCTGCCCAAGGGTGTCCTGTGCG
Source organism: Faecalibacterium sp. I2-3-92 (assembly GCF_023347315.1). Lineage (GTDB taxonomy): Bacteria > Bacillota > Clostridia > Oscillospirales > Ruminococcaceae > Faecalibacterium > Faecalibacterium duncaniae. The sequence continues at coordinate 2,620,779 of NZ_CP094470.1, forward strand.
AGATCGAGGCCGTGGCAGAGGCATAAGCTCCCGAATTGCACCGGCTTTGCGTTCTCCCCTTTACAACGCTCTGAAATTGTGCCATAATTTACTGTATTAAAGGGAAAGCCGTTCCGGTGCCGCAATTCGGCGGCGGAGAACGGAAAGAGAGGGGTAAACTGTTATGAGCAAAACGATGATCCCGCAGAACTACACACCCGCGCTGAACCTGTACGACACCCAGCGTGCCATCGGCACCGTGAAGCGGCTGTTCGCCGACACCCTGTGTGCCACGCTGAACCTCTACCGCGTGTCGGCTCCGCTGTTTCTGGAAGCTTCCACCGGCCTGAACGACGACCTGAACGGCGTGGAACGCAAGGTCACCTTTGACATCCGGGACAGCGGCATTGAGGCACAGGTGGTGCAGTCGCTGGCAAAGTGGAAGCGCAAGGCCCTGAAGGACTACGGCTTCCGCGTGGGCAAGGGCCTGTACTGCGACATGAACGCCATCCGCCGGGACGAGGAGCTGGACAACCTCCACTCCGTCTATGTGGACCAGTGGGACTGGGAGAAGGTCATCCGCAAGGAGGACCGCAGCGAGGCCTACCTGAAAAATGTGGTACGCTCCATCGTGTCGGCCGTCTGCGCCACCGAGATGAACCTGCACGCCATGTTCCCCCAGCTGCAGGATCTGCCCCTTCACACCCCCAACGTGACCTTTATCACCACCCAGGAGCTGGAGGACAAGTACCCTGACCTGACCCCGAAGGAGCGCGAGAACGCCTTTGTAAAGGAAAACGGCACCACCTTCCTGATGAAGATCGGTGCTCCCCTGAAGAGCGGCAAGCCCCACGACGGCCGCGCCCCCGACTACGACGACTGGGACCTGAACGGCGACCTGCTGTTCTGGAACGAGCCCCTGCAGTGCAGCTACGAGTTGAGCAGCATGGGTATCCGCGTCAGCCCCGAGAGCATGGACCGGCAGCTGACCATGGCAGGCTGTGACGACCGCCGCACCCTGCCCTTCCACAAGGCAGTGCTGAACGGTGAGCTGCCCTACACCATCGGCGGCGGCATCGGCCAGAGCCGTCTGTGCATGCTGCTGCTGGGCAGCGCCCACATCGGCGAGGTACAGGCAAGCGTCTGGGACGAAGCCACCCGCGCGGCCTGCGCAAAGGCCGGGATCCCCCTGCTGTAAGCAAAACACGAGAAAAGGCTCTCTGCCAAAACCGGCAGAGAGCCTTTTTTGCAGCTCAGCTTCTGAAAAGCAAGCCCACATTTCTCTTTTTGCGGCGGTTCCCGCCCAGCCGCCAGACAAGCCAGGCATAGAGCAGGTTCATGGCCAGGATGGCCGCGCACCACAGCACCGTCTGCCGGGTGGTCTGCTGATAGACCAGCAGGAACGGGTAAGGCCCGGTGATGAGCCGCTGGTAATTGGCCCAGAGGGCCACAGAGCCATAGAGCATCGTGGGAACCAGCGCCAGCGGAACGCACCGCGCGGGCAGCTTTGGCTCCCGTTCCAGCAGGACAAAGGAGATAAAGGCACACAGCGGGTTGAGCAGGTGGTGGTAGAGCATGGAGCTCTCGGTCAGCAGAAACACCACGCCGCCCTGGTCGGCACAGTAGGGCCCCAGCACGAACACCACGGTCAGGAAGGTCATGGTCAGGCAGCAGGTGGCAATGTACTTGAGCGTCTTGACCCAGCGGGGCAGCTGCCGCCCCGTGAACAGGCAGATCACCTGACACACCGCCACCAGCAGGCAGACGAAGAACGCAAAGACATTGGAGTTCTCGGTGTAAAAGGTGAAGGTCTGGCTGCCCACCGCTTCCCAGGTCATCCGGATGGCCACCGGCTCCCACCGCACGATGCAGAGGTTCAGGAAAATGGAACAGAGAATGGCGATCTTCTTGATCATTTTGCGGTATTGATGAAGCTGCGGTTGTCCCACAGGTACTTGATGCCGGAGATGGCGGTGGCAATGGCCACCAGCCAGCACAGCCAGTAAGAGAGGAACACGCAGTCAGCGCCTATCATAATGAAATTGCCCCAGGTCAATGCGGTGCCGAAATAGTAGAAGATGATGGTCAGCATCTGCAGCACAGTCTTTACCTTGCCCCACATATTGGCGGCGATGACCTTGCCGTCCTTGGCACCGGCGGCCACCATCCGCAGACCGGACACCGCAAACTCACGGGCCAGGATGATGCAGAGCACCACCGGGCTGCACACGCCGTCCCGCAGCATGTAAATGAAGGCCACGGTGGTCAGCAGTTTGTCGGCCAGCGGGTCGGCAAACTTGCCAAAGTCGGTGACCATGTTCCACTTGCGGGCCAGATGGCCGTCCAGAAAATCGGTAAAGCTGGCCGCGGCAAAGATGATGCCCGCCACCAGATACCAGGTGGGGTTGAAATCTTCCGTGCCGATCTGGGTCAGGGAAACGAAGACCATGAACACCGGCACCAGAATGATGCGGGTCAGGGTAAGCTTATTGGGCAGATTCATACAGATTCCTCCAATTTGTTATTTTGCAACCGTGCCGTACAGATCGTAAAGGTCGCTGTCCTCCACCAGCACATCATAGAACTGGCCGGGATAGAGCGGCTCCTCGCTGGAAACGCAGACATTGCCGTCCACCTCGGGGGCATCGCCGGTGGTGCGGCAGAGGTACAGGCCGCTCTCCTCGTCGATGCCGTCACAGAGCACACGGACGGTCTGGCCCACCTTTTCGGCCTGTTTCTGGGCCATGATGCCGGTCTGGATCTGCATCACCAGCTCTGCGCGCCGGTCCTTGGTCTCCTGATCGATCTGGCCGTCCATCTTTGCGGCCACGGTGTTCTCCTCGGCAGAATAGGCAAAGCAGCCCAGACGGTCAAATCTGACCTCCTTGACGAAGTTGCACAGGTCCTCGAACTGCTCCTCGGTCTCGCCGGGGAAGCCTGCGATCAGGGTGGTGCGCAGGGTGATGCCGGGAATCTCCCGGCGCAGTTTGCCGATGACCTCCAGCAGCTCCGCACGGGTGGAGCGGCGGTTCATGTTTTTGAGGATGGTATCATTGCAGTGCTGGATGGGCAGGTCGAGGTAAGGCACCACCTTCTCGTTCCGCTTCATGGCGGCAATAAAGTCATCGGTGATGCGCTCCGGGTAGGCGTACATGATGCGGATCCACTCAAGGCCCGGCACCTTGTTCAGCTTGTCCAGCAGCTCACAGATGCTGCCGGGCTTGCCCCAGTCCTCGCCATAGGCGGTGGGGTCCTGGGCCACCACGATCAGCTCCTTCACGCCCTCACCGGCCAGCCAGCGGGCCTCGGCCACGCAGTCGGCCAGATCGCGGCTGTGCAGCGGGCCACGGATGCCCGGGATGGCGCAGTAGTGGCAGCGGTTGTTGCAGCCCTCTGCGATCTTTAAGTACGCATAGTGGGCAGGCGTGCCGATGACGCGCTTGCCGCCCAGCGGGAAGTCCTTTTTGGCACCGTAGCTTTCCAGATGGTTCTCACCGTGGAACAGGCGGGCCACGATGGTGTCAATGGCCTTGTTGGAGGCACAGCCCACCACAGCATCCACCTCGGGGATCTCCTCCTCGATCTGGCTGCGGTAACGCTCGGCCAGGCAGCCGGTGACGATGACCTTCAGCTCCGGGTTCTGCTGCTTGTAGGCGCAGGCCTCCAGAATGTTCTCAATGGCCTCGGTCTTGGCGCTCTCGATAAAGCCGCAGGTGTTGACCAGAATGACATCGGCTTCACCCAGGTCAGCCACCGTCTCGTGACCAGCCGAAAGCAGGATGTGCACCATCACGTCCAGATCGACCTGGTTCTTGGGGCAGCCAAGGGAAATACATGCAATTTTCATAAGGGATGATACTCTCTTTCTCTTTTGAGGGATGCTTTTGATTTTTTACGATTTGCTCCGGAAAAGCTCCCCCTTCGGGGGAGCTGGCAAAGCCGCAGGCTTTGACTGAGAGGGTTATTCCCCCTCCTCCACCCTGCGAATGGCTTCCTTAATAACGGAATACGAAAATCCCCGCCGCTGCAGGGCCGCAATGACCAGATCCCTGCGGCCCGCTTCCAGCTTTTTGCGGTAATGCCCTTCCACCAGAGCGGCGGCGGCTTCCAGCTCCGGGTCTTCGCCGGAAACATCGGGGGTGTAAACAGCATCCAGCGCCTGCTGGATCTCGCCTGCGGCCAGCCCCTTCTGCCGTAGATTCTGGGCAGCGGCGCGACGGCTCTTTTTTGCCGCCAGCAGGGCGTGGGCACGGGTCTCGGCATAGCGGGCATCGTTGATATACTCCCGCTGCACCATCTCTGCCACCACGGCGGCACTGGTCTGCTGGGTATAGCGGCGGTTCAGCCGCTCATACAGCTGGCCCGAAGAAAGCTCCTGCCCGGCCAACAGCTCCATGGCCCGGGTGCGGGCCTTGGCGGCATCGGTAGATTTTTCCTCTTCGGCCAGCGGGCGGCGGCCACGGCTGTAAAAGGCCATTTACTCTTCCACCATGATATCCAGCTCACTCTCGCTGCTGCGGGCGGGAGCCTTGACCACCGGCTCCTTTGCTGTGGCAGGAGCTGCCGGTTCCCCCTCTGCAGGGGCAGCGGCAGCCTTGCCCCCCGGGCGACGGGTGGCATAGAGCTTGTCGGCATTGGCGCGCACCTGACCCTCGATATCGTTGGCGATCTCGGGGTTATCGCGCAGGAACTGCTTGGCATTGTCGCGGCCCTGACCCAGGCGGATATCACCGTAGTTGAACCATGCACCGCTCTTCTGAACGATGCCCAGCTTGACACCCAGATCGATGAGCTCACTCATCTTGGAGATGCCCTCGCCGAACATGATGTCGAACTCCGCCTCACGGAACGGAGGAGCCACCTTGTTCTTGACGATCTTGGCGCGGGTGTGGTTGCCGATGAACTGACCGGAAGAATCCTTCAGGCCCTCCACGCGGCGGATATCGATGCGGACAGAGGAATAATACTTCAGGGCGCGGCCGCCGGTGGTGACCTCGGGGTTGCCGTAGACCACGCCGACCTTTTCACGCAGCTGGTTGATGAAGATGCAGACGGTGTTGGTCTTGCCGATGACGCTGGTCAGCTTGCGCATGGCCTGGCTCATCAGGCGGGCCTGCAGGCCCACATGGCTGTCGCCCATCTCGCCCTCGATCTCGGCGCGGGGCACCATAGCGGCAACAGAGTCCACAACGATGGCATCAATGGCACCGGAGCGCACCAGCGCCTCGCAGATCTCCATGGCCTGCTCACCGGTATCGGGCTGGCTGACCAGCAGGTTGTTGATGTCCACACCCAGCGCCTCGGCATACACAGGGTCCAGCGCGTGCTCCACGTCGATGAAGGCAACATCGCCGCCCTTCTTCTGGGCTTCGGCCAGAACATGCAGGGCCAGCGTGGTCTTACCACTGGATTCAGGGCCGTACACCTCAATGATGCGGCCCCGGGGCACGCCGCCCACGCCCAGTGCCAGATCCAGGCCGATGCTGCCGGTCGAGATGGCATCCACCTGCATGGCGGCGTTGTCGCCCAGCTTCATCACAGCGCCCTTGCCGAACTGCTTCTCGATCTGGGCCAGTGCCGTGGCCAGCGCATCCTTCTTGGCACCGGGATCGGTCTTCTGGGTCGCCGGGGCAACGTTGTTGTTCTGATTTTTTGCCATAGTGTCATGCTCCTTTGTCATCTGTTCCCGGCGCAGTGCGGCCAAACGCAGGCGCGGGCATTCCAATTCTTTCGGTACTAGTATAACACATTTTACAGATATTACAACAGGAAGTTGTAGATATTTTTATTGTTTTCTCGCCATCACACAGCGGTCATTGCCGCCAAAATCTTTTCTGCACACGATGTCCGTCCACCCGTTGGCGGCAAGCAGAGCCGTTACAGCTTCCCGCTGCTGCCAGCCGATCTCCAGGGCAAGGGCACCGCCGGGGCGCAGAGCTTTCTGGTAGTGTTCCGCAATGGCGCGGTAAAATACCAGCCCATCCTCCCCCGCTTCCAGCGCCATGGCAGGCTCCTGCGCCACCTCGGGCTGCAGTGCGCCCATCTCGGCGGAGGTCAGGTAAGGCGGGTTCGACACAATGAGGTCAAGCTGCCCCTCCGGCAGGGTCTGCCAGTAGGTGAACAGATCCCCCCGCACCGGGGTGATGGTCAGTACCGGGGAGAGATGGGCGTTCTGCTCCAGATAGCGGTATGCCGCAGGGCTCTTCTCCAGACTGGTGACCTGTGCCGCCGGGCAGAAGCGCTTTACGCCCAGCCCCAAACAGCCCGTGCCGGCGCAGAGGTCGAGCACCCGGGGTGCCTCCACCCCAGCCAGCATTCCGGCGGCGGCTTCGGCCACCACCTCAGTATCGGCCCGGGGGCAGAGCACGCCGGGGCCGACAGCCAGCTCAAAGTCAAGGAAGGGCCAGCTGCCGCAAAGGTATTGCAAAGGCTCCCGGGACGCGCGGCGGGCCGTCAGGGCTTCCAGCCGCTCTGCCTGCTCTGCGCCCAGCGGAGCATCGGCAAGGCGGGCATCCCCGCCCGCTGCCAGCCGGAAGAGCTCAGCCGCGTCAAAATCCGCGTCGGGGCAGCCTGCGGCGCGCAGGCGTGCCTCCACCTCCCGGACTGCTGCCCGGGGCAGCATCCCTGCGGTTACCATCTGCCGTCCTCCGGGTCCTCGGGCAGGACCGGCGTGACGGCGGCAATGGCCACCTCGATCATGCTGTCGTCCGGCTCAAACACGGTCAGATGCTGCACCCAGATGCCGGGCTGCCGGATGATGCGGGTGGCGATGTTGTCCGACCGGCCGCACCACTTGAGCAGCTCGTAGCTGATGCCCATGACCAGCGGCAGGAGCAGCAGCTTGAACACCACCCGCAGGCTGGTGCTGGACCAGGGCAGCACGCTGTACAGGAACACGCTGACGATGACCACCAGGATCAAAAAGCTGGTGCCGCACCGGGGGTGGAAGCGGGTATATTTGCGGACATTCTCCACCGTGAGGGGGTCTCCGGCCTCGTAGCAGGCAATGGTCTTGTGCTCGGCCCCGTGGTACTCGAACACCCGGTGGATCTCCTTCATCCGGGAGATGGCGGCCATGTAGGTCAGGAAGATGGCGACCTTGAGCACCGCTTCCAGCACCACCTTGACCCAGCGGCCCAGCGGCACCAGATGGTTCAGGCCGCCCACCAGCACCGTGGGCAGAACGGTGAAGAGTAGGATGGCAAACAGCCCGCCGATCACGGCAGCTGCCGCCAGCATGATATCTTCGGCCTTTTTGCCCAGATGGTCGCCCACCCATTTTTCAAAGGCGGTCTCCTCTTCGGCGGGGTCGTAGTCATCCCCCATGCTCACCTGTGCCGAGTACATCATGTACTTGTATCCCATGATTAGGCTTTCGATCATCGAGATGGCTCCCCGCACCAGCGGGATCTTTGTCCACACGCCGTGGGTGGGAGTGGGCTCGACCTTGGTCTCAATGGTTCCATCGGGCTTGCGGACAGCACAGCAGATGTTTTTCGGGCCCCGCATCATAATGCCCTCCATCAGGGCCTGCCCGCCCACACTCGTCTTGAAGCGTTCCTTGTTCGGTTGATTCATTGGCTCTCCTATGGGGCGCTGCGGCCCCTCTCTATCGTAAAAACTGCCCCTCTATCTTACCAGATAAATATGGACAATCTCTTATCGTTTGTAGATCGGCAGGCCCAGGGTGACCACTGTGCCCCGGCCCAGCGTGCTCTTGAGGTCCATGGTGCCGTCCAGTGCGGTCATAATGGAATCCACCAGCGCAAGGCCGATGCCGCTGCCCCGCACCGAGTTGCTGCCCTTGTAAAACTTGGTCTTGACGTTTTCCAGATCCTCCGGCGGGATGCCGCGGCCCTGATCGATGATCTCGATGAAGGCTTTGTACTCGCCCTGCCAGATCTTGACCGTGATGCGTCCGCCGGGGGCCGAATACTTGATGGCATTGTCCAGAATGTTGATGAACACCTGCCGCAGGCGGTCGGGGTCGGCGTAGACCGGGATCATCTCCTCCGGCTCCGCATAGGCCAGCAGAAGCCCCTCCCGCTGGATGCGCGCTTCACAGAAAAGGACAGCGTCCGTCAGCTCGGCCACAAGGTCCAGGGGGCGGCACTCCATTTTCAGGCGGCCATTCTGCAGGCGGCTGAAATCCAGCAGCTCCTCCACCATGTTGTACAGGCGGACGGTCTCGTTGTTGATGATCTCCAGCCCCTTGCGGTAGTTCTCATCGGTGGGGTCATCCAGGGTGCGCAGGGTCTCCACCCAGCCCCGGATGGAGGTGAGCGGAGTGCGCAGCTCATGGGAGACCGAGCTGATGAATTCGTTCTTCATCTTCTCCGTCTCCTCCAGCCCCTCGGCCATCTGATTGATGGTGCCGCGCAGGCGGTCCACCTCGTCCCGCTCGTCACCGGTCACAGGCAGGCGAACATCCAGTTCTCCCCGGGCGATGCTGGCGGCGATCCGCTCCACCTGCCCCAGCGGCACCACGATGCCCCGCACAAAGTACAGGCCGGAGGCCACTGTAAAGCCCAGAATGGCCGCCACCACGACCAGACTGACGATGAAAACGCTCTTCAGCTGCGCCTGCACCAGCGTCAGGCTGGTGACAAGGCGCATGGCAGCCACGTCCTCGGCCGCATAGGGCACCAGACTGCACACAGCCATGACCGTTTCCCCGCTGGCGGTGCGGTAGATGGCCACACCCACGCCGTCCGGTGCATCCTGCGCCTTGTTAAAATCGTCCTGCACCACGATGCCGTCCGCACCTGTGCCGCTGGAGGAGGCGATCACGCCGCCGTAACCGTCCAGCAGCATGAACTCATATTTGTCTTTATCCGCAAACTGCTCCACCATCCGGCGCAGGGCCACACTGCGGTTGGCCGCAGTCTTCTGGGCCGTGTCGCCGGTGTACATTTTCAGCTGACCGTTGATGGAGGAAAAACGCCGCATCATGGTCTGCTGGACGCTGTTGTAGTAGCTGCGGCCGAAGTTGTACACGAACATGCTTTCCACCAACAGCACCAGCAGCACCGTCAGGAACAGGCTTCCCCGCAGCCAGCGGCGGGTAATACCACTGCGCATTGCTTTTCCTCCTTTCTATCAGTAATCCTGGCTCTCCTATTGGGAGAGCTGTCGAGCACAGCGCAACTGAGCGGTTTTTCTTTACTCCTCCCACCGGTAGCCGTAGCCCCACACTGTCATAATGTGGGTGGGGTGGCTGGGCTCATCTTCCACCTTCATCCGCAGGCGGCGGATGTTCACATCCACGATCTTCACATCGCCGAAGTAGTTCTCGCCCCACACGCCCTTCAGAATCTTTTCCCGCACCAGCGCGATGCCGGGGTTGTGGAAGAACAGCTCCATGATCTGGAACTCCACCTGGGTCAGCTCGATCTGCCGCCCAGCCTTGAGGAGAACACGACGGTTCTCATCCAGCACAAATTCCCCACTGACCAGCGTGGTGGGGGCATTTTCGTCTGCAGCGGAGCCGCCGCCCGAGCGGCCCACCCGGCGGCAGAGGGCCTCCACACGGGCCAGCAGCTCACTGACACTGAAGGGCTTGGTCATATAGTCATCCGCGCCGATGGACAGGCCGCGGATCTTGTCCTGCTCCTGCCCCTTGGCACTCAGGATGATGATGCCGATCTTCTGGTCGGTGCGGCGGATGGTCTCGCAGAGCGAGAACCCATTCATGCCGGGCAGCATCACATCCAGAATGGCAGCATCACAGCCGGGCTTCTGCTCCAGCAGAGGCAGGGCGGCTTCGGCGCTGTCGGCCTCCACCGCCTCCATCCCCGCCAGCCGCAGGTTCAGCGCGATCATCTCGCGGATGCTGGCTTCATCCTCTACCACAAGTACCTTGACCATCTAAGACCTCCATATTTTTCTGCCTTCTCCCTCTGCCCAAGAGCACACGGAGAAGCATTTCACCTCAGAACACCCAGCCTGCATCCGGTAAACTTCTGCAAAACTGAGCGGCATCATCAATTCAACCGGTACAGCGACCGGGACAGTCGATAGCTCTGATCCTTCAGCACCACGTCCGGCCCGAACTTGGCCTGCATCTGGCGGGATGCCACCACGCCCAGGCGGGTCCAGCCCGCCGCGCTCTCGCTGGAAGGAACCAGGCGCATGGTCAGCACCAGCTTGCCCTCGTCCACGGTGCGCAGCTCCACGGCCTCCTCTCCCTCAGTGCTGTCGGTGAGCATCAGGTTGCCCTCCCACTCGGCAGGCAGCTCAATGTAGCAGCTGCTCTCCTCGTCCAACAGGCCGAAGCTCTTTTCCGGCTCCGGGCTGGTATAGTCCATCCAGACGATAAAATCCATCCGTCGGCTCTGGCTCAGATTCAGCAGGCCCGCTTCGTCAGGCTGGGTGGGGATCTCCACGATGCCGTCGCCGTCCAGATCCCGGCTGACCAGCGTGGAGACATTGCGCAGGGACGCATTGTACAGCTCACTGGTGCTGATCTGCTCGGCGGGCAGCATCTGCTGGCTTTCCTCATCAAAATAGAGCAGCACCGTGGCCAGATTGTTGCCCGAAAGGCCGGTCCAGCCGTCCAGCACCAGATAGCGCTTGCCGTCCGCTCCCAGGCCCGCCGCCACAGCGGCGCAGCCCGAGAACTTATCTGCCGAAAGGCCCATGACAGCCACCTGCTGGAACATCCCGTCCCGGTCAACGGTCAGCAGCTCGATCTGCACCCCGCCGTCCTCCAGCGTGGACATCAGGATCAGATCCTCGTTGCCGCCGCCGGTGATATCCTCCACCAGATACTGCTCATAGGACTGTTCCAGAATGGCATTGACCGTGCCGTTCTCGTAGGAGTACACCGCCAGATAGCTGTCCCCCTGCGCGGCGAGGTACCCCACCACCAGCTGGGTGGCGGCACCATCCTGCAGCTGTGCCAGCCGGACATTGTCCACTGTGTCCGCCAGACCCTCGATGCTCTGGCGGACCTGCCACACGCCTGCGGCATCCTTCTGCAAAAATGCAATGCAGACGTTGGAGCTCTGGGCCGTGGTGTAAAGAACAGCGGCATCCTGCTGGCCGTCACCATCCAGATCCTGCAAAAGGAACGGCGAGAGCAGCTCCCCCTGCATCGGGTATTTCAGCTGGGCGCTCTCCCCCAGCCATTCGTTCAGGGCATTTTGCAGTGCACCGTAGTCGCCCGGAAGGCGCGGGGCACGCAGCAGCTCCTCCACCTGCACATTTTCCGACATCGGGAGGCCGCACGCCGAGAGCAGGCCCATCATGCAGCCTGCACTCAGCACCAGAAACCGTCGTCTTTTCAACCGCCGCCCCTCCCTTCTGTGGAAAATTCGCAAAGTCGTGCAGAAATACAGTATAATTATAGCATTCTTGCCCCGCCATCACAAGCCCCAGCTGCTAACGCCCAACCGGGCAGCGGGGCATTCCCACGCAAGTGAAACGGGCCATTCCATCGCCCGCCCTACTGCCTGCGGCAGCAGGGTCCCACCCCAGCGGACACTTGCTTTGGGAACACCCCGCTGCCCGGCCCACACGATGCAAAAAAGGCCCTTTCCCCGAAGGGAAAGAGCCTTTGTTACACTGTTTGAACAGTCAGAGTCGATCAGACGAGCTCCAGAACTGCCATCTCAGCAGCGTCGCCGCGGCGAGCGCCGATCTTGATGATGCGGGTGTAGCCGCCGTTGCGGTCAGCGTACTTGGGGCTGATCTCATCAAACAGCTTCTTTGCAACATCTTCCTTGGTGATGTAGGCGTAGACCTGACGCTTGGTGTGCAGGTCGCTGGCCTTACCCAGGGTGATCATCTTCTCGGCCATGGAACGAACGTCCTTAGCGCGAGTGACAGTGGTCTCAATCTTGCCATTCTCTAACAGGTAGGTGACCATAGCGCGCATCATAGCGTTGCGGCTGTCGCTGGTTCTACCGAGCTTTCTGGTACCGGGCATCCCGTTTCACTCCTTATTATTTTAGTTACTCATCGTCTGTGTTCAGCTTGAAGCCCAGGGAGTCCAGCTTTGCCATGACTTCTTCCAGGCTCTTGCGGCCGAGGTTACGGACTTTCATCATCTCGTCCTCGCTCTTGCTGACCAGATCCTCCACCGTGTTGATACCGGCGCGCTTCAGGCAGTTGAAGGAACGGACGCTCAGATCCAGCTCTTCGATGGTCATCTCCAGAGCCTTTTCCTTATCGTCGTTGGTCTTCTCCACCATGATCTCCGTACCGGCAGCCTCATCGGACAGGTTGACGAAGAGGTTCAGGTGCTCGGTCAGCACACGGGCAGCCAGAGAAACGGCTTCCTGTGCATTGATCGTGCCATCCGTCCAAACCTCGATGGTCAGCTTGTCGTAATCGATGGCCTGTCCAACGCGGGTGCTCTCAACGTTATAATTCACCTTGAGCACGGGGGTGTAAATGCTATCGACGGGAAGAGTGTTGATATCGTTCTTCTCGACGATGGCCTGCTTGTTGCGCTCTGCAGGCACATAACCGCGGCCCTTATCGAAGGTGAGCTCCATGACGAGCTTGCCGCCCTCGCCCAGGGTTGCAATGTGCCATTCAGGGTTCAGGATCTCAATATCGTCGCCCTGCTTGATGTTGTCCGCAGTAACCTCACAAGGGCCGACTGCCTCAACACGCACTGTCTTCGGCCCGTCGGTGTACAGCTTTGCAGCAATACCCTTCAGGTTCAGGACAATTTCGGTAACGTCTTCCTTGACGCCCTCAATGGTGGAGAACTCGTGAACCACGCCGTCGATCTTGACGCTGGTCACGGCGACACCGGGCAGAGAGGAAAGAAGCACACGACGCAGGCTGTTGCCCAGTGTGATGCCAAAGCCACGCTCCAGAGGCTCCGCCACGAATCTGCCGTAGCGGCCGTCCGGGGACAGGCTTGCCGTTTCGATTTTGGGACGTTCAATCTCCATCATATCTATGCCCTCCTTGTCAAACCGATGTTGCCATCGGCCCATTATTAAATTCTTTTAAAAAGAATGCGAAAGGTCGCCATCCAGAAGGAAGGCCTCCCCTTCTTAATGGATTACTTGGAGTACAGCTCGACGATGAGGTGCTCTGCAACTTCGTAGTCGATGTCGCTGCGCTCGGGGAGCTTGGTCACAACACCCTTCAGGGTGCCGGCCTCACGGTTCAGCCAGGAAGGCAGAGCCACAACGGGAGCCTCGGGGCCAACGAGCTTTGCGAACTTAGCAGAAGAACGGCTGGACTCACGAACTTCGATCACGTCACCGGCCTTGACCTGGTAGGAAGGAATGTTGACCTTCTTGCCATTGACGGTGAAGTGAGCGTGGCTCACCAGCTGACGAGCGTCGCGGCGGGTCTGAGCAAAGCCCAGGCGGAACACGACGTTGTCCAGACGGCACTCCATGATCTGGAGCAGGTTCTCACCGGTCTTGCCGGGGCGAGCCTCAGCACGCAGGTAAGCATTGTGGAACTGCTTCTCCAGAACGCCGTAGATAAACTTGACCTTCTGCTTCTCCTTCAGCTGAGATGCGTACTCAGACTGCTTCTTGCGGACATTGCCGTTGGAGTTGCGGGTGGTATTCTTCTTTGCATAGCCCATGACCGCAGGAGAAATGCCCAGGGCCTTGCAACGCTTTGCGATAGGCTGCGTATTCTTTGCCATAATTCAATTTCCTCCTTCGATCAGACACGACGGCGCTTCGGGGGACGGCAGCCGTTGTGGGGGATGGGAGTCACGTCCTTGATCAGGGTGACTTCCAGGCCGGTAGCCTGCAGCGCACGGATAGCGGACTCACGGCCAGCGCCGGGGCCCTTGACGTAGACTTCAACAGTCTTCATGCCATGCTCGATTGCAACCTTGGCTGCGGTCTCGGCAGCAGACTGGGCTGCGAACGGGGTGCTCTTACGGCTGCCACGGAAGTTCAGGGAGCCAGAGGAGCACCAGGACACTGCATTACCCTGCAGGTCGGTGATGGTAACGACAGTATTGTTGAAGGTAGACTGGATATGAGCCTGACCAGCAGCAATGTTCTTGCGCTCTTTCCGCTTCATGCGGACATTTGCGCCCTTCTTGGCGTTATTTGCACTTGCCATTTCTCAAATCCTCCTTACTTCTTCTTGTTAGCGACAGTGCGCTTGGGACCCTTGCAGGTACGTGCATTGGTCTTGGTGCGCTGGCCGCGGCAGGGCAGATTCTTGCGATGGCGGGTGCCACGGAAGGACTGGATCTCAACCAGGCGCTTGATGTCCAGAGCAACGTTGCGGCGCAGGTCGCCCTCAACGATGATGTTAGCCTGATCGATGTAGTCACGGATCTTAGCCTCTTCTTCCAGAGTCAGGTCCTTGACGCGGGTATCGGGGTTGATGCCAGTTGCTTCCAGGATCTTGTTAGCAGTGGTCTGACCGATACCGTAAACGTAGGTGAGACCCACCTGAACGCGCTTCTCGCGGGGCAGGTCAACGCCGGCAATACGTGCCATAGTAGTATCCTCCAAAATCATCCCATGTCAGTGTCGGGGTCTGCGCCGGGACTCTACGCACTTGACCCCCAGGCGCCCGAATTAGCCCTGGCGCTGCTTATGCTTGGGGTTCTGGCAGATGACCATCACGCGGCCTTTGCGGCGGATGACCTTGCACTTTTCGCAGATGGGTTTCACGGAAGGCTTGACCTTCATGATGTTGAACCTCCTTTTGGTTGATGCCCTGGCACTTATTTGGAGCGCCAGGTGATGCGGCCCTTTGACAAGTCATAGGGCGACATTTCTACGGTAACCTTGTCCCCGGGCAGGATACGGATGAAATTGGTCCGCAGCTTGCCGGAGATGTGCGCTAAGAGGATGTGCCCGCTGGGAGTGAGCTTCCCGGTGTTCTTATCCTCGCTCAACATTTCCACCTTAAAGATGGCGTTGGGCATGGCTTCACGCACGATGCCTTCGATCTCGATAACGTCTTCTTTAGACAAGCTATTTGCCTCCTCATTGGATCTGCTCAGTTTGCCATGAATTGACGGACAGGCGGCGATAACCGCCACATACTTCTTCTCCTGCGGCACAAAATCCGCAAAGTGGGCAGAAAATCCCTGTCCACCGAGAAAGCATCTGGCTGTCACGGCCATTTATAGATTATACACCTTTTGCAATGGATTTGCAAGTGTTTTTTCCGTATTTCCGATAAAAAATTCTCGCATTTTCAAACCGGCCGTTTCCCCGCCCCGGTTTTGCGCTTCTCCACCGGGAAGGTGAAAATTTTTCACCAAAACTTGTCAGAATTGCACAAAGGACGGGCTCCGGATACAAAAAGACCTCCCGTTTCCGGGAGGCCTTGGGGGATGCTGTACCGGTTTGCTTACTTCAGGCAGAAGGTCTCGGGATCAAAATCGGGATCATCCCAGAAGCGGGTCATGATCTCGGTGTGATCCTTCAGGATCGCGTTCGAGTGCTCGAAGTGCGCTGCCAGACCGCCGTCCTTGGTCTTGACCGTCCAGCCGTCTTTGGCCTGGGTGATCTTGCAGTCGTACTGGCAGATCATAGGCTCAATGGCAATGGTCATGCCGGGCACAAGGCGGGGGCCGCGGCCCTGATGGCCGTAGTTGGGCACCTCGGGGTCCTCGTGCAATTCACGGCCGGTGCCGTGGCCCACGAACTCCCGGACCACGGAGAAACCTGCGTCCTCGCAGTAGCTCTGCACCGCATAGCCGATATCACCGATGCGGTTGCCGGCCTTTGCCTGCTCGATGCCTTTGTACAGAGCTGCCTTGGTCACATCCAGCAGGCGCTGTGCTTCCAGGTCGATCTTCCCCACCGCATAGGTGCAGGCGTTGTCGCCATTGAAGCCATCGACCTTTGCACCGGTGTCGATGCTGACGATGTCGCCCGGGCGGATGACGATATCATGCGACGGGATGCCATGGATGATGGTATCATTCAGGCTGATGCAGGCCGTTCCCGGGAAACCGTACAGTCCCTTGAAGTTGGGGGTACCGCCGTGCTTTACGATGAAATCGTAGATCAGCTTATCCAGTTCCCAGGTGGTCATGCCAGCCTCAATGTGCTGGCCGCCGTACTTCAGGGCAGCTGCGCTCAGGGCATTGGCCCTGCGCATTCCGTCCAGTTCTTTCGCATTCTTGATTTGGATCACGATTATGCCTCCAGTGCCTTCATCACTTCAGCGGTCGTCTCCTCGATGGAGGGGCAGAAGGGGATCACGGCCAGCTTGCCGCGCTCACGGTAGAACGCCACCAGCGGCTCAGTCTGCTCGTGGTAAGCCTTCAGGCGATCCAGAACGGTAGCGGGCTGGTCGTCCTTGCGGATGACGGTCTTGCCGCCGCACAGGTCGCACACGCCCTCGACCTTGCTCTTCTTGTTGATGATGTGGTAGCTTGCGCCGCACTTCTCGCAGACGCGGCGGCCGCTCATCCGCTCCACGATGACATCGTCCGCCACAGACAGCTCCAGCACCTTGTCGATGCGGATGCCCATGGTCTCGATGGCCTCGGCCTGAGCGATGGTGCGGGGCACGCCATCCAGGATGAAGCCGTTGGCGCAGTCGTCCTGTGCCAGGCGTTCCTTCAGGATGCCGATGATGACCTCATCGGGCACCAGAGCGCCAGCGTCCATGAAGCTCTTTGCCTTCAGGCCCATCTCGGTGCCTTCCTTGACAGCAGCGCGCAGGATGTTGCCGGTGCTGATGGAGGGGATGTTCAGCTTTGCGCAGATGATCTCGGCCTGGGTGCCTTTGCCCGCGCCGGGTGCGCCTAACAGAATCAGATTCATAGGTATTCTTCCTTTCTTCTAACAAAGGAGCCTTTTTTGATGTTTGAAGGAACTAACGCCCCTTCAAAGCAAAAAAGCACTGAAAAGTACGAGCATGCTCCCCTTTCCAGTGCTTTCTCACATCAGTGCTTTTGTTTTAGATCAGCCAAGGAAACCCTTGTGGTTGCGCATCGTCATAAAGCTGTCGAGGCTGCGGGTGGTATCAAGTGCCACACCAACCACGATCAGTAGGCTGGTACCGCCCAGCTGGATGCTCATACCGGTCAGGTTGCCCAGAATGATCGGCAGTACAGCCACCGCAGCCAGGAAGATGGCACCCATGAGGGTGATCTTATTCAGGGTGCGGGTCAGGAAATCGCTGGTCGGCTTGCCGGGACGGAAGCCGGGGATCGAGCCGTTGTTGCGGCGCAGATTGTTGGCGATCTCAACGGGGTTGTACTGGATGGCCACATAGAAGTAGTTGAAGGCCAGGATCAGCAGCAGGTAGATCACGATGTAGAGCAGCGACGTGTAGTTGAAGGTATGGAAGAAAGCATACCAGAACGGATGTGCTGCCTGATCGATCTGCAGGAAGCTGCCGATGGTGCCGGGGATCGAAACCATCGCGGAAGCGAAGATGATGGGCATCACGCCGCTCATGTTCAGCTTCAGGGGCAGGTAGCTGTTCTGCCCGCCCATCTGCTTGCGGCCCACCACACGCTTGGCATACTGGATGGTGATGCGGCGCTCAGCGTTGGTCATAACAACGATGAACACGATCACCACCAGTGCCAGCACCAGCAGCAGGGGCAGCAGGATATAGAACCGGGTCTCGCCTGCAGCGGCGCGGGTCAGCAGACCCGTGACGGTGGTGTAGACGCTGGACCAGTTGGAAACGATCGAAGAGAAGATCAACAGAGAGATACCGTTGCCGATACCCTTGTCGTCGATCTGCTCACCACACCAGGTGATCAGCTGCGCACCTGCGGTAAAGGTGGCAATGATGACAACGGCGGTAAAGATACCGGCCGCGCCGCTGGTGTACTTCAGTGCGCCCATATTGCGGATCACGAAGTAGTAGCCGAGGCTCATCACCAGAGCGATGACACCGCCGACATACCGGGTGATCTGCTGCATCTTCTGCTGGCCGTCGGCTTCCTTCGCCATGTTTTCCAGGGCGGGGATCGCAACGGTGAGCAGCTGCACAATGATGGAAGCGTTGATATAAGGCGTCACACCTAACGCGAAGAGTGTGCACCGAGACAGGGCACCACCGCTCATCATATCGAGATACGAGAGCATATTGCCGTTGGAGAACATCTGGTTCAGTGCAGAACCGGTGATGAACGGAACGGGGATGGCGCTGCCCAGACGATACACCACGAGGATCGCCAGCGTGAACAGGAGACGATTTTTAAGCTCGGGAATCTTCCATGCGTTACGGAATGTCTGGAACACCTTACATCACCTCAGCCTTTCCGCCTGCCTTCTCGATTTTCTCTTTGGCAGAAGCGGAATAGGCTGCGGCCTTGACGGTCAGAGCCTTGGTCAGCTCGCCGTTGCCCAGGACCTTAACACCGTCCAGAGTCTTCTTGACCAGACCCTTTGCCTTCAGAGCCTCGGTGTCAACGACATCGCCAGCATTGAAAGCTGCTTCCAGGTCAGCCACGTTAACAATGGCGTACTGGGTAGCAAAGATGTTGTTAAAGCCAACCTTCGGCAGGCGGCGTGCCAGAGGCATCTGGCCGCCCTCGAAACCAGCGTGCTTCACGCCGGAACGGGCCTTCTGGCCCTTGCTGCCGAAACCGGCAGTCTTGCCATTGCCGGAGCCAATGCCGCGGCCCTTGCGGGTCACAGCCTTGTTTGCACCGGGAATAGCGTGCAGTTCATGAAGTTTCATTATGCGTATACCCCCTGCTATTAGGCTTCGGTGACGCTGAGCATAAAGCCGATCTTTGCGATCTTGCCCTGCGTAGCGGCATTGTCAGGCTGAACGGTAACGTCGCCCGGCTTCTTCAGGCCCAGGGCCTCAGCGGTAGCGATCTGCTTAGCGCCGCGGCCGATCAGGCTCTTCTTCAGCTCGATCTTGAGCATCTTATCTGCCATGGTTTGTTACCTCCTTAACCCAGAATCTCACTCACGGTCTTGCCGCGCTTCTCAGCGACGGACTCCGCGCTGACCAGGCCGCACAGACCTGCGAAGGTAGCAGAAACAACGTTGATGGGGTTGTTGGAACGCATAGACTTCGCACGGACGTCCTTGATGCCAGCAGCCTCAATGACGGCACGCACAGGGCCGCCGGCGATCATGCCGGTACCGGGTGCAGCCGGCTTGAGCAGAACGGCACCTGCGCCGTACTTGCCGACGATCTCGTGGGGGATGGTGGTGCCCTTCAGGGCAACCTTGTGCATGTTCTTCTTTGCAGCAGCCTCGCCCTTGCGGATTGCCTCAGGCACTTCGCCAGACTTGCCGATGCCATAACCAATGGTGCCCTTGCCGTCGCCCACGACAACCAGAGCGGCAAACTTCATGATGCGGCCGCCCTTGACAGTCTTGGAAACGCGGTTGATGGAGACAACCTTGGTGATCATGCCGTCGTCTTCACGGTTTCTCATAGCCATAATGTGTTTCCTCCTCTCATTACAGCTTCAGGCCGCCCTCACGGGCGCCATCAGCCAGGGCCTTAACACGGCCATGATAAACGTAGCCACCACGGTCGAACACGACCTCGGTGATGCCCTTTTCCAGAGCCTTTGCTGCGACCTTCTTACCGATCTCAGCTGCGGCCTCGACGTTGCCGCCGAAACCATTGAAGTCCTTGTCCATAGTGGATGCAGACACCAGGGTCACGCCCTGCTCATCATCGATGATCTGAGCGTAAATGTGCTTGGCGGAGCGGAAAACATCCAGACGGGGACGTGCTGCGGTGCCGCTGATCTTGTTACGAACGCGGCGATGACGACGAAGACGAGCTTCGTTCTTGTCGATCTGCTTAACCATTGTCTTTCACTCCTTACCTTATTTCTTGCCCTTGCCGGCCTTGCCTTCTTTGTGCTTGACAACCTCGCCTGCGTAGCGGATGCCCTTGCCCTTGTAGGGTTCGGGCGGCTTCTTGGCGCGGATCTCGGCGGCGTACTGGCCCACCTTCTGCTTGTCAATACCAGTGACAGAGAAGTGGTTGGGGTCCTGCCACACGATGGTGCAGTCCTCGGTATCGGGGACATTCACCTGGTGGGAGAAGCCCAGGTTCATAACCAGGTTGGAGCCCTGCTTCTGGCAGCGCAGGCCAACGCCCACGATCTCCAGCTTCTTCTCGTAGCCGTTCACAACACCGTTGACCATGTTAGCGATGTTGGTACGGGTCAGGCCGTGCAGGCTGCGGGCCTTGGGATCGTCATTGGGGCGGGTAACCAGAACTTCATTGCCCTCGACCTTAACGGTCATCAGGGGGTGGAAGTTGGAATTCAGGCTGCCCTTGGGGCCCTTGACAGCGACGGTGTGTGCTGCTTCATCAACAGTAACAGTGACGCCGGCAGGAATGACGATGGGTTTTCTTCCAATTCTCGACATTGTCTTTTACCCCTTTCTTACCACACAAAGGCCAGGACCTCGCCGCCAACGTGCGCAGCACGAGCAGCCTTATCGGTCATGATGCCCTTAGAGGTGGAAATGATTGCGGTGCCCAGGCCCTTCATGACCTTCGGCATATCCTCGCAGTTGGTGTAGATGCGCAGGCCGGGCTTGGACACGCGGCGCAGGCCAGAGATAACGGGCTCGCCGTTAGCCTGGTACTTCAGGGTGACAACGATGGTGCCCTGAACGGTGTCGTTCTTCACCTGCATGCCCTTGATGTAGCCCTCGTCAACCAGAATCTGGCAGATAGCCTTCTTCATGTTGGAAGCGGGGATCTCCACAGAAGGGTGTTTGGCAGTGCTAGCGTTGCGGATGCGAGTCAGCAGGTCCGCGATAGGATCAGTAATCTGCATGTGCCACTAACCTCCTTAGATTAGCTCTCATTTGTTTTATAATGATACCGCCCCGAAACATGCTTGCCCCGGGGCGGATATCCGACATTCTATCCAGCCCTCTGGCTTGATTACCAGGAAGCCTTCTTCACGCCCGGGATCTCGCCCTTGTAGGCCAGCTCACGGAAGCACACACGGCACACGCCGTACTTGCGCAGCACGGAGTGGGGGCGGCCGCAGATGCGGCAGCGGGTGTATGCACGGGTAGAGAACTTAGCAGGACGAGACTGCTTCAGCTTCATAGACAGTTTAGCCATTGTACCAATCTCCTCCTTAGTTATTCTCGGTAGCGAACGGAGCGCCCAGAGCCTTCAGCAGCTCCTTGCCCTCTTCGTCGGTCTTAGCGGTGGTAACAAAGCAGACATCCATGCCGCGGACTGCATCGACCTTATCAAAGTCGATCTCGGGGAAGATGATCTGCTCCTTGATGCCGCATGCAAAGTTGCCGCGGCCGTCAAAGCCGTTGCCGTTGATGCCGCGGAAGTCGCGGACACGGGGCAGAGCGACGTTGAAGAAACGATCGACAAACTCGTACATACGCTCACCACGCAGGGTGACCTTGCAGCCGATGGGAGTGCCCTGGCGCAGCTTGAAGTTAGCAACGCTCTTCTTGGCACGGCAGACGACTGCCTTCTGGCCAGTGATCTGGCCCAGATCCTTCATAACAGCTTCCAGGATCTTCTCGTTGTCCTTGGCTTCGCCGCAGGCAACGTTGATGACGACCTTGTCCAGCTTGGGGATCTGCATAACGCTCTTGTAACCGAACTTAGAGTTCAGAGCAGGAGCAATTTCATTGACATACTGTTCTTTCAAACGAGCCATTGTTCCTTACTCCTTTCCTTACAGCTCAGCGCCGCACTTCTTGCAGACGCGGACCATCTTACCGTCCTTCTCGACGTGGCCCACGCGCACGGCCTTACCGCACTTGGGGCAGATGGGCATGACCTTGGATGCGTACATAGCACCCTCAGCCTTCACGATGCCGCCCTGCTCGCCCTGACGACGAGGCTTGACGTGCTTGGTAACCATGTTCTGGCCCTCAACGATGACCTTGTTCTCAGAGGGGCTGACCTGCAGGACCTTACCAGTGTGGCCCTTGTCCTTGCCGCTGATGATCATAACGTTGTCGCCGGTTTTAACATGAAGATTATTCATTTTTAAAACCTCCTTACAGCGATTCCGGAGCCAGGCTCAGGATCTTGGTGTAGCCGGCATCACGCAGCTCGCGAGCAACAGGTCCAAAGATACGGGTACCCTTGGGGTTCTTGTCGGCCATAACGATAACGGCGGCGTTCTCATCAAAACGGATGTAGGAACCGTCGTCGCGGCGCACGCCATGCTTGCTGCGCACGATGACAGCCTTGACGACGTCGCCCTTCTTAACGGAGCCGCCGGGGGCTGCCTTCTTGACAGAGCAGACCACGACGTCACCAATGTTTGCGTATCTCTTGCGGGTGCCGCCCAGCACACGGAAGCACATCAGCTCCTTGGCACCGGTGTTGTCGGCAACTTTGAGATAAGTTTGCATCTGAACCATTTCAGATATCTCCTTTCAAACTGTTCAAAGCAGCGGGCAAAGATTACTTTGCCTTCTCAACGATACGGACCAGGCGCCAGCGCACATCCTTGCTCAGGGGGCGGCACTCCATGATCTCAACACGGTCACCGATACCGCACTCGTTCTGCTCGTCACGAGCCTTGAACTTCACGGTACGCTTCAGGATCTTCTTGTACAGGGGGTGCTGCACGCTATCCTTAACGGCAACCACGATGGTCTTATCCATCTTGTCGGACACGACAACGCCGACGCGGGTCTTTCTCAGATTACGTTCTTCCATCGTTTAACCTCCTTACTGCTTCTCAGCCAGAACGGTCATCACGCGGGCGATGTCCTTCTTGACTGCGTCGATGCGGCCGGGGTTCTCCAGCTGGTTGATGGCATGCTGGAAGCGCAGGTTAAACAGCTCAGCCTTCAGGTCGACCAGCTTGCTGGTCAGCTCTGCGGTCTGCATTTCGCGGAGTTCATTAGCCTTCATTGGTGCCATCCTCCTTCACGGAGTCCTCACGGACTGCAAATTTGCACTTGATGGGCAGCTTGTGCATAGCCAGGCGCAGAGCCTCGCGAGCAGTTGCCTCATCGACATCTGCCAGCTCGAACAGAACGCGGCCGGGCTTAACGACAGCGACCCAGTACTCGGGAGAGCCTTTACCGGAACCCATGCGGGTCTCAGCGGGCTTCTCAGTAACGGGCTTATCGGGGAAGATCTTGATCCACACCTTGCCGCCACGCTTGATGTAACGAGTCATGGCAACACGAGCAGCCTCGATCTGGGTGGAAGAGATCCATGCCGGCTCCAGAGCAACAAGGCCGTACTGGCCCTGGCACACCACGTTGCCGCGGGTAGCCTTGCCGGTCATGCGGCCGCGCTGAACGCGGCGGTACTTAACACGCTTAGGCAGTAACATTACTTGTTGCCTCCTTCCTTCTTCTGAGCGGTCTTAGCGCTCTTCAGGACCTCGCCCTTGTAGACCCACACCTTAACGCCGATGCGGCCGTAGGTGGTAGCAGCCTCAGCAAAGCCGTAGTCGATGTCGGCACGCAGGGTCTGCAGGGGGATGGTGCCCTCGTGATAGCTCTCAGTACGAGCGATATCAGCGCCGCCCAGACGGCCGGAGCACATAGCCTTGATGCCCTTAGCGGGAACGGTGGAACGATCGCGGGGGCTCATAGCATTGCGCATGCACTGCTTCATGGCACGGCGGAAGGTCACACGGTTCTCCAGCTGACGAGCGATGTCCTCAGCAACCAGCTGTGCGTTGGTGGAAGCGCTCTTGACCTCGATGACATTGACGATCACAGTCTTGCCATACTCCTTGGTCAGCTTGTTCTGCAGAGCAACGCGCTCCTCACCGCCCTTGCCGATGACCATGCCCGGCTTAGCGCAGTAGATGTTAACAGTCACGCGAGGAGCGGAAGTGGAAGGATCCACAGTACGCTCGATCTCGATCTTGGGGACACCAGCGTCCTTCAGCTGAGCCTTCAGCTCAGTGCGGATCTTGTGATCCTCGACGAGGTTATCGCTGAAATCCTTCTTGGAGGCAAACCAGCGGCTGTCCCAGTCTTTAATAACGCCGACACGAATGCCGTGCGGATTTACTTTCTGGCCCATTGTTTTCCCTCCTTACTCTTTCTCTTTCAGAACAACGGTCATGTGGCTGGTGCGCTTCAGGATGCGGTAGCCGCGGCCCTGTGCACGAGGCATCATGCGCTTCAGCGTGGGGCCGGGGCACACGTAGCACTCAGCAACGTACAGATTGTTCTTGTCCATATTGAAGTTGTTTTCCGCATTAGCGGCTGCAGACTTCACCAGCTTCAGAAGGGGCTCACAAGCGGCCTTCGGGGTGTACTGCAGGATTGCCAGCGCTTCGTCCAGGGGCTTGTTACGGATCAGGTCCATAACGATAGACACCTTACGGGGACTAATGCGGGCATAACGAAGAATTGCCCGAGCTTCCATGTTGTGTTCCTCCCTCTATTATTTAGAATTACCGGTGTGGCCCTTGAAGGTACGGGTGGGAACGAACTCACCCAGCTTGTGGCCAACCATGTCCTCAGTCACATACACAGGCACATGCTTGCGGCCGTCGTGAACGGCAAAGGTGTGACCAACGAATTCGGGGAAGATCGTGGAGGCGCGGCTCCAGGTCTTGATGACCTGCTTCTTGCCGGAAGCGTTCATTGCTTCAACGTGCTTCAGAAGAGCAGCCTGGACGAAAGGTCCTTTTTTAATGCTTCTACCCATTGTCTTAAACTCCTCTCTTACTTACCTGCACGCTTCACGATGAGCTTATCGGAGCGCTTATGATGCTTGCGAGTCTTGAGACCCAGAGCGGGCTTGCCCCAGGGAGTCATAGGACCGGAGTGACCAACAGGTGCGCGGCCCTCGCCACCGCCGTGGGGGTGGTCGCAGGGGTTCATAACGGTACCACGGCTGCCGGGACGAACGCCCATGTGGCGCTTACGGCCGGCCTTGCCCAGGTTGACGTTCTCGTGGTCGATGTTGGAAACCTGGCCCACAACTGCGGTGCAGTTCACGGCCACGTTGCGCATCTCACCGGAGGGCAGACGAACCAGAGCGTAGCCATTCTCCTTAGCCATCAGCTGAGCCATGTTGCCAGCGGAACGAACCAGCTGAGCGCCGCGGCCGGGATACAGCTCGATGTTGTGGATGATGGTACCAACGGGGATGTTCTCGAAGGGCAGGCAGTTGCCGGGCTTGATGTCGGCAGACTTGCTGCTGATGACCACATCGCCCACCTTCAGGCCATCGGGAGCAATGATGTAGCTCTTAACGCCATCGGTGTACTCGACCAGAGCGATGAATGCGCTGCGGTTCGGATCATACTCGAGAGTCTTGACGGTAGCGGGGATATCGGTCTTCTGACGCTTGAAGTCGATGACACGATACTTGGTGCGGTTGCCGCCGCCCTGGTGGCGGACGGTGATACGACCGGTGTTGTTGCGGCCGCTGTGCTTCTTCATGGGCTCCAGCAGGCTGCGCTCGGGAGCGACCTTGCTCAGGACGCTGTAATCCGTGACGGTCATGCCGCGGCGGCCCGGAGTAGTGGGGCCATACTTCTTGATAGCCATTGTGCTATTCTCCTTTGTTTATCTTATGAATTATTATCGGGGTCATATCCCCATAGAGGAACCCTCGGCGGGTTCGGTTTAGACCATGCTGTTGAAGAACTCGATTTCCTTGGAGTCCTTGGTCAGGGTCACGATTGCCTTCTTGGAAGCGGCAGTGTAACCAGCATGCATGCCCTGGCGGCGGAAGCGGCCACGCACGGAAATAGTGTTGACCTTAGCGACCTTAGCGCCGGGGAACAGGGTCTCGACAGCCTGAGCGATCTCGACCTTGGTGGCATCAGTAGCAACCTTGAAGGTGTACTTCTTATCAGCGATGCCAGCCATGGAGTTCTCGGTAATGACCGGCTTCAGGATGATATCATGTGCGGTTTTCATTAGCCAAGCACCTCCTCGAGCTTCTTAGCTGCGTCGACGCTGATGATCAGCTTGTCGGCGTTCAGCACATCGTAGGTGTTCACGCTGCCTGCAAAGGTGGTCTTGACACCAGCAATGTTGCCAGCGCTCTTGACGAACTTTGCATCGACGGTCTCGTTGACCAGCAGGTTCTTCTTGCCAGCGCCAACAGCGTTCAGCATTGCAACCACAGCCTTGGTCTTGTACTCGTCGCAGGTGAACTTATCAACAACGACCATGTTGCCATTGGCAGCCTTGTCAGACAGAACGCTCAGCAGAGCCAGGCGCTTGACCTTGTTGTTGATGTGGTAGTTGTAGCTGCGGGGCTTGGGGCCCAGAGCAACGCCGCCGTGAGTCCACTGGGGAGCACGGATGGAGCCCTGACGAGCGTGGCCGGTGCCCTTCTGACGCCAGGGCTTCTTGCCGCCGCCGGAAACTTCCATGCGGATCTTGGTGTTCTGGGTGCCCTGACGCTGGTTGGCCAGGAAGTTCACCACAGCAATGTGGACAGCCTTCTCGTTCGGGGTGATACCGAACACGGCGTCGGAAAGCTCGATCTCGCTAACGTGCTGACCGTTCATATCGACTACATTAAACTTTGCCATTGTAGCTTTCCTCCTTACGCCTTCACGCTGTTGGCCAGAGTGACGATGGTGCCCTTGGAGCCGGGAACCGCACCCTTGACAGCGATCAGATTGTTCTCGGTGTCAACCTTGACAACGGTCAGGTTCTGCACGGTGACCCGCACAAAGCCCATGTGACCGGGCAGGCGCTTGCCGGGGAACACACGAGAGGGGTTGGAAATAGCGCCCATAGAACCTGCATGACGAGCAACAGGGCCGGTGCCGTGGCTCTCACGCAGACGGTGCTGGCCAAAGCGCTTGATAACGCCCTGGTAGCCCTTGCCCTTGGAAACGCCTGCAACGTCAACCTTGTCGCCTGCTGCGAAGACATCAGCCTTCAGCACGTCGCCAACGTTCATTGCGGAAACATCTTCCAGACGGAACTCGCGCAGGGTCTTCTTGGGGGCAACGTTTGCCTTCTTGAAGTGACCTGCAGCTGCCTTGTTGACCTTCTTGGCGGAAACCTCGCCGAAGCCCAGCTGGACAGCCTGGTAACCATCGCTCTCGACGGTCTTCTTCTGCACCACGGTGCAGGGACCAGCCTCGATGACAGTTACGGGAATAACCTTGCCGCTCTCATCGAACAGCTGGGTCATACCGACTTTCTTGCCGATAATGCCTTTAACCATTTTCTTTTCCTCCTGTAAAGGTTATTGGTTGGCGGCGCACGTCAC
This sequence comes from Faecalibacterium sp. I2-3-92, assembly GCF_023347315.1. GTDB lineage: Bacteria > Bacillota > Clostridia > Oscillospirales > Ruminococcaceae > Faecalibacterium > Faecalibacterium duncaniae. The sequence continues at coordinate 2,647,836 of NZ_CP094470.1, forward strand.
CGCCAACATGACCCCTCGGGAAACGAGGAGCATCGCTTGGATCAGCTGTTACAGCTTGATCTCGATGTCCACGCCAGCGGGGAGCTGGAGGCTCATCAGAGCCTCGACCGTCTTGTTGGACGGCTTCAGAATGTCGATCAGACGCTTATGAGTGCGGCTCTCGAACTGCTCGCGGCTATCCTTGTACTTGTGGGTAGCGCGCAGAACGGTAACGATCTCACGATCGGTGGGCAGGGGGATGGGGCCGGACACGCGGGCACCAGTGTGCTTTGCGGTCTCCACGATCTTCTCTGCTGCGGCATCGATCAGCTGAGCATCATAGCTCTGCAGACGGATTCTGATTTTCTCTTTGACTGCCATTGCTTACGCCTCCTGAAAAAATTGATTTTGCCCTAGGCGAGCCGATAAATTGCTCTACACAGTTCCGGGTGTTCCTCGATTTGGCACTAGAAAAACCGGTGAACCGCTTGGCAGTTCTCCCGGAGATATATTAGCAAATCAAATCCGAACATTGGTTCCGCCCGTTTCGCAGGTTGCCCCGCCGAGGGAACGTATTCCATCGCTGTCAGTAATTTTTTCGCCCGGTTCTAAGATCGGACATACTCCGCGGAAATAACCCATCACGGCTATTGCCGGATGACAACCTCCCGCATCTACGCATATCGCTGGCCTGCACGACTTGTATCGCACAAGCCCTTTGCAGCCGAGAAACATTTTATCACATCTGCGTGCATTTGGCAAGTGTTTTTTCAAAAAAATCGTATTTTTCTTTTTTATTTTCTCTGCACGGTCTTTTGGCGCATTTTTTGTGCATTTTGCATACCGCGTTCCACGTTTTCGCGTGGAAAACTCCCCTGCCTCTCAGGATGCACCGGAATGGGGCGCTTTATACAAAAAGACCCTCTCCGTCAGGGCCCGCAGGCTTTGACGGAGAGGGTCATTCTTTACTTTTTTTGTTTGAGCTGTTCTTCCAGCCCATCCCGGGGCGTGATGTAGACGGTGGTGTACACCTCATACAGAACCATGCCGGGCTTTGCACCGTTGGCTTTCCAGATGTTCTTCACCTCGGTGGTGTCTACCGACACCTTAGCACCGGTCCCGGCCTTGTAGGCGCTGGAATAGATCACGGCCAGCTCGGCGGCCTCCTGCCGGGTGGTGTCCGGGATATCCTCGCCCCGGCTCATCACGACCACATGGCTGCCGGGAGCCTTCTGGACGTGGAACCAGAGGTCCTTGCCCCGGGCGGTGTGGAGGGTCAGCTTGTCGTTCTGGGCGTTGTTGCGGCCCACAAGAATCTCAAAGCCGTCGCTGGAGGTAAAGCGCAGGAAGTCGGCAGGCTTCTGGCGCTTATCGCGCTGCTTGTAGTATTTCAAGTAGCCCTGACTCTTGAGCTCGGCCCGGATCTCGTTCAGTGCCGCCTCACCGGCGGCGGTCTCCACTTCGTAGAGCACCGTTTCCAGATAAGCGATCTCCTTTTCCCCCTCTGCCAGCAGGTCTACCAGCATCCGGGCGGCGGTCTGCTTCTTCTTGTAGTTCTTGAAGAAGTTCTGGGCGTTCTGGCTGGGGCTGAACCGCAGGTCCAGCGGGATGGTCACTTCCTTGCCCTCATCGTACCAGTTGGGCACGGTGATGCTCTTCATTCCCTTCTGGGCCAAATAGAGGTTGGCCGAGAGCAGCTCCCCGTAGAGCCGCAGCTTCTCGCTCTTGCCGCTGGCGGCCAGCTCCTCCTGCCGGGCGGCCTGCTTGCGGACCGCACGCTCGTACATGTTGTGCACGGCCTTGTGCAGTTCCTTGCTCTTGGTGCGCAGGCGCTCAGCGCGGTCCTTCTCGGCATAGTAGCCCTCGAGCAGGGCGTTGAAGGACGGCCACTCTTTTATAATATAGGTATCGCCGTACTGCAGAGGCCGGAAGAAGGTGAACTCCACCGGCTTGCCGTCCGGTGCTGTCACGCTGCAGGGACAGCCGCCGTTGTGGTGGAGCTCCTTCAGCTCGTCGATGGCGGCCATCAGCTTCCGCTTCTGCGCACCGTCCAGCTCGTTGGCCAGCAGGTGTTCCCCGTCAAAGGCGCGCCAGGCGGCTTCCCGGCAGACCACCGGGCCGACACCGGCCACGGTCTTGTTCAGGGCATCGGCCACAGGCAGATCCCGCTCACAGGCTGCCGCCACGATAGACGCGGCGCTCACCTGTAAAAAGTCGGGGCGGGCCGGTTTGGGCGGAATGGTATAGGGCAGGCCCGGCAGCAGCTGCCGGACATCGCTGTCCTCAAAATCCACCCGCTTGAGGGCATCGATGATCTTGCCGTTCTGCACCAGCACCAGATTGGAGTAGCGGCCCATCAGCTCGGCGCAGAGGATGTTCTGCACCAGGTCACCCATCTCGTTGGTGCACTGGAAGGTAAAGTACACGATGCGGTCACCCGGCTCCATCCGCACATCCAGCAGCCTGCCGCCGGTCAGATGCTTGCGCATCAGCATACAGAAGGAGGGCGGTGTCTCGGGGTTCTCGAAGCTCTCCTCGGTCAGGCAGACCCGGGCCGAGCCGCTGCGTGCCGAGAGCAGCAGCGCATAGGTCTCGGTGCGGGTGCGCAGGGTCAGCACCAGTTCATCGCGGGTGGGTTCAAATATTTTTGCGATCTTCGCATCGGTCAGGGTCTGTTTCAGCTCCCCAGCCGTCAGCGCCAGCGTCGCGGCATCAAGTGCCATCTTATAATCACCTGTTTCTCTGATAGAATCTCTTATTCGTTTACGCAAAACGCTCCGGTTTTGCCAAGGGCTCCCCTACTAGGCAACGACGACGACCGCCGCCAGTGGCGGATGAAGGGAGGAGTTGTTGGGGCCGCGGCCAGCAGGACACGAGTGCAATCCTTTGCACGAAGTGGATGCTGGGAGCCGCAACCCGTATGCTGGCGCAAAGCGCCTGAGAGGTTTAATTCCTTATTATATATAAGTAAACGGATCTCTGTTCTCTCCGCTCACCCGCACCTCCAGCTCCGGGAACGCAGCGCGCAAACGGTCAGCGATGGCGGCACACACCGGGAATTCGGTGGCGTAGTGCCCCGCCACCACCAGCGACAGCCCCAGACGCACGGCATCTATGGCCGCGTGGTGGTTGGCCTCGCCGGTCAGCAGACAGTCCGCCCCCACGGCAAGGGCATCCTCGAACATACTGCCGCCCGCGCCGCTGATGACCGCCAGCCGCCTTACGGTCCTGCCGGTATCTGCAAACTTGACCTGCACCGCGGGGCCGCTCCGGGGCCGGTTGCACCGCCCGCCCAGCACAGCCTGCGCCTTGCGGGCCAGCTCCGGCACCGTGATGGGCTCAACCTCGCCCACCCGGCCGCAGCCATCGGCAAACACTTCCCAGTCCCGCATCCCGAAGATGCCCGCCAGCACCTCGTTCACGCCGCCCTCGGCGGCATCCAGATTGGTGTGCATACAGATGGCAGAGATGCCCTTTTGCACCAGCTGGAAGGATACATCCCGGGGGGTCAGCTTTTTCAGCGGGCTGAAGATGACCGGGTGGTGGGACACGATGAGCTCACAGCCCCCGGCCGCAGCTTCCTCCACCACCTCGGGGGTGATGTCCAGCGTTACCAGCACCCGGGACACCTCACGGCCGCAGTCCACCAGCAGGCCGGGGTTATCCCAGCTCTCTGCCAGTTCCAGCGGCGCATAGCGCTGCATCTCAGCGTAAATATCATTGGTTGTAGCCATAAAGCTGTACCTCCGATTTCAGCAGCCTCACCCTCTCCGTCATTGCTGCGCAATGCCACCTCTCCCGAAGGGCGAGGTTTTGACAATCCCCACAAAGTTTCCGGTTTTGCCAAGGGCTCCCCCTTTGGGGGAGCTGGCGAGCGTCAGCGAGTCTGAGAGGGCGAGCCATCTAACAATTTATCGATCTCCTCTGCCAGCTCCGTCCCATCTGGCACGCCCAGCCGGAAACGGGGGAGCTTGGCTTTCTGCCAGGCGGCATATCCTGCACCCTCGGGCCATTCGGCCGTTCTGCCGAACAGGCACTCGGTAAAGGTGGGGGTACGCACCTCGCCGGTGTACTCGGCAGCCATCACGGCGTACCAGCGGCCCGCCGCCTGCACGGGGCGGTCTGCCGCCAGCGCAAAGCCGTGTTCCCACAGCCAGCGGCGCAGCTCGCTGTGGCGGGTGGCCGGCACCATCACCAGCCGGGGCCCGCCGACCTGCGACACCCACGGGGCCTGTTCGATGATCTCCCAGGTGGTCTGTGCCGAAACGCCCGCCAGCACAATGGTTCCCACCTCGCCCGCAGACAACACAGAAAGACCGTCGCCGAGCCGAAGCTCAACGCGGTCTTTGCATCCTGCATGTTCCAGCGTCTGTTCTGCCTTTGCCAGCGGGCCGGGGCGCAGATCGGCCCCGATGACCCGGGGGTATTTCCCCGAGGCCGCCAGCACCGCTGTCAGCTTGCCGTGGTCACAGCCGATGTCAGCCACCGGCTTGCCCGGCAGCACCAGCTCGGCGGCGGCGGTCAGACGCGCATCCAGTGTGGGGAGCACTCAGGCCTTCTTGGAAGCCAGATGGGCGTTCAGCTTCTCCAGCAGCTCGTCGCAGTCCACACCGTGGACCTCACAGGCCTCGGCAATGGTCTCGCCGCGGGAAGCGGGGCAGCCCAGGCAGTGCATACCGATCTCCATAAAATAGGGAGCGGTGGTCTGATCCATATCCAGAATATCGCCAATGATGGTCTCGCGGGTCACCTGCATCGTCTTGTTCTCCTCGTTCTTCTTGAGCATATTAAAAATATCAAACATGATGGGATTCCTTTCTGTTGTGGGTGTTTTCGTGGTCAAACAGACCATTCGTATATACTATACCCTATTACTAGGTATTTTTGCAAGACTTCTTACAAATTTTAAGCCTCATCTTTGTACAACCTCTCAGTCGAGCTTACGCTCGCCAGCTCCCCTGGTAGGGGAGCCTCTGGCGAAACCGGAAACTTTGCGTGGAATGCCAAGGCCTCCCCTCGTTAGGGGAGGTGGCATTGCGAAGCAATGACGGAGAGGTTTTGCGTCCTCTTTCCACACAAAAAGCCCCCGCCATCTTGCGACAGCGGGGGCCAAGCTTCAGATTTTAAAATCAGCGCTTAGTTCTGCTTCATGCGAGCGAAGCAGTCGGAGCAGTAGACCGGACGGTCCTCACGGGGCTGGAAGGGAACCTTGCAAGCCTTGCCGCAAGCTGCGCAGACAGCATCGAACATCTGGCGCTCACCGCTGTTGCTGCGTGCGCCGCCGTTCTTGCGAGCGTCACGGCAGGGCTTGCAGCGCTGGGGCTGGTTCTCAAAGCCGCGAGATGCGTAGAACTCCTGCTCACCAGCAGTCCAAACAAACTCCTTGCCGCAGTCTTTGCAAACTAAAGTCTTGTCTTCGAACATAGTAGTATCTCCTCTTTGTTTAGTTCTTGCCCGCGGAAGGATTGTAACCATACCTTTGGTTTTTAGGGACCATCGCGCTGATCGTAAGCTACCAGGGGCTTGAATGATAGAACATCCTCTGGTTGAGGACTTCTCTATTGTACCGTTCTTTTTTTGATTTGTCAACCAAAAAACAAACCTTCGGCTTCATTTTTGTGCATTCGGCCCAATTAGACAGGGTTTGCGCCCCGGAAAACAGCAAAAGGGAACGCGCCCCCAGTCAGAAGCGCGTTCCCCTTTTTTATTGCATTGTAAAAACCGCGTAAAATACAAACGGCTTACTTCTCGACAACTTCCTTGGTGTCGCGGGCGATCATCAGCTCCTCATCGGTAGCAATGACCAGCGTGCGGACCTTTGCGCCCCAGGCAGTGATCTCACAGACATCACCCTGGATGTGCTTGTTCTTGTCGGTATCGATGCGGATACCCAGCCAATCCATGTGGTGGCAGATCTTTGCACGGGCAGCAGCATCATGCTCGCCGATGCCGCCGGTAAAGACGATGGCATCCACGCCGCCCATGGCGGCAATGTAGCTGCCGATGGTCTTCTTGATCTGGTAGTTCAGCATGTCAGAAGCCAGCTGTGCGCGCTTGTTGCCTGCAGCGGCTGCCTCCTCCACATCGCGCTTGTCGCTGGAGACACCGGAGATGCCAAGCAGGCCGGACTTCTTGTTCAGGATCTCGTCCAGCTCGTGGCCGGTGATGTTCAGGGTGTACTTCAGGTAGTTGACCACAGAGGGGTCCAGGTCGCCGCAGCGGGTGCCCATCATCAGGCCGGCCAGCGGGGTCATGCCCATGGAGGTATCCACGACCTTGCCCTGGTCCACAGCGGCAATGGAAGAACCGTTGCCCAGGTGGCAGGTGATCAGCTTCAGGCGCTCAATGGGCTCCTCCAGATACTCAGCAGCCTTGTGTGCAACATACTTGTGGCTGGTGCCGTGGAAGCCGTAACGGCGGACACCGTACTTCTCATAGTACTCGTAGGGGATGGCGTACATATAAGCCTTCGGGGGCATGGTGCTGTGGAAAGCGGTATCGAACACAGCGACCATGGGGATGTTGCCGAACACTTTGCGTGCAGCCTCAATGCCCAGAATGCCTGCGGGGTTGTGCAGGGGGGCCAGGGGGCTCAGCTCCCGGAGGGTATTGATGACTTCATCGGTGATCAGGCAGCTGGCCTTGAACTTCTCGCCGCCGTGGACAACGCGGTGGCCGATGGCGTTGATCTCGCTGACATCGTCGATGCACTTGCCCTCGCCGGTGGTCATCTTCTTCACGACCTCAGCAAAAGCCTCGGTGTGGGTGGGGAAGATCGCCGGGGTGGTGGCCTTGTGGCCGTTGGCCTCGTGGGTGATCATGCTGCTTTCCATGCCAATGCGCTCGCACAGGCCCTTGCACAGCACCTTCTCGCCGTTCATATCGATCAGCTGATACTTCAGGGAAGAAGAGCCGCAGTTAATAACCAGAACTTTCATCTTCTTGTGCCTCCATATTCTTTTCGGTTCGCAGATGCGGACAGAATTTTACAGATTCCTAGAAATATTATATAATAGGTTCCAAGGGTTTTCAAGCCGCAACCGGGCAAAGGGTTCCACAAAGTATCCATGCTTTTTTGTACACCCTGCCCACAAATGGAAAGAGACACAGGTTATTTCTGTATGAACGATATAAATTTCACAATGTACAAGCTCGCCGGGATCATTGCCGAATACGATCCCTTCCACAACGGCCACGCCTGGCAGCTGCAGCAGGCAAAGGCATTGGGTGCTCAGCGGGTGGCGGTGGCCATGAGCTGCGGGCTGACCCAGCGGGGCGCGCTGCCCCTGCTGCCCGAAAGCGTGCGGGTGCAGGCCGCGCTGACCTGCGGGGCCGACCTCGTGTTCGCCCTGCCCGCCCCTTATGCCTGTTCCGGGGCGGAATGCTTTGCCCGGGCCGGGGTGCAGCTGCTGGCCGCCGCCGGGTGCGACGCTCTGGTGTTCGGAGCCGAAACCCCGGATGCGGCGCTTCTGATGGAGGCCGCCCGGGTGCTCTCCGGCGCGGAATACCGCACTGCCCTCAAGGCCCGGCTTGCTGCCGGGGCCCGCAGCTTTGCGGCAGCCCGGCAGGCAGCAGTGGAAGCAGTCTGCCCGGGCACCGGCCTTGCCGCCCTGCTGGACAAGCCCAACAACAATCTGGCCGTGGAATACTGCAAGGCCATCCTGGAGCTGGGGGCTGCGCTGGTTCCGATCCCCCTGCCCCGGCAGGGTGCCGGTCATGGGCAGGCCCTGACCGAAACAGGGGGGCAGTTTGCCAGTGCCAGCGCCCTGCGCACGCTCTGGCAGAACGGCGGAGCGGATGCCGCTGCTCCCTATGTTCCGGCGGAAGTCCTGCCGCTCTACCGGGAAGCCTATGCCGCCGGGCAGTACACCGATCTTGCGGCCGCCCAGCGCTGTCAGCTGGCGCTTCTGCGCAGCCGGTGCGCAGGAATCGCGCCGTTTGCCCAGGTGCGGGGCATTTCGGAAGGTCTGGAGCACCGGCTGGAAGCCGCCGTGCGTTCCAGCACCACCCATGCGGAGCTGCTGGACAGCCTGACCACCGTGCGCTATCCACGGGCACGGATGCGCCGCCTGGCCATGGATGCCGCTCTGGACTATTCTGCCGATGCCTTCCCCGCCCTGCCGCCCTATCTCCACCTGCTGGGGGCGCAGAAGGATGCCCTTCCCCTCTTGAAGGCTGCCGCACTGCCGGTATCCCACTCCCTTGCGCGGCTGGCCGAGCAGAACACCCCCTGCCGGGCGGTGGTGGACGCTCAGCTGCGGGCCTGTGATTTTGGCGCGCTGTGTCGTAAAAAGCCGGAGCCGATGGGGAGCGCACTTCGTCAAAAAATTATCTTTTTGACGAAATAGCAAAATTTTCTCCTGAAATTTTTACATTTCCACACTTGTATCCCGGCAGTGGTTCGGTGTATCATAATGATAGTATTGGATACAACGAAGCGTCCCCAGCCTGTGGGACAAGAGGAGGAACTCCATGGCATTACATGTTCTGGACGAAGCCAACCGCTGCCTCGGCTGCAAAAAGCCGATGTGCCAGCAGGGCTGTCCCATCCACACCAACATCCCCGAGGTCATCCGTCTGCTCAAGGCAAACGAGCTGGATGCCGCAGGCCGGATGCTGTTTGAGAACAACCCCCTGACCACGGTCTGCTCTCTGGTCTGCAACCACGAGAACCAGTGTGAGGGCCACTGCATCCGCAACCGGATGCCCAGCCACGATCCTGTCCACTTTTCCATCATCGAGGACTATATCTCCACCACCTATGCCAACAAGATGACCAAGGGCCCCGCCCCCAAGAACGGCATGAAGGCCGCCGTGGTGGGTGCAGGCCCTGCCGGCCTGACCATTGCCGTGCTGCTGGCGCGCTGGGGCTACGATATCACCATTTTTGATGCCCGGGATAAGATCGGCGGCGTGATGCGGTACGGCATCCCCAACTACCGCCTGCCCGACAGCGTGCTGGACGATTTCCAGTACCGCCACCTTGAGCTCAAGGGCATCCATGTCCGGCCCAACACCACCATCGGCAAGACCATCACCATCGACGACCTGTTCCGCGACGGCTACAAGAGCGTGTTCATCGGTGCCGGTCTGTGGAAGGCCAACGCCATGCACATCAAGGGTGAGACCCTGGGCAACGTGGCCTTCGGCATCGACTATCTGGCCAACTCCAAGGCCTTCCGGCTGGGGGACGACATCGCCGTGATCGGCGTGGGCAACTCGGCCATGGACTGCGCCCGCACCGCCATCCGCAACGGTGCCCGCCATGTCACCTGCTATGCCCGCCGGGACGAGAGCTGCATCAGCGCCTCTGCGTACGAGGTCAGCTATGCCAAGCTCGAGGGCGTGGGCTTCCGCTTCTGCAAGGCCCCGGTGGAGATCCGGGAAAACGGCCTGATCTGCCGCGACACGGTCAAGAACGAAGAGGGCAAGTTCGTGCAGGTGGAGGGCAGCGAGACCTTCTACCCCCACACCGGTGTCATCGTCTCGGTGAGCCAGGGCTCGGAGAGCAACCTCGTCAAGACCACCACCGGCATCGAGACCAACCAGAAGGGCCTGCTGACCGTCAGCGAGGACGGCAGCACCACCCGCGAGGGCGTGTTTGCCGGCGGCGATGCCGTTATGGGTGCCCGTACCGTGGTCGAGGCCGTGGCCATTGCCAAGCAGGTGGCCGAATCCATGGACAAGTACATGAAGAGCCTGCCTGCAGATACGACCCCCGATCCCTACGCCGACATCCCCACCTTCCAGACCCCCACCTCAGACGTTCTGGGCAAACAGGAAGTCAAATAATGCTTTTCCCGCCCGGCTGGTCTGTCCCGCCGGGCGTTTTATTTCTCATCGGTTTTCATTTGATTTCCAATTTGTAAATTTTGCGCCCATTTATCCATCTTTGCCGTTTCTTAGTTGACCCCATTTTCCGTTTTCCAGTATACTATTCATATATCCGCCTGTGTTTTGTACACTGCGGAAATATTTTCTCGAAAGGTCGGTGGACATTATTCTCAAGGCATCCATCCCCAAACTGCGGGAAAAATTATTGGAAGCGCTTCAGGCGGTGCTGCCCATCGTGGCCATCGTGCTGGTGCTCTGCTTCTCCATTGCTCCCGTCTCCCCCAGCATCCTGCTCTGCTTCCTGCTGGGCGCGGCTATGATCATTGTGGGCATCATGTTCTTTACGCTGGGCGCGGAGATGAGCATGAGCCCCATGGGCGAGCGGGTGGGCGCAATGCTCACCAAAAGCCGGAGCGTGCCGCTCATCATCGGTGTCGGCTTTCTGCTGGGCTTTCTCATCACCATCTCGGAGCCCGACTTACAGGTATTGGCCAATCAGGTGCCCTCCATCCCCAACATGACCCTCATCCTCTCGGTGGCGGCAGGCGTGGGGCTGTTTCTCGTGGTCGCCTTCCTGCGTATGCTGCTGGGCATTGCCCTGCCCAAGCTGCTGGTGGTGTTCTACGGGCTCATCTTTGTGCTGGCCGCCTTTGTGCCAAAGGAATTTCTTTCCGTGGCCTTTGATTCCGGCGGCGTGACCACCGGTCCCATCACCGTTCCCTTTATCATGGCGCTGGGTGTCGGCGTGGCCGCCATCCGTTCCGACCGCCATGCCGCGGACGACAGCTTTGGTCTGGTGGCGCTCTGCTCCATCGGCCCCATTCTGGCGGTGCTCATTCTGGGCATTGCGTTCCAGGCCAGCGACAGCACCTACGTTCCGCCCATCCTGCCCAACGTCAGCGATTCCGTGGAGCTGTGGCAGCTCTTCCACGAGGGCCTGCCCACCTACATCAAGGAGATTGCCACCTCCCTGTTGCCCATCATCGCCATGTTCGGCGTGTTCCAGCTGGCTGCCCTCAAGCTCGACCGGCGGACGCTGGGCCGCATCGGCGTGGGCCTTGCCTATACTTATATCGGTCTTGTGCTATTCCTCGCAGGCGCAAACATCGGCTTTATGCCTGCCGGTAATTATCTGGGTCAGGTGCTGGCAGGCCAGAGCTTCCGCTGGCTGCTGGTGCCCATCGGGATGCTCATCGGCTACTTCATCGTCAAGGCCGAGCCCGCCGTCTATGTGCTGAACAAGCAGGTCGAGGAAGTGACCGACGGTGCCATCTCCGCCAGCACCATGGGCGCAGCCCTCTCGGCAGGCGTTTCCCTCTCGGTGGGTCTTGCCATGGTGCGGGTGCTCACCGGCATCTCCATCCTGTGGTTCCTCATCCCGGGCTACGCCTTTGCCATCGGCATCTCCTTCGTGGTGCCCAAGCTCTACACCGCCATCGCCTTTGACGCAGGCGGCGTTGCTTCCGGCCCCATGACGGCCACCTTCCTGCTGCCGCTGGCACAGGGTGCCTGTGTAGCTGTGGGCGGCAATATCGTCACCGATGCCTTCGGCGTGGTGGCCATGGTCGCCATGACCCCCCTCATCACGGTGCAGCTCATGGGTCTGATGGCCCAGCTCAAGCAGCGCAGAGCCCGGCAGGCACAGCCTGTGTCCACCGCCGCGCTGGCCTTTGCCGACCTGCCGGATGATGCCATCATCGAGCTGTAAGGAGGTCCTGCTGTGAATACTTTATACTGGCTCGTCACCATCACCGACCGCCACTCCACCGATGCCTTTCTGGCCCTTTACGAGGAGCACGGCATCACGGTCAGCCTGCGCACGGTGGGTGCAGGCACGGCGGTGCGGGAGACCCTTTCCACCCTGGGGCTGGAGCAGACCGAAAAGGCCGTGCTCTTTGCCATGATCACCGCCGAGACCTGGCCCGGTCTGCAAAAAGATCTGCGCCGCAAAATGCGCATCGATGTGCCGGGCACCGGCATCGCGTTCATCATCCCGGTCAGCAGCATCGGCGGCAAACGGGCGCTGCAATTCCTGACCGAACACCAGACCTTTGCACTGAAGGAGGAAAGCACCTTGAAGGATACCCGCTATGAGCTGCTGCTCGTCATTGCCAATCAGGGCCACACCGGCTCCATCATGGACGCGGCCCGCGCCGCCGGAGCCGGCGGCGGCACCGTCATCCATGCAAAGGGCACCGGCATGGAGGGTGCCGCCCACTTTATGGGGGTGGAGCTGGTCAACGAGAAGGAGCTGGTGCTCATCGTGTCCCGCACCACCCTGAAAAACCAGATCATGCAGGCCATCATGCAGGGGGCAGGCCCCAAGGCGGGAGCCATCGTATTCTCCCTGCCCGTGACCGATACGGCAGGTCTGCGGCTGCTGGACGAGGAGTAACGGCCTCGCCCTCTCAGGCGCTTCGCGCCAGCTCCCCCAAAGGGGGAGCCCTTGGCAGCCACATCAATCCCGCTGTTCTGATGGGAAGCAACAGCATCGGGTGGATTTTCTTGAAGTTTTCCTGTATTATAAGGATAGTATGGGAGGTACTGCTATGAAATCTACTCGTCGCTGGCAGCAGCTTTTGCTGAACAGTCTGGCTATCATCCTGGGCAACGCACTGTATTCGCTGGCGGTGGCCCTGTTTCTGGAACCCGCAGGTCTCATCACGGGCGGTGCCACCGGCATCGCGCTGGCCTTCGGGCGGCTGACGGGGCTCTCCGTCTCCGGTTTCCTCTTCCTCTTCAACATGTCCATGCTGGTGTGGGGCTGGGCGGTGCTGGGCAAGAAGTTCGCGCTGAACACCCTTGCCAGCAGCGTGCTGAGCCCCGCCTTTCTGGAGCTGTTTGAGCGGCTGCTGGACGGCCGGGTGCTGACTGAGGATATCTTCCTCTGCACCATCTTCTCGGGTCTGGGCATCGGCGTTGCGCTGGGCATGGTCATCCGGGCGGGCGCTTCCACAGGCGGCATGGATATCCCCCCGCTGGTGCTGCAGAAATGGTTCCGCTGGCCGGTGTCCATCACCATGATGCTCTTTGATATCGCCATCTTGCTGGTGCAGGCGGCGTTCAGCCAGCCGGAGCAGGTGCTCTACGGCATCGTGCTGGTCATCACCCACACCATCGTCATGGACAAGATGCTGATGCTGGGCGACAGCCGCACCGAGGTCAAGATCATCAGCACCCGGTCGGATGAGATCCGCACCGCCATTCTGGCTGAGATTGACCGTGGTGTGACCGTGCTCCACGGTGAGGGCGGCTACACCGGCGAGCCCAGCGAGGTGCTGCTCAGCGTCATCTCCAACCGGGAGCTGCCCCGGCTGGAGAAGCTGGTCCATTCCATCGACCCCGCCTGTTTCCTTATCGTCAGCCGCGTGACTGAAGTCAGCGGCCGGGGCTTCTCGATGGAAAAGGAATACCAGTAAATCTTCTTGACAGTGTTTCTGCTATCTGCTATATTGATATCAGAGTAACAAAGTCGATTTTGGGCTTTCGCACAGGGATCCCCCTGCTTTTCGGGGTTATCTGTACGAAGGCCCGTTTTACTACAGGAAAAAGGAGCCAACTATGAAAATCACTCAGATCCCCATGGGGGCCCACAATGCCCAGCTGACCTGCTACCTGCAGGATCCCTGCACCGAAATGCCTGCTCTGGATCGCTGCCCTGCGATCCTGATCTTTCCGGGTGGAGCCTATGCCTTCTGCTCAGACCGGGAAGCCGATCCTGTAGCGCTGGCCTTCCTGAATGCAGGCTACAACGCCTTTGTGCTGCGGTACAGCGTCTCCCAGAACTGTCCGGTGGAGGAGGTCTATACCAATGCCTTTGCTGAGGCGCAGGAGGCCATGGACTACCTGCACCGGAACGCAGGCGACCTGCACATCGACCCGGAGCAGATCGCCGTGGTAGGCTTCTCTGCCGGCGGGCATCTTGCCGCCTCGGTGGGCACCATGGGCCGGGTCCGTCCCGCGGCCATGCTGCTGGGCTACGCTGTGTTCAGCGTCCCGGGCAAGGCGTTGGGCATGGAGCTGCCGGACCTGCTGCAGCAGGTGGATGACCAGACTCCCCCTGCCTTCCTTTTTGCCACTCAGGGCGACCATCTGGTGCCCGCCACACAGTCCCTGCAGTTTGCCACCCTGTTGGCAGAGCGGAAGATCCCCTATGAGATGCATATCTTTGCTTACGGCGACCACGGCTTCTCCACCGGCAGCCGCCACATCGCCAATCCCCAAAACCCGGAAAACCCGGAATCCGCAGTGTGGCAGGGCATGGCACTCGGCTTCCTGAACCACATTTTCAACCACGACGTGCTGGTGCCCGCCCCGGAGGAAGTCAAGGAATTCTGTCTTGATATGAAGATCGGCACCCTGCTGGACACTCCTCAGTCCGCTGCTCTGATCCAGCAGCTGCTGCCGGAGCTGGCCCAATATGTGCAGCAGGAGCCCGGCTCCCGGGGCATTTCGGTGAACGACCTGCAATTCTACAGCAACAAAATGTTCGATGAAGAAAAGCTGGCCGCACTGAACGAAGCTCTGGCAAAACTGAATTGAGGTAACACCACATGGAACGCTCTGAACTTCTTGCGCGGCTGAGATTTGCACCGCCGGAGGCCTGCCGGGTGCGGGTCATCATTGACACCGATGCAAAAAACGAAGGCGATGATGACTTTGCCATCCTGCACCATCTGCTCACTCCGCAATTTGATGTGCGTGGTATCTGTGCCACCCATTTCGAGGTCAAAACCACCCAAAGGGGTCTGCCGCCCCACAGCATGGAACGCAGTTACCAGGAGATATGCCGCCTGCTGAACGCCGCACACATCGACGATGTTCCTGTTCTTCATGGTTGTACTGCCCCTCTCGCCTCCCCGGAGGATGCTCCCGACTGTGAAGCCGTCGAGTTTCTGATCCAGGAGGCTCTGCGGGATGACCCGGCTCCCCTGTACATTGCTGCCCAGGGCGCTATGACAAACATTGCCGCCGCCCTGAACCGTGCCCCGGAGATCGCGTCCCGCATGACGGTGCTCTGGAACGGCGGCGGCCCCTATCCCGCCGGACGACCGGAATTCAATGTTCAGCAAGACCCCATCGCCTGCCGTGTCCTGTTGGACAGCGCTGTCACGGTCTGGCAGATCCCACAGGATGTCTACGCCAAATTCGAGGTATCCCTTTCCGAATTGGCGCTTCGGGTACGGCCCTGCGGCGAAGTGGGAGCCTATCTATTTCAGCAGCTGATGGACGAGTACCCCTCCGAATACGATCCCCGCTTTCCTCTGCGCACCGGGGGCAATTGGACTTTGGGCGACAACACTACCGCCGCTGTCCTGCTGGAGAATGGATTCCGGGGGCACTGGACACTCCGCCCGGCCCCTGTGCTCCTGCCCAGCCTGACCTATGCTGAAGCTTCTGACCGCAAAACCATCCGTGTCTATCACGATCTGGATGTCCGTTTTGCACTGGAAGATTTTTATTCCAAGCTGGCGCTGTGCTACCCCAGATAAGGATCATACAAAACAACAGCCCCCTCGGGTCATAATAGCCTGAGGGGGCTGTTGTTCTGTAATTCAGCTGTTACAGCAGCGGTGCAATGACCTTGAGCAGCATTCCGGTGGCACGGAGCAGATAATGCTTCTGCCAGATGCTGGCCGAGGTATTTTCCACCGTGCGGCACTGCTCCAGCGTGTGCTGGAAATCCTGTTCAATGTCCCGGATACAGGGAGCATCCACCATCCAGACGGCATCTTCAAAGTGATGGTACAGGCTGCGGTAGTCCAGATTGATGGTGCCCACCACCGCTTCCCTGCCGTCCACCACGAATACCTTGGCATGGACAAAGCCGGGGCTCCACTCGCTGATCTTCACACCCGAATCCAGCAGGGCCGAATAGTGGCTCTTTGCCAGTGCGTAGGGGAACCGCTTGTCCGGCTTTCCGGGCAGGATGAGGTGGACATCCACGCCCCGTTCAGCGGCAAATTTCAGGGCGGTCTCCAGTTCGCCGTCCAGAATAAGGTAGGGGGTCATAATGTGGATGTAATCCCTGGCCCGGTTGAGCAGGTCGATATAGACCATCTCGCCCACCCGCTCGCCGTCCAGCGGGCAGTCCCCGTAGGGAGCCGCCACGCCCTTTGCATTTTCCGGCACCGGAATGGGCCGGGTCAGGAACTGCTCATATTCCGGCTCCTTCAGGATGCCCCACATCTGCAGAAACTGAGCCGTCAGCGAACGGACCGCCTCGCCCTCCAGCATCACGGCGGCATCCTTCCAGCGGCCATGCTTCTGGATGTGGTTGATGTACTCATCGGCAAGATTCACGCCGCCGGTAAAACCGACCCGCCCGTCAATGACAAGAATTTTCCGGTGGTCGCGGTAATTGTAATGGGTAGAGACGAATGGCTGCACCGGGCTGAACACCTTGCACTGGATGTTCAGCTTCTCCAGCAGCCGGGGGTAATTGCGGGGCAGGGTGGAGAACTCACAGGTGCCGTCGTACATCACCCGGACATCCACGCCCTGCAGCGCCTTGCGGGCCAGCACCTCCAGGATCTTGCCCCACATCAGGCCCTCGTCGATGATGAAATACTCCACAAAGATATATTCTTCTGCCGTTTCCAGCTGGCGCAGCAGTTCCTCAAACTTTGCCTCGCCGCCGGGAAAATAGGTCATGGCGGTGTTCTGGTACACCGGAAAGCCGCCGCCCCGCCCGTACAGGTACTTTGCCAGCGAGGCCGCACCGGGTTCAAGCGCTTTCAGCTGCTCCACGGCCTTTTGGCTCTGCGGCAGCCAGCCGCGCAGCTGGTCCTCCAGCTCCAGCAGCCGCTTGCGCAGGATGTTGTGCCCGAAATTGCTCTTGACATAGAAGAACATCGGAATGCCCACCACCGGCGCAATGGCAACCACCACCATCCAGGTGATCTTGGCGCTGTTGTCCATCTTGCTGTTGAGCAGGTAGATGACCATGGCCGATGTAACGACCACGCTGCCGCCGAAGTAATGGGGCCACAGGTTGCCGAACCACCGGAAGATGCTGAACAACAGCCCCACCTGCAGCAGCAGGAGGATCAGCACCAGGCCAAAGCGGCTGAAGATGGCGTGGATCACACCCTTCTGCCCCTTTCTCAGCAGTCGCAGGCCGCCGTCCTCAAACTGATGAACATAGCCCTTGACGTTCTGTTTCAGTTTCTCTGTTTTCATATTCCGCCTTTCTTATTTCCGCCGCAGGGTCACCGCATAGGAGTCCTGTGCCGCGTGGCAGCGCTCCACCAGCTCCTTGGGCTGGGCGCAGACCCCGTGGTCATGCCACGGGTCATTGAACCAGTAGTTTTCCTCATCGTAGCCCACCAGCAGCAGGCAGTGCTCGTGGCACTTCCAGGCAAAGTCGGTGCCATCGGCCAGCAGCCAGTGATCCCGCTCCTCGGGCACCGGGGTAAAATCCAGCGTTGCCCAGAACACCACCGGCATTCCCTCGTCAATGAACCGGCACAGCTGTGCCGCGGTCTCGCCGCTCACGTCCAGCACCTCGAACCGGTCCGCCGCGCCCTCGTGCGCCAGCGCGCTCTGCAAGGCCTGCACGATGCAGGGGGCATAGCAGCCGTACCCGGTGTGGTCGTGGGGGTCACCGGGGTAAACGAACATCGGGTCAGGCCCGTAGAGCCTGCCCTCCTGTTCCCAGTAGGGGGCGTGGGGCAGGTCGCGCTCAATGAACACGTCCGGGTCAATGGGGATGCCCACAGCCTGCAGCAGCATCACGCTGCTGATGCTCTCGCAGCCGTTCACCCAGCGGGCGGTCTGGTCAATATACGGGGCCGGAACGATCTTTTTCATCAATTTTCCTCTTACTCTGTCAAAAACAGTGGTTTTGTGATATCATAAGCAGTGAGAAACAGGGGTGTTCCCCAACAATATACCTATTATAGCTTATTCTGACCGGTTTTTCTACCGGAATCGGCAGGCAGGAGGATTTTGGGACATGAACAATCTGATCATCGGCATCGCAGGCGGCTCGGGCAGCGGCAAGACCACGCTGGCTTACCGGCTCAAGGAGCGGTTCGGGGAGGACGAGGTGCGTCTGATCTCCCACGACAGCTACTACAAGCGCCACGATGAACTGCCCTTTGCAGAGCGCTGCAAGCTGAATTATGACCACCCGGACGCGTTCGACAACGACCTGCTCATCCAGCACCTGAAGGAGCTGAAGGCGGGCCGCGCCATCGACTGCCCCGTGTACGATTACGCCAACCACAACCGCAGCAGCGAGGTGCAGCACATCGAGCCCGCCCCCGTCCTCATCGTGGAGGGCATTCTGCCCCTGGCTGAGCCGGAGCTGTGCAGCCTGTTCGATTACAAGATCTACGTGGACACCGACGCGGACGAGCGGATCCTCCGCCGCATCCTGCGGGATGTCAAGGAGCGGGGCCGCTCGCTGGACAGCGTCATCGCCCAGTACCGCGCCACCGTCAAGCCCATGCACGAGGCTTTTGTGGAGCCCAGCAAGCGCAATGCCGATATCATCATCCCCAACGGCGGCGAAAACGGCCCCGCCATCGAGATGCTGGCCCACCACATCCGCAGCCTGATCCAGAAGGCAAATCTGCGCTGAACTTTCACCGCAGTTCCGTATGATACCAAAAAAGGGGTGGTTCCCGACTGCTGGGTATCCGTAAAACAGTTTTCGAAAAATGACACGGCAACTGCCTGTCAGGATTGGTTACGGAGTACCCGGCTAGGCCGAGGAAGCATCAAGTCCCATGTCCGCACCGTTAAGGTGTTGGGTATGGGGCTTTTTGCATTTCAGGAACGTATACACCTCTGGAAAGGTGTAACACACTAGACTTTGTACCAAAGTCGTGTGCCAAGGGTGCTGCGCCCCTTTGGAATCCCTGCTTACATCGCCTGTGGGCGATGTAGATTCGCCGCACAGAAAGCTCTCACAAAAGGCACACCCGGCTGTCTGCGGCGAGGAGAAGGCACTTCTGCGGAAGTGTAATAACCCACTATGACACTTTCATCCCTGTGGTCTGCAAAGTGTAGTGGGCTCTCCGAGGGGGAAACGGCTATATAGGGTGCGCTTCGGGCAAATCGCTGCGTACGTGCGTACCAATCTCTCGTACGCACGTACGCAGTAAAACGGCTAAAATCTCCTATATAGGGGTGTTCTTCTGGAAATCAATATGATATACTCAACTTAACCAACCATCAACTAATAGGAGGCGGTAATATTATGGGAAAAACTTTTGTGTGTAGCTTATGCCGTAATGGAATCATTGGCGGTGGTTTGTACATTGATGAACAGAGCATTACATATTCAACTCAAAAGCTCACAGTCAGTCCACTGTATCGCAACCTTGTATTGCCCATGAACGAGATAAGGGAGCTTTCATGGAGTCAGATGGTCGTTCCTGTTGCAGCAATTTCCATGAAAGATGGAGAATGTTATAAATTTATCATATATAACAAATCAGGATTTGAAAAGGCATATAAGCAATATAGCAACCACCAAGAATGAAATCACCTAGCAGGGTTTGGGGCAGGCACGCCCCAACAAGAAGCTGTCCCAAAGGGGCAGGAAATTTTCAAGAATTGAAAATTTGTGGCCACGGGACGATTCTTGCTCTCACGAAAACCCATACTTTTTGAAAAAACGCTTTTCGCAGCCAAAGGAGGATGCACCATGAAAAAAGAGATCGAAGCCTTTGTCAACGCAGCCAACGAGCAGGAGTTGGAAGCCGCATGGAATAACCTCTCGGCAGAGGAACAGCGGATTTTCGAGCAGCTCATGGAGGAAGACTCACCCGAAGATGCACTGGCATTTTTCGCCCAGCTGTATGACGATACCCCGAAGGAGCAGGCCAGCGAAACCGTGAGCATCTCCGAAAATGAAATCTATTTCAAGCGGCAGCCCTTGACCGAAGAGCAGAAGAAGCACGGCTCCTATGTAGATGAGAACGGCAATCTCCATGTCAAGAACCTGTCCGCCTTCTGGATTCCAGAACTGACTACCACGGAGAAAGTCGGTCACACCACCTATACCGTGACCGGCAGCTATGAGGGCAAGGAGTCCTTTTTGAAGAAGCTGGAGCGCATTGTTGCCAAGAACGCCCAGCAAAAATTTGAAGATGAGGGTGCAGACGAATGACAACTGCGCCCAATTCTGCTATACTTGACCCGGTAACCAATCCTGTACTGACAGTTGCTCCACAGAATAAGGAGGACCCAACAATGTCTGGAGCAACGAATAAAATCACCGCACTTTACTGCCGACTGTCGCAGGAGGACGAGCGACTCGGCGAAAGCCTTTCTATCGAGAACCAGAAGGATATCCTTTTGGACTATGCTAAAAAGAACCACTTCTCGAACCCGGTGTTCTTTGTTGATGATGGCTATTCTGGCACGAACTATGACCGCCCCGGCTTTCAGAGTATGCTGGTCGAGATCGAAGCAGGGCGTGTAGGAATCGTTATCACAAAAGACCTGTCCCGACTGGGGCGCAACTCTGCCTTGACGGGTCTGTACACAAACTTCACCTTTCCCCAGTATGGCGTTCGCTACATTGCCATTAACGACAATTACGACACCATTGACCCGAACAGCGTAAACAACGATTTTGCGGGCATTAAGAACTGGTTCAACGAGTTTTACGCCCGCGATACCAGCCGCAAGATTCGGGCTGTCCAGAAGGCCAAGGGAGAGCGTGGAGTACCGCTGACGGTCAATGTCCCCTACGGCTATGTGAAAGACCCGGAGAACCCGAAGCATTGGCTTGTTGACCCGGAAGCGGCTGCGATTGTGAAGCGCATCTTCTCCATGTGCATGGAGGGACGTGGGCCGACCCAAATTGCGAACCAACTGTGGGCAGATAAAGTTCTGACTCCTACCGCCTACAAGTTGAGCCATGGCCGGAGTACAAACGCACCTGCCCCGGAAGACCCTTACCGCTGGGATAAAAGAGCAGTAAGTTTGATTCTGGAACGCCGGGAGTACACTGGCTGCACAGTCAACTTCAAGACCTATACTAACTCTATCTGGGATAAAAAGAGACATCTGAATCCTGTGGAAAATCAGGCTATCTTCCTAGATACACATGAGCGCATTATTGACGATGATGTGTTTGAAAAGGTTCAGGAGATTCGTAACCAGCGTCACCGCATGACCCGGACAGGCAAGAGCAGCATTTTCTCCGGTATGGTCTACTGCGCTGACTGCGGTTCTAAGATGCAATATGGTTCGTCCAACAACAGGGACTTCAGTCAAGACTTCTTTGATTGCTCTCTGCACAAGAAGAACGGGAGCAAGTGCAAGGGACACTTCTTCCGGGTAAAGGTTCTGGAAGGACGTGTACTGAGTCATGTTCAGCGGGTGACGGACTACATTCTCCGTCATGAAGACTACTTCCGCAAGGTCATGGAGGAGCAGCTTCGGGTGGAAAGCACCGAAAAGCTGACCGTCCTGAAGAAGCAGCTTGCCCGGAATGAGAAGCGGATTGCAGACCTCAAACGGCTGTTCATGAAAATCTACGAGGATAACGCCAGCGGAAAGCTGAGCGATGAACGCTTTGACATGATGAGCCAGAGCTACGATGCCGAACAGAAGCATCTGGAAGAGGAAGCCCTCTCTATCCAGCAGGAAATCGAAGTACAGGAACAGCAGATCGAGAATATTGAGAAGTTCGTCCAGAAAGCGCACAAGTACGTTCATATTGAAGAACTCACCCCTTATGCTCTCCGTGAACTGGTGTCGGCCATCTATGTGGATGCCCCGGATAAGTCCAGCGGAAAGCGGGTGCAGCACATCCATATTAAGTATGATGGGCTGGGGTATATCCCTCTGGATGAACTGGAAGCAAAAGAAAAGGCGTGACCGAAGTCACGCCAAATCTTCCCCATTTCGGGAGCTTTTGCAAATACTGTTTTATGGGAACTCTGCTACCGGGAACCACCCCTTTTTATGATTCTGCGGATCCTGCTCAGACCTTGCAGCTCTCACCGCTGCAATGGTCACAGTCTTCTTCCAGCTTGCCCACAATGGGTTCCGGATCAATGCCCTGACGGCGGTAGTAGTCAGACAGGGCAGCCTTCACGGCCTGCTCTGCCAGAACGGAGCAGTGCACCTTGATGGGGGGCAGACCCTCCAGAGCTTCCACAACGGCCTTGTTGGTCAGCTTCAGGGCCTCGTCAATGGTCTTGCCCTTGATGAGGTCGGTGGCCATGCTGCTGGTGGCAATGGCGGCACCGCAGCCAAAGGTCAGGAACTTGACATCAACGATCACGTTGTTTTCGATCTTCAGGTACATGCGCATGATATCGCCGCACTTGGGGTTGCCGACTTCACCCACGCCGTTTGCATCGGGGATTTCGCCGACATTGTGCGGGTTTGCGAAATGCTCCATGACCTTTGCGCTATACATACTTGCCATCTTAGTTTTCTCCCTTCAGGCTGAACTGGCGGGCGGTGTTCTGGCCCTGCAGCCACATACAACTCATAGCACGGCGGCGGGGAATGACCTCCTCCAGCACGTCACACAGATATTTTGCTTCCTCCATGGTATTCTGCGGGCCAAAGGTGAACCGCATGGAACCGTGGCCGATCTCCTCCGGCACGCCGATGCTCAGCAGAACATGGCTGGGGTCCAGGCTGTCGGAGTTGCAGGCCGAACCAGTGGATGCGCAGATGTGGTGCATATCCAGGTCCAGCAGAATGGTCTCGCCCTCCAGGCCCGGGAAGCTGATGTTCGCATTGCCGGGCAGGCGGTGCTCCAGGCCGCCGTTCAGGCGGGCCTCCGGGATGTTCTTGAGCACGCGGTCAATGACGTAATCACGCAGCTCTTTCTCGTGGGCCATCCGCTCGTCCAGGTGGGCGACGGCCATCTCCAGTGCCTTGCCCATACCGGCGATACCGGCCACGTTCTCGGTGCCGGCGCGGTGGCGGGCCTCCTGGCTGCCGCCGTCGATCAGGTTCTGGGGCCAGATGCCCTTGCGGCAGTACAGTGCGCCCATGCCCTTGGGGCCATTGAACTTGTGGGCGCTCATGGACAGCATATCCACGCCCAGCTCCTTGACATCCACAGGAATAGTGCCAACGGCCTGCACCGCATCGGTGTGCATCCACACGCCGTGCTTGTGGGCGATCTCCGCAATTTCCTTGATGGGCTGGATGGTGCCGATCTCGTTGTTGGCCATCATAATGCTGACCAGCGCGGTATCGGGACGGATGGCCGCCTCCACATCCTCCGGGCGGATATAACCTTCCGGGGTGGGCTTGATATAAGTGACTTCAAAGCCCATGCGCTCCAGAGCAGCCATGCTGTGCATGATGGCGTGGTGCTCAAAGGCGCTGGTGATGAGGTGCTTCTTGTTCTGGCGGGCCTTGGTGAAGGCAGTGCCCTTCACGGCCCAGTTGTCGGCCTCGGAGCCGCAGCCGGTAAAGAAGATCTCCGCCGGAGATGCGTTGATGGCCTTTGCCACCTGGGCGCGGCCGGTGTCCACAAACTCTTTGGCCTCATAGCCAACGCTGTAATGGCTGCTGGGGTTGCCGCAGGCACCGCTCAGGGCCTGGGTCATCACTGCCAGCACCTCCGGGGCACAGGCAGTCGTGGCAGCATTGTCGAGATAAACCACTTTCTCCATAGTTTCCATGGGATTGATCCTTTCTGGCAAACGACAAATCGTTTTTGCATTTCCGGACCGAACGTCCGGGCCTATGATACCTTTTAACGGGAATGTTATACCATATCATTCCCTAGCATGTCAATAGGAATACTGGAAATTCATCAATCCGTAACAATCCGGGCAGATTCAGCGCCCTTTTCCGGCCAGCTTCCCCAGAACCACCTTCCATTTGGGGTAGCCCCAGCGCCGATCTTCGGCAAAATCATCGGCCAGCTTCCAGGGGAAGGTGCCGCCATCGAAGTACAGATTGCCCGCTTCGTCCACCCGGTCCAGCTTTTTGGGCAGGTACTCCTCATCATAATAGCTCTTGCGCTTATCCGGCAGGGCCCAGTGGAGGGTGCCGTCGGCATCCATGCCGGAAGCCCACACGCCGAACACAAAGGTCGCCGCCTCGCCGTAGCAGTGCTGCTCAAAGCGGATGGCACCATCATAATAGAATTTGATGACCTCCAGCGTACCGGATTCCTTTTTGCCGTCCCGGCCCAGCGTGGGGCGGTAGTCCTGCTGATACCGGCAGCCGCAATGGGCTCCGGCAAACTTTTTCGGGTCGAACGCCATAAGTGCACATCCTTTCTTTTGCACAAAACTCCCTCCGTCATCGCTGTGCGCTGCCACCTCCCTCTAGGAGGGAGGCTTACCGCACGGACAGGCCCCATCTCAGAGGGGGCTGTCTGCGAAGCAGACTGGGGGAGTTTCCTTTAAAAATGCCCCTCAAAATCGCCCTCGATCTCATACGGCCAGCTCAGGATGCCGCCGAGATCACGCAGGCCGGTGTAGCCCTGCGCTTCCAGCTTCTGTGCGGCATCGGCACTGCGGCGGCCGGTGCGGCAGTAGATCAGCCACTGGGCATTTTTGTCCGGCATGACCTCCTCCGCACGGGTCAGCACGTCACCCAGGGGCAGCAGCTTTGCGCCGGGGATATGCCCCACAGCAAATTCGTCCGGCTCCCGGACATCCACGGCCTGCGCTTTGCCTGCATCCAGCAGGCGGATGGCTTCGGCCGGGGTGATCTTCTCTACCATTGTCTCATCTCCAAGTTCCGATAATTTCTCCATTATATGATAACAGACGTTTTTTGTTTCGGCAAGAGAAACCGGCGTTTTCGCTTTGCAAAACCTGCACCGCGTGGTATACTAAGGGGAGAAACAAGGAGAGTAGACCATGAAATTTTCCACAAAGAGCCGCTACGCCCTGCGGCTGATGGCCGAGCTGGCCCGCTACGCACCGGGCACCACCGTCTCCCTGAAAGAGATCAGCGAGCGGCAGAACCTGAGCCTGAAATATCTGGAACAGATCGTCACCCCACTGGCCCGGGTGGGGCTTGTGAAAAGCGAGCGCGGTAGCCAGGGCGGCTACCGGCTGACCAAGGCCCCCGCCGACTACACCGCCGGTGAGATCCTGCGCGCCATTGAGGGCAGCGTGGCCCCCATCCCCTGCCTTGGCAGCGAGACCAACGAGTGCCCCATGTCCGAACAGTGCTTCACCCTGCCGTTCTGGGCCGGGCTGGACGAGGTCATCAACCAGTACATCGACAGCGTCACTCTGGAGCAGCTGGCCCAGAGCCTGCCCGCCGCCAAGGACGGCTGCTGCGGCTGCAACACCAAGATCTGAAAATTTATGCTTGACATTTTGCGCCGAATCTTATATAATAAGCAGGCATTCAGCGAATGCAGCATAGATTTAGGGGTATAGCTCAGTTGGTAGAGCAGCGGTCTCCAAAACCGCGTGCCGTGAGTTCGAGACTTACTACCCCTGCCACAAACCTCCGGAGCAGCCGCTCCGGAGGTTTTGTTCTTGCGCAGACATACTCCCCCAGTCATCGCTGCGCGATGCCAGCCCCCTCTGGGATGGGGCCTTTGTGCCCCTGCAAAGAGGCTCCCTCATGGAAGGAGCTGGCTGCGAATGCAGTGAGCAAACTGAGGAAGTCCGCCTTTTTCATCTTTTTTGCGGCTTTTTTGTTTTTTCCGCTTGACAAGCCGCCCATCTTCCGGTATAATAGGGCACGTTCCGGCGGTAAACGCCGCACGAACTTGAGCGATCATGGCCCGGTAGCTCAGTTGGTTAGAGCACCAGCCTGTCACGCTGGGGGTCGTCGGTTCGAGCCCGATCCGGGTCGCCATTTGCTGCTATAGCTCAGTTGGTAGAGCGCATCCTTGGTAAGGATGAGGTCTCCAGTTCGAATCTGGATAGCAGCTCCATTGAAAAACCACTTGAAGTCTTAGAGCTTCAGGTGGTTTTTTGTTTGCCATTTTCCCGGTTTCTCCGGCCGGGAAGCCCTCTCTTTCCAGCGAAATGCCCAAAATTGGGTCTGATTTTTCCACATTCCGGCAATTGAACTTTTGGATGGTTTGCAGTACACTTTGTGTAAGAGAGTTGGTTATTTTTGTGTCAAACATTCACAGACCAGAGAGTTTTGATTGAATCGGAGGTATTTCCTATGGCTCGTTTTACTCTTCCCCGCGATCTGTACCACGGCAAGGGTGCTCTGGAAGCCCTGAAGTCCTTTACCGGCAAAAAGGCCATGATCTGTGTCGGCGGCGGCTCCATGAAGCGGTTCGGCTTCCTTGACCGCGCTGTTGGCTACCTGAAGGAAGCCGGCATGGAAGTGGAGCTGTTTGAGGGCATCGAGCCCGATCCCTCTGTTGAGACCGTCATGCGCGGCGCAGAGGCCATGCTGAAGTTTGAGCCCGACTGGATCATTGCCATGGGCGGCGGCTCCCCCATTGATGCCGCAAAGGCCATGTGGATCAAGTACGAGTACCCTGAGATCACCTTTGAGGAGATGTGCAAGGTGTTCGGCATTCCGCCGCTCCGCCGCAAGGCCCACTTCTGCGCCATCTCTTCCACCTCCGGCACCGCCACTGAGGTGACTGCCTTCTCCATCATCACCGATTATCAGAAGGGCATCAAGTACCCCATCGCTGACTTTGAGATCACCCCCGATGTCGCCATCGTCGATCCCGATCTGGCCGAGACCATGCCCAAGAAGCTGGTTGCCCACACCGGTATGGATGCAATGACCCACGCCATCGAGGCTTATGTTTCCACCGCCCACTGCGACTACACCGACCCGCTGGCCATCTTCGCCATCCGGATGATCCAGGGCGATCTGGTGGACAGCTATAATGGCGATATGTCCAAGCGTGATTCCATGCACAACGCACAGTGCCTGGCCGGTATGGCATTCTCCAATGCGCTGCTGGGCATCGTCCACTCCATGGCACACAAGACCGGTGCTGCCTTTGCCGACTACGGCGCACACATCATCCACGGTGCTGCCAACGCCATGTATCTGCCCAAGGTCATCGCCTTCAACGCCAAGGACCCCGAGGCCAAGAAGCGCTATGGTGTCATCGCTGACGAGATGAAGCTGGGCGGTTCCAACGACGACGAGAAGGTCAAGCTGCTCATCGAGTACCTGCGCGGCATGAACGATGCGCTGAACATCCCCCACTGCATCAAGAACTACGGCCCCGATTCCTACCCCACCGAGCAGGGCTTTGTTCCCGAGGAAGTGTTCCTGGAGCGTCTGCCCGAGATCGCAAAGAACGCTATCGGCGATGCCTGCACCGGCTCCAACCCCCGCCAGCCCAGTCAGGAGGAGATGGAGAAGCTGCTCAAGTGCTGCTACTACGACACTGAGGTCGACTTCTGATTTAAACCGACATTTTACAGACACTTTTACCTCTTTCCCATAACAGCAAAGCCGCAAGCCCTCAACAGGCCTGCGGCTTTGTTGTTTGATGGGCCTCTCAGGCGCTCCGCGCCAGCTCCCCTGACTGGGGCTGCCAGGCTTGCGCTGCTGCAGACGGCAGAGCGATGGATGCAAAAAACCGCCCTGACGGTTTCCCATCAAGGCGGTTTGAGCTGGAGCTGCTATCCAGATTCGAACTGGAGACCTCATCCTTACCAAGGATGCGCTCTACCAACTGAGCTATAGCAGCACAATCACAGCTCAATTATTTTACCACAAGAATTCTCTCTTTGCAAGTGTTTTTTACAAAAAAATCCGTTTTTGAAAAGTAAAGCATTAAATGCAACAAATTTTCGGCCTTATTTTTGTGGATTTTAGCGTAAAGCAAACAGGCCGTCAAGTTTTCTCCGCTTGCAGCCGCCCTCTATTGTTCGATTTTACCAACGGTTTTCTGCTTTCGTGTCGCTTATGCTGTCAGACCAAGCTCCCGTAGGCATTCGCGGAACATTGTGCCGGCGCTCTTATAGCCGAAAATTTTTCTGGGATAGCTGTTGATCCAGTTCTCCGTAGCCGCGATTTCCTCTGCCGTGACCTTTGAGAAGTCTGTGCCTTTCGGGTGCCTGCGGCGAATCATGCCGTTCACATTCTCATTGCTCCCGCGTTCCCAAGAAGAATACGGATGACAATAGTACACCTTCGTCCGCTTATCTCCGGTGATGCAGGACTGTTCCAGCTGGTCGGCCAATGCAAACTCACTGCCGTTGTCCACTGTGATGCTCTTATAGATAATGCCAAACTTCTCTGCACCCAACTTCCGTTCCAGTGCATTGATTGCCCGCACGGTCGTCTCTGCGCGGCGATCTGGCACCACTATAATATTTTCGTTCCGGGTCTTGCGCTCAGTCAGCACCAGCAGCGCAACCGTGCTTTTCTTCTTGCCAGAATATACCGTGTCCATTTCCCAGTGTCCAAATTCTTCACGGTCTTTTACTTCCGCCGGGCGTTTTTCGATGCTCTCACCGGCAGGCGCACGAGCAGGATCCTTTGTTTTCACCTTTTTATAGTCGCCCTTATGCACTCCATGTCTGGGCAGAGCCTTTTGCGTCAAGTTCAGGAACACGCCCTTTTTGATGTAGCTGTATATGGTAGGCACAGATATATGCGTTTTGAATGTTCGTCCTTCTTCCAAGGCATAACCGTACACAGCAGCCGGTGAACAGTCCTTATCTATAATGGTCTGCTCGATATAGCTTGCAAGCTCATGATCCTTGCCAATCTTAAGGTTTGGTCCCTTCTCCCGAAGATGTGCCTGATACCTTTGTTCTGCAATATCCGGGCTATATGTAGGAATCAGCTTCCACGTCTTACCGTCCAACTTGTCGTAGCTGCCGCGTTTCAGTTCCCGGTACACCGTGGACGGGTCAACCCGCAACCTGTCTGCGATTTCCTTTACTCTCAGCCCATCTTTCAACCACTTTTCAATACGGATTCGGTCTGTAAGCGTAAGCTGTTTGAACACTCGCACGCCGTTTTCCTCCTTTCGACTATGGCGTTTATTTTCGTTTCAAGCGTAAATTATACGGTATACCGTTGTCAATTCGCAATTTTTCCACACTTTGCACATTTCCTTTGTGCAAAACTTCCAGACAAACAAAAAATGCCCCGCCAGCAATCCATCCGGATGTCAGCGGGGCATTTTCATTTCAGTGCAGAAGCATCGTCAGTTCATAGGCCACAAGGCCGGAAACCAGCGCCGCAATCACAGCCCACCAAAGTTTGTTCCCAAATGTTCCTGGGGCTTTTTCCAGCGCGGTCAGGCGGTCGTCCTGCTTTTTGTTTTGAGCCGTTACAATTTCAAGGCTCTTGTTTGTGTTTTCGAGTTGCTGGATGGTCAACTTGATATTGGTGTTCATGCCGTTTACTGCATCGGTCAGCTTCCCCAGCTCGTCCAGCCGGTGGGTGTTGCTCTGTGCACGGTTTTCGACCGCTGTCAGGCGATGTTCCAGTTCCTCGTCAGTCATTACGCTTGTCCTCCCCCGCCTTACCGAAACGGGCCACAGTAGTGGTTTCTGTGGATTTCTTCGCCATGTAATCTTCAAGTTTTTTCTTGGTAAAGTCGAACACGAGCTGCACGATCCAATCCAGCGTCCGCTCATTGATTGCCCAGTCCAGCCAGTCCGGGGTGTACCCACGCAGTACGGCAATGACATGGGCTTTCTTTTCTGCGCCTGCGCCACTACCGAACTTTTCCTCTGCGTTGACGATCCACTTGTACACAGTCTTTGCGACCACAAGGCCGTAGCCCAGACGTACCGCCGCCAGCGCCGTGACCACAAGGCCGACCACCATGAAGATGCAGGCCAGCCATTCAGGGAATGCCATCAGAAAAACTTTCAGAATGTTCTCCATTTTGTTTTCCTCCTACTTTCAGCTTACCCACCGGCTCTTTGCCGCGCGGGTGTCGATATGTACCCAACCAGCAGGGCGGCCCGCCTTTACAGGATAGCGCCCGATGCCGCCACGATTCGGCAGTAGGGTCTCGGCATAGGCAGCCACAGCTTCAACACCCACGCCCTGCACCCGGATGTCCGCAGCCTTGC
Organism: Faecalibacterium sp. I2-3-92; assembly: GCF_023347315.1. Taxonomy (GTDB): domain Bacteria; phylum Bacillota; class Clostridia; order Oscillospirales; family Ruminococcaceae; genus Faecalibacterium; species Faecalibacterium duncaniae. The sequence goes on from NZ_CP094470.1 coordinate 2,677,595, forward strand.
CGTAACAATGCTGGCTGTAGGTCGCCCCCTTCACCGCCTTGTTGTGGGCGGCGGTACGGTATGCACTCGTGATCGTCACAGACTTCCCGAAATGATCCCGGATTTTCTGCAGCAGGGTCACAAGCTCATCGTCAATAAAGATCGGGTCACTCCCATCCTTGCAGCGGAACTCCTTCACCGCAAAATTTGCGGAGAGCTTTCTGTTCCCGTCCTTCGCATACGAATAGGCTTTAATCGCCATTGCTACCATCTCCCTTCATGCCCAGATCAGCCCCGCACCCGCGCATGGCACAGTCCACCATGAGCACCCCGAACTCTGCACGCTCGGTGCTCATGTTCTCGCCCTGCGCTTCAAGCCGGGTCAACAGCTTCTCACACAGCTCAGGCCACGTCATAGTCGTCACCGGTGATGCGCTTGTAATCCTCGGCGGTGATCTCGCCCTTGTTTACGCGCTCGGCCAGAACTTTCTTCACGCCAACGCGGCGGGATGCGGGCATCTCTGCCCAAGTCTTAGTGCCTGCAATCAGGCGGTTTGCCCAGATAATGTTCATGGTGATACCTCCTTATTCCTTGTTCAGCGCTGCGTCCAGCTCACACAGCGCGGTTTCGATATCGGTCAAGCGCTTCTCGTTGGCCGCGTCCTGTTCGCACAGGGCATCTTCCATTTCAGCCACACGGTCGGGCAACTGTTCGTGCTCCTGCTGCTTCTTGGCTGCGGCTTCCTTCTCCTGCCGGGTGGGCAGATTGTCCTTTTTCCACTGAATCATGGTGACTGTCCTCCTTACTGGAAAGCGCCGGAAACGGCCTCGATATAGCCGCCCTCGCCGGATTCGCCGCGCTCCACGCTGACGCGGAAGTTAAACGCCGCGCCGTTGGTGGCGGTCTTATTCTCAAAGACGATGTTCACGCCTTTTTTTACCTCGGTCGTGGCATCCTGCCAGACCGGGGAGCTGTCGAGTGCGTTGTTGGTCACTTCGGCTTTGAACTTCGCATCATCGGGGATGGAGCCGGTCACCTGAAGCACGGCAACGGTAATGTCGCCCTCAACGGCCAACGGTTCAGCCAGCGTCACACTTGCGGCGTGGACGGTCTTGGTGAAGGTTGCGGACGCGCTGGTGGTCTCCTTGCCGTCGCTTACCTCAACCGTCAGGGTGTGGCTGCCATTCAGGACGCGCTGGAACCCTGCGGCATCGGCGACCTGCTCAAAGGTCAGGGCCGTGCCGCTGGCAACACCGGTGCGGGTCTTAGTGGTCTTTCCGTCAAGTTTTTCGGTGACGGTCAGGGTGTCGCCGTCGGCATCGGTGACGGTATACGTCCATGCAAAGGCCGTGTTCTTCTCGCCAAGAGCTGCGCCGTCCGTGCTGACGGTAGGTGCAGTGTTGACACTGACCGTGCCGTCGTCAGAGACCACGAGTGTAGAGGGAAGAATGAAAGCGGGGCGAACACCATAGGAGCCGCTGTACCAGTTGTTGTCGTAGGAGCCATCGGTGTAGACGTACCAGACGTAGTTGCTATAGTTGGTGTACGGAGAGCGCAGCCACCAAACGGCAGCGTCGCTGCCGTTGTAGGCGACACGCTTGCTGTTGCCGCCAGAGCTGTTGCCAAAGTACGCCAGCCGAACACCATCCTTGGGGAAATAGCTGTTGTCGCTGGTCGTCCAGCCAACCTCATAACCAGACAGCAGGAATACTTTCGTGCTCAGGCCATTGGAGCCGGTGGCAAGGCTGCCGCCGGAACCAGTGCCGTTCTGGTACGGGATTTTCACCTGCTTAATAGCCGCCCGGATGTTGCTGTCGATGAGGTTGTAGAATGTTCCGTTCAGGTATGTGTGGATGCTGGAATCCTTGTAGGAGTTATTGTTGCCGAACGTGGACGTTGTGTAGATGTCCTTCATCAGCAGCCACGTTCCGGCGCAACTCGAATCATAGGTGCTGGTATTCGGATTGCCCTGCTGCACGACAATAAAATCTTTGGACGCGCCGTTGACCTTGATTTTGACAATGCTGCCAACGGCTTTTGTGCCCAGTTTTACGTTTGCCATTGTTACCTCCTTGTTTTCGTTCAGGCCCACGGCATGATCTCCGCAGGCCGCGTGTTCTGCGATACAGAGAGGGACAGGGCTTTGTGCTGCTTCTTGTAGATGCAGCGGCATTGCCTCGCCCGCCGTCTGTCACGCGCGAGTTTGTTCGAGTTGATTTTTCGATGGATAGGGATTTTACAGTCAAGCAATTTTTCGAGCCGGTCAGCGTACTTGCGGCGTAAAGAGTAAGTATCACCATGGGCGGCATGGGCATCCCACGCATCAAAGCTCCGCAGGATTTCCTGCTTGGTCACTTCGCCTGCGGGGTATGCCGTCTCCCAATATCTGATCTTGTTCTTCATCCGCTTGGAGCTATCCCGGCGCAGCTTTTGGATGACCGCGCCGGTGTCGGTCAGGTAGCTATGGAATCCCAGAAAATCAATACCGTTCCGCAGCGGGAAAATGGCGGTTTTCTGGTTCAGCTCAAGGCCGTAACTGTCCATGAGCGCCCGAACATCCCGGAGAATGCACTGCAATTTCTTCTTGTCCGAACAGATGATGTAGAAATCATCCATGTATCGGCCATAGTATTTGATGCGGTACTTTTCTTTGATGATGTGGTCGAACTCGTCCAAAAACATGAGGGCGAAAAGCTGGCTCGTCTGGTAGCCCAGCGGCAAGCCGTCCTCCATCACGTCGATGTAGATGCAAAGCAGCTCATAGACACGCGGGTCAACGCCGCGCTTGTCCAGCACGGCTTTGAGCTTGCGTTTTAGCTTCCGGTGGTCGATGCTGGCGAAGAAATGCCGCACGTCGCCTTTCAGCACCCAGCCGTCCGCGCCGTGGCCCTCACGGCGGTAATAGTCCACCATGTGGGTTTTCAGGCGCATCAGGCCGTCGTCTGTGCCTTTTCCGGTCTGGCTGGCGTGGCTGTCCCGGATAAAGCTCTTTGTCAGGGCATCATACAGGATGTTATCGACCAGAGCGTGCAGCACCACCTTGTCCACAAATGCGGGGGCGTGTACCATGCGGCGCTTCGGCTCGTAGACGGCAAAGACCTCAAACTTACTTGGCACATAGCGTATCTGCTGCCGAATGCTCCCGTCTGGCTGCCGCACACTGCAGACAGCCAGCTTACGGGAGAGCTTTTCCGTGCAGGCCAGCGCCTGCGCCTCGTACTCGATTGTTTTGCTTTTACTGCGCTTTCCCTTCCGGGCTTCAAGGTAGGCTTTGTAAAGTACCTCAAAGCTGCACAGTTCTTCGTATGTCAAAATGACCCTCCGCTGGTTCGCGTTACGGTAGTGGGCTGCATCCGGCAGGGATGGCCCACCTCAGCGGGATGTATTTATCACTTGCCTGCATCGGCAAGCGACAGGATGTGGTTTCCTTTGATGGGCGCACTGCTTTCAGCTTATGCCTACTCGTCACACGGTTCCATCAGAGCGGGGCGAACACCATAGGAGTTGTTGTACCAGTTGTTGTTGTTGGAGCCATCGGTGTTGACGTTCCAGACGTTGTTGTTATTGTTGGTGTTCGGAGAGCGCAGCCACCAAATGGCAGCGTCAGACAAACAAACCGCACCCTTTATGCAAAGCGGTTGCCCGCTGTGCGTTTACGGTTCCGGGTAAAGGACAGCTTTCAGGGCGGCAGCCTGTTCGGTCAGCCGTTTCCGTTCCGCTTCTGCCCGGAGTTTTTCGGCACGTCCGCGTTCCGACGTGAGCCACTTCATCGCCGGGTATTTTACGTCCGTGACCTTCTTTGTCCAGATACCGGCTTTCTTCGCACTGATGATACCTTCCTCCGTGCAGATGGTCAGGTATTCCAGCAGCAGAGAGCAGCCGTCCACAACTGCGCCGATCTTCTCAACGCGCTTGTCGTAGTCGGTCTGGAAATTGACGTTGTTCGCCGCGTGTGCATCCAGCAGGATTTGCCGGGCAGTCAGCCGGATGCCCTCACCGTACAGACGGAAAGTGCTTTTGGAAAAGCCCTCCCTGTCCCGTGTGTCGAGTGCATGGACGGCAGTGCCGCACACCTTCTGGATGTCGCGCACATCTTCGAGCGCCGCGACTTTCTGGATGATCTTCCGGGCATCGCTCCGGCTGATGTCGTCGGTGACAATGCGGGTTGCCCTCTGGGTGTACCGCAGCAGCTCCCGCGCATTCGCGCCGACCTTGAACGTTTCAGCCATCGTCAGAACTCCACCCTTGCCTGCTCGGCATTCCACGCGCCGGTCACGGTCAGGCCGTCCAGACTGCCGAACGTGGCAGAAAACGGGTTTTTCGTGACGTTCGTGCCGAACTTCAGCTCAATGGCCTTGATGCTGGCGTTCATAGCTGCCACACTGGCACGGATGTCGCTGTGGGCGTTCTCCGCACCGTTGTGAGCGTCCACGGCTGCGCTGATGCGCTGGTCGGTCTCGGCCTTTTTGTAGCCGTCCACTTCCCACCGCTGGCTCTCGGTCAGGTGGCCGTCTGCATCCAGCGTGGCAATGCCGCCCGGAATGCCGATTTGGTCAGTGCGGACAACATCTTCATCCGGCGCCTTGCCGGGGCCTGCGTTAAAAGAACCGTATGCCATTTAGGTTCCCCCTTCCTGTGCATCCGTGTATTTCACGGTGCTTGTAATGTGATACTGTGCAGAAATTTTCTCGGTCGGAGCTTTGGCGGCCCTCAGCCGCAGCTTTCCTTCGAGGCTTTCGGTCGCAATAAAGCCCACCGCACCCGCCACATCGTAAAATTCCGGCAGTACCGTAACATCCACAATGTCGGTAGCCAACAGGCCCGCAATGGGGATGTCACAATAAAAATAGCCGGGGGAGGAATCATCCTCGCCCCAGCCATCGACCGGAATCGTAAAAGACACCGCAGCCGTGACATCCTGCTTTTCGTGCAGGATGTCATCGGTTTCCTCGAATCCGTTTGCCGTTGCTTCGGAAAGGTCTCCGAGTGCGGTGTTGCACTGCTTGATGTGGCTGCAAAGCGCGGCAAGCCCTGTGCCCAAAAGCGTTTTGATCTTCGCTTTTGCCATAGAGCTTACCTCCTCATGTCTTAGTCAGCCAGCAGAGCGGCGATCTCCTCTGCGGAGAAGTCCTCCACATCCTCGTCGTGCAGAACATTCTCCGGCTCGGTGTACACGACGACTTCCTTGCCGTCAATGTTCACATTGCCGTTGGTGGAGCTGGCTGCGGTCTTGGTGGCACCCTCAGAGACACCGGCCAGCTTTTCGCCCTCGGCATCGGTCATCAGGCGCTTGCCAGCCTCGGCGGCCACAAAGTCGGCAGGCTTCTTGCCGCTGTCGGTCAGGTTGCCCTCGCCGTCCAGCGCAGCGAGGTTGCCGGTGGTAGCACCAGTGACCTTATCGGCCTTGCCGGAAATGTCCACTTCCTCAGGGGTGGGAACATACAGACCGTCGTCCTTCAGGGTCAGAGCGTTGCCCGCAGCAGCGGAAACATTGACCTTGACATCCACCTCATAGCCAGCGATGGTAACGGTGGTGGAAGCATCCTTGCCGACGGCCTTAGCCTTGTAGGTATCCACCAGCGCAGCCATGCTCAGGAAAGAGTAGGTGCAGGAGTCAGGATTCTCGCCCTTGACGGCCAGCACCATGACGGGCTTGCCGTCCAGCTTGGGGTCGGTAGCGCCGGGGTAGGTCGCAGCATCGAACTTGAACTTGGCCACGAAGGTGGTCTTGGTCTGGTCGAGGAACAGCTCAGAGGGGAAGTCAACGGAGAAAGCAGCAGTGCCGCTCTTGTCGGTAGAGGTGTAGAAGTTCACGGTGTTGCCGTCAACGCCAAGAGACTTGATAGCAGCGTTGGCTGCGGTCTGCACAGGGGTAAAGGCGTCCTTCTTGACGAAAGTCTTCTTGATCTCAGCGGTCAGGTTGCGGATGGTGGTCTTGGTAGAAATCTGCTTAGACATAATAGTGTCCTCCTAAAAATTATTTCAGCATATCAACGATTTCCTGCTGCGTTTCTTCCTCGTCGAGCAGGTCTTCACTCGTCATAACGGTTTCTTTGCGGACGGTCAGCGCGTTTGCGCTGTCGAAGTCAAGACCTTCGCCGATGCGGACGGCAATAGCGCCGCTTGCGTCGCGCTTCAAGCCCTGACCGATGCTTACGCTACCGGTTTCACCCGAACCACCTCCTTTCCCGAACAGGGTTACGGTCGCCTGAATATCTGCTTCCGGGATGCGCTGAGCGAAAAATCTGATGAAACCATCATGCGTTTCGCACCCGTTCAGGACGCCCGCTTTGGTCGTAGTATAGAAGCTGCCAGGAGATACAACGCCAACGGGTACAAGCTCGCTGGTGCTGTCCGACAGTTCTGCGTCATAAATGCACTGGTAGTAATCCATACCGCCAGCGTTTTCGTAATCATCCTCGCTGCGGGCGGGCTTCCACCCGTCAGCCGCAAGGGTGAGTTCGTAGGAGCCATAGTAGCCGCCTGTTCCGCCGTCCACCTGTTCCTTGATAAGAGCCTTTACCTGTTCTTCGTTCAGGATTTCCCCGGATTCAGACAGGTTCTTCACGGCTGCGCTGACCGCTGCCGTGATAGTCGCCGCATGGGCGTCGGCATTGGCATTGTGCTTCTCGACTTCCGCCTTGACCATCTTTGCGAGAGCCTGCATCTGCGGGTCAACGGTAATGCTGATATTGGCCTTGTTCGACACAGCAAGCAGCGCCGACAGCTCAATCTCAAAATCGCCGTTCACTTTCGTGGACGGGACCTCCACTCCGCGTGCATCCTGCATAATAAACAGGAGTGTTTCGGCATCGTCGTTCAGCCTGCCGTAAACGCCCACCTGATGCATGATGTACGTTTCATCTGCACCGGTGATCTGGATTTTTACCCGCCGAGCCGTCTCACCGCCGCTTTCAACGGTTTCGATGTCCAGCAATTTCAGGTCATGTGTTTCGCCGCTTACCCCGGTTTCCTCCGAAAGGTCTGCGTCAGCCGTACCGGTGCCGCTCACAGCGCGGGTGATTACCAGCGCACCACCGGAGAGAGATTCCGACAGCAGGGCGGCACCGGCGGCGGTGTAGTTAGATTTTTCCCAACTCACGTTGTCTGTCCTCCAATAACAATGTTTATCGCCGTGTGCGACCGCTCAACGGTGCCCGCCGTAAAGGCTCGTGCTTTCACTGCCTTTGCTTCAACGGCACCGGGCAGCGCCACGGCAACCTGCATTTTCGATCTTCCGACCGCACCGGCAACATACGCCTTTGCGCCGATTTCCCGCGGCTTGATCCTACCGGGGACCTTTACGGTGCAGGATGTCGCCATGCCGCAGGGTGCGGCGGCGATATAAGCGGGCGACCGTTCATGCGGTTCGACGATGTAGATGATGTGCTCAAGGTGAGCGGTACAGCGCCGGGCATAACCAAGGCGCTTTTCAATTTCTTCCGGTGTGTAGTAAATGACACCATCATCGGTAATGTCTACGTTCATTCGCCAGTAGCCCGGCTTTCCTCCGTAGTCATACCATTCACTTATCTTCACATTCGGATAAATCGAGGACAGCGCCTTTTGGACTGCCCACTCCGTTCCGCAGTACCGACGGACTTCCAGCGCAGTTTTGATGATCCTTCGCTTTGTTTCAATCGGATAGCTGGTGTCGTACCAGTCAACGCGGAACTGAACCGCAAGAATATCCAGAACCGCCTCATCTGCACGGTCAATATCCGTGTAGATTTTCAAGCGTTCGGCAGCTTCCAATTCCTTCTTGCGCCGCTCCCTGAAAACTGCATCAAGGATCTGTACCCATGGCTCTTTGGCAACATCAGGCGGTAGCCCTTCGACTAGGCCGACTTCGTGGAGTTCAATCATCTTCGATTCCTCCGTATGTCACCTTGCAGCTTCGGAGCTTTGCCACCTGAATTTCGGAGACGGTTGTTTCGACCGGTGTCAACAGACGTGGGCGTTTCGCACCAGCTTCCCGTACACGCATAATCAGCTCCGCCGGTTCGATGTCCCGGCCGATTTTTCTCTGCCAGGTTTCATACTCCTTCACAGCTGCTTCCACATTTTCCTGAATCGTCGATGCATTCTTGACATTGCTCAAGGCAATATGGTAAGTAAGCTCGATGTCATACGGGATTTCTTTCGGCGCATGGCAAAGAACCAGATCACCCATCGGGCGCTTTACCGTGTCGAAATATTCCTGCATTCCGGTACATTCTTCCCTTGTCGGAACTCTGCCTCCGGCCATCAGAAAGTAAATGTGGATCGTGTATCCTTCCTTGCAAACGATCTTCGTATCTGCCACATCGGACCGCCAGCTCGATGCAAAGTATTCATAGGCATCCACCGGACCGGCCACGGAGAAAATCGAAGGTGCATAGTTGATACGTCTGGTAAATGAATCGTCACCTTCCGTATCCGTACCGCCCGTGCTTGCCGAAACACTTTTTGCCCCGGACACATACGGGATAGGATCCACCAGCACATTGATTTCGCCTTCGGCAATCCCATCGCTGTTGCTTCCTGCCTCATCCGCCACGGCAACTACGTCCACGGTCAGTTCGCCGGGTAAGATCTCCGCATACTTTTCGGTTTTGAAATACCGTTTGTCTGCCGTTCTCACCTGTGTTCCTTCCGGGATTCCGGTTGCACTCGTTCTCGGCGCAGACAGTGTGAATCGAATAACCGCCGTGGCTTTTCCGGCTTCCAGGCGTTCCACTCCAACAAGCGGAGCAAGGTTGTCCAAATTCGGCCCCGTGCTCGTAGGCAGCAGTTCCGCTTTCAGACACGCCGTGCTGTACTCCATGTTGTGATGCGAACGATGTGCCAGTGTCAAAAGGACAAGCCGTGCTTCAGAACACCGTTCCAACGATACCTCACCGTTGAAAAGTTCTTTGTTGTACTTGCCAAACAGTGCCTTGCAATCGGCCACAGCTTCTTCCAGCGTTTCTTCGCCTTCAATGTCGATGTCCGGGATGTTCTCAAACTCTTTTATTTTAGACAAGCTCGTACACCACCTTTGGAATTACAACGCCATGCAGCACATCACTGTCCAGCCAGTCCACCCGCACCACTCTTGCCCGCGGCTCAAACGATGCGGTTTTCTCTGTTACCTCAGCCACATATAATCCCTTTGCCACCGGAAGTGGCTTATCGACAAATATGTTTGGATTGATTCCGAGTTCTCTGTCGCCCTCTTGGCTCCCGATTGGTGTGGAATACAGTGTGCGAAGGCACTTTGCAATGTCCTGCACTTCTTTTTGTTTTTCGCTGTCACCGGACAGCTCAACCACCGTGCTGCTGAAGTCGATCATATGTACTCCTTTATGGTCAGGCTCACCTTGCACTGCATCAAAAGCCCGTGTTTTATCACCGAATCCCAGCTGTCGCTTATTTCAGTGACCCGAAACTTGTTTTGCGATACCGGTGCAAACCCGATAATCAGGTAATGAATCTCTCCGTTCTCTGACATTTCTGTCAGACGGTTCAGCATCTTGCGAGGATTCACGCCGAGTGCTGCATCCAGAAGAATATCAAAGGTGTACTCTCTCAGTTTCGGTGATAAATACTCTGCTCGTGCTTTTCCTCCCAGAACTTCATGTTCCGCCCAGTTTGCGCCGGTCGTTCCCTTGAAGTTTGACGGGGTGAGCACACGCAGGTGTCCCACGGAGAAAATCACATCGCCGAAGATTCCAACATACATTCCAAAACCTCCTTACAGGGGTGCGGATGTTTTCTTGCCAAGGTTTCCGGTGTGCGTATGCGATACCAGCGATTTGCCGGACACAACAACATCGCCACCTCCGCCCTGGATGTTCACTGTTCCAGCGGTCGCATTGATGGTCGATGCCGTCATTTTCAATTCGCCGGATGCTGCAAGCGTGATCCCCGCCGGGGATGTCACCTTGATTTCTCCGCCCTCGCTGATGGTCACGGTTGCACCGCCTACCTGGATCTCAAGACTTTTTGCCTTCAGGATTTTCTTTCCGTCCACATAGTCGGTCAGTTCTTTGGCATTTGCATCAAACTTCCGATATGCCTTTCCCCGCGAGTTGGCATAGTCCTTTCGGTAGACTTTTTCCTTTCCTTCGGGCGGTTTATTCTTTTCATTCCAGACGGTGCCCACCACAACAGCATCCTCCGGGCTTTCTCCTGGATGCAGGACAAGCACAAGATCATCAACTTCCGGTGTCTGGTACTCGCCATTGGACAGAAACGGCACCATTTCCGTAACGGTGTCGTCCCTGTCTGGGTAAGTAACTTCGCACTTTCCAGCCTCATAGTCGATAGAACTCACATTGCCGAATCTCACTTCACTGCTCATGCGAAATCCTCCTTTTCCACTTTGCTGGCCTTGACCTGTGTTTTGTAGCCGCTGGATGGAGATATGCTGTGTTCCATCTGATCAACGAAATACTTTCCGTCCATCTTTCCATAGCCAACTAGGTTAAAGCACTGCGCTGAAGCGCCGGCCGGATAGCCCAACATCGTAAAACTGATCTGGGTTGCTCCGTGGTTGGCATTCTTGATGGCCGCTATCAGGCGGGCTTTTGCGTCTGCCTCGCTGCTTACCTTTCCAGTAAGTTTAAGCTGGCGTTCGTCCGTGCCCACCTTGACGTTGATATTGATTTTTTTCTGTTTGTTGGTGTAGGTATAAAGGCCGCCCGTGTATGTTCCAGTCAGCTTTGTGTTCCACTTGAAACTTCCCGGCTCTACGCACAGGGCCGTCGGATTTCCAACGGGCCGGCTCTCATATACCGTCCATACAGGATCTTTCGCCTTGTACTTTTCCCGGTCGTACACCCAGAGCTTTGAAGTGTAGACTTTGATAACCAGTGCATAGGTGCTGCACAGATCTTGCAGAAAGGCACTATCTGTTCCGTCCTGTTCCTTTGCATCAATGCCGTGGTCGTCTCCCTCAAACTTCAGCTCCAATTTGTAACGGCCTGCAATGGTTTCAGCGATTTTCTTTACGCTGGTGTTCTTCCATGTAAAGGTCCGGTTTCTCTCGCTGAAGCTGGTGTCGTTCGGCTTTGCCACGCCGCCCATCGTCAGCGAATCAGGTGCACCGGCAAAACTAAGATCATCCAGCACGAATGCCCCGCACTCGGCGCTGTAATCTCTGTAGCCGCTCTCAATGCCCCCGATATTCCAGTCCTTTACAACAATAGCCGGGTAGAGCTTCACGCCCTTTTCCGGCATCCAGTCATTTTTCCATTTGGCAGCTTTGGCATTGACTGTAATGCTCACACTGTCGCTTTTGGATTCAGCCACATCCGTGTACTTGAAACTTTCCAGATCAGGTGCGATTTCTTCCGGAATATCGGTTTTCTCGTAGGTCAGAAGAACCGCAGCCTGCCTTCCTTTGGGTCTCGCTGCTGTCAGTACCATCATGCACCTGCCTTCCAGGGCGGAAGGTCTCCGCTCTTTTCAGTCGGCAGAGCTGGTGTTAACAGCACCGTGCCGGAATCGAACCGGACGATATGGATATATCTGGGGTTGTTCTGCATCAGCCAATCGGCTTTCAGCTCGCTTCCGTACACGTTCAGGGCAATCAGATCCCAGGTGTCACCGGACTTTGTGGTGTAATCAAGTGCCATACTGCGTGCGCCTCTTTTCGCGTTCGTACCGTTCCACATACTCGCAGAACTTCTCGTAACCTTCGTCCATAATGGAACGTAGATCTTCGGCATTCATGCTGCCGTAGATGGTGAAGTTTGGTCCATAAACATATGTGTTTCCGCTGGAACTCGTATAGGTACGCTGGTAGCTGTTGCTCGATCCACCGCGCTGGTTCCCGGTGCTGCCACCAGAAGCATCTTCGCTCCCGCCGATGGGCTTCAGCTCCACTTCCTGCTGGTAGTTCTGAAGGTCTGCCAGCATCGACAGATTTTGCCTTGTCAGTTCACTGTTGCCAGCCGTCGGAAAGAAATTGACATTGCTCAGATCGTAGTTGTCCGGGTTTGCAGCGTATTCCAGCTTTGCCTTTTCCGCATCTGCTCCCCGGATAAACCGGATTGCCTTCTGAGTATTTTCGTTTGCAAGAACAGACTTGGCACCAGCAATCACTTTCCCGATTCCGGTGTTCAGCAGCTGTTGGGCTTTGCCCTGGTCATCCGACACGGTAGGTGTCGGCATTGCCGCCAGAGTTTCCAGCCCATCTACTGCATAGTTGGCGATCTCCGTGATACGGCTGAACGCCACACCAGCGTCGGACCCCAGTACCAATGCCGCTGCAACAGGCTGAACCATAGTGTCAAAACTTTGAGCCACCTGGTTGTAATACTGCTGGCGACGTGCTCTGTTGAAGTCGATCAGGTTAGAATCTTCTTCTGTAAAACCACCGTCCGCGAACATCTTCGGCTTTCTGCCGGGCAACCCCAGCAGATCACCCAGACCAACGCCCAGCAGCTTACCAGCGGTCAGCCAGGTATCAATGTTCTTTTCACGAACGCCGCGCCGGAAGCTGATAACGGCTTCCGGGCCAGCCTCACCAGCAATAGACGGTCCCTGCGTCATGCCGCCGTTGGCAAATGCCGGGACAGACACGGGTGACAGGTTGAATCCGAACGACTTACCGCCGATCACCGGAACCGGAATGCCGAACAGCGTTTCCGGTATTGTGAGCTGAATTTTGTTCAGCGCCCCAATGATGAAGTTGACCGCTTTCACGCCGATGGTTGCAACCTGCTTCAGGAAGCCGATGATGCCCAGAATCACAGGCTCTACCACAGGAAGCACCTTACCCACCAGATCCACCGCCACCTTGATGGCGTTGACCAGTGTGGTGCCTACCAGGCTTACCACCGTAGACAACAGCGGCATGACCGCCGGAATGCCTTCATTCACGATAAAGCCGAAGATCTCAGTCAGCACCGGCTTGATGTGGTTTACTCCCAGATCTACAATCTGAGAGAACACACCGGCGAACGATTCAATCAACGGCATAACCGTCTGGATGGCAGGGGTCATAGCTCCGAACACGTCACCCAGATTTAGCCCTCCGATACTGAAGCCGGATAGCTTTTCCTGGATGCTCTGCAAGCCCTCCGGGGTGGTGAGTTGCCCGAACACCTGCTTCACGGTGTCGCCGATACCCGCTATCTTTCCGGTGAATTTGTCAAAGACGGCAAGCCCGCCTTCGCCAAATACTGTTCCGACGATGTTGCGGATGTCCTCGAAGTGATCTTCCAGCAGTGAAACCGCCGCAATGATCGTACCGATACCGGTAATAACGGGGCCGAATGTGCCAAGCAGCGACATAAAACCGCCGCCCAGTTTTGCGGCCACTGGGCCTACCGTCGTACCCAGTACGTTCAGCCCTGCGCCGCCGACATTCAAAGCTCCCTTCACCGTGCTCAAAGCGCCGCCGCCGATTTTGGATGCTGCACCCGCCACCTTGCTGCCGACACCGAGGACGGTAGAACCCACTTTGGACTGGCTGACGGTCTGCCATGCATTGGACAGCCCATTTCCAATGACCGTCTTTCCTGCACCGAGGAAATTTTTCACTCCACCGGCCATACCTCCAAGGTCAAGACCGTTCGGTCCTGCAATGCCGGAAAGAATCTGTCCCGCAACACCGCCGGTCTTGGCGATAAATCGTCCAACCGGATTGCCGCTTCCGAACCCCACCAGAGCATTTTTCAGGCCGCCCAGCGATTGCCCGACATTGGAAACATACCTACCGGAGCCGGAGTTTTTCAGCACGCCCAGCAGGCCACCGTTCGTGCTAGCTTCCAGCACATCATTTACAAAACCGGTGTTTCCTTTCTTGGTTCCGCTTCGCAGGCCCTTGAAATTTTTCAGTGTTGCCCAGATGCCGACACCAGCGCCGTCCAACGTCTGCCCAATTTTTCCAAGGCGCGTTGTGGGCTGCTGCGCTCCGGCACCGGCCATCTGAACGCCGTACTTTGCATTTTCAGCAAACATTCCGGCATTCGATTTTACAAAGGATGCGCCACCAACTGCCCGTTGGATCAGGCTTGTGGGTGTCAGTGCGCCCATCAGATTTCGGACAGTGATGCCTCCGAATGTTCCGCCCGGGGCACCGCTCGGTTTTCCGCCGATTGCAATGTTCCCGATGGTGTTCAGCAGCGAGGATCCTGTGCTATAAGCCGTCGGTGCAAAGCTCATAGCTCCGAACGCCGCGACTATGGCAGCAATGGCCCCTGCCACTTCCGGCCCATGCTCTGCAGTGTAGTCGATGCCCTTCTGGATCCACGGCAATGCCGCCTGCGCCGCATTGCCAATTCCAAGCAGCGCGGAGTGCAACATCGGCAGAATGCCATTGACGATGTTGGACAGATCTGGCAAGCTCTCGGTGATACCGTTTGCTATGTCGATCCACATGGATGTCAGTTCTTTCTTTGCCGGAAGGAACTGATTGCCCGCCTTGATAAGCAGGCGGTCTGTCGCATTACTTGCCATCTGGCTTACCGCTTTGCTGGTGTCCAGACGAACAAGCAATTCTTTCTCCATGCTGCCGCTGTATGCGCTGGTATCACCAGCCATAAGCAAGGCATTCTGGAACGCAGGCAAGTTGCCCACAATTTTTGAAACGCCCTCAATGGCCCACTGTCCAAACAGTGTCTTGATGGTCGCAGTCTGCTGGTACTTGTCCTGTTTCGAGATCGCCTCAAAGACTTTGTACAGAGTGCTTGCTGCACCATCTTCTCCGTTCGGCCCGGTGGACTGCATATCCTTTGCAATCTGCACAGGATCAAAACCGAGTTTGTTCCATGCGCCCACCTGCGCATCCGTTGCACTGTTGCCAAGGGTGATGTTTGTAAACACACGGTTCAGGCTTGTTCCAGCCTTTCCCTCATTAACGCCCATAGCCAGCATGGTGGCTGCCAGCGCAGAGGTCGTGTGCAGGTCAACGCCGGCTGTCTGGCCGACACCGCCGGACGTATTCACCACGCTGGCGATTTCCGCCGCCGTGGTAGCCATGTGGCCGCCCAGATAGTTGATGGAATCTGCAATGTCGATAATCTGGTTGTGGGTCTTACCAAAAGCGGTTTCCCACTTTGCCATATAATCGGCCGCAGACTTTGCATCAATGTCCCACGCGGCAGCTAGCCGGGCCGTATCGTACAGGTAGCTTTTTTCTCCGGTTTGCTGGTTATCCAGAAAGATTTGCTCATAGCTCTTACCGGACTGTCCCAGCGATGCGGCGATCTGCGCCATCTCGTCCCGTTTGATTGGGACCTGCGTAGTCATCTTGAGGATCGCGTCCTCCATGGTGGCACGCTTTTCCGGGTCAATGCTGCCGTCATCGTTCATGATGCCGCCAACATACTTGACTGCATCTGCCGCCTGGGCTTGGTATTCCTCTGCCATGGAGGTTGTCTTTTTAATCATGACAGCGGACGCAGTTGTCAGCGTCGCCATGATTCCAAGCCCAGTCTTTCCGATTACGCCCAGAGTGTTTGCTACCGTGCTGCCCAGCGACTTTGTTCCCGTCAGTGCGCTCGCCAGATCACCGGTCAGCCCCTTCGTCTGCTTTATTGCAGTTACAAGGGATGGGTCCACCTTGCCCATGATGCGGATGCTGAGGTCTAGTGCTCCATTTCCCGCCATACGTCTGCCACCTCGTTACACAGATCCACCAGCTCCCGCCGGGGCAGGTGCAGCAGATCCGTCATGTTGGAATGCGTGGCAATGGATAGTTGGATAGCTGCTTTCCGAAGTCCTTTTGCCCCGCCTTTTACTCGAAAAAATCAGAGTTTACGGCATCGCGCAGCTTGACCGCCTCGCACAGCGGCAGACCGGCAAAGAAGTCCACCGGGTAGCCGGTGCCCATGCTGGCGATGATGCAGCAGTACAGGTAGTTGCGATGCGTATTCACCGGTGCAAATCCGCCCGCAGCCATGCGGTTTTCTGCCATGGATTCGCTCATAGTGTTCAGTTCGCCCACGCCGGACAGGTCGATGCTGTCAAAGATCTTACCCTTCAGCTCAGCCTTTTCGCTGCCCTCGTAGGTGTAGGGCGCTGCAAACTTCAGGGTGTGAGATTCCAGCTGCTTTTTCACTTCATCGGCGTTCTCGCTGTTATCCATGCCCTTGATAACCGCCGCCTGCACTTTCTTGATCTTGCCGCGGGGCATGAGCTTGAAGAACTCCACCGGCTTTCCAGTAGCCTTAACAGCCATTTCCTGTGCAAAGGAAGTGGTCATTTCCATCGCGTACATGGCCGCCGTCTCGTTGCCGATGCTTTTCTGAATGTCAATCAAGTCCTGCACGGTCATCTTCTCCATACCGGACAGATCCAGGCTGTCGTACTCCTTGCCCTCGAACTTATAAGGTTTATCAAACTTCACGATATTGTCCATTGCTGTTTCCTTTCCAAAAGACAATCAGCCGCCCCACGCCGGGACGGCTGACTTCTTCATGTATCGGGTTTAGATAAGAGCGTTGATCTCGGCACGCATATCCTCGCCATCGACATAGTAGCGGCCCGCAAACTTGTCGATGTCGATAACAGTAGTGCCGTCAACCGCCAGCAGGTAACGGGTGACTTCCAGCGTGGTGGTGCTGCCCATGGTGTCGGCACGCTTCAGCTTGCCGGGATCCAGCTCCTTGGGACGACCACCCAGGACGACGCGCAGGCCCTTGTAGGTGTAGCCGCCGTTCTTGTTGTCGTTCTGCATAGCAGCACGCAGGGTGATCTGGATGTTCTTGTTGGGGTTCATCATCTTGGTGGCGTAGCTGTACATGGTGTTCCAGTTCAGCGTTGCCTCCATGGATTCAAACTGACCGGGCACGGGAGAATCGACTTCGCCCGCAATGCCCATGCCGGACACGGAGGTGGTCTTGTTCTTGATCTTTGGCAGGGTGATTTCATCCGCCAGACCAATGAGCAGGTCATCTTCCGTGTACGCATTGTAGTCATTGATGACCTGGGGAACCAGGTCACTGGAAATATTCAGAGCCATAGGTCATTCCTCCTGCTTACAGAGACAGAGCCGAGGTCAGTGCGCCGGCCTCATACTCCATGGTGTTGTTGATCTGCTTAAAAGGCGGGAACGGCGTGCAGAACTGATAGAAGGAGTAGTGGCCTGCAACCAGTTCAGCGGTCGTGTTGCGGTCGGGGTCTGCCTTCATGCTGTAGCTGGCGCACACCTCGGTAGAGACATAGACACTGCCCTTCATGTTCTCGCTGTCGATGATGGACTGAAGGCGCTTCTTGTTCATGGGCTTATCCAGCTTGCTCATGTTGTCCAGAACAAAGCTGGTCCAGGAGTGGTTGAAGAAGCGGCGGACACAAAGGAAAGCGTCCTTCGGGTCAGTGTTTTTCGGGTAGCAGCAGGTCTCATTGCCCCACACAACAAAGTCGCCGGATCGGATGAAGGTCGCCACGCCCTGCTCATTCAGCACATTGCCCTGCTCCTGATCCATCAGGACTTCGGTGCCATCTTCCAGGCAGGCGGAGGAAATGGGTACGCTGACATTGGACGGGCTGGCATTGGGCGTATCGTTGTACAGGCTGTCGTTGTAGACTGCCGCAGCAGCGGCCAGAGAGCTACCGCTGTAGATGGTGCTGCCGATCTTGCCGTACAGCCACAGGGCATATGCTTCACGAGAAGTTGCGCCCTGCTTGACCTTCTGGTTTGCCACATCGGTGTACTTGCGTGCACCGGAAGCAGAACTGTCGATGTCAACGAAGCACACAGCATCGAAAACGCCGTTGATCTTGCGGCACTTGGCCTGAAGTGCGGCACACACCATAGGATCCTTGGAGAAGCGGGGTGCCAGCAGAATGCCGGGAACCATGCCCAGCTTGGGGAACACCTGCCTTACCACTTCCAGACCGGTTTCTGCACCGGTGGCCGCATTCACGCCGCCCACGATGTCAGCAGCGGTAATCTTGGTCGGATCCAGAATGGAGCCGGAAACAGTCAGGGCCGTTGCCCCGTCGCCTTTGCCGCCGTTGACCAGGGCGATGCTAACAGTACCATCATCATTGAAGCTGGCAGTATAGTCCTCGTCCGCCGTGAGCACGGTCTGTTCCTTCTTCACCACCAGCTTTTTCAGCAGGATGCCGGTCTCGTCGATCTCCGCGATGCCATCATTCACCTGCACGGTCTTGTTGGACAGTTCGGTGATATGCTTTGCATTTGCAGGATCCAGGACGTTGACCACGACGATGGGGGAAATGCCCATCACCTGGAAGCTGGCGCTCACAGTCTCGCACAGGGTATACTTTGCAAAATCGCTGGAATAGCCCACTGCGGCGGCAGCCTCTTTGAAGGTGTTCACCAGCAGCGGCGTGTTCACCGCTGCTTCCGGGTCATCCAGCATATTAACGGGAGCCGTGCCCACAACGATCTGCAGGCCGGAGTTGACCGTTACCGGAGCGGTGACGCTGGTCGCCGCTTCGGTCTTATTAAAGCCATGCGAAATAGCCATCTGTCATATCCTCCTTACTTCATCAGGGCAGCAGCCTTGTTGCAGAGAATATTTTCTCTGGTGCCGTCCTGTTCCAGTTTCACCCGCATTTCAGCGAGCTTGTCCAGCGGAACAATCAGTGCTTTCAGGAGCGGCACCTGTTCCACTTTTTCTTTCAGCTTGTCGGGCAGGCCGTCCACGAAAACCGTGTACTGCGGTGCGATGCCCTTGATAGTCGGACCGCAGTATGCCACAGGGGCCTGCACCTGCACTGCGGTCTGTTCAGTCTGAGTTTCCTGAACTTCTACCGCTGCTTTTTTCTCAGTGCCCATATTAAATCAACGCCTCCACTTCTTCATTTTTCAGTGCGTTCGGGGTCTTGCAAATCAGGTTCACAATTCCCCAGTAGTAGTGATCCATGTCATCGTCTGAAAGCTCCCACTTTCTGGGATAGCCCACCTCAAACGCTCCACCGAAAACTGGCTTACGCTTGAAGTGCTGCATAATCGCTTCCTTGATGTTCACGGTTTCCACATACCCCTGCCGATCAATCCCGCGGTCATAGCTGCAAATAACCAGCTGCATGAGAACCAGCTGCGGATCATGGTCATTATCGACCTCGCCGCTCGATTCGATTACGATGATGCAGGGGTACATGGCATCGTTTGTGTCAATGTCATCATCGTTGTCCGTCTGTGTCGGCAAAAACTGCTTATAAATCTTGAGGGGCTTTTCTCCCTCCTGTCCGGTAAACTTCATATCCCGGAACAGTTCTTCCAGCTCGTCCATCATGGCTTGCTGGCACATTTCGCTGGTATAGCCGGTGATTTTCTCGGCCATATCAGATCACGCCCTTTCGCTTTGCATTGGCAATCAGCTGCCGGATGCGCCGTTCGGTGTTGTCCTGAAGCATCTGTTCCACGGTCGTTTCCTGCATTTCCCACACAGTGCGGTGCATCGCAGAGCCGGAAGGGCTGGACATCGTGACCAGCTTTTCGTTCGGCTTCCAGCGTTCTTTTCCGCTCTCGGTGTAGTCTTTGTCAGCAGGCACGCCCAACTGGCGCTGTACCATGCCGATGTGCTTCGACTTGAACTGAACCAGGAAGCCCTTGCTCTTTTCACTGGTTCCGCTCAGACCGATCATCGGGTTTCCTTTCAGAACGTGTGCCTGAAAAACAGGCGGCGCATTGCGAACAGACGGACCCATGAAGGGCTTTGTGGGGCTGGTTCTGAAATAGCCCAGGTCTGCCCGGAATGCGCCGGGGTCGTTCTTCATGATGGCGAGGATGGCCGTCGGGTGGTGATTGGTCGCTCTCTGCCGCTGGCGCAGATCTTCGATCATACGCCTACCGGCCGCATTGAGGTCGTAGCGATTCTTCACCTCGGTCAGCATCAGCTTTCGCGTCTGTCTGGCCGTGGTGTTGACCGCCACCTTCAGCGCTGCCGGGGTCTTGTTCGACAACACGCCAAGGGCACGGGACACTTCTTCGTCATTGACGGAAACCGTCATGGTGGAAGCGTCGTAGTTGGTATGGAAGTATGCCACCTTACCTCACCCTTTCCAATTCCATCCGGTAAACTCCCGCCTTCAGGGAGCAGGACTTGATTTTGTAGTCCCGCTTCTTATCCAGTGTGATCTGCTTACCGTTCTTTGGCATCGGGCCGTAGTCTTTCTGTTTCACGAACAGCAGCAGATCGGCCTTATACATTCCCTGGTCAAAGGACTGTTTTGCTCCGCCCTCCCAGTGCGCCGCACGTTCATTTACGCCGGGGTGCTGGGTAATGCAGAGCATCCGCTTATCATCTATGTAGCGTTCTTCTGCAAACTCGTTCAGGTTGAAGAACACCGTTTCCACATCCTGCGCCACATAGTCTTTGAACGTAGGGAGCGGCTTCGGGGTGTCCGGTTCGCCGTAATTCTGGTCAACGTCCAGCATATCAGCAAACCTCAGCTACCAGCCAGGAATCTACCTTATCAGGGATCAGCAGCGGGTGGCTCTGAAGCTCAATGAAGCGACGGTCGGGACGATGCTCCACATAGGTGCGCAGCAGACGGTCGCCCTCAAAGCTGTGCCAGTTGCCGCCATCATCCAGATAGTTGCACAGGCCGTAGGCACGCATGAAGTTTGCGTTGCTGGGGATCATCAGAACCATGTTATCGGGAATCAGCGGCTTGGTCTCGCCGGTCGCGTCATCCAGATAAACTTCGTCGTAGCCGTAAACGTCCACACCGGGCAGGTTCAGGTGGCCGTAATAGGTCAGGCCACCTTCCAGCTCTTTGGGTGCCATGGAACCGATGTCGAAGCGGCGCTTGTCCATCAGTTCCAGAATCTTACCGTCAGCCATGAAATTGTCGGCTGCAACCTTGCCCATGACGACCATATCTGCGTTGGCAAAGCCGTTACGGCTCACCAGCTGCTTCCAGTCGCGCAGATTGCCCCAGGGGTCAGCGGCGGACTTGCCCCACTGCTTCGTGCCTTCAAGAGTGATCTTGTTGCCAAAGCCGAAGTCGATGACTTCATCCACGCCCTTGCCCTTGACCTTCATCTTGCCGGTGGTAAGCACCTGTGCGGCCATCCACTCTTCGCGGCGGGTGGTCATGTCGTTCAGCTGGTTGTATTCCTCGATCAGCTTTTCTGCTGCACGGTCTGCCGGGGTGCGGCCAGAGAACAGATCTTCACCGGGCAGGCGTTCCATGTACTGGTCTGCCGTGCTGATGGTCGCCGGGTTGATAAGGGGCGGTGCATAGGATTTGGTCTCGTAGCCCTCGCTCTGCACGATCTCGCCGCCAACCAGCGGATGGATGAATGCAGCCATCTTGCGATTGCCCTTGACAATATCAATGTCAACGCGGCGGGTCGGGAAGGTTTTCACGTTGGAGAAAAAGCGATCCCGCAGAAACGTGCGGATCGGCGGGGTGGTGCGAACAACCTCGATCAGGTGCCGAGGCTCATAAATGCTTACTTCATTAGCCATAAATGTTGTCCTCCTTACTTCAGGAAAATACCAAGATTGCGCAGAGGAACTTCAACGTCGTCTACGCTCACGTTCTTCGGCAGCACAAGGCCAGTAGCGAAAAACTCACCGGTCAGATAAATCGGCACTTCTTTGTCTGCCTCTGCACTGTCAGCGGTAATACCATACAGGCCGGTAAGAACCGCCTGACCTGCACCGGCTGCATCTGCAACCGGCTTCACTTTGCCGCCCTCGATCAGAACAGGGGCGTGCGCCTCGACCGCCGCACTGGCCGTCTTGGTGGCCTTTGCGATGCCGATGTCGGTTCCGGCAATGAAATATTCCGGGGCCGTGCTGAAATCTTTTCTTGCAAGATCCATGATCATAGTTCCATCCTCCTTACTTCACGCCGTTAGCCTTGCGGATTGCATTCATAAATGCCTTGCTTTCCTCATCTTCGGCTTCAGGGTTTGCAGGCGGCGTGTTGTCGATGCTGTTGGCGTTCGAGTTCTCCGCAGCCGCCTTTGCACTATTCAGATAGTTCTTGCTCTGCTCCTGCTGTTTTGCCTTCATGCTGGCAATGACAGCCTTTGCAAAGGACGCAGAATCAACAGGCTTCGTAAACTTCGCCTCGTTGGCCTGATCTTCCGCGCCGGGCAGAGTTGCGTTCTCGATCTCCTGAATGCGGGTGCGCTCGGCAGTGATAGCCTCATTCTCGATGGTGGCTACCAGATCCGGGTACGCCTTGCGGAGATCATCCGTGGTCTTGATGTCCATGTTTTTTACCTCCCCATGGTCATTGCGTTCCGGCTTTTCCGCCGGGTTCATATTTTCAGTCCGGGTCGCGGTATTGTCCGTCACCCGGCTTCTGACAAAATTGGGCGCTTCGTTAAACGGGGTGTTCATGCTGATGCTGTTGACGAACAGAACACCGTTGCGATTCTCTACAACGGAATCCTCTGCATCGTCGTCCACCTCATCCACAAAGCCTTTTTCCTTGGCTTCCGTTGCCGTCCACCAGTTCGTTTCATCCATCCACTTAGCGCATTCATCCTCGGTCTTGCCGGACTTTTTGGCGTACAGGGCAATGATGCTGCTGCGGATGGTCTCAAGCGCTTTCAGGCAGTTCTTCATATCCTCTGCGGTCAGGTAATCGCAAACGCCCATGCTGACCGGATGGACCATGTAGCTGCCGTCTGCCGCGGCCACAACTTTGTCTGCATGGCAGGCAACGATAGTGGCAGCACTTGCACACAACCCGTCAATGTGGGCAGTCACGGTGGCGGCATTGCGTTCCAGCATATTGCCAATGGCCTGGGCCGCGAAAACATCACCACCGCCGGAGTTGATGTACACGGTGATTTCTTTCACATCGCCCAGGGCGGCAAGATCATCCGCAAACCGTTTCGGGGTCGCTGCATCCTCCCACCAGCTGCGCTCAGAAATATCGCCATAAAGCAGCAGTTCCGCCTTCTGGTCATCGTCGGCCAGATTGCGGAACTGCCAGAACTTATTATTCGTTGACTTGGGGTTCGTCTGGGAATTGGCTTTGCCCATTGCAGCCTACCTCCTTCATTTTTTCCATCTCACTTTTGCGCTGCCTCATATTGGCCCGCCAGCTTCCGCCGGTCATCTGCGCCGTTTCCTGCTCGGCAGTGGAAATGCCCTGTTCCATGCGCAGGATAGCCGCCTCGATTTCTTTCTTCGCATCCAGATTGGTGCGTGCCGGGCCGTTCCAGTTACAGGCCATATAGGCTTTTGCAACGGCCGGATCATCGAAGAAGCCCGGCGCATGGATACGTCCACGGGCTACCGCTTCGGCAAACCACTTTTCGTAGGTCGGCTGGCAGAAGTCCGCCGCAAAGCTGTCCCGCATCACATCGCACGTTCTCCAAAACTCGTTCAGAGAACCGCGGCTTGCGGAGTAGTTGGAGCTGAACTTCTTATAAAGCACCTCGCTGGGCACTTCAATACCCGTCGCCACCTGGTTGGACATAGCTGACATAAAGCCGTCATATGTCGTGGTCGGATGTTTCGGGTCAAACGTGTCCGGTGTTTCGCCGGGCGCAAGGTCAAACACCGCAGACGGCGCAAGGTTGATTGCCAGTTCATCAGGCGGAGTGTTCGGGTCCTCCGCCTTGTCGGACGGATCCTCACCAAACGGTGCTCCGCTGACCGGGTTATCGTGCTTGATAAACAGCGTGATAGATGATGCCACGATGGCCGCGGCCAACTCTGCATCCGTATATCTGCCCATCTGCTTCATCGTGGGCAGTACCGGTGCCAGCAGGGGAACTCCGCGCCGCTGCCCGGCACGTTCCCTCTGGGTGACACACAGGATGTTCGGTTCTCCCGTTTCTTTGTCGCGGGCTTCTACCCGCGTCCATGTCAGGGGCAGCGGATTATCATAGGCCAGCGGGTGCCTGCTGGCTACCCAGTAGGCAATGACTGCGCCGTCTTTGTCCGTTTCCACGCCCTGAACGATCTGGTGCACATTGATACCATCCACCTTGCAGGGATTCATTCTGTCTGTGCGGTCAGGGCTGCACACCTGGTCAGCCTCGATCAGCCGAAGCTGCAAGGCATACGGCCAGTTCCCACGTTCTTTGAACTGCACCGCGGCAAATACGTCACCGTTCATCAGGAAACTGGTGAATGCCAGCGTTTGCAGCCGCCAGAAGTTGTCCATGCCGCTTGCATCACAAGCCGCACTGTCTGCCCACAGGCTGAACTCGCGGGAGATTTCCGCCTGCAAATGGTCAGCCTGTTCCTCGGTCAGGTGCAGATAGTCCGCATCGACCTGGGGTGTCGGCACAAGGCCGCTGCCCACCACATTGGTGCGCAGGGTCTTGATTGCACCGGCCGCCAGCGGGATGCCCATGTAAGCATCCCGGCTCCGCTTGCGCAGTGTTTCCAGATTGTCCTCGATGTCCTCTTTTGCACTGCCGCCGCCAACGTGCCAGCTCCGCATAGAGCGGGATGTGTGGGAAGCTCCATAGTTCCCGTAGCCGGTGCCGTTATTTATGACAGACAGCGCCGTGCGGGCCACAGCGCGGCGATACCCCTTTTCAGGGGAGATTGCCGCAATGGCCTTATCAAGGAAATTCGCCATGTGCTCCACCTTCCTTACACGTCATGCGGGGAGAAGTGGTAGATCCGGTTTCTGCCCCGGCCCCTTTCCTCCGCTTCCGCTTCAGCCACTTTCTTTTCCCAGAAAGCAATGCTTTCCCGGATCTGTTTCAGGCTGGCGCGGGTCAAGACCATCTGCTCGATCTGATAGCTCTGCCCGGTCGATACGGCAGCCTCAGCTTCCAGCCACATATCAAGGTGCCGCTGGGCGGTCTCTTTTGAAATAACAGGCATTGGTTAGATACCTCCCGATCTCCTTCTGCGGTACTGGCGCTGTTGTGCAGGACGCTGTGCATCCTCACCGGGGATTTCCAGACCGGGCGGGTTGCTGATTTCCAACGCAGCCGTCGCGTAGTTCCGCACGTCAAATGCTTCGTTACGTTTCTGCGCCGGGTCCTTCAGCTCCCACCGTTCCACTTTGCGGCCAGACTTCCAGCGTGTGACCTTGTGTTCCGCAGTAAGCATCTTGAAATAATTTTCGTCATACCCCGCATCTTCTGCCGCCGGGAAGTGGCAGTAGTTCGGGCCTTTGATAAGCACTTTCAGCCGGGCAAGGACGTGGTTCTTGCCGGTGTCAACGCCCAAGGTGAACAGTTCGCCCTTGACGCGGTTGTTCTGAGTGGGGTTGCGCAGGTAGGGTACGTCCATGCCGCCGCGGCCTTTGATGGCCCAGATATGCCGTTCCTCCCGTTCTTTGCAAAACCGGATGACCTGATCCGGGAAGTGGCCGCCACTGTCCATGCAGACAGACCGCAGGGACAGTTCCGTGCCGTCTTTCTTTTTCCATGTACGGGAAAGGAACTCGTCCAGGTCTGCCCACACCTGACCGCGTTTCAGGTCGCCGTAGATGCGTTGGTACCGGATGCCCCAGCTTTCTCTGCCGATACCCCAGCCCACCACTTCGGCCTCGAAGCGGTTATCCTGGGTATCGACACCAGCCGTCAGGTACACTACGCCGTCCGGGACTTCGGCCTCGTAGAACTCGCGGCGGTCCAGCAGGTTGTTTGCCTCCACCGCTTCGCCCGGTTCCTCCCACGGCAAGCCCAGGTCGGTGTTCACAAAGACCTGCATCTTCTCGTAATCGCCGCGCTGTGCATCCAGGTCAGCGGCGATAAAGTCCTCCACGATCTTGTCCCACCCGCAGAGGGTCGAGCCTATCTTGTTCATGTGGAAGCCCCGCACCGCCCGTTCCGGGTGCTCTGCGTGCCACTTGCCTTTCAGGCTGTTCTTCTTCCAGCGGTATTCGTTGTCAAGGCAGCCGCACTCGGCGCAGCGGTATTGCACGCCGCCTTCCGGCCACTTGTCTTTATCGAATACCATGTTGTCCCAAACAAAGGGCTGATAAAAGCCGCAGTTCGGGCAAGGCACCGTCCATTCCTCTTGGGTGGATGCGTTGAACTCGTCCAAAATGCGGCTGTTGTTTTTGTCGGTGGGGGTCGATACCAGCACCGTCTTGTAATCCCAGTAGGTCGTTTGACGCTGCTCGGCCAGCATGACCGGGTCGCCTTCTTTGCCGGCGCTGGCTTTGTAAGCGTCCACCTCGTCCGCCAGCAGCACCTTGATGGGGCGGCCGCGCAGATCGGTCGGGGCGTTTGCGCCAACGATGGTCAGTTGACCACCGGCGAAGTTCTTTTTCATGATCGTGTTGCCGGAGTAGCGGCTCTTGTTATCCACAAGGCCCCGAAGCACCGGAGTGTCCCGGATCATGGTAGCCAGACGGTCTTTGCTGAAGCTCTCGCCCAGGTTCACCGTAGGCTGCACGATCATGATAGGGGCCGGGTAGTAACTCATGTAGTACCCGATGGTGTTCAGGATCAGGCCGTCCGTCTTGCCGGACTGGGCGCACATCATGGCTACCACCTTGCGGATATGGACATCCCCGATGGCATCCATGATCTCCCGCTGGAAAGGTGCGTTGTCCGTATTCCAACGGCCTTGTGCTGCGGATGCTTCCGCCGACAAGCGGCGGTAGTTATCTGCCCACTGACTAAGGGTCAGGTTCGGGGGCGGCTTCAGCGCACCCAGTGCCCGGCTGAACATCTGTGCAGTCTGCGGTTCCAGGTGGATCATTGCCATTGTTGCCGCCGCCTTTCTTCACACAGCCGCCGAACGGGCAGAACTGCTGGATCTCATTCAGCCGGGTTCCCCAGACACAACCCCGGCATTTATTCTTCCTGCTCATCTTCGGGTTCCTCCCCCGCTGGTGCTGCCAGCGCAATTTCGGGGTCGCTCAATTCCACAAGTGCTTCCTGCACTGCTTTTTGCAGAATATCGTGGGCTTCCGCCGGGTCGGTCAGCTGGGCCATGGTACTTGCGTACTTAGTCGGGATGGTTTCCAGCCGGTTCTTGAAATTTGCAAAGATGGTTTTCAGGGCGCGTTCTACGTCCTCGGTGCGGTGCAGGTCGCCTTGGGCTTCCTCCATCCGCATTTTCTCGATCTTGCCGCGGGTTTCCTCCCGCTCGGCACGGGCAGCAACAAGACGGGCTTGATCGTCTTTGTTGCCGATCTTGAAGTTCAGGTATTGCCGGACGCAGACCTTCATGTCAAAGACACCGGGCCGGACTTCGGACAGCACGCCCTGATCCCGCAGGTTCCGCACCTGACGGTCAGTGATGCCCAGCCATTCGCCAACGGCCTTACTCGTGTACAGCATCTTTGTCACCGTCCCCCGGTTCTCCGATCTCGCCGGTCGCCCGGATGCGCAGCAGTTCAATCCGCTGCTGTTCGGTTTCCAGGTGCAGCTTGTCCATTTCGTTTTTCTGCATCTGGGCCGCCGCAGACAGGATGCGGCCATGAATCTTGTTCAAGGCTTCCTGCAGCTGCAAGATACGCTGTGCTGGGGTCTCCTTCTGATACATACCGATCTGCTGGTTTGCGCCGTCCCGCTTCCGCTTGCCACGTCCGCCGGGTACTCGCATATCCATGACGCTGGATGTAATCATCTGGTCAGGCGGTAAAGCCTGATACTCTTTGATCTTGTCCAGAATGTACTTTTCCCGGAGCAGCAGTACACCGATTTCGTGGGAAGTCAGCTCGGTGCTGTTCCGGGGCGCATTCTCTACGATCTGTTTTTCTTCCGGGGTGAGCTTGTCAAAGAAGATGGTCGCATAGGCTCCATCCTTCATTGCATTCTCATTCCCGACAGGTGCCCCGCCGCCGGGGTTGCCCACGGCGTTTTTGTTTCCCGGCTGTCCGCCGGGCTTCCGGGGTGCGGGCGGGCCCCACCCGTCCTTTGCCTTCCAGCGGCGGACCGTATCATATTTAAGATGGAGATCGTCCGCCAGCTGCCGAAGATTCGCTTCTCCGTCTTTCTCCATCCGGGCAATGTACTCAGCGCGGGCGGCATCGCGCTCATCGCTTCGCCTTGCCATTTGGTTTTCCTCCAATAAAAAATGCCCCGTCTGGCAAATCATCCAGGCAGAGCATTCAGTTTCGCCACCGGTCCTGCGGCATTTGTTCGGGTCGCTTACAACTTGTAAGCAACAGTGTATGAAAAAGGCCCCTCGGTTCGCCGCCGTGGGGCCTCTCTCCATAATTCCACTGTACTAAGTATAGCACCAAAACCGTCTTATAACGTCTTATCTTTTGCCGGTTGGGGCTTTCAAATGTAAACACTTTATGACATAGCCACCATTTTGCCAGCCCCGGCAAGATGGTCTATCCCGATTTTGTTGACTTCAACAAGATCACACCGGAATGATTTGTTGGCACCGGCAAAACGTGAGTTGCTTACAAATTGTAAGCGTCCACCATCCCGGTGACATTACCGCCATGTTCGCCCCAGACTTACATTTTTTGACCCGTACCCCCTTTTCGTGGGTCAAAAACGCGGAAGCCCTTCAAAAAATTATGCACCTAGAAATATTTTGGGGCTTCGGAACCCGCATTCGCCCCGCCCCCGGGGGGCAGTACCTTGCTCATCGGGGCGGCCGCGATGCCGGAGGGGGCCGAGGCCGGGCCGGAGAAGGAAGGGGGCAGGGGGATAGATAAGGCGAGTTCCAGCCCTCTAGGTCTAAGCCCTAAGCCTAAAGCTCTATCCCGTTAGGTGGAGAATCTGACCCCTCCGGCGTTGGGCTGGCGGCGGGGTGCTGGCGGGCTGGCGGCTGGCGTTGTCGGTATGTCTGGCAGGGGTGCGGTCATCAGGGCGGCGGGGTCATCAGGGCGGCGGCGGGGTCCGGCTGGAAGGGGTAGGCCGGGCAGGTGATCGGGCGGGCGGTCCGCTGCTCATCGGGCAGGCCGACACCGCCCAGGCCGGGCAGATCGGGCAGGCCGTCACCGTGGGCGGCGGGGTTCTTCCCTGTGCTGATCGGGGCGGCGGCGGTGCTGATCGGGGCGGGCCGTGGGCAGAAGAAAAGCCAGGGCGGACGGCGCAGGCCGTTCACTCTGGCTTTTTCGTTTCTGCTGCTGATCGAGGCGGGGCGGGTCCTTCCCGGTGCTGATTGGGGCCAGGGCCGTCTGGCACTGGTTCCGGCTGCACCTGATCCACCCGCGCGGGGCACCGGGCACGGGTGCCGCCGGCACTGTTCCACCGGGTCAATTTTGCCGTTTGCCGGAGGGGTCAGATTCTCCACCTAGCGGGAGTGAGAAGCAGGTGTAGGGCTTTAACCTAGCAGGCTAGAGCTCTCCCCAGTAACCCCCTATAGTCCCCCTTCTTCCCCGGATTCCACCGGGTCGATCTCTAGCGGCTTCCCTTCCCGCTCCATTCTGGCATATACCGCCGCCAAAATATACCCTTGCAGGCTTTCCCCGTTTTCTTTTGCCGCGGCGCGGATTGCTGCGCCTTTTGCTTTTATGGGCCAAACGGTTATGCGGTCGCATTTTGCGTTGTATTTGTCGTTATTTCGTCTTTTTGTTTCCGAAACTGGCATATTATTACCCCTTGCTTATTTTTATAAATATAATATAGCACAGTTCCGCCGACACCGCAACGTGCAATTTTCACAGCACCGCACCGTGTTTTTTGTGCAGACCGCCGAAAACACCGCAACGTGCTTGACAGATGACACGTTGCGGTGCTACAATGCAGCCACAGCGAACGACACCGCAACGTGTCAAGCTGGTAACATAGCCGCCCCGGTCCGGGGCAGGAAGTGAGGTGAACAGCATGAGCATTGAATTTTTCAAACTCCCCGCCGCTTTGAAAAAAGCGATCTGGGCCGCCTACCTGGCAGAGTGGAAAAAGAAGCAGGCAGCAAAAAAGCCCGCCACCCACTAAAGCAGGTGACAGGCTTGCAAGATGAATTTTCCACAACGCATCTTGTAAGCCAGTTTACCACCGAAAGGCGGTAAAGTCAAGCGGATGCCCTGGCAGGGTCGCACCGCTCAAACAAAGCGGCCCCGCCCCACTACCCCGGCAGTCCGCCGGGTGAAACTGAAAAGCAAAGGAGCAAAGAACATGAAACTTTTGAACACTGCAAAGAAGATCACCACCGCCGCCGCACTGGTGGCCGCACTGCTGGCAGGCACCGCACCGAAGGCCGCGGCACAATGCCCCTACACCGTCGGCCCCCTGGGCCGCTACATCGCCCCGGCCATTGTGCAGGGCATGACCGCCACCGATGACGGCGCGGTTGAAGTCTGGTGCACCGACGCGCTGGACGGTGACGACTGGTTTTTTACCGTCGATGCAAAAACCGATCTGCGGATTTATGACCGCGTTGACCTAGTGGTTGACGCGAACGGCACCCTGGAAGATTTCAGCGATGACAAAGTGATTGACGCGCTTTACTGCCACGGCTGCGCCGAAGATTGAAAGGAGCCTGCACCATGATGACACTTGAACAGATCCGCGAACGGAACCGCAAGGAGAACGCCGCAGCCCGCCGCCTTCAGGCCGCCGGGTATCGGCTGGAAGGGTGGGACCCCCGCACCGGGCAGCGGATCGCCGCACGAATCACCGGCGAGAACACCAACGCAGAGCGCCGCACGTTCTACAGCTTTCCCACCTGGCAGGATGCCGCCGCCGCTCTTTTGGGCTGAACGCCCCGGACACCTTAGCAGGGCCGCACCGCAAAGCGACCCCGCCCCACTACCCCGGCAGCCGCCGGGAGATCATCCCGAACATCAACCCACGAACAAAGGAGCACACCCCATGAAGAAACTGACCGTGTACAACGTGTATCTGGACGACGGGAAAAGCGCTTTCCGCGTGACCGTTCCCGCTGCCAGCAAGAAAGAGGCCGCCGACTATGTGCAGGGCAACGGCGACGTTGTAGCCATCAACCCCGCACCGGTGCAGGGGATCGACCTGCACCGCCTGGCCTACGACCTCAAATCTTGCCAGTGGAGCCAGACAGATATTGACATTATCACCCGCACGCTTGCAGCCTGCGGCCTGGATTGCTGAAAGGAGCGCACAACATGACAGCACTTGACAAGAAGATCAACCAGCTGGCAGCCCGTCACCGCTGGAACGTCACCCCGGTGCACGATCGTTTCATTCCCTGCTATTCCATCGTTCCAATGGATCGGCAGGAGCGTGACCGGATCAAAGCCACGCTTGACCGCTGCAAGGGCTTGAAGGTCAAGGTTGAACAGGTGTTCAGCCCGTATGCCTGGACCTGCACCATCTACGTTTTCGACCTGGCCGAATGGAACGCGCAGCAGGAGCGCAGCCGCCTGGAATGGTCCATCGTCAACGCCTACTCTGAAGCGTACCACTTCAACGGCCACGACAGCGCCGGCGCAAAGCTGGCAGCACAGCACAAGGCCGCAGAGATCGGAGCACTGGACCTGTTCCGCCAGATGTACACCGCATGAACCACCGCCGGACACTCTAGCAGGGCCGCACCGCAAAGCAGCCCCGCCCCACTACCCTGGCAGCCGCCGGGAGATCATCCCGAATATCAACCACAACGAACAAAGGAGAACGAACCATGAAAGGCATGACCAACAATCAGATCATCATGAACGAAGCCGCGAAGCTGGACCCCGCCACCCTGCACGCCATCGCCACCGCGCACCACACCCCGGAGCAGATCGCCGCAATGGCTGCAAACGCAGTCACCACCGACGAGAACGGCGACGAACAGCCCGCCACCATCGCAGACGTTGAAATCATCCTTGCGGCGGCAGAGCTGCACACCTTCGATCACTGGAAGAAAGAAGGCAAGAGCGTCAAGAAGGGCGAAACGCATTTGATTGAATGCTACCTGTGGAAGTACACCACCCGCCCCAGCAAGGCCCAGCGGGAGGCCGCTGAAGCCGAAGGCAAGGAAGCAGCCCCCGCGCCGCATTTCTACCCCACGAAATCGCACTTGTTCAGCTGCTTGCAGGTACACGACGCAAAGCAGGCCCCCGCCGGCCGCTTCGGATCTGTCGCCGCCATTATGGAGTATAACAAAAAGCTGGCCGCAGAACGCAAGGCCGCAAAGGCAGCAGCAGAGCAGACCGCCAGCACCCCGGCCCCCATCATCACCGAAGAACACCACGAATTGCCGGAGCTTGTGCACGTCGATCCGCTGCCCACGAAAAAGGCCAGCAAGCCCGCCGCCACGAAAAAGCCCGCCCCGGATGTGCTCCGCAAGGCAGAGCGGGAAGCAAAGGCCGCTTTCCTGGCTGTTCCCGAAACCGACCGCAAGGGTCAGGCCGCCGCGCTGGATGCCTGGCGCAAGACCCGGAAGGCCGTAGAGGACGCAAAGCAGGCCCCCGCCGCCGTAGCCGCGCCGGATGAAGCACCCGTGAAACAGCTGGACTTTGAAAGCATCGCCGCCGGGCTGCTGGCATGACCCACCACCACGAAACCGGATATTTTGGCAGGGCTGCACCGGGCAAAGCAACCCCGCCCCACTACCCCGGCAGCGCACCGGGCACGAAAAACAGAACGAAAACGAAAAGGAGTTTTTGCAATATGAAAAGAGCAACCAGCACCCCCGCCGGGCTGAACGTGAAGAAGATCACCGCCTATCTGAAAGGGCAGGCAAAAAGCCGCAACGCCGTTCGGATCACCTGCCAGAGCGGCAGCGTGTACATCATCACCGGCTATGCAGCGTTCAAGCTGCCCGCCATCCTTTACCGGGATGTTATCCAGCCCGTGACCATGCAGGACGCACCCGCCGACGGCGTGACCATCGTTTCCAGTGATGCCGGGTTTGTGGTCAACGATCCGCACCAGCTGACCGCCGCGCAGATGTTCCAGAAGTTCAGCGCCTGCAAAGAAGAAGTCAAACGCACTTCGATCTTGCAGGAAGTCGAAGCAAAGGGCAAAGTCTGGGGCACGTTCCGAATGTTCCGCAACGGATCCCGGCCCATCATGATAAATTCGGAGTATGACGCTTTTGTGGATCATCACGAATTTGTTTACCACAGCAGCAACAGCCCGTTTGCGCCCATCCTGGCAACGGACACCGTAGACCCGAAGAAAGCCGCCGTTTCCGTGCTCATTGCCCCGATGAAGGCGAACGACGAAATACAGCAGGTATGCAACCGCCTGTTTGCATGATACGAAAGGAGAACGAAATCATGAAGAAGTTTGACAACATCTTTGAACAGGCCCGCGAGATCATCCGTCAGCAGTGGACACTGCAAGACCTGCGCCGGGAAGCCCAGTGCACCGGCAGGCCCGAAGCGGTCCGCCAGCAGATTGCCGCCGCCCGGCTCCGCCTCATCTGCGCCCGCCGCGGCTACCAGCTCAACGCCTGACACGAAACCGGATGCCCTGGCAGGGCCGCACCGGACAAAGCGGCCCCGCCCCACCGCCCAGCATTCCGCCGGGCATATCACGAAACACGAAAAGAGGTTTACACCATGACCACCCCCAACGATGCCCTGGACTTCTACCCCACGCCGGACAGCCTGGCCTTTGATATGGTCTTTTCCCTGCGGGAAGTAAAATCCGGGTTCACCACCTACCCGAAACCCATCCTTGAACCGTCCGCCGGTGATGGAGCACTTGCGCGTCAGGTCCATGCCCTGGCGTTCAACGTCCACCACGACTATAAGACCGGCGAGGTTGACCGCTACGACAAGGAAAAGGCACGAAGCGCAGAGCTTGACTGCATCGAGCTTTCCAGCGACTTCCGCGCCGTGCTGAAGAAAGACGGTTTTCGGGTGGTGCATGATAACTTTCTGACCTTCCGCCCCACCACGAAATACGCCGCAATCGTCATGAATCCGCCTTTCTCCGCCGGTGCCGTGCACCTGCTCAAAGCGCTGGATGTCATGCAGGACGGCGGCAAAATCCGCTGTCTGCTCAACGCCGAAACCCTGCGCAACCCCTGCACCAACGAACGGAAAGAGCTGGCCGCAAAGCTGGAAGAGCTGCACGCCACGGTAAAATACATCCCGGATGCGTTCAAGAATGCCCGCCGGGCTGCCCGCGTGGAGGTGGCGCTTGTGTCGGTGGACATTCCCGACCGGGAGCCGGTGAGCCGGATCCGGCTGGATCTGAAAAACGAAACCGCAGAGCGTTTGAAAGAAAACCCGGAGTTTGCCGCCCTGGTATCTTCCGACCCCATCACGGCAGCCATCGAGCGGTACAACGCCGCCGCAGAGGGTGTGCGCCGGATCTATGAAGAGTACAACGGAATCAAGTCGTTGTTTTCCTCTGCCGGCGCTGGTAAGAAAGAAAACCCTGTGATGGCTTTCACGAAATCTTATAACGACGCTATCCGGGAACTGCGCGGGATGTACTGGAAACAGCTGTTTGAAATGCCGCAGCTGTTCGATGCGATGACCTACGAAATGCAGCAGGATTACCAGAAGCGAATCAAAGAGCTTGAAGGCTACGACTTCAGCGCGTACAACATTCTGACCGTCCGGGAAGAAATTTCACGAAATCTTCTTTCCAG
Organism: Faecalibacterium sp. I2-3-92; assembly: GCF_023347315.1. Classification (GTDB taxonomy): domain Bacteria; phylum Bacillota; class Clostridia; order Oscillospirales; family Ruminococcaceae; genus Faecalibacterium; species Faecalibacterium duncaniae. The sequence continues at coordinate 2,711,837 of NZ_CP094470.1, forward strand.
CATCGACCACGAAATTATAAAGCTGTTCGACGACTGGACGAACCTGCATTATAACGACGAGTACAGCAAGAACGTGCATTATTACAACGGCTGGTGCACGAACTCCGCGTACAAGATCAACCGCAAGGTGATTTTCCGCTGCAACGCCTTTGATACATACGATGGGCGTTTCTGCCCCCGGTACAACGCAACAGGCCATGTTGCCCAGATCGAGCGGGTGCTGCACTTCCTGGACACGAACGGCAAGCCCTACAATGGGGACGAACTCCGCGCCGTGCTGGATGCCGCCGAAAAGAGCGGCCAGACTCAGAAGATCCAGCTGCACTATTTCACTGCCACGTTTTACAAGAAAGGCACCTGCCACATCGAGTTTACGAACACGGACGTTTTGAAGTCCTTCAACCTCTACGCCGGACAGCGCAAAGGCTGGCTGCCGCCCACCTACGGCAAAAAGAGCTATCACGATATGGCCGCCGCAGACCGCCGGGTGGTTGACAGCTACGAGGGAGAGGCCAGCTACACCGACACCCTCACCCGGCACCTGATCCCCACGCAGAGCACGTTTTTACAGCTGAACGCTTAACACGAAACCGGATATTTTGGCAGGGCTGCACCGGACAAAGCAACCCCGCCCCATCTTCCCGGCATTTACGTCGGGAACATCACGAAACAGAAAGGAGGTATTTTCATGGTTCGATGTTGGATATACTCCGCTGGGCCGGATCAATGCCAATGCTACAACGTGGATGACGAAAACTTGGCCGATCTGGCAGCACAGGCGCAATTCCTAGAGGACTTCCGTGTCCAGCGTGCAGCAAACCCGGCTTTATACCGGCAGCTGCTTAATATGCTGGTTCCCGCCGCCGATGCCATTCCCATGCGCAACTATACCGGCCTGCCGTTCTGACAGCCAGCCCCGGCAGCCCGCCGGGGTTATTCTTGCATCCCGTCACGAAATCTTGTTCTAATTTATTGCTTTTATTTGCGTTTTGCTCTATCATGACAGTAACGAAACACGAAAAGGAGGTTTCCCGTTATGACTATGATTCCCGCCTTCGGCCCCTGGACAGAGCATCCCGCAGACACTGACGAAGAAAAGCGCCTTGCCAGCGCCCAGCAGAGCAAGACCAGCCCGCTTTCTGTGGACAAGGAACACGAAACCGGGGTTTTCTATGGATCCGGCAAAGAGCCGTACCAGACCAGCCTTGCAAGCTGCACCTGCAACGATTTTGTAAAGCGCAAAAAGCCCTGCAAGCACATTTTCCGGCTGGCTATGGAGCTTGGTATCATTGATGCGGCCTATAAGACGGGCCGCAGCACCGGCGAACGAAACGAGGCGCAGATCAGCTTTGCAGACAGTGTTGCTCTGGTGGAGCAGCTTTCCGACGCGGCACAGAACGCAATCAAAGATATGCTGTATTACACCAGTGAGCGCATCGACGACCGCCAGAAGCCTGTAACCTGTCACGATCTGGATCTCGTGCCGGAGCTGCGCACGTCGCCCCTGCTGCACGAAAATCCGTACCCGCTGGAAGAAGTGCTGAACGATCTGCCAAAGCCCTTTGTTGTACAGCTGCTGGATCTGGTGCACCGGGAAGGCAAGCCGAAACGAAATGCAGCCAAAACCGTAATGGCCGCATGGCTGGCGCAGAACGCACCCATGCTGGCAAAAGAGATGCCGCCTTGTGCATCCTTCTCTTTCGTGGAGGTATTCGACAAAGCCCAGCGCGACGTTTACAAGTACCTGCATCGCAAGTACGACACGGAAACGGACTGGTACACCGGCGCAGAGCATCCCGCTGGGGCTGTTCCTGCGGCAGACGGTTCTACTTACTACTTCCCAGAGGACAGAGTTACCGATGCCCTCACGAAACGCGGTTTCAATCGCTGCCTGAATGGGTACACCCCCACGAAATCGAAATCCTGACAACGAAACTTCATCTTTTTCTGCTAAAGATGATATTTCGGCATATTTAACCCGCCTTTTTGATACAAAACCTACAATTTAGGGGCTTAACTGCCCAGAAGGAGGCATTTCTACGAAAGATGCAGAGTTTTTCGCCCCTTGGCGGCTGGTTGCGGCCTTTGCCGATGGTTCACGGCTCTTGTTCGACGGATTGACCGAAGAACAGGCACGGGAAGCGATGGAAGCCGCCCAGGAGCAGCACGGAGACATTGGTTACTGGAACCGGGTCACGGATCAGAACTATGAGGACGGCAGATACTACAAAACCATCCCCGAACCGCCCTGCGTGAACGTCGTTGACTTCACCGGTTACGATGGGCCGCTCGACGAAAACGGTTTTCCTGTCGGCCTGATGGACGAAATCGCCCAGAACGCCAAAGAGGAAGGCCGGGATCCGAACGAACCGCAGATCATCTTCAAGCGCAACGCTCCGCCGGATGACCAGCCGCCACACGAAAAGTAAATCACGAAATTCAAAAAGCCCGCCGGGTCGATGACCTGACGGGCTTATGGTGTTGAAAGGATGGTTTGTATGAAGTTAAACATGGATTGCGTCCGCGCCGTTATGCTTTGCGCAGAAGAGTACACAGACTATAACCACTATTGCTATTTCATTTCTTACCAGAAAAACAATGTGAACGCCTTCCTGCTGGATGACCCGGAAACACCGCCAGCCTACCAGCTTGAACTTGAAAAGACCTACGACAACGACGATCTCTTTTACGCCGTTGAGTATTGCGTCAAATCCGGGTTTGTTGAAACGCTTTTCTCGAAAGACACTTATCGCATTCCCATTTCCCGCATTACGCCTGATGGGCATAGATTTCTTGAAAACATTCGGTCTGATACGAACTGGGAAAAGGTCAAAAGCGTTGCCAAAAAGGCCGGCTCTTTCAGCGCAGATGTGATAATCGAGATTGCAAAGAACGTAGCTGTGGAAGCGGCCAAACATTTTTTAACCAACACCTGACGAGCCTTCCTACCTCTGCATTTTCCAATTCGGTTTGGATTGCCGCTTCGTTGTACCAGATCTGCTTTTCTTTGATTCCAGTTTTCACGATTTCTTTTGCGATGGTTCTAACGGCATATTCTCGCGGGCTTATCATGCCGCTGTCAATCTCAATTTTGATCTTCACTTTGTCCTCCTTCGCGTAAATCCGGTTCAGCTGCCCGCCTTTCAGATTGGCAGTCCAGCAGCGGCTCTCCTGAATCCGAGAATATCGGTTTTGCTCTAATTTGACGTATCATAGCTTCGCACAGATCCTTTACCTCTTCTTCCGATTCCAGGACTATTTTGCCATCATTTCCTCCAAAGACTTCAATTCCGCCCTCTCTCCGTGGAATCACAGACCAGCGCAGATCAAACAGCACATCCTCGTTCCCCGGAAATTCTCCGCCCGGAAGGTCAAACATTGCTATTCCGCCAGACGGTTCAATAATTTTATCATCGGTCAGTTCAATTTTGATTCCCATTTTTCAAGGCCTCCGTAACCCTCAGCACATCTTTTGCGAAACGCAGCATTTTCGCAAGATCTTCTGCGTTCTTGAAACGGACTACGTTTCCTGCGTTTGAAATCAGTTCAACGCCACCATCCGGTGCCATCCTCACGAACCGGCACAGTTCGCCATCTTCCCGTGCGGCCTGCTGCTCTTTGGTTTCTTCGATAAAGCAGGTTCTGAGCGCGTTCTCTGCGTCACAGTATACGCTCCTGTCACTCCGCACCAGCCTATACATCCTTCCGGGCAGCACCCGAACCTTGTTTTTATGCTTCTTTCCCATAACTTTGTCCTCCTTTGCACGAAACCCGGTAGGCCAACTGCCCGCCGGGTTATTTCTATGCCTGTTTTCAGATTTTTGGGGTAGTCGTGTTTGTTTTTCTATGACCATCGGACACGATTTTGCGGAAGCGCCTGCACATGAAGTTCCGCAGGCAGCCTTGCCTATAAGAGAATGTCACCCTCCGCCCAGGCATCCGCTCGGCGCTGTCCCTCGCGCGTGTTTAACGCACGCGATAATAAAGCGGCGCACTCCGGGAGCCGTTCCAGGTTCCTTCCCAGCTGTGCAAGAGCGACGTTTCGCAGGTACTTCAAGTGCTGCACACTGTATGGAACTTTCTGCTGTACTTCGTGCCATTTTTTGTGGCTGATGTAGAACTCCGTTAAAATCAGATTGTGGCCACTGTCCAGCCGGTTCATTTGTCCTCGGATAATGTTCTGATCTTCCAGCAACACAGCCCGCTGCCGTTCCAGCTGACGTAGTTGGTCTCCAATGCCCAGTTCATCCATCCGGCAGGCCATCGCCGCCGTGCTGTCCCCAGGTGTTCCACCACGGGGCATTCCATCGGTGCCCATGCCCCGCATAGGGTCCACTTCATCGCTCAGTGCGGTGCACTGACGGCGGATGATCTCTATCCGCTGCGGGATGTCCGCATAATATTTCAAGATTGCCTCCGCCTCGTGTACTTTCACTGCTCAGTCCTCCCAAAAAATCAAAAATCTTTCTTGAAAAGGGGTTCTCCGAAAACGGGTTCTTCACCCTTGACGCGCTCCACCATGGCACCCACGCCGTAAATGTCCTCAATGACCCGGCGCAGACGATCATAGGCAAATTCTTCTCCGCCATCGTCCACCCAGCCGAGGAACTGCTGGTAATTTTTCTTGATTTCTTCCTTCACGGTCTCAATTTGTTCAGGGGTATATTCCATTTCTTCCAGTGATTCCGCAAAGAAACGAACGATCATCTTTGCAGCGTCCCGGCGTTCAGCCAGAACACGCAGCTTTTTTTCAGAGCCTACCAGACCACCCGCCGGGAGCCAAAATTCTTCCGGCATCAGGTGGGCAGTGCGTGCTTCCAGCCGCTTGAGGGCTTCCGGTGCACCGTACTTGTCGTGATCCATGATATACCTGGATGCAGCATTGTTCATCTTCAAGGTCAGGAGCGTAGATTCTTTCTCTCCCCAGTCCCAGAGATCATGTGCCGCGGCAACTGCGCAGTACGAAACGACCTGCCCGATTGCCTCACGGTTCAGCGTCGTGCGGTGCTTCGACTTGCCGATGTTGATTTGCTGATTCACTGCATTCTGGATGCTCTGCCGGTAGAATGCTGGCATCCTTGCCCTGCTTTTTCCCATGATGAATCCTTTCCCGCCTGTTCGGCCAGGCGCTTCCACTTTCTGATTTCTTCCGCCGTATCTGGCGTGATATGCTCAATAAACCGCCAGTGCTGCGGTTCTGCCACAAGATCGATAAACATACGGCGGCGGTGGATGTAATCGCGCTGCTGCCGCCGGGTGAATTTGCTTTTCACTTCCACCACCTCAACCGTGCCATCAGCATAGGTCAGCACAAAATCCGGGGTATAGTGCGCCGCCGGGAGCTTCACATTGCCGTATTCTTTTTCCGGCAGCATAGTAAACCTGCGGTGCAGCTCTACCTTCACGACCTCGCCACTCTGGACTTTGGGCAGAACAGTTCCCATGTAGTAGTCATACTCGCCCCGGCTGTCAAACTCGTGTCCGGTCGATCTGGCGGCATTCACAGCGGCTTCCAACGATGCAGGTGCAGCTTTGCCCCCGCACCTTCTCTGTGCAAGCTGCTTTTCCGCCTGCGCACGGTAGCGCGGCGGCAGGTCGTCCAGTTCCAGTCTGGCGCTCATGGCTGGTTCCTCCTGTTCTTCCGCCGGGTGTCCGGCTTCTTTTTCAGTTTCACGATCAGGTGCTTGGTGTTGTTCCCCGTGATGTGCTGTTCGCACTCGCGCAGGGTATAACCGGGGTATTTTTTCTCCCAGTATTCACGATCATCCGGCAGGGCAAACGCTTCGTCAAAGCGCTTGCGGCTCCATCTGGTGTCGTTCGGGCGCGGGGTTTTCGGTTTTTGCAGCCCTTGGCTCTGCCGCCAGCGCCGGATACGGGCGCGGGCTTTCGTCATGTAGGTTGTCAGGCGTTCAAAACTGGAACAGGTCAGGTCGATAGGCTCAACTTTCACAAGTCCCATCGGCCGCCCGGTGCTGTCCCGCCACAAGTCCTTGATCTCCTGCCATGTCAGATTGCCTTGCAGGATCACATGATGGTGGTGTCTGCCGGTAACTTTCCCGTCCTCGTCCACCACGCTGTACTCTGCAACCTGCATCCACTTGGATGCTTCCCGCCCCGTCTTTTTGCAGAAACGCTTCAAGCGGCGGGTAAAATTCGTCCAGTCCCGGTCTACCTGGTCAAAATCTCCGGGCGCTGGCTGGTGGTCGTGGTCGTATGTAAACGTGGCTGCCCAGTCGCTTTCCCCGAAATTCGTATAGGCCAGCTGGCAGAAATACCGCCTTGCTATCATGTCGTTATACTTCTGCTGCGCAATGGAGGTCGCCAGCTCTCTTTTGCGGCGGGTGCTCGCGGTGTGTTCCTTGTCCGTTGTTTCAAAGAGATCCACTTCTGCATAATCGGATGTTCCGAGAATGTGTTTCTGCTCCCGAATGTACCATGCCCGCACCGTTCACTTCCTCCTTCCGCAAAGTTCTACTGGGATTTTCTTTTCTGTGGACCAAACACACACGGCTTCGCAGGACAAGGGGGACACAACGCCGGGCAGGTCTTTCTAAGTTTCCCATTCCGTCAAGCCATACAGACCCGCCCTCGTTTTCTCCCCCTTGACCCCCGCTTTCCCCGGCTTGTGTTCTTCTGTGGTCGCTAGATTAAGTTACACATACAAGCCCCTTGCCGCCTCGTCAGGGCGGCAATTTAACGACGGGCTTGCTTAATTCTTGATTAGAGCTTGATTAGTTTACTTCGTAGTCACCGATGCTGTTTTCTTCCGTTCTGACTTCCCAGCACTCGCAGGTGTCCTCCGGGTCAGTGAAGTCGGCACGGTTCGGAGAATTGCCGTTGAAGCATACCCAGGTGTAGCCCTCATGCCAGCGGCAGGTGCAGCAGGTTCTTTCAGGTTCCATCATCCTGTGTTCCTTTCGTCACGGTTCTAGCAGTGTGTGGCAAATCGGACAGGCGTGCGGTTCCCAATCTGTCCTGTACCCGCATACCGGGCACTCATACCAGCCGTATGGAAACACACCGGTAGCGTCATAGAATTCACGCTGCCATTTAAGTGGTTTCGGCAGTGGGGTGCCGGTCGCTTTCGCAAATTGGGCGGCCCGCATAGCAGTTGCAATGGCATCCCTTGCAGGTTTCAAAGAATCGTGTTCTTCCTTTTTCTGGGAGTTATCTGTCTTGCCCTCCATGTCGGCCACCTTCATAAAAACGATCCATCGTTTCGCGGTACACTTTGTAGCACTCCGGGCACAGATCTCCGATTCCATGGATGTTTCTCATTTCAAGCGCCCAACCATCCAATGCTTTCTGGTCAAACACACCATCGTCGAACCGTTCCGCGAACACCTGCTTTCTGCACCGGTTGCAGATAAACATTGCTCCGTTTTTTCTCATTAAATTTCACCTTTCATCGAGCGCCGGAAGAGGCAAATCTTCCGGCTTTACGCCCGCATTTTTCATCCTTGCCCCGCACTCGCCGCAGTATTTAACGGCCACACAGTTGATGAAATGGCATTTCTTGCAGCGGAAATGCTCACAGGTGCACCGTCCTGGATTCAGCTCCCATTCTGATTCCAGCGGCGGTACATCTGGAAGGAAGATTTTTGCCGTTTTCCTGCCCGGCTCTGCAACCGTCACCCGTGTTATCTTCTTGATATTTGCTCTGGATATGAGGATTTCCAGCGTTCCATCATTGTCCAGATTGAATAATGCAGCACTCATTTCAGTACACCCCCACACTTTGCGCATCAGCCATCACAGGCAGGCTTTGTGTTGTCCTGCACTTCGGTCAGCTTTATGGTCGGCTGCGGCTGATCCGAACGGTTCAGTGGTTTATCGAACTCCACATTCATCCAGTCGCCCTCCGGCTTGTCATGCCATGCCAAGGCGTGGCGAATGACAAGCCATACCTGTTCTGCCCGGTACGGAATCTCCATCAGGTCGGAGATTGGGGCAGGGAGAACGTACCGGCGATATAGGTTATCCAGTCCATCCTGCATATCGTTCCGGCGGTGGATTGAAACCGTGAAAGCGTTGTCCCGCTGTTCCTTTGTCTTGAACTCATTATGTTTGGCATCGGAATAGAACTTTGCCATGCACAGATCATCGGCTACATCCCAGAACTGGCCCATATGTAAGCGCAAGTACCACTCGCAGGCCGCTTGCACAGCCTCGGCCACCGGGCGGCTCATGGTCAGCGTGATGGTCTCGATTTCGGTAGGTGCGTCATTCTTCTTCACCATAGTGCGGATCCTTTGCCCCCGGCCAGTGACGGCGCTGGCTGCGCTCAAACTTCCGGGCCATCGCTGCTGTCTGAATAGCTTCCACGGCCAGGGCAACAGCCCGGTCGTATACGCCTTTCGTGGAGATCTGCGGATTGTTGGAGTAAACACCTATCCACATAGCGTTAAGTTCCCGGCGCAGACCGTTCATCTCCTGCGCAGCTTCCACGACTTCTTCTTGGATGATTCCCGCGCCCTCATGTGGCCCAGCAAACATCCGAAACTTCTTATTGGCAGCGGCCAACTCGATTTTGACCAGCCGCTTCACGTCATTTTTTACCGCATCCATGATTAGCCCTCCGTCCGGCTCTTGATTTCGGCCAGCAGGTCATCCAGCGGAACATCGGAAAGCGAAAACCCGGCCTCTCTTTCGTCCTCGACAGAGACCAAGAGTGCAGAGGAAAAGCACAAAACGGGGCGAACACCATAGGAGTAGCTGCACCAGCTGCCGCCGTTGGAGCCATCGGTGTCGACGCTCCAGACGCTGTCGCTATTGCCGGTGCGCGGAGAGCAATTCGGCGTACCGTAAGGCGTTGCCAACCACCACGGCGCATCTACCTTCGGGATCAGCCGCCAATATTTTCCGTACCCGCGCAGGGTCAACAGGCCAATCCTCACTTCAAAGATTCCGTATTCGTTCTGGCCGGTCGTGTCCTGAAGGTCGATTCTGAGCGGAATGAATGTACTCAGCGGAGTGCCGTTCTTTGTAAACTCTGCCAGGCAGTTACCCAGATATGGCATAATCTCGCTCCGGCGCAGATCGTTGGGGCATTCCGGGTCGTCGCCGTCGCGGAACGGCATTCTCGTCCAAATGTCCTTTGCCAGTACAAGGCAGCCGTGTTCGTCCGCATCCAGCTTCACAAACTCCTTGCCCAGCGCTCTGAAGATGCCACCATTTTTCACATCACCCAAGGTTACACTTTTCAAAATCTTGCTCATCGTTATTCCTCCACTAAAACCACATTGGCCCAGCTGGTCTCGTATGTTTTCCCGTCAATCGTGACTTTCACGATACGATCATTGTGTGCAAACGAACTTACCTTGTCCGCCCGTCCTTTGTCCAGTAAAGTGCCGTCCGGCAGGTAAACATATACCGTCTTGACCGGTTTTTCACCGCTTGCTGTGCCCTTGACTGCTTCACACCCAGTCAGTGTTACGCACAGCGCGGCAGTGCAGGTGGACAAAGCCAGCAGTTCCAAAGTCTTACGCATCGTTTTTGTCCTCCTGTTCGCTCAAGTCCTCCACATCGGCAACATCCCTAGTCTTTTTCACCATGTCGGCAAGCTCACGCAGTCCAGACTTTGCCAGAGGTTCCAGCTTTACAGGAAGCACCGCGCCGCGCACCACCATTCCGTCCTTGATAACATAGTAGCGTCCGCCGCTCGCCATCTTCCTGGCGCAGTATTTGAAATATCCGCTCTTGCGGATTTCATCTGCTACTGGCATGATCTGCTTCGCATCCACAAAACCGACCGTTCCCGAAACAGGCTCGATCATTGGAACCAGTTCACACCCGCAGTACCGGATACTGATTCTTCCGGTCACGCAGTCCATTTCTCCGTCTGCCGTGTCGTCCAAATCCATCCCTTCGATGTGATGGAGATCATCCGGGCAGTCATTATCAAACTCGATGTCTGCCCATTCCTTTTTGCTGATGCCCAGGAGGGTTGCCAACTCACTTTCATTTTGTGCCTTCGGAAATCCGGTCAGCGGGAAGATTGCCGTTTTGGTTCCAATGTACAAATCATAGGTTCTGCAATCGTCATAGAACACTTTGTAGAGTTTACAGTACCCATCTGCCTTAATGAGCTTTGCGATTGCTGCCAGCTTCATTTGCTTCTCCTTTCAATTTCGATAGCCTGAACTTCAAACTTTTCGTACTCCGGGTAATGATTCTCGGCCTGCTCCTTGGCTTTTTCAACAGCCTGTTCGGCGCTGTCCGCATCCAGCCGGTACGGCAGCCAACCCGGCCACCCACCAGCACCGGTCGCTTTCAGCAAAATGTAGTACCTCTGCATCGGTGTGTTCTCCTTTCAGTTTTGGGCAATCCCGGAGTTGAACTGGGCCGGGCCTGTTCCCATGCTCACAAAAAAGGCCGCCGCAGCGGGCGGCCTGTGTCAGGAGTTGTGCGACCTTATTTTCAAAATTTTCTTTGCTTCCTCTGCGTGGAGAAGGACGCTGTCCCGGCAGGTCATGCCCGGTTCTTGCAGCTCATAGAGTTTGCACTCTTTCGTGCATCCCTTACTGCCTTTTCGGGCCTGCTCATTACACGTTATAAATCGTGCGGACAGAATCCGTGTCAGCGTTTCATTGTCCATCATGCCACCAGATAAAGCCAAAGGAACTTAATCAGTGCGGCAGGCACAAAGAAAATCAGTGCCGCCCACAGTGCCACAGCTGCCAAAACCATCAGAACACCCAGTGTTTTCACAAATCCGTCCATATTTTTATTCTCCTTCTTTGATAATCCAAACTCTATGCGTCCCGTAGCCATTCCAATTCAGAGCATCTTCATGACTGCCGGAAACCGCCACATCCAGGTGCTTTCCCTGGATTCCTGCCCCCTTGTCCTGAACGATCCGCACTCCTATGTCCTCGATATAAAGGATGGTTCCAAACGGGAACACATCCGGGTCAGCCGCCACCGTCACGTCAGCTTCTACCGGTGCACCGCTGGCTGTGATCCCGGTTCCTGTGCCGCAGATATGCTCCCGCTTTTCGGTACAGTAGGCCGTGCAGAGAAAATCGCCAGCATCCTCAACTAGCAATTTTCCATCCAGTCGGTCCCGTGCTTTCAGAGAATCCCGCAGGGTATCGGCGTACTCTGCAATCTCTTTCGACACGCCCTCCCAGTCCTCATACCGGGACTTGTAAATATCCCGCTGACATTCCAGATCATCAATACGGTGATAAAGCACACCGGTCTGTATACCTGCAATCATGACCGCCACCAGAGCGATTTTTCCCACATCAATTTTCACCGATTCTTTGCTCCTTCTATTTTGTCAAATGTGATTGGCGGGTGCCCGTGCTCCTGCGTCCTTAGCGTTTCGGTCATCCCGTGCGTAACCTCCATGAAGCCGCCGCCCTGGTCGTTCAGCACCGCATTCCGAAGCTCGAATAGCGTTTGATCTTGGTGCGTCGCCAGTGTTGCCGAAAGTTCTTCTTGAACAAGCGCTCCTTTTCCTCCGCCGTCACATCCGCTGCGGATTTTCATTGTGTACGCTCCACGTTGCCCCCCCCCCGCTGGGTTTTGATGCCACCATTCGATCATGCCATGAATAGCAGTCAGCAGTAAGTCCTGCAACTTCTTTCCCCTGCGGGATGCACGGTTCAAAATTCCATTCAGTGCCTTTTCGCTCAAAAACGACCACTCCGGCGGATTCTCCACTAGTATCGCAGACAGCATATACTCTGCGCCGGCGCTGGGGGATTCCCCAGTGTTGAGCATTGACGATTCGATAGGCAACAGCTCCGTAGTTTGCGAAGCCCCCCCACTTGCCATGTTGGAGAATAGACTGATCTGCTCTACCTCCGGCAAACTCTCTGAGGTGTAGTAATTCGTTGAGAACAACTTCAAAATCCTTTCCTTTGTTCGATGACAGGGCACCTGGCACGTTCTCCCAGATGACGAACCTAGGATATTTGCCGCCGGTCGCCAGCAACATTTCCCAGATAATGCGTACCGCCTCCCAGAACAATCCTGATCTGGCACCATCAAGGCCAGCCCGTTTTCCTGCGATGCTCAAGTCCTGACATGGACTTCCGAACGTTATGATGTCAACCGGTTCGATCAGGAACCCCTTGATGTCCGTAACGCTTCCAAGATGCTTCATGTTCGGCAGGTGCGTCTTTGTGACGGCAATGGGATACGGCTCTATCTCGCTTGCCCATACCGGATGCCCACCGCACATTGCGGCACACAACGGCATCGTTCCGCTTCCATCGAATAGACTGCCTAATTTTACTTCTCCGGGCGGTTTTCCCAGTTCGCGGAATGCACTTTTCACAAAGAACAATGCGTTCGGCAGCGCCATTCCGTTGCCCCACATTGCGTACTCTGCCGCCATGCTGTGCAGGCCATCATGCCAGCGCATCAGGGCGCGCCCGCCTTCTTCGCTGTCTGCCTGCATGATCTTCCGGTTTGGCTTTTTCCCTTTGATTTCACAGTCCTTTGCGTAGACCTTACGCCAGAACGGCAGTTCCCGCAAGTCGGTCAGCGGCTCAATTTCTGCCCACCCGTCCGGGAAGCCTTGCAGTCTGCCACATTCCAGTGGAATCAGTCTGCGCACGATCCAGTCCGGCGTTTTTCTTTGGGCAACTTCTGGGCCGCTTGATGTTCCATCATTTTTCTTTGTGAGGGTGGCCGCAGTGTTCCCGGTGACGGCTCCGTTGTAGAGGTCGATGCCGACCGCATTTTCAGGCAACGGTTGGAGTACCGGATTTATGTAGTTCAAGCTCCATCCGCCTTCTCCCTTTGCCTGCAATGTCCCACTGACCTCTCCGCCAAGGCAGTGATGCCTTGCATCGTAGGCAACAGCGTGCCGGTCTACCGTGTTCAGCGTGAACGAAGCATTTTCTCTCACCCCGCATCCGTTCTGGTTGGTGTTTCGGTCAACAAAATTTCCAGCCATACAGTACGCTCCTACCACGATAGGTGCTTCATGGTCGCACGTTAGACATGGGCAAGTTTCGTTCAGTGTGTCCGCCGATGCCTGGCCGGATGCTCTGCAAATCACCGGCCTATTCTCACAGATTTTCATGCTGCCCCCCCCGCTGACCAGAATCGCCTGCGATCTCATAGCCGATGCACTATTCAGCAGGGAAGGTGCCACACCGTCCACGCTGTAAACTCTTGCTCCTTGCGGAAATTCTGGTGTCAGGCATTCAAGTTTCATTTTGCTTTCCTCGCTTTTTCTTGCACGGACGGCCAGCATCGAACTGGCTCACCTGTTCATGGGGGATTATCAGAAGCAGGTGCATCCTCTATGCGTCCGCATATCAAACCCGCCCGGCAAGAGAGCGCCGGACGGGGCGGCCACGGCAATGGCCTACCGCTTTTGTTCCTGGGCGGATTGAACGGGGCATTTCTACGCTCATGCTGCGGCGCACCCATTCCCGTCAAATCCATGCGGGTGCGTCTTTCGCGGAAATGGCAGCCCGGTCTTTCACCGGGCTTGAACGGAAAGGAGGACGCTGCTGTACAGCACCATTCCGCTATGCCGGGCAACCGGTTTCAAAGTTTCCCGGCTTTCATGGAAAACAACCAAGGCGCAGACGGGGTCTGACCCCATTCGCAGCACTTCCGCCTATAAGAAGTGCTCTGCGCCATATAAAAAGCAGCCCCGCTTCTGCGGTGCAGGGCTGCTTATCTTACGCTAGAGAAGAACTATGCTTTGTATCAGCAGCATTGTTTCTCTCGTAGTGCTTGCACTCCACGTTGTAACCGCTGCATGGCGCGCACCGGGCAGCGGTTATTTTGAACGTGTGTTTGCACTGTTCCACGTCATTCTTCTTTGTGCCCCTGTGCGGAGCAATTCTGGTGTGTACGCTCCTTGCCAAACTCTTGACCTTCCTTGCTTTATGTAGGTAGCTGCACCGCCCAAGCGGGGAAGTGCAGCGGCGTTTGTCCTGCACTACTTCCCAGCGCTCTGGGATGTTGAGGTTTCTTCTTTTCCACAATGGCCTACCTGTGTAAAACTCTGCAACGAATGTTTCAAACTCATTTTCCAGCATTTCGATAAGTGCTTTTTCTTCGTCCGACAAAGGTCCCGGCACTTCCTCGATATCCGGTATACTTGCTGATAGTTCCATTCTCTTGCCGTTCGGAAGATCTATGTAATCAGCGTGCCCGTTCACTCTCCTGCCTCCATGATGTGCGTTGCGATCATGTCAGCCATGTGCAGGCACAGGACTTCCGGGTATCTGTCGTATGCCTTGCTAAGAGTGTCCCAGTCCCGTTCTCCGGTATAGGCACCCATGTGCCACCGGATTGCCAGAACTTCCTTTTCCGTCAGGTGGATCCAGTGCTGAATGTTGATTACGGACGCCTCACCGTGCCCCAGCAAATCCGTATCTCTATACTGATAGCTTCCATCCGGTTTCTGGATGTAATTTCCGGCTTTGCAAACGTCGTGGAGCAGGGCTGCAGTCAGGACTGCGTTCTTATCGCACCCTGCAAACTGCGGCATATTCTCGCACAGTTCCAGTGCAGCCCTCGCTACGTTGAGCGAGTGTAGCAGCAGGCCACCGGGGACGTTCAGGTGATGCTTTGCGCTGGCGGGCGAGTTGTAGAAGTCCGTTTCTTCCAGGACGATCATCAATGCCATGCCGCCTGGTCTGCCTTCAATGGCCTTCGTCAGCAGCCGCTTGTACTCTTCTTTCAGGAGTTTCTTGTCCATGATTGTTCCCCCTTACGCCTTCTGCGCGGCATCCTGGGCAGTATCGGCAGCCACGCTCTTGTCGGTGGCTGCGGCGTTGTCTGCTTCCTTTTCTTTCCACGCCTTTTCCAGCGCCAGCGGGAGGGCGAAAACAGCTTCTACCAACCGCAGCTTTGCATCATCCCAGCTGTCCTCGCCCAGTGCGATGGTCTGCGTCATCACGCTGATTGCCATATTCTGCAGGGTAGTGGTTTTGCCGTTCAGGTACATCTCCACATGATCCTCGTTATTCAGTACCACTTCGATCTTTGCCTTGCAATCTTCTCCCATGTTGTTTGTCCTTTCTGTGCTGCGTGAATATTCGGTCAATGGTGGTACATTCCGGTGTTAGCACCGGACGGAAGGGAATGCACCCCCTCCTGCACTGGCTGTACCATATCAAAAGAGCGGCGTCGGACAAATGATACCGCTCCTCCTGCCCATGCGGACCGCCCTGCCGTGTTCTTTCTGCCCCCAGCAGGTAAGGCCCCGGCCTTGCGGTAGCCGGGCGGCTCCCCCTCGTAGTTCAGCCGCATGGTGGGCGGGTAGGTCTGCCCATGCCTTTCCGGTTCTGTCAGTCCCAGTCCCGGACTTCGTTGTTCCAGTCGTAAGCCTTGTTTACCAGCGTGTCCAGCAGCACCGGCACCGCCCATGCAACGGCAACAAGGTCCGGGTCGTAATTGATTTTGAAGATCCAGCAAACGCCCCAGATCAAGGTTGAGAAAATTCCGTACAGCACGCCGAACACCAGCAGGCTTTCGCCCAGGTGCAACGCATCGCGGCGGAATCGCCGCCAGTTGAACGCCTTATTGAAGCTGTTGATTCTCCGGTGTAGTTTTTCAAGTATCACTTTCTCAAATCCTCCCACTTTTCATTTAGCCTTTCTCGCAGCTCTTGCGCCTGCTCTGCATTGTAGTGCGCCACCGCTTTCCAGTTTCGCATCTCGTTGTAAACGTCCATGAACTCCTTGTCAGATTCTTTCTTTGCGTAGTGGTTCACCACGCCCCACAGAATCACAAGGCCGGTCGCAACATCTGTAATGGCCCGAACCACCGGGTCAGGATTTCCGATGTGATACATCCAGATTGCCAGTTCAAGCATCCGTCTCACCCGCCGGGCGGTCAGCCCAATACCTGAGCTGCTGCTTCTTGTTGTACAAGCGCTGCTGTCCCAGCGCTGCGCTGTACCCAGCACGGCCATTGGCGTCCATCTTACCGGTGTCGCCGCGCTTCAGTTCCTTGTAGATGGTCGAATAGTTGAACTGCATCGCCCTTGCGATCCCCGCCACACTCTGCCCGGCATTGTACCGGGCTTCCAGCGTCTTGCGGTCATCTTGGGTCATGTGCTTTGCCATGTCCTGCTTTTTTCCTCGCTTTCCCTAAAAATGCGCAAAAAAAATAACGCAAGAGAAGTCGCTAAGATTTCTCTTGCGTTTTCTCTTGCGTTTATTTTACAAATTCAGCAAAAAAATCCGTTTTTTCTGTTCCAAAGCAAAAAAGCCCAGAGCGATACCGCTCCAGGCTCCTTTGTCTGTATGTACATATCATATTATAATGTCCGGGGCGGTCCGGGGCGGATATTGTCAAGGGAAGTGAACGGGTTTCATCTCCAGGTGCCCACCGATTCATCTTGTTTGGTGTTTTGCATCCACCGCACCAGTGCTTCGGCGTCCTGTTTGCCTTTGGCGTACATTTTTTCAAGGCCGGCGCGGTTCTTGGTCAAGGTGGACATTCCCTCGGTGCTGTCCGGGGCGATGATGCAGACAAGGCCCTGCCGCTCCAGCTCCCGCGCCCGCTGGACAGCCGTGTTGTACCGCCATGCCCGGCGGCGCAGCCCCTCGGCTGCAGCGGGGTAATGCGACTGCAGCAGGTGTGCCAGATGCTCGTCCAGGGCATCACTCCTCACCAGCCCGATGGGCTTGGTCAGGATGAGAGCCACCCGGTCGCAGCCGTGGGCAAAGGCCCATTCCAGCGGGACGGGGTCGGCCAGGCCGCCATCAAAATAAGGCACGCCGTCGATGACGCAGGGCTGGTCGATGACCGGGATGCAGCAGGACGCCATGAGGATGCGGTAGTCGTCCGGGTGGAGGTCTGCCTTGGCGAAATACTGCGCCTCGCCGTTCTGTGCATTGGCGGCCACCACGCATAGCTCTGCCGGGCTGCGGGCAAGCGCCGCGTAATCCAGCGGATTCTCGCCGCCTGCATTGCTGAGGGTGCCGTAGACATAGCCCAGATCGAGATAGGAGTGCTTGTGGATGAGGTTGTGCACGCTCATGTACTCCCTGCGGAAGGAGTATTCATCGTAAAAGGGCTTGTTCCGCCCATGCTGGCCTGCCAGATAGGACGCCATATTGGCGCTGCCCGCCGAAACGCCGATGCAGAGATCGAAGCGGAGGTCCTCCTCCAGGCAGCGGTCCAGCACGCCAGCGCCGTAAATGCCCCGCAGGCCGCCACCCACATCGATGACACCGTATTTCATGGTCTGTTCCTCCATCGTTTCATTCCATTTCCCTCCCAGTATAACGGGACGGCGGGAAATACTCATTGAGCAAACGGCGGGATCTGATGCAATTTGCGGCAGAAAGCAGGATCTGCCGCAAAAGAAAAGCACGAGACCGAAATCTCGTGCTTTTTTAGTGGAGCATTGTCAGCAGCAGTCGAACCTTTAGGCAGGCATATCGTTGCTGCGGTCAGAGCGCTTCAAACCGAGAAACGGAGGCACTTCGGAACGCTTCAGCCCTTGCTCGTGTGCTTTTTTCAGTTGATATTCGTGCAGGGCAATGCTGTCCAGCAGATCACGCTGATTTTGGGAAGCTGCATAGTAATCAACGCCGAACCGTTTGCAGACTGCGCTGAGTTGGTCAAGCATTTCAATAGCAGTAGGGGACATTCGTTTGACTTCAATATCCATGGGAGCACCACCTTTCAGGAAAGATACGTATTGAAGAGCGAAAGCGCCGCATTGTCGGCAAGCATCAGCATGATCGGCCCGCCGGACTGTTTGGCAAAGACCCGGATCGCGCCAAAATCCCGGATATAATGTTTTGCAAGTTCATCCGTCTTAGCTTCAAAAGTGACGACGCCGTTTTTACCGGAATCAATAGAAAGCTGGATGCCGAACGCGATCATCATACGCCCGATGCCCAGATATTTTTTCTGAATGGTCAGCGTTGGGTTGCTCTCCGGGTGGCTTTCGATGTACTCAATATAAACGAACATGCTGGATTCTGTTTCGCGGTAAGCACCCAATGCTACGATTTCGCCGTTTTCGGTTTTAGCCGTGTACTTTTCCAGTGCGGGGTCACCGATGAACTCACTTGTCCAGTCGGTCTGCCAGCTTTCTTTGGTTGCAGCAAGGTCAGCGGGAGTTGACTTGTCAACCTCAATCGGAATCCTATTGCCCGTATCGGATGCTGTGACAAAATATTGCAAAGTCATAATGCCCGCCTTCTTTCAGTTTTATTATAACGAAAGAACGATAGACTTTCAAGAAAGAAAATCGCAAAGAGAGTGAAAGTGTGAGAGTGAAAGTGTGAGAGCAAGAATCGTCCCGTGGCCACAAATTTTCAATTGTTGAAAATTCTTGCTCCCTTTGGAACAGCTTCTTGTTGGGGCGTGCGGTGCCCCAAACCCTGCTTCTGAGGTTGCGATAAACCAGGAGTTATCGAACCGCACTTGTGATTTCTTCTAATGTGTCCTGGCGAAGCCACTTTCCAAATACTTGAGAATTCTTTGACGGCAGATAACCCAAATTCGTATATCCCAGCTTCTTCAAAAGGCTCATACTTGGAATGTTCTCTCTTTCAGTAAAACAGATAAAATCCCACTGAGGATAGTGCTTGTGTAAATACTCAATTAAAGAGGACAAGGCTTCATAGGCGTAACCGCTTCGGTGAACTTTATAAGAAAATGTGTACCCTAAAGAAATTGTGCCCTCGTTAGGCATAACGACGATTTCGCCAATCATGACATCCGTTTCTCTTAATGCAACACTAATCATAGTCGGCGATGCGATATTCAGGGCATTGTCTTTATTACGCTCGATCAAAGCAACAATATCCTTATAATCTTTCGTCTGGCCTCGTTGATATTTCGAGCATCGCTCGTTATTTCGATAATCAACCATTTGAATCGCATCTTTAGGACTTACATTTCTTAGTCTGAGCCGATTTGTTTCTAAAAAGGTCATCTTCTCATCCTTTCACATTCCGGCTTATGGGCCGAGTAGCCCTTTCTCAAAACCTCCTGTAAACAAAAAACGTACCCGAACCCTTTCTCATAGAGAATCGGGTTCGAGTACGAACTGTATGGTGGGCCAGCCAGGACTTGAACCCGGGACCAAGCGGTTATGAGAACGTCGGCAATTTCAAAATCCTTTTTTTCTTGTGAAATCTTGTGACCATCTCATAATTCCACAAAAGAACCTTTGTGTACTTTGACGTAACTTTTGGTATCTTTTTGTCTCTAAAATGGCTCTTTGTACCCAGAATCGTACCCAAGAATTTTTGGGTACGAAACCTGACACGTACTGTTACCATTTTTGCCTGATCGAGAGCTAACAAAAAAGACGGAAAATCAAATAATCTTTTTTATAAGGATACACCCAATCTGGCACGAATGCAATAAGCGATTTTACATAGCACGTTTTCAACTTTCAAATTGAAGATGTGCTTTTCTTTTGCAAAAATCAGACAAGGAGGCTTTGCACATGGACACACACTCACAGTTGAAAATCCGAGGTCACACCAAATGATGCTCGACTACTTTTACGGTCAGTCGGGTGAACTGTTTTCCTACTTCCGTATCCCGAAAGCACTCTTTCAGGACAGCCGTTTCCGGCAGCTCTCCACGGATGCCCGGACATTGTACGGCATCCTGCTTGACCGCATGAGCCTGTCCGCAAAGAACGGCTGGCTGGATGAACAAGGCCGGGTGTATATCATCTACACGGTCCGGGAAGTTCAGGAATCCCTCTGCTGCGCCGAACACAAGGCGGTCAAGCTGTTCCGGGAACTGGAGCAGGCAGACCTCATTGAGCGCAAGCGGCGCGGACTGGGCAGACCCAGCTTGATCTTCGTCAAGAACTTTTCCACAGAGGTGTCAAAAATGCACCCACTGAATTGCGCAAACAGTAATTCTGGTGCTGTCCAAAATGCAGTTCAGGAGCAGCCAAAACCGCAATGTAATAAGACTGATAAGAATAAAACAGAGAGAAATAAACCTGATCCTATCCATTCAGGGAACATTCGAGAACAGCTTGAAGATTATTTTTATCAGGCGTTGGAGGTCGAACTGCTGTTCAGGCTTCACCCGGACGATGAGGACACCATCTATCAGATCGTGGATTTGCTTGTGGACACCTGTTCCACCAAACGCAAGATGTTGAGAATCGCCGGGGATGACAAACCCGCCGAAGTGGTGCGTAGTCGGTTGAAAAAGCTGAACGCAGACCACATTCGCTTTGTGCTGGGCTGTTTGTCAGAAACGACTGTCCCGGTGCGGAATATGAAGCAGTATCTGCTGGCATCGCTGTACAATGCACCCACGACCATGAGCCTTTATTATCAGAACAAAACGAACCACGACTTTGCGCGTGGCTCTCCGGGGAGGTGAAGTTATCGAAAAAGCACATCTGCAAACGGAACAGATACAGCAGCTTCCCATTGATGAACTGCACCCTTTTGTAAACCATCCATTTAAGGTGCAGGACGATGAAGCTATGGCTGAAACAGTGGAAAGCATCTCACAGCGCGGTATCCTCTCGCCGCTGATTGCTCGTCCACGGGCAGAGGGTGGGTATGAGATCATCTCCGGCCACCGCCGCCAGTATGCAGCGAAAAAGGCTGGACTGGACACTGTGCCAGTCATTGTCCGAAATATGACAGATGATGATGCTATCATTCTGCTCGTGGACAGCAATATCCAGCGCGAGAACATCCTGCCCAGCGAAAGAGCCTTTGCTTTTAAGATGAAGATGGATGCCATTAAACGGCAGGGCGCACGTTCAGATTTAACTTCGGCGCAAGTTGCACCGAAGTTGAGTTCGGAAAAAATCGGAGAAGATTCGGGAATGAGCAAAGATACCGTAAAACGCTATATCCGCTTGACGAATCTCATTCCTAAGCTGCTGGAGCTGGTGGACGATAAGAAAATCTCGTTTACCCCTGCGGTGGAATTGTCCTATCTGGATGCAAAACAGCAGTGTGATTTCATGGAAGTGATGGACACCACTCAAAATGCGCCCTCTCTTTCCCAAGCCCAGCGGATAAAAAAGCTGGCACAGCAGGGAAAGTTCAGCTACGACGCTGTTTATGACATTATGAACGAAGTTAAAAAGAGTGAACTGGACACCGTGACCATCAAAAATGAGACACTGCGCAAATACTTTCCGCGCAGTTATACGCCCCGGCAAATGGAAGAAAAAATCATTCAGCTTCTGGAAGCGTGGCAGCAGCAACGGCAGCAGGCCAAACTGAAAAAGCGCAAACAGGAAGCAGAACGATGAACGTAAGGCCCGGTTGGGTCTTTTATTTTTGCAAAAATTCAGGAGGTAACGCCCATGAACAATACGATTCCTTTCAATCCCACCGCAAACCGTACCGTTCGCACGGAACAGATCACCGTGGACGTGAACATTCTGTCTGTGCTGAAACACGCCACATCTCCCGGCAATGACATGGCAGATGACAATGTGTATCTCGCCGCCATCGGCCCGGACATGGAACTGACTGTCATCATGGAAGAAGATGCTCCCCACATCCTGCCCTGCTTCGATGAGAGTGATGAACTGATCGTCATTGAAAATGCTCCGCTCTACGTCAGCTACAACCCGGCGCAGATCATCAAACTGGCGGGCAAGCACTACCTGACAGGCGCGGTCGTTTTCTTCCGCACGGACAATCATGGAAACATCGTTTCCCTGACCGTGGAGGACATCTACCGTTTCCAGACCTATCTGGAAACCCACAGCGTCACACTCATGGCAGACGACCAGAAGCTGCCCTGCATCTGCATCGGTTGAGGTGCGCCATGTTGATTTTTTTCATCGGATTCGCATTTTTCGAGTTCGGCGCACTCTGCGGCTTCTTTGCCGCTGCGCTGATGCAGGCTGCAAGGGATGGTGATGAACGTGCAGGAAGAAGTCGAGCAGAAAACATTCAATATCGTGGTGTCCACCACGAAGCTGACCGCCCGGACGATTCTGAATGCTGGACGGACAGCACTTCAGCAGTATCAGTCAAAATTACTGGCCGATAAATCCAGCGGCAAGCAGAGCGTCCGTATGCTCCTGCGGCAGAATCGCGGCGTTTCCAGTGTTGAAATCGACAAAACCAATATTCGGGGATTTGAGCGGTATGCCAAAAAGTACGGCATCGACTACGCCATCCGCAAGGACAATTCTGAAGTGCCGCCCCGGTATCTGGTCTTTTTCAAAGCCCCGGATGCAGAAGCGTTCCATGCTGCTTTCAAGGAATATTCGGCATCGCTGCTGAACAAAACCAAGCGTCCCTCTGTGCTGGCAAAGCTGCATGAGCTGGTGCAGACCGCAGCGGAATTTCCCGGCAAAGTGCGCCGCAAGGAACAGGAGCGTGGATTGTGACCACGAAAAAGCTGACAAAACTGCTTGCTCTGTATCTGCCGTATATCCTGCTGGGGCTGGTGGCAACAAACATCGGTGAAGCATGGCGGCTGGCAGAAGACAAAGAACTGGGCGAACGCATTATGTCCATGATGGGAACTTTCCCGTTGGCCTTTGCAAACCCTCTGCCCAGCTTGCATCCACTGGATCTGCTTATTGGCCTTTCCTGCGGCGCAGGGCTACGGCTTGCCGTATATTTGCGCAGCAAAAATGCAAAGAAGTACCGTCATGGCATGGAGTACGGCTCTGCCCGGTGGGGCAACGCGAAAGACATTGAGCCGTTCATGGCACCCAAGTTTTCCGACAACATCATTCTGACCAAAACGGAACGTCTGATGATGTCCAACCGCCCGCCCGACCCCAAGAACGCCCGGAACAAAAATGTGCTGGTGGTAGGCGGCTCCGGCAGCGGCAAAACGCGATTTTGGCTGAAACCAAACCTCCTGCAATGTCACAGCTCCTATGTCGTCACTGACCCGAAAGGTACAATCGTGCTTGAATGTGGACAAGCCATGCTGAAAAACGGCTACAAGGTAAAAATCCTGAACACCATCAACTTCAAAAAGTCGATGCACTACAATCCGTTCAGCTACGTCCACAGTGAAAAGGACATTTTGAAACTGGTTACAACGCTTATGACCAACACCAAGGGTGAGGGGACTGGCGGCGACCCGTTCTGGGAAAAATCGGAACGTCTTTTGCTGACTGCGCTTATCGCCTATCTGCATTATGAAGCCCCAGTAGAGGAACAGAATTTTGCGACCTTGCTGGAAATGCTCAATACTATGCAGGTGCTGGAGGACGATGAGGAATACCAGAACCCGGTTGATCTGCTCTTTGAAGATTTGGCAAAAACAAAGCCGAACAGCTTTGCAGGGCGGCAGTACAAACTTTACAAGCTGGCCGCAGGTAAGACCGCAAAGAGCATCCTCATTTCCTGCGGCACCAGATTAGCCCCCTTCGACATCCAAGAGTTGCGGGACCTTACCATGTACGATGAACTGCAACTGGACACGCTGGGAGATAAGAAAACAGCTCTGTTCCTCATCATGTCGGACACGGATTCCACCTTTAACTTCCTCATCAGCATGGTGTACACGCAGCTTTTCAATCTGCTTTGCGATAAAGCAGATGATGTGTACGGCGGCAAACTGCCCATCCATGTGCGGTGCCTAATCGACGAGTGCGCCAACATCGGGCAGATTCCCAATCTGGAAAAGCTGGTGGCGACCATTCGCAGCCGTGAGATCTCCGCCTGCCTTGTTTTGCAGGCGAGAAGTCAGTTGAAAGCCATCTACAAGGACAATGCGGACACCATCGTGGGCAACATGGATTCTCAAATTTTTCTGGGCGGCTCCGAACCTACCACTCTGAAAGACCTGTCCGAAATACTAGGCAGAGAAACGATTGATGCCTTCAACACCTCGGACACCCGTGGCAACAGCCCCAGCTACGGCACTACGTTCCAGAAGATGGGTCACGAATTATTGAGCCGGGACGAACTGGCGGTGCTGGACGGCGGCAAGTGCATTTTGCAACTGCGTGGCGTCAGACCGTTTCTCTCGGACAAATACGACCTGACCCAGCACCCCAACTACAAGCTGACCTCCGACTATGACTCCAAAAACACCTTCGATATTGAAAAATATCTGAACCGAAAAGAAAAAATCCACCCCGGTGATGAGTTCATCGTGGTGGACGCTGATTCGCTCCCGTCTGCCTGACCCGGTAGGCGGTTTTATTTTATCCAGACCAGAGAGGTACACCGGCAAATCCACTTCTGCCGCAGTTCGTGGCTCAAAAATGTACGATTTCAGGTGTGTACGGACGGTCTACAATTTTTTCAAAATAAAGGAGAAACGATTATGGAATTCTTTAACTCTGCTATCGAAGTTCTTCAGACTCTGGTTGTCGCTCTGGGTGCCGGTCTCGGCGTTTGGGGTGCCATCAACCTGCTGGAAGGTTATGGTAACGACAACCCCGGCTCCAAGTCCCAGGGCATGAAGCAACTCATGGCTGGCGGCGGCGTTGCGCTGGTCGGCATCACCCTGATTCCTCTGCTGAGCGGTCTGTTCGGCTAAGAGCCGCAGGCGGGTCTATCCCGCCTGTACATATCATTCCGCCGCTTTATACGCCCAATAGCGTCCATTCCGCACCTTGATAAGTTTTCCTTCTTTGGTCAAGGCATTCAAGATTCGGCTTGCTGTTGCGGAAGAAACATCCAAAAAATTCTGAACATCAGAATTTTGTATCGTACTATTTGTGCGGAGAAAATCTGCGATTTTTTCCCAGCGCAGTTCTTCCTTGCTCTGCATAGAGGGCTTTTCTGCGGGCTGCTCATCAATCGCTTCTTGCAAGGCTTCTTTTATGATGCCCAGCATGAACTCAATAAAAGCTGTTCCTTCGCCCTGTGCGTTAGACTGATTGATTGCCGCATAATATTCGACCTGATGGTCGTGGATGATGGATTCTATCGGGAGCCACGCAAATAAGGGATTCCACTTTGACAGCAGCAGGGTGTGCCAAAGCCGCCCTATGCGCCCATTGCCATCTGCAAACGGATGGATCACTTCAAATTCATAATGGAACACACAGCTCTTAATTAAAAGCGGAAAGGGACTGCTTTCTGTCCACTGAACCAGTTCTTCCATCAAATAAGGAACATACTGCGGCAGTGTTCCAAAATGCAGAACATTTCCTTGGTTATCCACAACACCCACAGGCCGGGAGCGGAACTCTCCAGCTTCATGCACAAGCCCCTGCATCATTGTCCGATGCGCAAGCAGGAGGTCATCAATCGAATAGGGATTCAGCTCTGCAAGGTGGTCGTAAATTTCGTAGGCATTTTTTACCTCTGCAATGTCTTTTGGAGGTGCAAGCACACGTTTGCCGGAGAGAACGGCAGTCACCTGTTCCAGCGAGAGGGTGTTTTGCTCGATTGCCAGAGAAGAATAAATCGTTCGGATGCGGTTCTGACGGCGTAGGATCGGGCTTGTGGAAAGATTTTGAGTGGAGCTGATTTTGCCTACCAGTTCACTGATTTCCATAACGTCCGAAAGGGCTGCTTCTGTGATTTCAAATGGCGGCTTCTTGTTTCGCACGGCGTATACCTCCCTGACTGTTTCTTTTATCATATCATTTCATCTATCATTCATCAATCAAAATTTTGAAAAATGATAGATGAAAATGAGGCCATTGTTCCATACAGCGACTTGAGTAGTAGCGGATAGCTCTCTGCGGTTGGCAGTTTTATAGGATGTCCGTGTCTCAAATCGTGTTTTTATCCACCCATCAACGAAAGGCGGTGCTATTATGCAGCTTTTGACCCACATTATTTTTGTTCTGAATCTTCTCAAGACCCTCATCAACCACTTCGTCTAAAGGACGGTGACTGCTGAATGGAAACTGTTCTGAAAGCCATTGCTGACTGGATTAAGGGCATCCTGACGGCGGGCATTATGTCAAACCTGTCCGGCTTGTTTGATGCCGTGAACGAACAGGTCGGTGACATTGCACAGCAGGTCGGCACACGGCCATCGGCCTTTGAACCGCGCGTTTTTGCCATGATCGAATCGCTTTCCCGGAATGTGGTTCTGCCGATTGCGGGTGTTATCCTGACTTTTATCGCCTGTTATGAACTAATCGAGATGATAACTCAGCACAACAACATGGCGCAGTTCGAGCCAGCCCTCATCATGCGGTGGATTTTTAAGACCGCTGTTTCAGTATGGTTCATCTCCAACACGTTCGATATTGTGATGGCAGTATTCGACCTGACACAGAAGGTTGTATCCGATTCCAGCGGCATTATTGCAGGAAACACCCGTGTCAACGAGATCGGCCTGTCCATGCTGGAAGCCAGCCTGATGCAAATGGATGTCGGCCCGCTGTTTGGTCTGTTCCTGCAATCGTTCTTCATCGGCATCACCATGAGGATACTCTCCATCGTCATTTTTGTCATCGTGTACGGACGTATGATTGAGATTTACTGCATGGTGAGCCTTGCGCCGATTCCCATGGCGACATGGGGCAATCATGAGCAGAGCCACATGGGAATGAACTATTTGAAATGCCTATTTGCTCTGGGATTTCAAGGCTTCCTCATTCTCATCTGCGTTGCCATCTATGCCGTGCTGATACAGAATGTGGCGATTTCCGGCGATGCCATCGGCTCCATCTGGAGCATTGTTGGTTACACCGTCCTGCTCTGTTTCAGCTTGTTCAAAACCAGCTCAGTCACGAAAAGTGTGCTGGGCGCACATTAAGGGGGTGTAAATTTTGGCCGCATATATTTCCGTTCCGCGTGACCTTACGAAAGTCAAATCGAAGGTCGCATTCAATCTGACAAAGCGGCAACTTGTCTGCTTCGGAACGGCGGCACTGATCGGAGTGCCGCTGTTTTTCGTTCTCCGAGATTCTGGCGGCAACACCGTCGCTACCCTCGGCATGATGGCCATTATGCTGCCTGCTTTCTTTCTTGGTATGTACGAGAAAAACGGTCAGCCGCTGGAAAAGTTGCTGTCACACTATGTTCAGGCGCGGTTCTTGCGCCAGAAGATTCGACCGTATCAGACCAACAACTACTATGCACTGCTTATGAAAGGAGGCGTGACCCATGCCGTTTTGGAAAAAGATCGATAAAGGCGGCAAGAAAAAGCCGCCGAAGCCCGCGGTTCCCCGGACAGCACAGCAGTCCATCCCCATGCAGCGGATGTTTGAGGATGGAACTTGCAGGGTGAAGCCGAATTATTACACCCGGACGGTTGCCTATCAGGACATCAACTATCAGCTGGCGCAACAGGAGGATAAGACTGCGATTTTCGAGGAATGGTGCAGTTTTCTGAACTTCTTTGACAGCTCTATCAAGTTTGAACTGTCCTTTGTGAATATGGCAACGGACAGTTCGGAGTTTGAGAAAAGCATCCGCATCCCGTATCAGAAAGATGGCTTTGACGATGTTCGTGCGGAGTATTCGCAGATGCTGCGCCAGCAGCTTGCCAAAGGCAATAATGGTCTGACAAAGACCAAATTTATTACCTTTGGCGTTGAGGGCGAGAGTATGCGTCAGGTCAAGGCGCGGCTCGACCACATCCAGAACGACCTGTTGAACAATTTTCACAGGCTGGGCGTACAGGCCAAGCCGCTGAACGGTGCAGAGCGGCTCAAGCTCATGCACGATATGTTCAACATGGATGGTTCCAGCAAATTTCATTTTGACTGGAAAGACCTTGTGAAAAGCGGCCTTTCGGTGAAAGATGCCATTGCGCCCACGGCTTTTGCTTTCAAAAACTCCCGAACCTTCCAGATGGGCGGCATCTACTGCGCCGCCAGTTTTCTGAGCATTACAGCATCCGACATCAGCGACCAGCTTCTGAAAGATTTCCTCGACATGGATTCCTCGCAAATCGTCACAATGCACATTCAGTCCGTTGACCAGAACCGTGCAATCAAAACGGTCAAGCGCACCATCACCGAACTTGATAGAAGTAAGATTGAGGAACAGAAGCGCGCAATCCGTGCTGGATATGATATTGACATCATTCCGTCAGATTTGGCAACGTATGGCCGTGACGCAAAAGCTCTTTTGAAGGAATTGCAGTCTCAGAACGAAAGAATGTTTTTGGTGACATTCCTCGTTCTAAACACCGGGCGCACCGAGCAGGAACTGGAAAACAACGTTTTTCAGGCCAGCTCTATTGCACAGAAGCATAACTGCAATCTGTGTAGGCTGGACTATCAGCAGGAACAGGGGCTTATGTCCTCTCTGCCGCTGGCGGACTGCCAAATCGAGATTCAGCGCGGACTGACCACCAGTTCCACCGCAATCTTCATCCCTTTCACCACGCAGGAACTTTACCAGTCCGGCAAAGAAAGTCTGTATTATGGCCTGAACGCCCTTTCCAATAATTTGATTATGGTTGACAGAAAGAAGTTGAAAAATCCAAACGGCCTTATTCTCGGTACTCCCGGCTCTGGCAAAAGTTTCTCGGCAAAGCGCGAAATCGCTAACGCCTTTCTGGTTACAGACGATGATATTATCGTGAATGACCCCGAAGGCGAATACTCTCCGCTGGTGAACCGCCTGAAAGGTCAGGTCATTAAAATCTCGCCCAACAGCACCCAGTTCATCAACCCGATGGACATTAACGCCAACTATTCGGAGGAAGATAACCCGCTGTCCTTGAAAGCCGACTTTATTCTTTCCCTGTGCGAACTGGTGGTCGGCGGCAAGGAAGGTCTGCTCCCGGTGGAAAAAACGGTCATTGACCGCTGTGTGCATCTAATCTACCGCAAATATTTTGCTGACCCCCGCCCGGAGAATATGCCGATTTTGGAGGACTTGTACAATGCGCTGCTCCAGCAGGACGAGAAAGAAGCTCATCATGTTGCCACGGCGTTGGAAATCTATGTCAAGGGCAGTCTGAATCTGTTCAACCATCGCACCAACGTGAACGTCAACAACAGAATCGTCTGCTACGACATTAAGGAACTCGGCAAGCAGATGAAAAAGCTCGGTATGCTCATCGTGCAGGATCAAGTCTGGGGGCGTGTCACTGCCAACCGCAGCAGCGGAAAGTCCACCCGATATTATATGGACGAGATGCACTTGCTGCTGAAAGAGGAGCAGACCGCCGCCTATTCCGTGGAGATTTGGAAGCGTTTCCGCAAGTGGGGCGGTATCCCGACTGGATTAACGCAGAACGTCAAGGACTTGCTTTCTTCGCGTGAGGTCGAAAATATTTTTGAGAACTCGGACATGATCATCATGCTGAATCAGGCTGCTGGCGACCGTCAAATTCTTGCAAAGCAGTTGAACATCAGCCCTCACCAGCTTTCCTATGTGACCCACTCCGGCGAGGGCGAAGGGTTGCTTTTCTTCGGCAACGTCATTCTGCCCTTCGTTGACCGTTTCCCCACTGATCTGGAACTCTACCGCATTATGACCACCAAATTGGGAGAGGTATCGGAGGGTGCGCAGAAATGAGCAGTCCGAAACTGAACTTCAAAGAGGAAACATCCGCTAAAAAGACCCGTTCTCCCCCGAAGAAAGCGAGGGTCGAGCAATCCACACCTAAAAAGAAAAAGCTGAAACTCGATGCGGATAAGGCGGCAGAAAAAGCCCAGCATCTGCGGTTTGGAAAAGCGGAACTGACCCCGGATGAGTTAAGCCGTTTGAGCAAGGCGCAGAAGCGCGAGATGTACGCCGCCCATGCCGCCCAGTCTGCGGCACACCGGGAAATCGACCAATATGAGGAAGATAATGTCGGTGTGCAGGCGTTGAACGAGGGGGAAAAAGCCGCCGAAACCATCCACGATGTTGCCAAAAGCCGCTATGCCCGGAAGCTGAAAAAGAAAGCGAAAATGCAGGGCAAGAAAGGCTCCAAGACCGCAAAATCTTCTGCACAAGAGCCGAACGCACCACAAAATGCAGGAGATTCCGGCACAAGCGAGGGCGGTTCCAACTGGCTCTCCCGATGGAAACAGCGACAGGAAATCCACAAAAGTTACTATGCCGCTGCCCGGTCGGGCGGCACAGCGGCGCAGACTGCTGGCGGCAAAAAAGCCGCATCCAGCGGTGCATCTGCGGCACGGTCTGGTGTAGAACAGGTGGTAGACAAGGGCAAAAGTGTAGTCAGTACGGCAGTAAACGGCCTTATGACTGCGGCAAAAAGCAACGCACACGTTCTGGTGATCGTGGGCGTTTTTGTTTTGCTCATTCTCATGGTGATGTCCGGCTTTTCGTCCTGCGGCATCCTCTTTTCGGGCGGCACACAGGTGTCCGGGCAGACCATCTACACCGCCGAGGACAGGGATATTCGCGGCGCAGAGCAGGACTACAAGAAGCTGGAAAAGGAACTGGACAAGAAAATCAAGCGCACCCCGCAAGACCATCCCGGCTATGATGAATACCAGTACCATCTTGACCCCATCGAGCATGACCCGTGGCAGCTCACTTCGTTTCTGACTACCCTGTACGATGATTACACCCGGTCAGAGGTACAGGGAAAATTGCAGGAAATCTTCAAAAAGCAGTACAAGCTCACCACATGGGTAGAGGTACAGATACGGTATAAGACTGTGTGGGTCATCAGTCCGGGGGGTATTCCTGTTCCTACGCAAGTGCCGTATGAGTACAAGATTTTCCACACGAAGCTGGAAAATCGCGGTCTGGAGGTCGTTATCCGAGAGGAATTGGATGATGACCAATGGAAACGGTACGAGATTTTTCAGAACACACTGGGCGGTCGGCCTTACTTGTTCAACGGCGGACTGCCGCCCGGTGGTTCGGATGGCTCCGGCGCACCCGGCATCGACTACACCGTTCCAGCAGAAGCCTTAACGGACAGCGAGTTTGCGGCTATCTACGAGGAAGCCAAGAAATATGTCGGTACACCCTATGTCTGGGGCGGCAGTTCGCCCGAAACGGGCTTTGACTGCTCCGGCTACGTCTGCTGGGTCTACAACCAGAACGGCTATGACGTAGGGCGCACTACCGCCAATGGTCTATGGAATAAGTGCCAGCACATTTCTGAAGCAGAAGCCAAACCCGGTGATTTGGTCTTTTTCAAAGGAACGTACGACACCCCCGGCATGAGCCATACCGGGATTTATCTCGGCAACGGTATGATGGTCAGTGCCGGCGACCCCATCAAGTATGCAAATATCCACTCGTCCTACTGGGAGAAGCATCTCGCAGGATTTGGGCGGCTTTCAAAATGATTGGAGGGTTCTACTATGATTGAAAAACTGGAAAAACTGCGCGCGATGCTCGAAAAAGAGAAAGAGCGTCGCATCAAGCTGAACAACCGCATCGAGATTCTGGAGCGGCGGATTCAGGAGGCCGAGGCCGCCGAGGTGAATGAGATGGTGCGCAGTGCAAAGGTCAGCCCGGAACAGCTTGCCGCACTGCTGCGGCAGTCTGCCACTACCACCCCGAACCCGGCTGCACTGGCCGCAGTCGGTGCTGTGTTTGCAAAGGAGGATGATTCGGATGAAGATTAAGAGATTTGGCGCACTGCTGCTGTCGGCGGTGCTGTGCATCGGCATGGCGGCTCCTGCTTTTGCCTATGAGGGCGATTCCACCCCGGTGGAGCAGCCTGTCCTGCCGGAAATCGTGGAGGAAGAAGATACCGTCACCATTACGGATGAGGAATCCGGCGCACTGACCCCGGAGGGAAATCTGACGCTGGTGGACGACTACTACACCAACTACTCCGATGGCAGCGGCCAGCAGTTCATCACGATGGTATCGAAGTCAGGTGCCACCTTCTATCTGGTGATCGACCGCAATGCAAAGGGGCAGCAGACTGTGCATTTCATGAATCTGGTGGATGAAACTGACCTTCTGGCCTTGATGGATGAAGATGCCGCCGATGCCTATACCGCCGAAAAAGAAGCTGCGGCCAAAGCAGAGCAGGAGCGTAAACAGGCAGAGGAGGATGCAAAGAAAGCTGCAGAAGAAGCGGCAGCATCTGGCACAGAACAGCCGAAGGAAAATAAAGTCACAAAGTATGCGGCTGGTTTTCTCGGTGTCGTTGCGCTGATCGCACTGGCGGCTGGCGGCGGTTTCTATGTTTTCACCAAGCAGAAGCAGAAAAAGCAGGCGGAAAAAGAAGCCCTTGACCCGGATGCAGACTACACCGAGGACAACGGCAATTTTGAGATTCCCCCGGAAGATGATTCCGATGAGGACACTTCCGAGGAACAGGACGTAACACCCATCTGACTTTAAGGCGGCATTTGCCGCCTACATACCGTAATCCAAAACAGATTGGAGACTAACTATTAAAAGTCAAGCCCAAAAATGAAAAAATCCGTCAACGATTCGCTGCCCCTGACAAACAGCATTCAAATGCTGAAATCAGAGCAGCGAGGGCGACGGAGAGAATAGCAAAGCAAGCCCGGCCAACCCTCGCAGAAACAGAATAGCATTTGAATGCTTCGGTTTGTCAAGGGTTCGCTGCGCCAGCTAAGTTGTTCTTGGATTTGGCTCAGGCTCTGGAGAAAATTAGGCAGCTGTAAGATATGCTTTTCCAGACTTCTGCAAAGCGTAGATCAGCCGCACGAGTTTCTTTGTGGCATGAGACAGGGCAACATTATAGTGCTTACCTTCAGCACGTTTTTTGGCAAGGTATTTGGCAAAGACAGGATTCCAATGACAAACGTACTTGGTTGCGTTGTAAAGGGCATATCGCAAATAACGTGAACCACGTTTTTCCATATGAGCGTAACAGTTTGTAAGTTTTCCTGACTGGTATGTAGATGGAGAGCAACCAGCGTAAGCAAGGATTTTGTCAGGAGATTCAAAGTTGGAAAAATCACCGATTTCAGCAAGGATCATGGCTGCTGACTGGATACCAACACCGGGAATAGAAAGAATCGGTGGATGCAATTCATCCATGATTTGCTGAATCGAATCTTCAATTTCGTCGATCTCGGAGGTGAGTTCCTTAATGAGTTTAATAGTGTGCTTCAATTCCAAAGATTTGGCAGGCATGACAGATCCAATAGACGATTTGGCTGCCTCTCGAATCTGGATGGCCTTTTCTTTTCCGTAGTGCCCCTTGGACGCTATTGAAAGAAGGTTTGTCAGCTTGGTAAGATGGGCTTCTGAAATTTGCTTTGCACCGGGATATTCGCTGAAAAGAGCATAGACCGAAACACTGTGGAGAGAGGGAACGAGCTTTTCCAATTCCGGGAACAGGATCGTGACCAGTCTGGACACTGACTGCTTCAGCTTGGCTCTTTCACGAACCTTATCGAATCGGTATCTTGTTAGTGACTTTAACTCTTCGTTGTGGTATGCTGTATCCGTGTAGGACTTGAGGTCTACATCGGACAATAGCATAGTTGCAATCGTTCTTGCATCCACACGATCGGTTTTGGTTTTGCGAAGGCTGAGACTTTTTCGGTACAGGTTGGTGTGCAAAGGATTCATGACATAGACGGCCAGGTCATTGTCAAGAAGAAATCCAAGAATGTTGTAGCTGTAATGTCCGGTAGCCTCAAGTCCTACTTTTATTTTGTCTGACTTTTTGGTACAGTTTCGAATCGTTTGAAGCAGCTGCTTAAATCCATCCATGTTGTTGGGGATGGTAAAGCAGTCAGCACGAACCATTCCGTCTGAATCAAGAATACAGCAGTCATGCTTATCCTTGGCAACATCAATTCCAACACAAACCATTTTGATACCTCCGGCGTATTTATTTCGATGCTGTTCAGGACCACAGACTTCTTTGCTCTTGTAACCTCGTTCTAAATAAACCGTCTGGCGGTATCTAACTGATTAACATTTCAACAAAGAAGCTGTGGTTGGAGCCTCCAATAAACCGTCTTTACGGTAGGGATTTTTCACCAATCCACAGCACCCTGAAACTATTGTAGCATTCCGCTGGAGAGCGGTCTATAAATACTACTCTTTTATAATACGAGGGATTTTTATCGCAAAATTGATTGTGACCGAAAAACCGTCCGTTGCCATGTCTTACGCCAAGGTTTTAGGAGTGCATGGGCGGCAGGATGGCTACCTTGAGGGCAGCGGCTATATCGTAAGCTGGTGCGTGGGGCATCTGGTGGAACTTGCGCCGCCCAGTGCCTATGGGGAGCAGTATGTGGAGTGGAGCATCACGGACTTGCCCATCCTGCCGCAGAAGTGGCAGTACCTTGTGTCTGCCAGCACCAAAAAGCAATTTTCTGTTCTGAAAAAACTCATGCACCGGGCAGACGTTGATACCGTGGTGAACAGTTGTGATTCCGGACGGGAGGGCGAACTGATCTTCCGACTGGTCTACCAGCAAGCCGGGTGCAAAAAGCCCTTTTCCCGCCTGTGGCTGTCCAGCATGGAGGAAAACGCCATCCGGGAAGGATTCGACCACCTGAAACCGTCAACTGAATACGATGCGCTGTACAATGCAGCACTCTGCCGGGAACGCGCCGACTGGATGGTCGGCATCAATGCGTCCCGGCTTTTTTCATGCTTGTACAACCAGCCCTTGGCGGTGGGGCGTGTTATGACCCCGGTGCTTGCCATGACGGTGGTGCGGGAAGCTGCCATTGCTGCCTTTACGCCAGAGAAATTCTACACGGTAGATTTGGAACTGACCAGCGGCTGCACGGCATCCAGCCGCCGTATTCCTGAAAAAACCATTGCTGAAACCCTGCTGGAAGCCTGCCGAAAGGAGATGGTGGCAACGATCCAGCGCATTACCCGCAAGGAAAAATCCGAGAATCCACCGCCGCTGTACGACCTGACAACCCTTCAGCGAGACGCCAACCGTCTGCTGGGGTACAGCGCACAGCAGACGCTGGACTATGTGCAGAGCCTGTATGAGAAGAAACTTACCACTTATCCCAGAACTGATAGCTGCTATATCACGGACGATGATGAGGATATGCTGGAAGAACTGGCCGAGGAACTGGAACGCTTTCTCGGCATTGTTCCCGAAGATGTGGACGATGCAGTTCCCCGGACACGGCGCACCGTCAACCGGGAGAAAGTCACCGACCACCATGCTATCCTGCCTACCCATAGTATGTTGCAAGCAGATTTGGACGCACTGCCCAAGGGTGAACAGAACATCCTGAAACTGATTATTGCCAGAACTTTGATGGCGGTCAGCAAGCCATTCCGCTATCTGGAAACCCTGCTCACCACCGAATGTGCAGGCGAAGAATTTACCGCCAAGGGTAAGGAAATTCTGGACGAGGGCTGGAAAGCCATCGAGCGCAAGGTGTTGGCCGACATTCTGAACCGTAAAAAGGAGTTTGCCGCTCTGCCGCCAGTGGAAGAAAGTGAGTGCGGCATTCTCAACGCCGAATTGAAAGAGGGGCAGACTTCGCCGCCGAAGCATTTCACGGAAGATACCCTCCTGCACTCTATGGAAACCGCCAGCGCGGACAGTATGCCGGAGGATGCAGAGCGTCAGGGCATCGGTACTCCGGCCACCAGAGCCGCTACCATCGAAAAGCTGGTGGCAAAAGGATTTCTGGAACGCAAGGGTGACAAAAAGACAAAGTTTCTTCTGCCCACCGACAAGGGCAAAGCCCTTATCACCGTGATGCCCGAAGAAATCCAGTCCGCAGATATGACCGCTGACTGGGAAACAAAACTGCTACGTGTGGAGCACGGCGAGATGGAGCCGGAAACATTTATGACTGAAATCAAAGATATGATCTCCTCGCTGGTAAACACCACCGAGGCTGTGAAAGGAGCGAGTGCGCTTATGAAAAATAAAGTAATTGGTGTCTGTCCGAACTGTGGTGCGAATGTGGTCGAGCGTGAAAAGGGCTGGTTCTGTGAATCCAATCCCTGCCGCTTCGTCCTGTGGAAAGACAACTCTTTCTTCAAGCGTCTGGGCAAGCGCATGGATGCTCATGTGGCCGACAAGCTGCTGCGGGATGGCCGTGTCCGGCTGAAGGACTGCAAGAGTGCCAAGGGCAAGACCTACAACGCAACTGTCCTGCTGGCTACTGAAGCCGATGGCCGCAGCAAGTTTTCGCTGGAATTTGAGGGTGGCCGCTGATGGAGCAGAACAAAGAAGCAGTCTACCTCATCAACAATGAACGCTATCTGCACCTCCGGGAAAACGATATGGGCGTTGGCTTTGCCACTTATAATAAGGTGACGGGCGAACCGTTGGAAAGCGGGCAGATCTCCGAGAAGAATCTGCCGCCCGATGGCAGAAACGCTATTGCCGCTGCCCGGAACTGGTATCTGTTTGAACTTTCGGATGATGACCGCAAGGCCATTCAACTGGAAAGCGTGAAAATCCTTGAAACCATCCCGCAGGCTGGCATCGGCAGGCGGCGTATCTGGGAGCCTGAAACGATACCGCCGGATATTCGGCTCATTAACAGCTATTACGATGATCTCCACCGTATTCCCGATGGCGGCGTAATTCAGGTGGACTACCCGGATGGCCGCAGTTTCACGTCACGGCTGGAATATCTGGACGATTACCATTTTGATATGGGCGGTCTGGGCAATGTGTTCCACATCTGCCAGTTTGCCGAGGTGATGGAACGCAATGGAGCCGATTATTACCCGGAAATTCAGACGCAGGATGATGCCGGGGCATGGGAACTGGGCGGAAAGGGGTATATCGCAATCCAGTCCACCGATGAGGGCTGGGACTACACTATCTACCACAGCGATTATTCTGTGCTGGATGGCGGTCAGGTCGATGCCCCGGAACTGACGATTCAGGAAGTTCGAGAGCAGATTTTGGAAGCACGCCACATGGAAAAAGGGCGGCGGCTGTTGCAGGACTACGATGTGGTCATGGAAAAGACCGCAGAAGCCGAAGAACTGGGACTGAACCAGCGACACTCTACGCTGGAAAAGCTGGCGGCGTTGGCTGGCGCAAAAGAAAAATGCGATACCCCGGAGTGCAGTCCTGCCGGGTGTAGGAAAGCGAGGGATGTTCATGAACTTTAATAGCGAAGAACTGATGCTGATGGTGCTATATAACCCCGGCACACGGCTGGGGTTGATGCAGGAGTTGCGGCTCATGCAATGCTACCTGATGCCGGATGAAACCGCCCTGCGGGAACTGTCAGAAACTGTTATCGAAAAGCTAAAACTCATGACGGATGCCGATTTTTCTGAAATCGAGTTTCCAATCGACTGAATTTTCGCCGCCTGTGGGCGGCATACATAAAGCAAATTACAAACCTTTAACAATGCGGTCTTGATAGAACTATCGGATTCATGCTATACTAAAAGCACTTTTACACCGTATGGAAATAAAATGGAAGCGAGGATAGCCAATGGACACTGCAAAACGCTCTCCCCTTGACCGCCTGCTCTTTTCTACCTTCCTGAAAGGCCGCACATCTTCTCGTGAGATTCTGAACGAAAAGGGCGAGATTTCCCCTGAAGAAAATCAGAAGATTGAGAAAGAAACCAACGAAATCCTCAATGACGATTCTACCTATCCATTCATCAGCTATCTTTCGGATTTACTGGCAAAGTCCAAGCCGTCCGATGATGATGTCAAGAAGCTGCATGACTGCATCGACAAAGTTGCGGCAGCACTGGGACAGGACAGCACCGATGTGTTCCGCGCATTGCTTGCAAAGCTGATTGAACAGCCAGAAGAAAATCAGACCTTCGACCGTCTGCTGGAGATGGCAGAAAAATTCGCAGCAAAACATGAATAAAATACGGTAGATTCTATAAGCGAGTGACCTGAAAAGGCCGCTCGCTTTTTTGTTCACCACGAAATATGAAGGGAGGAACGCAATGCCAAATAAAACACAAGAATACCTGAACCTTGCCCAGCAGACGGCAAAGGAATTGACCCGGTATTGGGAAAACTGGACGGACTATCTGACCACTGCATCCCGGCTGTACAAGTATAATTTTGCAGACCAGCTCATGATTTACGCCCAGCGGCCTGACGCCACCGCCTGTGCCAGCTTCGATATTTGGAGCAACCGCATGAACCGCTACGTCCGGCGCGGCTCCAAGGGTATCGCCCTGTTGGACCAGTCCAGTAGTGTACCGCGTTTGCACTACGTTTTTGATGTGAGCGACACCGGGGTACGCCGCAATTCGCGCGACCCGGAGGTGTGGCAGCTCGGCCCCGATCTGGTGCAGCCTGTGTCAGAAATGCTTGCCAGAGAGTACGGTGTTTCCCACGAGCGATTCAGCCAGCAGATTTCCGACCTTGCTGGCAAGCTGGTGGATTCCTACTGGGACAACAACAGCGGTGACATTCTCGACATCGTTGACGGTTCGTTCCTGATGGATTATGATGAAGCCGGACAGGAGTTCCAGTTCAAATCTGCCGCCGCAATCAGCATCACCTATGCTGTTCTCGAACGCTGCGGCTTTGAGCCGGAAGGTCATTTTGACCGGGACGATTTTCAGACGATCTTCTCCTTTTCCACTCCTGCCGCTGTGTATGCACTGGGCACCGCAGTCAGCGAGTGCAGCCGTGAGCTGCTGCGCAGCATCGAAAGAACTGTAAAGACGACCATTCGCCGCCGTAACGTAGAAAGGAGCCAATATGAATATGAACAGCAGGAACGTGACCTACTCGAAAGTCGGAGATTATCTGCTTCCGAACCTGACCCTGCCCCAGCAGGAGAAAGCATTGGGCAAGTACGGGCGACTGCGCCGGACTTACCTGATGAAGCATCGCCCGGTACTGTACAATTCGATGCTCCTGTCGGGAACTCTGCATCCGCACCTGTTGGAAGTGGAGCAGAGCGCGGAGAGCCGGATACAGCAGACCATGCAGAAGCTGCTGGAGCAGAATCCGGCTCCGAACAAAGAGCAGCATCAGATGGAGTGGGTGCAGCACATGAACAGCCTGAACGCACAGGCCGAGGAACTGGTGATGAACGAGCTGATTTACAGCTAAGTTTCTTCGACACCCACATTCCTACCGAAGCGAAACAAATTGAATCCATCGACCAAGCGGAGAGCGAAAAATCGCCCTCCGCTTTCTCTTTGTCACAGGCCGACATTGAAAATGCTCTGCGGAGAGGCTCCAACTTTGAAAACAGCAAACTTCGGATATGGAAAATTTATCAGTTGCAGCCTGACCGAAACCTCCGGGCAAAAGCTCTTGCCAAAGAATATGCTCCAAACGGACCCGGTGGCTCCTCGCACACCTATCTGGATGGAAGTCGCGGCTGGCTTGACCATGACAGCAAGGGCTTGACGTTTGAACACTATCCAGACCACCAGAAAATTCTTCTTCGCTGGAATCAGGTCGAAAAGTATATCGACCTGATGATTCAGTCTGACCGCTATCTGTCCGACAAAGAAAAAAGAATCATCGACTTTCCCCTTGAACTGAACGACACCAGTGCTGCCGAATACACTGCATTAAAAGAGCAGTACCCGGACACTTTCATTGGTTTTGAAGCTGGCGGCAATTTTATGTTCTATGGCGAAGATGCCGCCAAGGTCGCAAAAATCATCAACAGTGCTTTGTTCATGAGAAACACTGCACTGGGCGAAGTTCAAATCACGGGCTTTCTCCCTAGCTTATGGGCAAAAAGAGCAAAAGAATTGTGGTCTGCGGGCAATGATGTGTACCTTGCCGGGTTAAACGAGGATGGCACTCACCACCAGACCAAGCACTTGCGCAAAGAGGACTATCTGCCCATCGGCTCCGTTATCAATATGGATGGCCGGAAATTTCGGGTCGATAGCGTGGATTTTGACAAGGACAAAGTTTCCTTGCAGGATATGGCTCTGGCCGATGCCCGGATGCCGATTTTCCGGGAAGAGCCGCTGACTGTTGTCCGGGAACTGTACGAACAGCAGGATGAAGCCCTTGATACTGCTCCAGAAAAAACTCCCGATTACAATGTCGGTGATTCCGTTGTTGTAGACCTTCCAACCCGAACCATCGAGGGAACTATTGGCTATGTAGGCGAAACCGATGTGCGCATCGACACCAGTGCACAGGGCTATTCGTGGAGCAATGAGGTACTGAACAAGCAGCAGTTCGAGGATGGACTGCGGCAGGATGAGCCGGAACTTTCCGATGAAGAACTGGATAAGCTGCCCACCTCTGTGGAAGTTAACGGCGAATGGCAGACTTTCCCGGATGCCGCTGCCGCAGACAAAGCTCTGAACGCCGAACCTGTGCCGGAAGCTGCCGGAAACTTCCACATCACGGACGATCATCTGGGCGAGGGCGGCGCAAAACAAAAATATGCCCGGAACGTTGAAGCCATCCGCACCCTGTTCCAGTTGGAGCAGGAGCATCGTGGAGCCACCGCCGAGGAACAGCAGGTTCTTTCGCAGTATGTCGGCTGGGGCGGTCTGCCGGATGCCTTTGACCCAGACAAGGGCAACTGGGCAAAAGAATATTCCGAATTGAAAGGTCTGCTTTCCGAGGACGAATATGCTGCTGCCCGTAGTTCCGTTCTGAACGCCCACTACACCAGCCCTACCGTTATCCGCGCCATCTATGATGCAGTCGAGAAAATGGGGTTCCGCAACGGCAACATTCTGGAGCCGAGCATGGGCATCGGCAACTTTTTTGGTATGCTGCCGGACACCATGCAGGACAGCCGCCTATACGGTGTGGAGTTGGACAGTGTCACAGGCCGTATCGCCCAAAAGCTCTACCCGGATGCCAACATTAAAGTTGCCGGATTTGAAACCACTGACCGCCGCGACTTCTATGACCTTGCAGTGGGCAATGTTCCTTTTGGCCAGTACCGGGTAAACGACAAGGCGTACAACAAATTAGGTTTCAGCATCCACAACTATTTCTTCGCCAAGGCCATCGACCAAGTGCGTCCGGGCGGCATCGTGGCATTCGTCACCAGTCGCTACACGCTGGACAGCAAAGATTCTTCTGCCCGCAAGCACATTGCCGAACGTGCTGATCTGCTGGGTGCTATCCGTCTGCCGAACACTGCGTTCAAAGCAAACGCAGGAACAGAAGTCGTCAGCGACATTATTTTCCTCCAAAAACGTGACCGCCCTATCGACCATGAGCCGGACTGGGTGCAGCTTGGCAAAACGGAAGATGGCTTTGCCATCAACAGCTATTTTGTAGACCATCCAGAGATGGTGTTGGGTGAACTGACTTCCGAAAGCACCCAGTATGGCCGGGAGGAATGCACTGTGCGTCCCATCAAGGGCGCAGTGCTGGTGGACCAGCTTGCAGAAGCCATCCAGCATATTGAGGGGCAGTTCACGGAAGTCGAGGTCGAAACACCAGATATTGCGGATGCTGAAAATGAGCGGCACATTCTCCCGGCTGACCCAGATGTGAAGAATTTCTCTTACACGGTGGTTGATGGTGAGGTGTATTATCGGGAAAATTCCGTCATGACACAGGTGGAGCTGTCCGACACCGCCAAAGGCCGTGTGACCGGGATGGTGGAGCTGCGGCAAATCGTCAATGAGTTGATCGACCAGCAGCTGAACGACTACCCGGATGCCGACATTAAAGCAACGCAGGAAAAGCTGAACACTGCCTACGATGCTTTTTCCGCCAAATATGGCTTGTTGAATGACCGCAAAAACGGCAGATTATTTGAGCAGGATTCTTCTTACTATCTGCTGTGTTCTCTGGAAAATTTGGACGAGCAGGGGCAGCTCAAGAGCAAGGCGGCGATGTTCACCAAACGCACCATCCGCCCGGAATGTACTGTCACCAATGTAGACACTCCTACGGAAGCCCTTGCGGTGTCCATCGGAGAGCGTGGCCGGGTGGACTTGCCCTATATGGCAGAACTGCTCGGCACTCCCGGTGACTATGAGCGCATCACCAGCGAACTGTCCGGCGTGATTTTCAAAGACCCCGGCGCAGACCCTACCGACCCGGAAGCAGGTTGGCGAATGGCAGACGAATACCTGTCCGGCAATGTTCGGGCAAAGCTGCGCATGGCTCAGCTTGCCGCCGAAACTAACCCGGAGTTTGCAGTTAACGTCACTGCACTGGAAAAAGCACAGCCGAAAGATCTTGAAGCATCTGAAATTGATGTGCGGCTGGGCGCAACATGGCTTGCTCCAGAAATTATCCAAAAGTTTATGGCAGAAACATTCCAGATTCCCTACTATCTGCGCCATGCAGTCAAAGTGAGATATTCTCCCTATACCGCAGAATGGCGCATTGAGGGCAAGTCGGCCATGGGCAGAGGTGACATCATCTCCTCCGAAACCTACGGCACCTCCCGCGCCAACGCCTACAAGATTCTGGAAGACACGCTCAACCTGAAAGATGTGCGCATCTATGACGCTATCGAAGATGAAGAAGGCAAGCTGAAGCGCATCCTGAACAAAACGGACACCATGCTGGCACAGCAGAAGCAGCAGGTCATCAAGGATGCCTTTGCCAACTGGATCTGGAAAGACCCCCAGCGGCGCATTGCACTGGTGAAACAGTATAATGAACTGTTCAACAGCAGCAGGCCACGAGAATACGATGGTTCCCACATCCACCTTGTCGGTATGAACCCGGAAATCACCCTCCGGGAACATCAGCGCAATGCCATTGCTCATGTGCTTTATGGCGGTAATACGCTGTTGGCACACGAGGTAGGAGCAGGAAAAACTTTTGAAATGGCGGCATCCGCAATGGAAGCAAAACGCCTTGGCTTGTGTCAGAAAAGCCTATTTGTCGTTCCCAATCACTTGACGGAGCAGTGGGCTTCGGAGTTCCTGCACCTATACCCCAATGCAAAGCTGCTGGTAGCGCGGAAAAAGGATTTTGAAACGGCCAACCGCAAAAAGTTCTGCGCCCGGATTGCAACCGGGGATTATGATGCGGTCATTATCGGTCACAGCCAGTTTGAGCGGATTCCGCTTTCCTATGAGCGGCAGGAACGCATTATTCAGGAACAGATCGATGAAACGCTTGCCGCCATCGAAGAACTGAAAGCCAATGCAGGCGAGAATTTCAGCATCAAGCAGATGGAAAAGACCCGTAAGACGCTGGAAACAAAACTGGAAAAGCTGCGCTCCGATGCGAGAAAGGACGATGTTATCACCTTTGAGCAGTTGGGCGTTGACCGACTTTTTGTAGACGAATCGCATTTTTATAAGAACCGTGCGAAACGTTGTGCATAAGCCCTTGTTGACAGCAAGGACGAAAAGCACCATGTGATTGCACTTAGCAATAAGAAAATATCACAGAGAACTTTAATCTCGAAATCAGAGGTGAAATTCCTCTGCCGTACAGAACCAATGTCGAGGAACAGAATTCCAGAGAATAGGTCAAAATTCAAGACAGTACGAGAGCTAATACTCCACTGTGCGTTGCCACCTGTAAGTGTGCATTGTACAGAGCGTGGTGAAGGCGTAACCTGAAAACCTAAACCTCTGCAAAGAGGCATGGATAATAATGGTGCGGGCTTCCGAAACCTATGGCTATCCGTTAGGGAAAGCTATGCAGCATCGTAAGAGCGAACGACATCCGAAAGGGTGACCCTTGGAAAAAGTGTGTGTGGCTGGTTTTTCTGCACACGCCCTGTGGGATGAAATCCCCATCAGGAATCATGCAGCAACTGTGGTTCAAAGCATGGTTAGATTTTCCCGGTGTAAGGTAGCGGCCTAAGGGTTTCAGAACAAGGATAGAGATTAAGGAACGTTTGAGAGCCTGTTGTTGGAGCGTTACAGCGCAGTGAAAGCAACAGGAAGTCAGCCGTATCATAGTAGTCTGGGCTGGGTAATGCCAGTCAAACGGAATTGAAATATTCCATGGCGAAGGATACGAGTCAAATCGATTTGTAAATTTCACAAAATGAAAATCCTATAACTCCCTGAAAGATGGGTGACGAACTGCGAGGTGAAAACCTTGTGCATTTGAACGTCAGATTTTCAACGGAAACGGAACTTAAAAAGATTCAGGATTTTCTCTATGAGAAGTCCGGTCAAGGAGTATCGTTCACCGGTCTGGTGGAAGCGATGGTAAATGAAGTGACCATTGTAACCGCCGTCCACAATATCAAGTCCAACAAAGGTAGCAAAACTGCTGGCGTGGATAAGATAAAAATGGACAAATACCTTCAAATGCCAAAAGATGAGCTTATTTTATTGATTCAATCGTGTTTTCGCAACTACCGACCCAAGCCAGCCCGCCGTGAATATATTGAAAAGAGTAACGGAAAGAAAAGACCGCTGGGTATCCCCACTGTATTGGACAGGATCATACAGGAGTGCGTGCGTATCATTATCGAGCCGATCTGTGA
Organism: Faecalibacterium sp. I2-3-92; assembly: GCF_023347315.1. GTDB lineage: Bacteria > Bacillota > Clostridia > Oscillospirales > Ruminococcaceae > Faecalibacterium > Faecalibacterium duncaniae. The sequence goes on from NZ_CP094470.1 coordinate 2,755,845, forward strand.
AGCGAGATTTTATCCGCAAAGCTACGGCTTTCGCCCCTATCGGGCACAGAAACATGCAATCCGGGGTATCATCAATGTCATAAATGCTGGATGCAAATCGCCTGACCAACCCGTGTGGGCAATTGAGGGCGACATCAAGGGATGCTTCGACAATATCAATCACCGCCTGCTGCTCCAAAAGCTCTGGAGAATCGGTATCCATGACAAGCGTGTGCTGAAAATCATCAGTCAGATGCTAAAAGCTGGATATATGGAAAATGACCTATTTCATGCAACAGAGCTTGGTACACCGCAGGGTGGAATCCTTTCACCGCTTTTATCCAATGTCTATCTGAATGATTTTGATTGGTATGTTGGTCGTATGTATATGGAACCGCACAGACAGTGCAAGCACAAAGGCAACGATACGAGACGACTAAAATGGGCTGGCGTAACACCAAAGTACAATTATCGCTACGCCGATGATTGGGTGATTCTGACATCAACGGAGAAGGAAGCACTCCGTTTGAAACGTGTCTTGACAAAATATTTTCGGAACAGAATGAAACTTGAACTGTCGCAGGAAAAGACCTATGTAACAGACCTGCGGACAAACGGTATACACTTTCTTGGCTTTGTGGTAAAGGCCGAACGAAAACGGAAAACTCCTGACCCGGCAACATGGACAAACCATTTGGTTGGAAAGCCGCTGCCGGATATGGAGCGGCTAGGAAAGAAGATTAAGAAACTGCTCGAAGAAGTGCACCGCATAGAACTTTGTCAAAAAGTCAATGTGCAGGCTGCGCAAATTCAGTACGTTAACTCTGTCATTATGGGTATGGCACAGTACTTGCAGACATCTATCTGTGCTCATGCCTACCATGCGATAGACCGCAGAGTAAATAACGCTGCACTGGCTGTATGGAAAAAGCTGTACCCCAAACGGTACAACTCCATGCAGGTGCCGCTGAAGGTGCTCTGCAATCTTCCTGACCGACACAAAGGCTACGACAGCAAGACATTTGCTGTATGGGTCGAAGGAAATTGGTTTGGTATAACTTATGCGTTCATCACGCATAGTCACTATGAATCCAAGCCATTTGACCAGAAAATGACACCGTATACAGTGGAAGGGCGCAGACGGTATGTGAACTATCGTGCTAAGCACAAGTCACTGCCATGTGACCGTCCATCCGTTAATTCCCCGAACGATATTGCAATGTCAGCATACGCAAAGGGAAGGATGAATTTTGAGTATTATATGAACCGGGAGTATGCTTACAGCAGGGACAAAGGAAAATGTAAATGCTGTGGAAATGCCTTCTCACCCATGCTTCAAAAGCATTGTCACCACGTTAAAAACAAGCTTCCACTTGATAGAATCAATAAAGTACCGAATCTGGTTTGGCTGTGTGAACCATGCCACCGCATGGTTCACAACAGTCCAATACCGCCTGAGCTTGATGCAAAGACGGTAGGCAAAATCATGAAATACCGCGAAAAACTTAAACTGTGAAATTTACAACCACTCTGTGTCCGTGAGAACACAGCAGTGTTGAAATCTGAAGGAAGAAAGTAAATCGATTTGATGGTACGCCGGGTGCGCTGAAAGGTGCACGCCCGGCGTGAGGTGGGGGAAAACTTGGAGATTACTTCAAAAAGTTACCTATCACAACAAAGCAGACTACTCTGCGGACTGCTTCGCAGCCGCAGGGGTGCTGCACATTCTTTTTGACCACAAAAATGCGCAATGTCGCTGGTTTGTCCACATCGGAAGCCCAGAAATCGAGCGATATGTTCGGCAAGTGCCGCTATCTGGACGAGATCACAGGCGGGCGCGGCGTGGTATTTGCAACGGGAACTCCCGTGAGCAACTCCATGTCGGAACTGTATACGGTCATGCGCTATCTGCAATACGGCACACTCCAGCAGAAAGGGTTGACGCATTTCGACTGCTGGGCATCGACCTTTGGCGAAACCACCACCGCCATCGAACTCGCCCCGGAGGGTACGGGCTATCGGGCGAGAACGCGTTTTGCAAAGTTTTTCAATCTCCCGGAACTGATGTCGATGTTCAAAGAAGTTGCTGACATCAAGACCTCCGACCAACTTCATCTGCCTGTGCCGGATGCAAAGTTTGAAACTGTGGTGGCGAAACCGTCCGAGATTCAGAAAGAAATGGTGCAGGAACTGAGCAAACGTGCTGCAAAAATCCACTCCGGCGCAGTGGATGCGTCCGAGGACAATATGCTGTGCGTCACCAACGATGGCCGAAAGATCGGTCTGGATGTCCGCCTGATGAACCCCATTCTGCCGGATGACCCCAACAGCAAACTGAACACTTGTGTTCGGAATGTGCTACAAATCTGGGAAGATGGCAAGGAGCAAAAGTTGACACAGCTTTTGTTCTGCGACCTTTCGACACCGAAAAATGATGGCAACTTCAATGTCTACGATGATGTTCGCAAGAAATTGGTCGCCGCCGGGGTGCCGGAAAACGAAATTGAGTTCATCCACAACGCCGACACCGAAGCCAAAAAGGCCGCATTGTTCTCCAAAGTGCGCTCCGGCGATGTGCGGATTCTGCTCGGCAGCACTGCAAAAATGGGAGCCGGGACGAACGTGCAATCGCGGCTTGTGGCAGTGCATCACTTGGATGTTGGATGGAAGCCAAGCGACATGACCCAGCGCAATGGCCGCATCATTCGGCAGGGAAACATGAACAAGGAAGTCAAGGTGTTCAACTACGTCACAGAGGGGACATTTGACAGCTACCTCTTTCAGACCCTTGAGAATAAACAGCGATTTATCTCGCAAATTATGACTTCCAAATCCCCGGTGCGTTCCTGCGATGATGTGGATGAGCAGGCGTTATCCTATGCAGAGATCAAGGCATTGTGCGCTGGAAATCCGCTCATTAAGGAGAAGATGGATTTGGATGTGCAGGTTGCAAAGCTCAAGGTGCTGAAAGCCGACCACCAGAGCCAGAAATTCCGTCTGCAAGACAAGCTGCTCACCAAGTTCCCGGCAGATATTCAGGAAACGAACGCCTATATTGCCGGCGTTAAATCGGATGCCGAACTTGCCGCCGCCCATCCGCAGGAAAAAGAGGGCTTCTGCGGCATCACCATCAAGGGCGTGGCCTACGATGAGAAAAAGACTGCTGGCGAACGGCTTCTTCTCGCTTGCTCCGAACTGCCCAATAGCGAGGAAAAAGTAATCGGCAGTTATCGCGGTTTTGAACTGTCCCTGCGCTTCGACACCTACCACAGCGAATATCAGGCTCTTTTGAAAGGCCAGCGGAAATACCCGGTAGCACTGGGCAAAGACCCACTTGGCTGCATCATCCGTCTGGACAACTCCCTGAACAATTTCCCGGAACGCATCACTTCTGCCGAAAATGAACTGGCCACCCTAAAACAGCAACAGGCGGCGGCACAGATTGAAGTAGAAAAGCCGTTCCCGCAGGAAGAAGAACTGGCCGAAAAGTCGGCTCGCCTTGCAGAGCTGAACGCACAGTTGGATATGGATGAAAAAAGCCACGAGCCGGAACAGGATGAGGGAGAAAAGGAGCAGGAACCTCGCCGTTCCTCGGTGCTGGCGGCTCTGGAAGAAAAAGCTGATAAGGTAGAACCCATCAAGCCGTTCAAAAGCTATCTCGACAAGGATGGTGATGCCCGATGAATAACCGCCGCGACCAGCAGCTGCACTTTCGCGTCAGCAAGCAGGAACTGGAACGTATCTGGAGCAAGATGGAATGCAGCGGCATTTTGAGCATAGGTTCCTATCTGCGCAAGATGGCTCTGGACGGTTATTGTTTGCATCTGGACTTGCAGGAACTGCGCCGGATGGCCTATCTCCTGCAAATGTGCAGCAACAATCTCAACCAGTATACCAAAGCTGCCAACGAGAGCGGTCAGGTCTATGCCGCTGACATGGAGGACTTGCGCTCCCGGCTGGATGAGCTGGTAGAAATCAGCAAGCAAATCCTTGCGAAACTGACCGAACTGTAACTTTGCCCGCAGTCAAATTCTGCGGGTTACATAAATTTTATTTGCACGAGGATCACCACTCGTCTTCGTCATCATCCTCATTGAGCAGTAAATCTTCAAATTCATCGGAATCATCCGGTGCAAGACGCTCTGGGTGAAAACGCATATTGAGTTGTTCCTGCGCTAATTCCCGAATCTCTGGCCGCTTGTCGTGAGTTTTATTGTTCAGCCACTTGATTTGCTCTTTTGAAAGTCTCCACGGAAGAGAAAGCAGCTTATTTTCAATCATCTGCGCAGAACGCACATCGGGCGGCAGTGCCGCACACTTCTTGCAGATGTGCGCTGCATAGCCTTTGCCCGAAAACTTTTCATTCGCCTTATATTCACCGCAGACCTTACAATAGTGTCCGTGCTTCTTCATATGACACTGTTCCTTTCGCAGATGTTTTTATCTTTATCAGTCTACCAAATTTTGAGGGGGATTCCAACTCGTTTTTCAAAAAAGGAGGGGTGCTATGGCTGCAACACGCTTGATTGCGCTGCATAAAAACAAAGGCAAGTCGGTTGCGGCCTGCTTAAAAAGCCGCACGGATTATGCACAGAATCCTGACAAAACGAAGAAGGGAGAGTTGGTCAGCAGCTATCAGTGCAGCCCCTTGACCGCAGACGAAGAATTTATGCTTTCCAAGCGACAGTATGAACTTTCCACTGGGCGCAGACAGAAAAATGATGTGATCGCTTATCAGATTCGACAGTCTTTCAAACCCGGTGAGATCACCGCCGAGGAAGCCAACAAGGTGGGCTATGAACTGGCGATGCGGTTTACCAAGGGCAAGTACGCTTTTATTGTTGCTACTCACACGGACCGGGAGCATATTCACAATCACATTATCTACAACTCCACTGCACTGGACAGCACCCGGAAATTCCGGGATTTCTTATTGTCCGGGCTGGCCGTACAGCGGCTGAGCGATTTAATTTGCTTAGAGCATCAACTTTCTGTCATTGAGAAAAAGCCCTACCGGGAGCGGAAAAAGCGCACACTCTACCCACCCAGAGAAAGCAATCGTGACCGTCTATGCAGCGTGATTGACACCATCTTGGCCGAAAAGCCCGAAGGCTACGAAGATTTTCTGCAAAAGCTGGAGCAGCAGGGTTATGAAGTCAAGCGAGGAAAATACACCTCCGTCAAGGGCGCACGGCAGAAACGATTTATTCGTTTTAGGACACTCGGCGCGAGATACAGCGAAGAGGAACTGAAAGCGGTGATTGCTGGAGAAGCCGAACATCGTCCACGCCAGAAGCAATCGCCCAAAGAGAAACCGTTCAATCTTCTGGTGGATGTGCAGGCAAAGCTGGCCGAGGGTAAGGGTAGCGGCTATGCGCGATGGGCAAAAAAATACAATCTGAAAGAAATGTCCAAAACGCTGATTTTCTTACAGGAAAAGAAAATCGGCAGCATCGAGGAAATGCAGGAGCGCGTGGACGCTGCCACCGCCCGCTATCACGAGCTGGGCGATTCCATCAAGGCGAAGGAAGCACGCATGGCTGAGATTTCCGTTTTGCGGACGCACATCGTCAACTATGCGAAAACGCGCCCGGTATATGATGCCTACCGCAAGGCCGGATACAGCAAGCGATTTCTGGAAAACCATCGCGCAGAGATCACACTGCACAAGGCAGCAAAGGCGGCTTTCGATGATGCCAAGCTGAAAAAGCTCCCCAAGGTCAAGGAACTGGATGCAGAATATTCCAAGCTGCTGACAGAAAAGAAAGCAGCTTACCCGGACTACCGCAAAGCGAAAGACGAGATGCAGGAACTTCTTCGTGCGCAGCGCAACGTAGAACTGTTCTTTGCCGAAGAAAAGAACACCACCGAGAAAACACAGTCCAGATAAATGATGACAGCCTAGGTTTCTTCCTTATGGGAGAGTCCTAGGCTGTCTTTTTTGTTATAGAAGTGTTTGGAACAAACGCGCAGCCTGCATCGGCACGATGCAGATCGAAAGGGGTTTGGGCACAGCCCAACAAGCATTTTGAATTTGGATTTGAATAATCCGATTCAAAAATTGCAAGTTGGTACCAACTTGCCCTGCTTGCAGAGTAGCTGCTCCTGTCAACTCCTGCGTCTGAAATTTTCAAGTCACTTCAATTTCGCAAGAATCTCGTCTGCGCTCATGCCACTAGCCAGCAATTTTTTCAGGATATCTTCTGCTTCAGCTTTTTTAGCGAATTCCGCAGCTTTGGTTTCAGCCTTAATCTTTTTGGCTTCAATCTTGACAATTTCCTTGTCGATGGACTTCAACTCTACCTTCTTGGCTTTCAGATCAGCTTTCAGTGCATCGATATTAGTGGTAATGGATGCGATTTCAGCAGTGACGGCTTCCTTTGCAGACTGCTTCTCAGCAATCTGTGCAGAGAAATCGGTAGTCGTTGTTGCGGTTTTAGCTTTGTTTTTGCTTCCCTTAGGTCTGGACATAGAATAGCCTCCGATATTTTGATAGCTTCAGTATAACACTAGCCTCCTAAATGTACAATCTTTTTATTTATCTGCTCTCAAGTACAAGGAATAATTCAAAAAGTGCCGGCTGCTCATCATCCGTATTATAGACACAAGTGTTTTAAAGAGCCAACAAATAATCATGCGACCTACTTTACAGCAAAGCGATTATAATATTTTCAATCGCATTCTCTTCAATCGATTCAAACTTATCACATGTTCTCTATTTCCGAAGAAGATACCTCATTAGTTAATCTTGAAATATTTTTATTTACTAAAATATACACTTTGTCATTGTCTCGATAGGCTGTTGCAAAAATCTTTTTTTCTATATCATATAATTCTTTTTGAGCTTTTCTTATTTCGTTATCGAAAAGTTCCTTTTTCTTTCCCATAATATCTCCTAAGTAATTAATAGAAAAAAGTCCACTCCTATCTAGAATCTCTTTAACTTCTCCATAACGAGGTTCGTCTTGGTATAAATGCACATAAGAAAAATTGATGAAGTCGATAGTATATATTTTTATGGTATCATATGCTTTTTTTCTGAAACTTTCAAAATTCATTTCTCTGTGTAGTAAAAAAGAAACATTGCTATGCATATCCCCCAGTGTATCTTTAAACGAAAATCCATCATACTCCCTTAAGTTCAATATAGTTTTAATTGAAACTGCTTTTAAGCTTGTACATTGAAGTACCATTCTGCCGATAAGATAAGAAATCAATATGCTAATTTCAATGCTTGAATATGCCTCGACATGATTTACAACTATTGTCGTATTGAAATCTTGTATATTGCTGATAAAGTCATCAACATTACATACCATGCATTCCATTCTTTCCTGTAAATAATCAGATTTTAGTATTTTCAAAAAAGAATTATTCTTTTTCAGAAAAGTACAATAATCAAAGTATGTATACTTGGTGTTATCATTTTTATTATTGAGCAGACCGGATATTTTCTTTTTTATAATTGAAACACTAGATGCATCAGCTATACAATGATCTAAAACGGATACGATATGATAGTTTTCAACATCCTCTAAAAGAACAAACAAAGCCAAAAAGCCATTTTGATATCGTAAATTTGTAATTAATTTTTCAAATCCTTCTAAAAAATAATCCTCAACTACATCAAATTTACAATTCCAACTTTGCAAATTCAGATATGGAATTTCAAGCTTATCAGAAACCGCATATTCTGTAAAAAATAATTTTTCATTGCGTTTTAAAATTTTAGAACGCAAAATAGGATTTTGAATGAGCAGTTTTACGATTTTTGAATTCAAATCTTCTCTTTTGTATTGCTTTGAAACAGAATAAGAGAAAGCTATGCATCGATTGATTTTATTGTTGTAGATTATATACTGGTTATGGCAACAGGGATATTCTCTTTCCGGAGAAGAGTTGGTATTAATTAGAAAATCGAAGACTTTCTGGTTGCACCGCTGTACTTCATTCAGCACAAACTGAATCTCCATCGAATTGTTCTGTTTGTGCGTCGCTAAATTTTCATTTGATTTGAGCACATATTCGGATAGTTTATAAGGAGTTCTAGCAGTATAAATCATATCAATATTGCATTCTATATCGAATTCCCGCTCAATTCCAACAAGTAGGTTCACCACGGATAAAGAATCTCCACCTGATTCAAAAAAATCGGAATTATAGCCTATATTGATTTCGTTGTTTCCTAAGGCCTCTTTCATAATCGAGATGATTTTGTCTTGAACGGCCTTATTTTCATTTTGTTCGTTTTTATTTGCTTCAATATTCTGCTTTTCTTTATATCGCCTCCATATAATGTTGCGATCAATTTTGTTGTTTATGGTTCTTGCCAATTCATCAACAAATTCAAAATAATTTGGAATCATATATTTAGGAATATTCTCATTCATGTACTTGAGCAACTCAACTTTTGTTACTCCTTTTTTTACCACGAAATTTCCAACCAACAGGTTTTCATTGTACACAACAGCAACGTCCATTACTCCTTCAATATCTCGTAATGTGTTTTCAATTTCGTTCAATTCTAATCGTATTCCATGTATTTGAACTTGGTCATCATTTCGCCCATAAAAATACAACATGCCATTGTGCATTGCTACTATATCTCCTGTACAATAGCAATTTGTGCTTTTTTCTTTATAAAATCTTTTCTTGCATTCTTCGGCATTATTTACATATCCATCTGTAATTCCGTTTCCCTTTAATACCAGTTCGCCTTTACCATCTTTGTCCTTATTTATAATTTCATACTTGCAGCCCTCAATGCAAGTTCCAATCGGAATTTCCTGTAATTCTGGATTTTTTTCAAATCGATAATATGTTGCATAAACGGTAGCTTCTGTAGGCCCATATAGATTGAATAATCCGAAATCCCACTGTCTCTCTCTCCATATCTCGTAAATTTTTCTCTTAAATGATTCACCTGCAATCATTACATATTTTAATTCTGAGGCTATTGATTCTAGCTCCTGATTACTATAATTGTTTAGCATATTTAAGAATACAGATGGAGAGGTTGCATAATGAGACACGTGATACATACGTACATACTGTGGGAAATTTTTCAAATTTTCTACTAGTGTAAGATCTATTGCAAGTATTTTTCCTCCATTTATCCATCCATATATTTCACTTGTTGAAACATCAAAATTATATGGTGTAGAAAACATATATACCGATGTATCAGAAACTGGACATATTTTTTGTAAACCCGACAAAATGTATACTAGATTTCCATAGTTTACAGAACAGCCTTTTGGTTTTCCCGTGCTTCCAGATGTAAAAAGAACATAAACTTCCGATGTGTTATCATATGTTCTATACTCTATTTTTGAACTGCTGGTATAAGACATGCACTGCTCAACGTCCAAAGAGTCGGTGGGTGTGTATTTCCAAGGTTCATCTGTAATAATCAATTCTACGTTTGCTTCTTCAACTATGATTTTCTTATTATTGGGCATTAGCTTCTTTGATATGGGAACATAGCTACAACCAGCCTTTAATACAGCTATAATCGAAATGATTACTAAAGGTGAATGATTCAAGTATAGTCCTACTCGAATATGTCTTTTTTTGCATTTATTAACTATTTTTTTCGCGATTGCATCCGAGTAAACATCTACATCACTATATGAATAATTTCTATCTAATCCATATATCATGACTTCGGAATTTTTATTTTGAGCCAATTTTCTAAACTCTACTCCAATATTCCCATTAAATTCAATCATAAACTATCCATCCTTTTTTGAAAATTCTTTAGAATTCTTTTCATATTCTATAATCAATTCAAGAAGTACGTGATGTTTTTTTCTTCAAATTTCATGGTCTTTGTGTTTAGAATATGAACACTGCAATTTGAAACCTTGAACGGTTTTTCCCTATTTGTCCATGCCATATTGTTTATAATATAATAGATAATATTTATAACTCCACTATGCGTCACCACTATAATGTTGCTTTCAAAATCTTCATACATTTTGATGAAATCGAAAAACCACTTCTGAATTCTATCAAAAAACTCCCTTGGAGATTCTCCATTAGGATACTTTTCATCCATTTTTAGTGTGTTAAAATACAATCCCGGATACTTTATGGAAGCCACTTCATTTTTCATTCCTGCTAATTCACCATTATTCATTTCTCTTAGTCGCGCATCTACATGAAAAGGAATTTTCAATTTATATGATATTGCTTTTGCAGTTGATACTGTTCTTGGCAAGTCACTTGACACAATTTTAGATATATCAAAAGTCCCTTTCTGAGAATACAAAAATTCAGCCAATCTCATCGCTTGGATTTTTCCTTCTTCTGTCAAATCCATCGTGCTCCAGCCACCTCTATAGTTGCTATCATCTTTTCCGTGTCTTACAAAGATTATTTTCATAATGCTTCCTCCATAGAATTTTCACTTTAGCATTTCGAATTTCATAGCATCAATTACTAGTATCTTAACTGTTAAAATTCACTTTTTACGGTTGTTCACTTATTTAGTTGAGCTTCTCATAACTTGGCATGTTGAAACTTGCGTTCCTTTAATAGTATCTGATACAATTACATCTACATCATGTAAGAAGTCCTCCAAATCTTTTTTTTCATCATTTATAATCACATAGTCTGCTATTTCCTTGCAATTTGATGCCTTATGACTTTCTTTAAATGCATCTTTCATCTTCACGCTTTCTAATACCTCTTTATATGATATCCCCGAAATGCCTTTCTCAAAAGCCTCATAACATTTTTTATTATACTCTCTTCTGGCTCTAATCTCAATTGGGGCCTCAATATAAATATTGGCACACTTATTTCCAAATTCCCTTTTTAGGAAACTACCAAACGGGGCTCTATAAAGACTTTCTATAGATACACATTTTATATTATCTTCTTTTAAATGTACAATTAATCTTAAAATGAACTCCTTAAATACGTCTTCACTTTTATCTTGATATAACTTAATAAAATGCTCGTCCTTTAAACCAGAAGATATATCCATGCCTCTTGCACTCATCATCTCTTTTTCGATTTCAATTATTTTATACCGTTTAATTTCAAATGGACTAGATGCCATTCTGATTCCTGCAGATGATTTGCCACATTCACTCAATCCTGAAAGCGTAAAGATTGCATCGATATACTTTTTTTCCTCTGAAAAATTTTTTCCGTCTAAATAATTCATTATAAGTTTTTCTCCTTGTATTCTATATCAATAAGTTTAATTCGTTAAGTTTAATTCGTTTTCTAAAATGTTTGGTCGGTAAAAATTAGTTCAAATCTCTTTTAGTGTTGCTACATCAATAAATTTTACTATTTTTGGTTACTAACATAGCTAATTACTTTTATCGAGAATTCTTTGACGTTTGAAAAGTTGTATTCATGCGTAACAACATTTGGTTCAATAGTATTTACCCCGGTTAGGTAATTAAACAATTCCATAACAGATCTATACGATTGCGGAATAATGTTATATGTATCTATTAGATAGACCTTCATAACAAGTACCGTTAACTTAAATATCTCTTTCTGGCTTTGCTCTGTAATACCATCATCCAGTAATCTCTTTAGTTTATGTATGGTTTCCGGAATCACCATCTTGTTTTTTTGCTTCAAATTTTCAAATGAAATGGATAAACTAGATGGCACTGCACCATATAGTAGAGAAGTGATTCTCCCAGAATTATAGGCATATATTGAATATAGCGATTTCGCATCGATCAATCTGTTTTCTACTTCATACTCGGAAAAAATGGTATATCCAGTCTTAATATCAAATTGCTTTAAAAATCCACTTAACTGCTGATTTTGTTCAAAACTATAGTATCGCACCAATAGTAATATATCCATATCACTCCAATTTTGTATATATTGATTTCTACTGATGCTTCCCCCTACTAACAATGCTATCAAGTCGTCTCCAAATAAACATCTTACATAATTCAAAATTTTATCGAGTTGCTGGAGTTCTTTCTTCGGCAACTTAAGTTGTTCCAGTTGTATGCATGTTGAATTTCCAGAGAATCTCTTATCTTTCCATTGAATAGAATCTATTATTGCTCTTGTTGTTTCATCTATGGAGCAGCTTGTACTAATTTTATGCGTAAAATAGCCGATATTATATAGCCATTCCAGAAATGTTTTTTGTAATATTTGATATCGTTGATATAGAGCGACTTCATCGGGTGAGTAGTCACTATTATTCCTTTTATAGTTGTATCTCTCGTTTTTGACTAGAAGGATTCGTTCTTGTTCCAATATCTGAATTCCGTGCTGCTTCTTTTTTTTCTGAAGTAGCTCATATGCATCCTTCTTGGATAGTCCTTTAATAACTAAAGTCGCCCAAACTCTAGCATCAAATGTAGCGATTCCCTTGTCTAATATTGCATCGTTTCTTAAATTTGAAAATCCTGCTTTTATCGAAGAATATATTTCATCGCAGAATTCTTCGCATTTTGAAGTATTGAACCACCATTCATGAAAACAACATGGACTTAGACACTCAATTTCTCTCGATAATTTAATAGTACTATATGCGAACCATGTGTCTCCATACTTTTTTGTTATGTTTTTTATTTGAGTTGTTTTTCCGCAATCGTCTAATCCATTTAATGAAATTATCATAAGTTTTCCTCCACAATTCTAAATGTGTTATGAATGATATTCTACAAGGCATTACCAAATAAATCAGATTGTTTTAATTGAATCAACAACATCTGAAAAATCCATTTGCTTCATTTGATGATAGAAAAAGTGAACAAGATATATGGTATAAATTTTATCTATTGTTTCATATTTTTCAATGTCGAATATCGTAAGGAATCTCATTATAATATAGTATAACAAAGCGGAATTATTATATTCCAGTCCCTGCAAATAGAGTTTGGCGATTGCTTTCCTCTTCTTTTCGGTTTTTGGATAGCTGTTGATTTTCAATATATCTTTTCCCTCAAAAAAATCAAGTGGAATATTGGGAATCATGTCGCATATTTTTTCATGCCCACAATATGATTCTCTATGATATTTTGGACTGTAATATAAATCGATAAATAGCAATGAGATCGAAAACACTGCAACCTCTGCATCTATATAGTTATACCCCGATGTGACAAAATCAAAAAACACAGGCTTTATTCCTATATTCATTGTATTTAAGTCTCCATGTGATAGGACACATCTATATGTTCTCTCGCTCTCAAAATGATTTATACACTCCTTAATAATATCTTTAGTCTTTAATGATTTATTTAACCCGATATCCACTTTTTTCTCTGTCCATGAGTAATTCAAATATTTTTTTAATCTGCTTTCTACTCTGCCCTCGAAAAACTTTTGCATCGGATATGAATTTCTCGTTTTCACATTACGATAGTTTAACTTTATACATTTCAAAAAATCGAAAGGCTCGGAAGAATCTTCCGATATAAGATAGTCGTTTAGCAATCCTCTTCCCGGACTAATACTATCTTCATATTTATATATAATCACACCACAATCATTGAACACCACCGCAAAAACAAGTTCGGGAATTGGAAATTTTGAATACATTTGATAATAGCCCTGCAACTCCATGAAATAAGACTTGATTTCCTGTACTTTATAAAAACATTTCTTATTGCCTATTACGATTATTCCGTTTATAGAATTATTCTGCTTGTTTTTTGTCAAAATGTTTCCATTGACCATTTGCTGTAAGGTCGTTATTTTGAAATTATCGTTTACTTTAATGTGTGTAAACTTGTCATTCATCCATACATCGTTAAACATCCATCTCATGTTTTAGTTCAACCCCATTAAAACAATGGGATTCCTCCTCACTGTAAAGTAATGATTTTTTCGAGTGTTGGGTGATATTATTTCAAATTTTATTATAAGTTGACTTCTGTATTCATATCTACTCAGTGCGATTTTTGTACTGCGTTTCTTTTTTATAAAATATTCTTAATCCTGCTAATGATAAAAAAACAATCCCCATTCCCACATTTGTAAAACTCGTTATAGAGGGTGTTTTCATAATAGAGGAAAAAACAAATGAGCCTGCTGGCATAAACATAGTGGCAACTGTAAAAATTACGCTAAAAACTCTACCCAAGTAATCTTCGTTAACACAAGTTTGTACACAAGTCATAAAATTGATATTAAACATTGTCAGAAAAATTCCGAACATGAAAAAGGGCAAAAGGCAAATCGCTATATTTTCAGTTGATTTGGATATTGGAATAATTAACAATGGTAATCCAGTCAATCCCAAAAATATTGTTAATGCAAAACTGTTTTGCATAATTTTATGTGGAAGCTTTGCATTTATAGATGCTCCTAAAATTCCTCCCATTGCTTCTACAATCAATACTTTACTATAAAATCCATCGCAATATATTATTTCTGTATAAGGTACTAGAAGATCATATCCAGCGAGGAAAAAATTCACAAAAGCCGAAAGGACAACTAGATGGAAAACTTTTTTTTCACCCAATAAATATTTCACACCCTCCAAACTATACAAAAGAATATTTTTTCGTTTTCTGGTGTTCTCAGCTATACTATTACTATTGTGCTCATGCGTTATTAAAAGAGCCTCTGTTCCAGCAGAAATTGCAAATGTAATTGCATCAATTAATAACGCCCCTCTTGTACCGACCACCTTCACGAGTGCAAAACCAACAACCGGGCCTACCAATTTTATTAAATCGATTCCAGCATTAGAAATTGAGTTGAAAAAGCCAATCCGATTTTTATCTACTATTTCTTTAGTAATCGATTTAAATGTAGGTGAACTAAATGAAAAAACAAGTGCCAATAATGCATTTGCAATGACGAGTGCAATAACCATGCAATCCGAATTCAAGAAAAAACTTGCAAAAAAGCAAATAATGGCACTTAAACAATCAGAAACAATTATAATATTCTTCCGTTTTCCCAAATCTGCAACCACTCCACCTATTAGATTAAAAAGAATATTTATCACCACTTGTGAATTTTGATAAAGCGCAAGAATCCACATGCTATTTGTAAAAGTTGAAACAATTGCAATACTATTCACATAATCAAAAACAATATCTCCTATTTTAGATGTCCACTGCCCCAAAATTAGCAGTCCCTCATTGCGGCTTATTTTTTTCATTTTACTTTTCCTTTCGGTGTTACAAATTCTCGAAATTCTTATCATCCAATCATGGCTACATCTAATATATTGCATGTTTCAAGCGCGATGTCGACAAATTTGTCACCAATCATTGAAAAGAAAGCACCAAGTCGTGTTATCATCTTACTCCGTTCAAGTCAACATGTATTTGAGAAAGTATTTACTAATATATAGGAGCTTCACTCTGCTTCTCCCTTACAGTTCACATCCCTGCTCAATAGACACTTTGCAAAAAAAAACTACTTTTCAACATGAGGCGCAGCATTAGGTGCTGCGCCTCATGTTGAAAAGTAGCTTTTTTCATAAACAAATCATCCGAAAGATTTTATAATATCATGGATGATTTTCATTTGCTTCTCAGAAAAATTTTTTCCTCGCTGACTAGGAACTAGATATTCTTGTTGTATTCTCCTTAAGAGATCACATTGCTCTTTAGTAAGTCCAGAAAGCGGAAGGACATTTACTGTTTCTAAATTCAGTAGTTCATCAGTAGAAATTCCAAACAGAAGTGAAATACTAACTAGGACATCTAATGGGATAGCATGAGCATCACTTTCATAGCCGCTAACTGTAGAAACCGACTTGTTCAATCGTTTTGCAAGTTCCGCCTGCGTCCAATTCCGACTTTCTCTCAACTTTTTTAATTTTTCGCCGAGATAATGTTCCATTTTTGTCCACTCCCATCTTAATTAGAGTGTACTATTTGCTTATTCTATATAATCGTATTATAGGCTTCGAAAAATTCGATTATATAGAAGTTTCATTGACTTCAGAAGGAAGTTGCGCTATTTTGAGTGACAAAAGACGCCTAATTTAACAGTGGGGGATTGATGGAATGAGAGTTTTAATTTGCGATGATGAGCAAAAAATGATTGATTCGGAAGTTTCAATGCTTCAAAAATATTGCCAATCAGCTAATGTTATTGCAACATTTTACGCATTCACAGATTCATTAAGCGCAGAAAATACAGATGAATTCGACATTGCCTTTTTGGATATTGATATGGCGGAACTAAATGGAATTGAATTGGCTCGAAGATTACGATTGAAAAATCCAACGGCTGTTATCATTTTTGTTACAAATTTTATCCAATATGCTCCTGAAGGATATGAAGTACAGGCTTTTCGTTATTTGTTAAAGTCCGATATTCCATCTAAGCTCATTCCATATTTTATAGACTCACTTCGGGAAGTTCTCAATTGTCGACAAACAGTTACTTTTTCGATTAGTGGTGAGCCAATAGATGTTCAAATCAATAATATCTTATATCTTGAATCAGATAAACACATTATTGTTATGCACTTAATTAATGACGATCGAGTCAACTACCGTTTTTATGGAAATATGACCGACCTTTCCAACAAACTTCAAAATCTAGGCTTTTTACGTATACATAAGAGTTATCTGGTAAACATGGAATATATTGAACTTTTTCAGTATGAAAAAATTTATCTGAGAGGCGGAATATGCTTGCCATCCAGTGAAAAAAAGCATAAAGAATTAAAGCAGCTTTATTTAAAATGGAGAGGTAAAAATCGGTGGAAACTTTCTTGAGCCTTTGTTATACTTCTGTGGATACGATATGTCTGATTTTATTTTTAGATGTTTTTGCACGACGCCGTTTGGATAATTTAAAATTTCAATTTAATGCATTTTGTTGTGTGCTTTTTGAATGTTGGATTCCTCTGGCTCTTTCAACTATCATTGGACGAAATCAAATATTTAAAATTTTTATTGTTCTACTAGTCGATTTTATAATTGCTGAAAAGTTATATACGGGAATTTCAACTATTGCGCTTGGATTTTTTGTTAGTCTTGAATATTTGCTGTCATACTGCTTATCTTTCACTATCGGAATGATATGCAGCACAATTTGTGGAATGGATTCGGATACATTTCAAGCTTCCGAATTTCGCGTAATTGTCTATGGAGTGATTGCTTATTCATTACAACTGTTTTTGGTTCTAATATTTCGAAAGATCATGCGTCAAAGCAAGTTCAAACAAAGTCAACATTCTCTTAGGACTCCACAAATAACTCTATATTGGTTGTTTCCTTGTGCCTCATTTATGGTGTTAATTGTTCTACTTTACATATCAACAGGAAAAAAAGTATCCGAAGCTACGATAGCTCTTACTTGTGGGTTGATTATTGCTGCAAACGCAGCAATAATTTTTCTCCTAGAACGTATGGAACAAGCAATGGAACGAGAACAACAGCTATTTTCATTGGGGCAACAGCTTGAAGTTCAGGTACGAAGCATGGAATCAGCTAGTAAACTTTTCTCGGAACAAAGAAAAAAGGTACATGATTTTCGCTCACATCTTAATACGCTTCAACAGCTTTTACAAAACCGTGAATATGAATCTGCCGAAATATATCTGAATTCCGTATCAAATCAACAAACCGAACGACTTTTTTTGGTAAATACTCATCATACAATTTTGGATGCGTTATTTAATATGAAAGCGTCAGAAGCAATCCAAAAGGGCATTGATATTGATTTTACTGTAAACGATTTATCAACACTACCTTTTGAAACATCTGATATGATTGTATTGCTTTCAAATCTATTAGATAACGCAATCGAAGCAAATCAAGTATATTGTGGTGATAAGAAAATTCATGTGATTGCCTTATGGGAAAAAAGTTTTTTGTTTTCCATTCGGAATACCTCAAATCCGGTCAAAGTCGAAAACAATACCATTCACACAACCAAGCCGAATCCGCAACTTCATGGCTTCGGCCTTTCTAACGTAAAGCTTATTCTTAAAAAGTACAATGGTGATTTTACAATTATTTATGAAGATGGATGGTTTCAATTTACCGGTGAAATCTCATAATTGTCGATTTGGTGATTGCAAATCCCTTCTTTGTGTCAAAAAAGTTGATTTGTTTTCAAAATCGGTGTATTCACAATGTATAAAACCCTTGAATGTCGGAGCACTGATTATATGGATATCATTGCAACATACTTGGCAAAAGAATTCTTAAAAAGAAAACTAATAAAAGAAGACGCTCTTGAATGGTGTATTTATGGAATTGGAAAGCGATTGTCAACGCTTATTACAGGGGTTCTTTTAATAGTATCTGGGAGTTACCATTTTGGTTTCCTTCAAGCGATATCTTTTGCTATTGGCTTTGTTACATTAAGAAAATATACGAATGGGTATCATGCAGAAACCTATATTCATTGTTTGGTGCTTTCATTATTTCTCCAATCAATCTCCATGGTTCTCGTCAAATTCCTCAATGCCGATTTTTTTATAGTCATTTGGATAGTTTCTGATTTTGTGATTCTCAAAATCGCACCTGTTAATAACTCTCGAATACATTTAGTTCAGTCGGAAATATTTGTGCTTCAAAAGCGACTCTATTATGTGCTTGCTATCGTTAATTTAATATGCATAGTGTTAATCTCATTACCCGTTACAAAGGAACTTTTTAGTGTGTTAAAAGGATTAACAGCCGCTTTAGCATTAGATGCTTTGACGTTGGTAATCTTTGCACTAAAGGGAATATACAGGAGGATTTTCTATGGAAATCAACATGAAAAGTCTGATGAAAAAATTTCTCAAAAATATGATTAAAAAAGACATTGAAGACTGGCCACCAGAGTGTTCGGGTTGGCTGTATCAACCGTATCGGCCCAAATCACAACCTATTAAAAACGACGATACTCCAGAAGTCTGATGCGTTCCCCTTTCGGCATTAACATATAAAGCTTGAGATAGCTGCATTAAGAATACATCATGCTAGACTTTATGTTTGGCATGGTGCATTTTTGTTTACACGATGTTTGAGGAAAAAAACATGCCCACACTCAACTTGAAAGAGTATTACCCCACTGCGCACTCTAAAGATTTCTTTGTAGAAGTATCTGAAGATATACACCAGTTTTTTTTAGATGCGAAGTGCAAAGAAAACGCTTTTGTTAGACAGGTCAGTCGTTACCATGCGTATTACTCGCTGGACGACCCGGATTTTGTAGTGGAACAGTATGCCCTTTTCCTTACGCAAACTCCTGCTGATACTGTTGAACGTAAGCACTATTTCCGGCATATTGATCGGGAAATTCAGGCATTGTCGCCCAAACAGACTCACAGGCTCTATGGCTATTATTATCTTGGACTTTCCATGCAGGATATAGCGAACAAAGAAGGTGTATCGGTAGGAAGTGTCTCTGAATGCATTAAATCTGCTTTAACTGCGCTTCGAGAAAGATGCAACTTATTCAACTTTTGAGTTTCAACCCTAACTTTTTCCTCTTTTTTGTCCTATATAATATAGAGATTTTTTCTCTATCGTGAAAGATGCACGGTGCATCTTTTATGCTCCGCCCGTATCGCCATAATCGACAACGAAAGGACGAAGGATTATGAAAAAAAGATTGATTGAGTACGAACCTAGCCCCGGCAGGCAAGCAGTCTGCCACCGAATGTCCGCTTGCGCTCTGACCTTGTGGTGTGGCCGTTATTGGCTGTATTTCTGCACGGTCGGAGGGCTGGCGTATGATGTACTATAATCAGCTCGAAACCGGAAAACGCATCCAAAAGCTGCGCAGAGAATGCTATCTGACGCAGGAGGAGTTGGCTATCAAGCTGAATATCAGTGACCGCCATCTCCGCAATCTTGAGAGAGGGGAATATGCGCCATCCATTGATTTATTCGTTGAAATTGCCGCTTTCTTTGATGTGACGCTGGATTATCTGATTATAGGAAAGGTATTATC
Organism: Faecalibacterium sp. I2-3-92; assembly: GCF_023347315.1. Lineage (GTDB taxonomy): Bacteria > Bacillota > Clostridia > Oscillospirales > Ruminococcaceae > Faecalibacterium > Faecalibacterium duncaniae. Next base: position 2,775,690 of record NZ_CP094470.1, read on the forward strand.
AGACCATGAAGAACACTTGAGAAATAAGCTACAACAGAAGCGTTTGGCAAATCAAAAACTTTCTTTGAAATTACAGCGCATTGCGCAAAATCTAGCTGCAATCGCTGAAGAACTGTAACACACATAGATGCTCCTCTGGGCAATCAGCTTTGAACGCTGCTTGTTCAGCGGAGCTTTTTTCGTTTTCGGTTCCAAAAACTTTCTCAAAAGAGCAGCATTTTTCATCATTTTTTTGAAAAGCGAGTTTTTCGTAAAAACGATGTTTTTGCATCAAAACCGGAAGGGATGCTTCCGGTTCTTCAGGAGCAAAAAGCGGAAGCACGACATCCTAAAAAAACATTCAGCTTTCAGATACACTATGGTCACAGCAAGGGCAACACCCCAAATGAGGGGGGAAGCCCGAAACTGTAAGACGTACCTTGAAAACTGAATATTCATTCCCTCGGACGTAATGATGATACTTCCGTAATTCGCGGCCCGGCCATAAAGAAGGCGGGGTGGCTGAAAGGCCAATGACGGTGTGGGTGAAACTCCCCACTGACCGAGGTGTATTCCAACTCCACCAGGCGTCGAGGACAAATAGGGTGGAAAACTTAGAACAAGACTTCAAAGCCCACCACCGGGATTCTTCTGAATCAAGGCAGTGGGCTTTTTCCATATCGACTATTCACAACAACGACACGGAGGTAATGACTATGAGCCGTACTTTTGACCGTAAGCACCACGACGAAAGCAATCTGACTACCCTCTGCCCCCGCTGCTTGGATGCGTTTTGCAACACTCGTGGCATCTGCGTCCGCCGCGCAGACCCCGGCCAGACCGTCAAGGAACCCTGCACCTACTGCCAGACCCGCTTTGGGTTTGACTACTACATCCAGCCCGCAGCCCCCAAATCTGCCTACACGAAGAAAGGACGGTTTGATGATGAACTTATCTGCGCTTAAAGTTGACCCAGAGTTCCAAGGCAAAATTCCACCGCTCACCTTTGAAGAGCTAAACCAGCTGGAAGCAAACATCTTGCGGGATGGCCGCATCATTAACCCCATCATCGCATGGGAAGGGCTGATCGTGGATGGACACAACCGCTTTACCATCGCCAAAAAGCATCCAGAAATCCCTTTTAGTGTTCACGAAAAAGAGTTTGCAAACCGCTATGAAGCAATCATCTGGATTTGCAAAAACCAGCTTGGGCGGCGCAATCTCACCCCAGAACAGAAGAAGTACCTTATTGGAAAGCAATATGACGCTGAAAAGGCTTTGATACCAAATGAAAAAGGGACTAACCAATATACAAGTTTGGTTGGTGGTCAAAATGACCACCAACCAAAAAACGAAAAAACTCGTGCAAGAATCGCTCGTGAAACAAATACAACGGACAGCTTTGTACGGAGAGCAGAATGCTTTGCCAAAGGCGTAGACGCTGCCGAAGAAGCTGTTCCCGGCACACGGCAGAGAGTGCTTTCCGGCGAGGTCAAGCCGACTGCTGCCGAGATCGCGTCCGTTGCCCGCGCCCCTCCCGAAGAGCGTCCGGCACTGGTGGCTGAAATCTGCAAACCCAAAGAGCAGAAGCCCCAAAAGCCGCCTGCACAAAAACAGAAGGTTCTCCCAGCCGTGGCCGCACCGCTGCCCGATGCCTGTACATCCGATATAGAAACTCCTGACGAAGAACCAACGTCCACTCCTGCTCTATCCGAGCCGACTTTTCCACAAAAGGAGAATGAGCCGTTGAAAGTTGACCGTCAGCAGATTCTTGAAATTGCAAACCATCGCTACAATGCCAAGCAGCTTGCCAATGGAGCCGCGATGCTTTGTGAGGTGTCGGGTGCTGCCAATACCATGATACGCCGCTGGGAGAGCGTTTTTCGGGACTATCCCGACATTCTGACCGATGCAGACAACCGTTCTGCTGTCAAACGAAACATCCAGAAAGTCAAAGACTATCTGCAAAAATTGGAGGACAAGATATGAATAATATGAACTGCGTCAGCACCATGCCTGAGATTATGCCCGAAATCACCGATGAAGCCATCATTGAAGCCCTGTTTGCGCAGCGACCTTATGAGGAAAAGGTCATCAACAGTGCTTATCTGGAAATCCCTGCCGAGTACCAGCGCAAGCTGAACATCCCCAATGTTGAGAAGATGTCGGCAGAGTTCACCGAACTGATTGCCAATCCGCCCAAGGTCAGCTACCGGGACGGCCACTACTACGTCTTTGACGGTCAGCACACCATCGTGACCCGCCGTGCCATGAACGGCGGCGCAGACCTCCCCATCATCTGCAAGGTGTACACCGGGCTGACCGAGGAAGAAGAAGCCATCTTGTTTTCCAAACAGACAGGCGTTTCCACCCCGTTGACCGCTGGCGCAGAACTTCGCGCCGCTCTGGTCGGCAAAGATGCAGAATCCATCGCGTTCCTGAACGCCACCGAGAGTACAGGCTTGCAACTGGGTCTGGACAACTACCGCGCACCGTGGAAGATCATCTGCATCCGCACAGCTTTCAAGGAATACAAGACCTACGGCGCAGATCTCTATAAAGAAGCTCTGACCATGCTGGCGCGTGGCTGGGAGGGCGACCCGGATTCGCTCCGCTCCGGCATCCTGCGGGGTATGGTTCGCTTCGTTGCTCTGTATCAGGGCGAATACGACCCGGAACGTCTGGTGAAACGGCTGCACACCGTCCACCCCATGACGCTAGTGCGCGATGAGAAATCCCTGAGCGGCACGGTCAGCTACAAGTATATGATGCTGATTCTGCGCACTTACAACGGTTCCTCCCGCCGTTTCAATCTTCCCATCAAGCAGTGACATTTTCGCCTTTCTAGGCATACTCCTTTTCTCTGCAAGAGCCGTCTACCAAAATTGGGCGGCTTTTGCTACATATATAAGGATAGGAGGCTTGATCGTATCATACCAAAAGATTGGAAATACCTTAGAGGGGACATTTACTTTGCCGACATGGAGCCGCATATCGGCTCAGAACAGGGCGGCACCCGCCCTGTAGTTGTTCTTCAAAACGATGTAGGAAACCGCTATGCGCCTACCCTTATCGTGGCGACAGTGACTTCCCGCACCGAGAAAAAGAAGCATCAACCTACACACGTTCTGATAGACCGTAATACGGCCTTTGAGAAGCCTTCTGTGGTTCAGTTGGAACAGATATTCACGATAGATAAAAGCCGCGTACAACGCTTCTTGGGGCAGATTACACGGAACGAAATGCGCCGAATTGAAGAAGCCCTGATGAACAGTTTGGAAATCAATGAATGGGACAGGAGAAATGCCGATGAATGAAAAAGTGATGGTATCGCCGGAAATCCAGAGTGAGGCAGTTGTCCTGCCGCAGATCGTCAGCATCAAACAGGCAAGTCAGCGTATGGGCTTGCCTGAATATTACATCCGCCGCCTGTGCCGGGAAGTTCCGGGCATGGCATTCCAGTCGGGTATCAAATGGTATATCAACCTCGGAAAGATGGCCGACTATTTCAACGGTGGAACGACAACATCTTGATTTGTCAAGGATGTGGATGCAAACTGCGACATCCTAAAAATAAACCGCCTGAACTGCTATACTCATCGTGACAGAAATACTCACCAAATAGAAAGGACGGTAAATATATGGCATCGTTTGAATTGAGAGAACCCAAAAAGAAACCTCGTTATTATAAACTCATCGCAAATGTTCTGGTGAACGGCAAAATCGAACGCCGCTATGGTCGGTTCGATTTTGACCCCACCGAACTGAAAAATGCTCGTGCGCGTAATGCTGCTGCAAATGCTGCCGCCGCTGAATTTGAGCGGCAGGAACAGGAAAAGGCCGATAGAGAAGCCAGCAACGCCGGAAAAACATTTGCAGTCGTTGCGCAAGAATACATAGAATCAAACCGTTCTCGTATGGCACCCTCGGTTCGTCTGAAAGGCGACTATGATAGCAACAGAAACAAAGAGAACACAAGTTTGAAAAAGGAAAAATATCTTCAGCGCATCCAGCGTTATCCAGAGTTTTCTGAAAAGCCAATCGCTTTGATTACAAAAAAGGATTGCGATACGATTATTCGCTTCATTGAAGACAGTGACGCGCGGGTTTACGAACACGCCGTTTTGAAGCCAGAGGCTAAAGAATTCAAAACGATGTCCTGCCCCAAAATTGCGAAAAAATGTACCATCCGTGAGGAAACCATCGAGCGCATTTTCCGTGGTGAAACCGTATCGTTGGATTCTGCGCAACAGGTGGCATCGGCTTTAGGAAAGACAGTTGAACAGATGTTCGAGGTAGAGGTTGATCGGCGTCCCATGACGAAAAAGACGATGCGAGAGTATAGTCTGTTCATTCGGTCAGTTCTGAACTACGCTAATGATAACTATGGAACTTTGCTTCAAATGCCAATGATAAAGGCATCAGGCCGGAAGAGTAAATCAGTGGATTGCTTACATAGCGATGAAGTAGAAGCCTTACAAATGGCTTTGAAAGAGTGCTCCATGCTCGAAAAAGCAATCATTTTGTGCTTGCTGAACACTGGCGTCCGGCGTGGAGAACTGGCTGGTCTTACATGGAAAGACGTAAACTTCCGTGAGGGAACGATCCATGTATCAAAATCCCTGCTCGTCTTTCCAAACTACGGCTATCAACTCACCACAACGAAAGAGAGCAACATCCGTGATATAGATGTTGCCCCGGAGTTCATGGCCTTTTTGAAGGACTATCACGAACAGTGGAAGTCCAGAAAAAAGCTGATGGGTGCAAGCTGGCAGAAGAATTTGGAGAAGAAAGGCTCCAAGTATGCACAGTCACTTCTGGATTTGCGTGGGAATGACTTTATAATCTGCAACGATTACGGTTTTCCCATCAACCCCGACAGTTACGCAGCACTGGTACGCCGTGTTGGAAAAAAGGCAGGCATTGAGAAAATCCATCCGCATATGTTCCGGCACACCTTCGTGAGCATCCTGCTGTCCAATCCAAACATCGGCGTGGCAACGGTGGCCGCAGAAGCCGGACACGCACAACCCAGTACAACCCTTGCAATCTACACGCAGGTCTACGACAGACGGCGTGATGAGATTCGGAAACAGATGAGTATGGAACTGTATAAGTGACAAGTTCTGATAGGTAAAAGAAAAGCACGAGACCGAAATCTCGTGCTTTTTTAGTGGGCCATGAGGGATTCGAACCCCCACTGGAGCGGTTATGAGCCGCCGGCTTTAACCGTTAAGCTAATGGCCCTTATGACGTTGTTTCAAAGCTCTGCAAACCAGCTTTCGTACCCAGAAAATACCCAAGTCCGATTTTGAAGCAGCTTGTGAAGCGAAAAACAACGGAAAAACGATGTTTGGAAAGACTGGAAATGGTGAGGTCTGGCGGTTATGAGCCGCCAGCTCTGACCAACTGAGCTACTAGCCCCCATTGCCCGGTTTGCCGGGCGCACAAGTAAGTATAACAAAAAACGCGCGAAATGAAAAGCGTTTCGGGCAAAATTATTTTGTGCGGTGGGCTTCCAGCTTCTGCTGCATGAACTTGTCCAGCATTTCCTGCGGAAAAAGCGGCTCCTTGTAGCCAAAAGCCTCCCGGATGAAGATCAGGGTGGCGATGGTCTGCCGCCCGGGGTCAAGCCGGAGGGTATACAGGGTGTCCAGCGGCTGCTGGGTTGGCTGGTGCAGGGTCAGATGGAGCAGGAAACCGCCATCGTTCTCACGGCGGCACTCGTAGGCGAACTCATCGTCCGGGCTGTGCTGGTCCAGCCGGTCAAAGCAGTCGTCCAGCGGCAGGTCGGTGCGGAACTCGGAAAGGCCGCTGGGGCCATACTGGCTGCGGCGGGCGTTTTCCCGCCGGGTGAGCAGAAAAACGATGCAGCCCAGGGCGGCCGCCAGCAGGATGAGTGAGAATACAACGTTCATGGGTCCCTCCGCAGATTTTGAATCATGTTTTCCTTATTGTAACACAACCTGCGGAAAATTGTGTTATAATATTTGAAACAATCCAAATTTTTGCTGGAGGACTTCCCCTATGAAGCTCAAATTCACCCATAAGACCTGGTATTTCTTCCTGCTGTGCGCGGCGGCGGCATCCATGCTCAACGGCTTTGCTGTGCTGGGCGGTATGGATTTTTCTTTTCTGGAGATGGTCGCGTTCTGCATCACCGGCATCACCATCCTGTTTCTGGCCGCTGAAAAGGGCTCTGACCCCAAGGACAAGCGCAGCTATTTCCTGATCTTTGTCCTGCTCATGCTCAGCTATGTGCTGAGCGGCTGGGCAGCCTACTTATTCTCCGCACTGGTCTGGCCCGCCCTGCTGGCACTGGAGTACCAGAAGGGCAGGCCCATCCAGCGTCAGCTGCAGCTGGTGGGTGCCGCTGAGGCGTTCCACCTGCTCTTTGTCCTGCTCACGGTCTACGGCGGCATGGCAGGCCTGAGCTTCTGGGCCAATCTGCTCTGGGTGCTGCTGGCCTGCGCCCGGGGCTGGGCGGCACTGAGCCTGTACAAGATGCAGGAGGAAGACGCATGACCCAGCGGCGGCGGAACCGGCACCGCAAGCGCCGGGTTGGCCGCCGCGCCTTCCTGATCGGACTGGGTGGCTCTGTATCTGCCGCCCTGACGTATTATCTGCTGCGTTCTATTCCGGCAGGAAACAACGCGGAGCCTGCGCCATCGCCACAGGCTGCCCCCAACCCTGCCCTGCCCAGCGGCGAGTGGCGGGCGGTGTGGGTGAGCTATCTCGAATTTGCAGAGATGGACTTTTCCTCAGAAGGCGCGTTCCGGGCCGATGCCGCCGCGCTGATGGACAACTGCCTGTCCCTTGGGCTGAACACCGTCATTGCGCAGGTGCGGCCCTTCGGGGATGCGCTTTACCGGAGCAGCCTCTTCCCGTGGAGCCACCTGTGCACCGGCGTGCAGGGGCAGGACCCTGGCTTTGACCCGCTGGACGTGCTGCTGACCGAGGCCCACGCCCGGGGGCTTTCGCTGGAGGCCTGGGTCAACCCCTACCGGCTCAGGAGCTCGGCCTCCATGCCCCCCGTCCTTGCAGAGAACAGCCTGCTGAACATCCACCCGGAGTGGGTCTGCACCGTGAACGAGGGGGCCTACCTGAACCCCGCCATTCCGGAAGCTGCCGACTATGTGGTGCAGGGCGTGGCAGAGCTGGTGCAGAATTACGCCGTGGACGGCATCCACTTTGACGACTACTTCTACCCCACCACCGATCCTTCCATTGACGCGGCGCAGTTTGCAGCCAGCGGGGAAGCTGACCTGACCGCATGGCGGCGGGCCAACGTGACCCGGCTGGTCAAAGCTGTCCACGATGCCGTCAAGGCCGCCGACCCGACCCTGCGGTTCGGGGTCAGCCCCCAGGGCAACCCGGACAACGACCGGAACGAGCAGTACACCGATCTCTCCGTCTGGCTGACGGCCTCCGGTGCGGATGCCGTTGTGGATTACCTCTGCCCCCAGATCTACTGGGGCTACGGCTATACTCTCTCCTCCGGCAGCACCCGCTTTGCCTTTGAGAACATCACCGCCGAGTGGCTGGCCCTGCCCCGGGCCGAAAGCACGGCCCTCTATTTCGGGCTGGGAGCCTACCGGGTCGGTGTGGGAGACGGTGGAGCCAACGCCGACAGCGTCAGCCAGTGGTGCACCGGCAGCGCGCTGGCCCGGCAGGTGACCGACCTGCGCAGCGCCGGTGTCGGCGGCTGGGCGCTCTACCGCTATGGCTCCCTGTTCCGCTCCGACGAAAGCGGCCTTGCCGCCGCCGAACGTGCCGCTCTGACGGCATTGGACGGCTAAGACACAGAAAATCCCTTGTAAGCAGGAAAAAAATGCGGTATACTATGGTATCATGCAAAAATATCGCATTTTTCACCTGCTGTTTTTGAGGATAGAAAAACATGAGTAAAACAAAACGAATCCTTGCCTTTGCGCTGGCAGCTGTGCTGGCCGTTGTCGTCCTGAGCGGCTGCAAGAGCATTGCCCAAAAGGTGTTCGGATCTTCCAACGAGGTGCAGGAGGACGACACCACCCAGTGGGCTGTGCTCAGCTCTGACCCGCTGATGCTCGATGGCATTGCCGATACCACGGCCAAATACGCCACAGCCCGGGCCAACGGGGCGCTGAACATCGTGTTCAACGGCATCTGGAGCCGCAAGACCGAATACTTCACCGTGCCCAGCGGCCTGCTGAGCATTTACGGCTGCGGCACCACCGACGGCGGTGCCCAGAAGTTCAAGGTCTCCCTCTGGAAAAAGGTGGACGGCGGCGCGCAGTATGTGGACAACACCACCTTCTATTTCACCGCCGACGGCCAGAACTACCACTGCGACATCGACAACCTTGACCCCAACGCAAGCTACCGCGTTACCATTTCCTACGATTCCAGCCGTTACTACCTCTACGGTCTGATGAAAGTGGAGGGCATCGGCTAAAATGAATACACAAACAAAACACTCTCTCATGCTGATGCTCTGCGCCTTTATCTGGGGCACGGCGTTCGTGGCCCAGAGCGCAGGCTCCGGCATGGGGGCTTATTCCTTTCTGGCCGGGCGCAGCTGGCTGGCGGTGCTGGTGCTGCTGCCCACCGTCCGCGCCTTCGATGCCCTCCACCGCAGGCACGGCGCAGCCTATGGCTGGCCCAAAGCCCCTGCCGACCGCAGACATCTGCTGACGGCGGGGCTTTGCTGCGGCACCCTGCTGTTTGCGGCCTCCGCTGCCCAGCAGATCGGCATCACGCTCAACCCTTCTACGGCCAAGGCCGGTTTCCTGACCGCCATGTATGTGGTGCTGGTGCCGGTATTCGGGCTGTTTCTGGGGCGGCGGGGCAGTGCCCGGCTCTGGCTGAGCATGGTCATCGCCGTGGGCGGGCTCTACCTGCTCTGCATGAAAAACGGCTTTGGCGGCATTGAGACCAGCGATTGGATCCTGCTTTCCTGCGCCGTGCTGTTCAGCTTTCAGATTATGACAGTGGACCACTTTGCCCCGCAGGTGGACGGTGTCCGCCTGAGCCTGCTGCAGTTCTTTGTGGTGGCCGTAGAGAGCACCGCTGCCGCCCTCCTGTTCGAGAATCCCACCCTGGCCGAGTTCGGGGCCAACTGGCTCCCGCTGGCCTACTGCGGCGTGATGTCCAGCGGCGTGGCCTATACCCTGCAGATCCTGGGCCAGCGGGACGTGAACCCCGCCATTGCAAGCCTTATCATGTGTCTGGAGAGCGTGTTCAGCGCGCTGGGCGGCTGGCTGCTGCTCCACCAGAGCCTTTCCATGCGGGAGGTCTTTGGCTGCACCCTCATCTTTGCAGCGGTGGTTCTGGCCCAGCTGCCCGTGGAGGACTGGCTGAAATGCCGCAGCGCAAGCCGGAAGTGACCCGGCGCACCGCCGCAGGCATTCCCTATGAGCTGACCCGCAAAAAAGTCAAGCGGCTCAACCTGCACATCCGGCGGGACGGCACCGTGGCCGTGAGCATCCCGTGGTCCTACACGGTGGGCTTTGCCGATGCCTTTGTGACAGAGCAGGCCCAGTGGATCCGGGAGGCGGTCTCCCGCCAGCTGCGGCGGAACGCCCGGAATGACCAGCCCCTGCCCTCCCAGGCGGAGGCACTGGCCTGTTTTACCGCCATGAGCGACAAGGTCTACCCGGCCTTTGCCGGGGTGCTGGGCGGGCAGAAGCCCACCATCAGGGTGCGGGCCATGACCAGCAGGTGGGGCGTATGCTACATGAAACGGCGGCAGATCACCTTTGCATTGCAGCTCTACAACATGCCGCCCGCCGCACAGATCTATGTGGTGGTGCACGAGTACTGCCACTTCCTGCAGCCCAACCACAGCCCGGCCTTCTGGGCCGAGGTGGAAAAGCTGCTGCCGGATTGGAAAGAACGGCGGGCTTTATTGAAATAACCTCTCCATCGCCTATGGCGGCACCTCCCCTGGTAGGGGAGGCAAGTCAGGCACCACTGTTTTCTTGGCTCTCCTATCAGGAGAGCTGCAGAGCGAAGCTGAGAGGTTTTGCCCTAAAGGATATAAAAACTATTAGGAGTGTGTACCTTTCGTGGAAAGTGAAAAAAAAACCTCCGGCGGCGACAAATATTCAAAGCTGGCCGGAAACACCATTATCTTTGCCATTTCGAGCTTTTCGTCTAAGCTGCTGACCCTTTTGGTGCAGCCGTTCCTGACCTACGCCATGGCCGAGATCGCCGATCTGGGTCTGGCGAAGATCCTGAGTCAGTACGCAAACCTGCTCATCCCCTTTGTCTCGATGGGCATGTCCAACGCCATCATCCGCTTTGGCCTGGACAAGGGCAACAGCGAAAAGCAGGTGTTCACCAACGGCCTGCTGACCATTCTGGGGGGCTTCGGCATCCTGATCCTCTGCTGGCCTGTGGCGCAGTTCCTGCCCGATATGGCGCAGTACGGCTTCCTCATCTACATCTACGTCCTGATGAGCTGCCTGCGCACCCTCTGCACCCAGTTCGTGCGCAGCCGCCAGTGGAACAAGCTGGTGGCCGTGGACGGCATCCTGTGCACCTTTGCCACCCTGATGTTCTATGTGCTCTACCTTGTGGGCTTCCACTGGGGTGCCAACGGTTATCTGCTTGCCATCATCAGCGGTGACCTGGTCAGCGTGCTCTTCCTCTGCATCACCGGCAGGCTGTGGAACTATGTGGAGCTCAAGGGCCTGAACCGGGATCTCTGGCAGCAGATGCTCCGCTTTTCCCTGCCCATGATCCCGGCCCAGATCAGCTTCTGGGTCATCAACGCATCGGACCTGTTCTTTGTGCGCGAGATGTGCGGTGGGCTGGACGGCCACAGCGGCGACGCTTGGAGCGGCCTGCTTTCCACCGGCTACTTCCTGCCCACCATCCTGACCACGCTGGGCCTGATCTTCTACGATGCCTGGCAGCTCTCCGCCGTGACCGAGGAGGAGGGCCGTGCCCGGTTCTTTACCAAGATCTTCCGCACCTATTCTTCGGTGCTGTTCTGCTGTGCGGCAGGCATCATCTGGCTCTGCCGTCCGGTCATGCACGTGATGAAGTCCAACTACTACTACGCCTGGCACTTTGTGCCCTTCCTGACGCTGGCTTCCACCTGCAGCTGCTTCAACCAGTTCCTCAACAGCGCATACGTTGTCAACAAAAAGTCCACCCACAGCCTGTGGACCATGCTGGCCGGTGCTGTGAGCAACTGCATTATGAACTACTTCTTCATCAAGTGGTGGGGGCCCATCGGCGCAACGGTGGCTTCCTTCTTCGGTCTGGGCATCGTGTTCGTGCTGCGCGCGCTGGATGCCCACAACATGATCGGTATGTCCATCCACCCGGGCCGGGTGGCGGTGAACTTCGACGTGCTGGCGGGCGAGGCCCTGCTCCTGCTGGCCGAGCCTCCGCTCTACGGCCTGTGGACAGGCCTCCTGACCGCCGCCATCATCCTGTTCAACTTTGCAGGTGTCTGGGCCATGGCCCGGATGCTCCTGCCCAAGCTCCTGGGCCGCCGGGGCAGGGTTCTGGTGAGCGCAGTGGACAACTGGATCAAGAAGTAAGCAAAAAAACGACCCTCTCCGGGAATTACAATGCGGAGAGGGTCGTTTTCTCTTAATATCCCAACTTATACGCCAAAGAACTCCTTGGCAATATCGGCACTCTGCTTGGCATCCTTGGCGTACCAGTCGGCACCGATCTTTTTTGCATATTCAGGGGTCAGCACAGCGCCGCCCACCATGATCTTACAGTCCAGCTTGGCATCGTGCAGGGCCCGGATGGTCTCCTCCATGCTCTTGAGGGTGGTGGTCATCAGGGCGGAAAGCCCCACCAGATGCACATCCTTCTCCCGGACGGTGTTCACGACCGTTTCCACCGGCACGTCACGGCCCAGGTCGATGACCTCAAAGCCATAATTCTCCAGGATGACCCGGACGATGTTCTTGCCGATGTCGTGGACATCACCCTTGACGGTGGCAATGACGATGCGTCCCTTGCTGGCGCTGCCCTCGCCCTTTTTGGCAATGGCGGTCTTGATCTCCTCAAAAGCCCCCTGCGCGGCGGTGGCCGCCTGCAGCAGCTGCGGCAGGAAGAGGGTTCCCTTTTCATACTTTGCACCCACGATATCCAGCGCCGGAATGAGGGCTTCGTCCACCAGCTCCAGCGGCTCCTTTTCCTCCAGCAGCGCCCGGGTGCGGGCAGCTGCCTCGCCCTTCAGACCCTTTTCCACCGCCTTCATCAAGGGGGCATAGGGGCCGGCGGCCTCCGGTGTTTCGCCTGCTGCCGGGGCGGTCTGGGCATTCTGCACGGCCTGCGCCAGTGCGGCAGAGGCGGGCACCCGGTTGGCATACCGCTCAATGTACTTCGTGCTCTGCCTGTCCCGGTTGGTCAGAACGTTGTAAGCATAGACCGCCGCCATCATCTCCTCGCTGGAGGGGTTCATAATGGCAAGGTCAAGCCCGGCATACATGGCCATGGTAAGGAAGGTGGTGTTCAGGTAGGAGCGACAGGGCAGACCAAAGCTGATGTTGGACACGCCCAGAATGGTGCGCACCCCCAGCTCCTCCTTGCAGGCGTGAAGGGCCTGCACCGTGGCAAGCACATCCTCCTGCTGGGCGCTGGCCGTCAGGGTCAGGCAGTCGATATAGATGTCCTCCTGCGGGATACCTGCCGCCAGTGCCGCGTCCCGGATGCGGCGGGCAATGGCCACGCGGTCCTCGGCTTTGGGCAGGATGCCCCGCTCGTCAATGGCAAGGCCGACCACCGCCGCGCCGTACTTTTTGCACAGGGGCAGAATGGTGTTCAGCTTTTCCGCCTCGCCGTTCACCGAGTTGACGATGGGCTTGCCGTTGTAGACCCGCAGGCCACGTTCCAGCGCCTCGGCATGGGAGGAATCCAGCTGCAACGGCAGGCTGACCACGCTCTGCAGCGCCTTGACCACCTGCTCCATCAGGGCAGGCTCATCCACACCGGGCGCACCCACGTTCACATCCAGGATCTGGGCCCCGGCCTCGGTCTGGCTCACGGCCTGTTCCAGCACATAGTTCATATCCCCTTCCCGCAGGGCCTGCTGGAACCGCTTTTTGCCGGTGGGATTGATGCGCTCACCCACCACCGTGATGCCGTCCACATCCACGCAGTCCATGGGGCTGCACACCACCGACTTCATGGGGTGATCAGGGCGGCCCGGCCTGCAATCGGCAAACACGCCGTTCAGCAGCTGGATAAACTCCGGGGTGGTGCCGCAGCATCCGCCTGCAGCAAACAGGCCCAGCTCCCGGTAGGGCTTCATCTGCATGGCGTAGAGCTGCGGGGTGATATCGTAGCCCGAGCCATCGGCGCGGGGCAGGCCTGCGTTGGGCTTGACGAACACCGGGAAGCTGCCGGGCAGGGCCTCGGTCAGCCGCTTTGCCATGGGGAAGATCTCCTTGGGGCCAAGAGAGCAGTTGATGCCCACGGCATCGGCCCCCAAACCCCGGGCGGTGGCGGCAAAGCTCTCGACCGTACAGCCGGTAAAGGTGCGGCCGCCCGCTTCAAAGCTCATGCTGGCCAGCACGGGCAGGCTGCTGTTCTCCTTGACGGCCAGCAGGGCGGCCTTCAGCTCATACAGATCGGTAAAGGTCTCAAGGAACACGAGGTCAGCCCCGGCGGCCACGCCTGCCCGGACGATGCGGCCATACTCTGCCACGGCATCCTCAAACGCAAGGGTGCCGTTGGGTTCCAGCAGCTCCCCCAGCGGGCCCACATCCAGCGCAGCCAATGCACCGTAAGGGGCACAGGCCCGTTTGCAGTTGGCAATACCCGCCGCAATGATCTCCTCCAGCGTGTACTCGCTGCCCGCCAGCTTGTGGGCGGAAGCGCCAAAGGTATTGGCATTGATGATGCGGCTGCCTGCGGCGGCGTACCGGGCATGGATGCTCTCGATGAGCGCCGGGTCGGTGATGTTCAGCTCCTCGGGGCGGGCCCCCAGTTTCAGGCCCGCAGCCTGCAGCATGGTGCCCATGCCGCCATCCAGCAGGATGGTATTGGGCCGGTCAAACAGTTCATTCGCTTGCACAGGTGATCCCCCTCTTTCTATATTCGCACCGGGTGCGGAGCACGCAGTGCCCGCACCCCGCCAGATGACCCCGGACCGGGTGATCACTGACCCCCAGAATGGCCGTGATGCTCTTGCGGGGGGTCATCAGGTTGTTTTCCGTGACACAGAGTCCGGCGCGGCGGGCGGTGTCCAGCGCTGCCGCCAACAGCGGCTGCACGGCAAGGGGCCAGTCCCCGTAGCCCGGGGAATAGCGCCCCGTCAGATACTTGCCCTGCCGGGCAGCCCATTGGCGCAGCTCAGCCTCAGCGGCCTCCGCAGTCTGTTCGGCCAGCGCGGAGCCCAGCGCATCCGATGCCACACCGGCGGCGATATCGCCCACACCGGCACGGCGGATCTGGGCATCCACACCGGGGCCAAGCGTCACGGCCAGCAGCAGGGCGGCGGTGCAGCCTTCCAGATGCTTTGCCACATCCTCGCCTGCCAGAATCCCCGCCGCTGTCAGGCTGTCGGGGTCGGCCTCCAGCCAGACTGCCCGGGGCGTGGCTGCCGCCAGCAGCGGCACAGCGCATTTTTCCAGCAGCGCCTGGGTGGCCGCGTCCGCGCCGCCCCGGGCCCCGAAGTACCGCGCCGCCTGTGCAAGGTCGATGCCCTCCGGCTTTTCCAGCCGCAGCGGCATACTTGGCCCAATGCTCATCTGCCCGCCCTCCTTTACAAGAATAAAGAATAGACTTAGTATACAGCATCCCCGTTTTCCCGTCAACGCAAAACACCGCATTTATTTTGGCTTGCAATCGATTGCATTTGCAAGCAATCTGCGTTATACTGTAAAAAAGGAGTGTGATCGTTATGGCTAACACCGCCGCTGTCTATGCCCGCATTGATACCAACCTGAAAGAAAGCGCCGAGGATATCCTTGCTCAACTGGGCATTACCCCGTCCAGCGCCATCCAGATGCTTTACCGCCAGATCGTCCTGACCCGGGGGCTCCCGCTCGATCTGCATCTTCCCCCTGCCACCCCCACTGCTGTGGGTGGCATGAGCCGTACCGAGTTGGATACCGAGCTGCAAAAGGGAGTCGCCTCTCTGCAAAATGGCAAAAGTTTTTCTGCCGATGAAGTCGATGCCGCATTGTATCAGGAGTTTGGAATATGAGCAGCGTTTATACGGTCCGCTACGCACCGCAGGCGTTGGACGACCTGCGGGATCTCTACTCCTATGTCGCATTTTCGCTCAAAGAGCCAGCTACCGCCCAAAAACTGGTCAACCGCATCCGCAAGGCTGCTCGCTCACTGGATGCCCTGCCCGGGCGGCACCCTGTTGTGGACTGGGAACCGTGGCAGAGCATGGGGATACACAGGTTTACCGTGGAGGATTTTCTGCTGTTCTACCTGATCGATCAAAGCACCCGTACCGTAACTCTCGTTCGTATTGTTTATGGCGGGCGGGATCTGCAAAACCTCGCAAAATAGACCCCTGCGGAAAATTTCCAACTTTTTTGCAATAAACCTATTGACAATCTGGGTAAATAGGGATATAATCCAGACAACAAATCCACCAACCTAGTGGGAAATTAAGATCAAGTTTCCCGGGGTCGTAGAGGATTGGGAAAATCGTTGAAAGGAGGGCACAAAAATGACGCTGATCTGGAAAAACCTGCTCCACGCGAACTTCCGTTGTGGGCGAATGTACACCACCCGGGCAGAATATGGGACCGAGCGCTGTGCATTGCCCTCTGCAGACCGAATGTGTGTGCGAATGTGATGGCAAAGCTGCCAAAGCGCAGAACCTGAATTTTTTGCCCGGTGCACTGAAATGGTGTCAGTGACCGGGATTTTTTATGCGTCAGAATTATACTTTAAGTACAGATAGAGAGGTTAATTACTATGTCTAACTATAAATTTGAGACCCTGCAGCTTCACGTTGGCCAGGAGCAGGCCGATCCCGCAACCGATTCCCGCGCCGTGCCCATCTACCAGACCACTTCCTATGTGTTCCGCAACAGCCAGCACGCCGCTGACCGTTTCGGTCTGGCCGATGCAGGCAACATCTACGGCCGCCTGACCAACTCCACGCAGGATGTGTTCGAGAAGCGCATCGCTGCTCTGGAGGGCGGCGTGGCTGCTCTGGCCACCGCTTCCGGCGCTGCCGCCATCACCTACACCATCGAGGCGCTGGCACAGGCCGGTGACCACATCGTGGCACAAAAGACCATCTACGGCGGCAGCTACAACCTGCTGGAGCACACCCTGACCCAGTTCGGCGTGACTACCACCTTTGTCAACGCTCACGATCTGGCCGAAGTGGAGAACGCCATCCAGCCCAACACCAAGGCCGTCTATCTGGAGACGCTGGGCAACCCCAACAGCGATATCCCCGACATTGATGCCATTGCCGCCATTGCCCACAAGCACGGCCTGCCGCTGGTCATCGACAACACCTTCGGCACCCCGTACCTGATCCGCCCCATCGAGCACGGCGCAGACATCGTGGTCCACTCTGCCACCAAGTTCATCGGCGGCCACGGCACCACCCTGGGCGGCATCATCGTGGACAGCGGCAAATTTGACTGGAAGGCCAGCGGCAAGTTCGGCAATATCGCCGCTCCCAACCCCAGCTACCACGGTGTTTCCTTCGCCGATGCCGCAGGTCCTGCCGCCTTCGTTACCTACATCCGCGCCATCCTGCTGCGCGATACCGGTGCCACCATCTCCCCGTTCAATGCATTCCTGCTGCTGCAGGGCACCGAGACCCTGAGCCTGCGCATCGAGCGCCATGTGGAGAACACCAAGAAGGTGGTCGAATTCCTGGCAAACCATCCTCAGGTGGAGAAGGTCAACCACCCCTCTCTGCCCGATCACCCGGATCACGCCCTGTACGAGAAGTATTTCCCCAACGGCGGCGCATCCATCTTCACCTTCAACATCAAGGGCGGCCGCGAAGAAGCCTTCAAGTTCATTGACAACCTGAAGATCTTCTCCCTGCTGGCAAACGTTGCAGACGTGAAGAGCCTGGTCATCCACCCGGCCTCCACCACCCACAGCCAGCTGAACGATCAGGAGCTGGCCGAGCAGCAGATCTATCAGAACACCATCCGCCTGTCCATCGGCACCGAGCACATTGATGACATCATCGCCGATCTGGAGGCAGGCTTCGCAGCCGTCCGCGGCGAATAATCCCCCTGCCCCCCATGCTCTGACAAAAACTCTCCTCCATTCTCCTTTTTGATCGTGTGTGCAAAGAACCGCCGCCCGAAATTTCCGGGCGGCGGTTCTGTTTTTGTGTGTTCGTGTTTTTACAGCCGGCGTTCCAGCCAGTCACCAATGTCAGCAAAGACCTCTTCGCGGTTCAGCTCCACCAGCAGCTCATGCCGGGCGCTGGGGTACAGCTTGACCTCGATGTTCTTCACACCGGCATCCAGCAGGCTCTTGACCGCCCGCTTCACGCCTGCGCCCTGTTCGCCCACCGGGTCGGCATCGCCTGCCAGGAACAGCAGGGGCAGATCCTTGGGCACCCGGGCCAGAAGAGCCGGGTCGTACAGCCGCAGGATGCCGCTGAACATGCTGTAATAGGCGTTCAGGGTAAAGATAAAGGTACAGCGCTCGTCGGCGCGGTAGCGGTCCACCTCCACCGGGTCACGGTTGAGCCAGTCGTGGGCTGTGCGGCCCTCCAACCCCTTGTTGTACCCCAAAAACGAAAGTCTGGCCACCAGTTTGCTGCGGTAGTGCCAGCCATGGAACACGGCCAGCACCCGGCAGATGGTCCTGGCCAGCTGCACCAGCGCTTTGGGCTGGTAGCCGGTGCCCATGATGATGGCACCGTCCAGCTTATCGCCCCACTCACAGAGGTACTGCCGCGCGTAGAACGAGCCCATGCTGTGGCCCAGCAGGAAATAGGGCACGCCGGGATACAGCTGCTTTGTCAGGGTCGTCACAGCGTGCAGATCCTCCAGCAGGGCGCGGTTGCCGTCGGGTTCGCCGAAGTAGCCATAATCCTCTTTGGTGCGGATGGACCCGCCGTGGCCCAGGTGGTCGTTGCCGGTGACAAGGATGCCCCGGGCGGCCAGGTTCTCGGCCAGCGGCTTATAGCGGTCGATGAACTCCACCATCCCGTGGGAGAGCTGCAGCACCGCCCGCACCTCTCCCTCCGGCACACAGCGGAACGCGTGGAGCGTCCGCCCCGGCTGGCAGGACGGCAGGGTAAAGTCGATCATCTGGCTCATGGGCTGCCCTCCTTCTCCGCTTTATTTTTTCATGCTGCCGATCTTCTTGCGGCAGGAGGTGCAGATGCAGTAGCCTGCATACTGGATGGCATTATCGTCCACCTCGCCGCAGAAATCGCAGCTGCCGGTGGGGCGGTATTTTTTGAGG
Source organism: Faecalibacterium sp. I2-3-92 (assembly GCF_023347315.1). Classification (GTDB taxonomy): domain Bacteria; phylum Bacillota; class Clostridia; order Oscillospirales; family Ruminococcaceae; genus Faecalibacterium; species Faecalibacterium duncaniae. Next base: position 2,794,047 of record NZ_CP094470.1, read on the forward strand.
ATGATCTCATCGCCCTCCACAAAGATCTCCAGCTTGGCATCGTTGTCCAGCTTCATGCTGGTGCGCAGCTCCTTGGGCAGGACGATACGGCCCAGGCCGTCAACGCCGCGGACGATTCCGGTACTCTTCATAGTTTTTTCTTCTCCTTTGTCATTTACACCTCAGACAGCCATTTTCCAATTTTCTCCCGGCCCTGATCTCTCCTTCAGAGCCTTCAAAGGAAAATTGTGCCATCTCTCCCACTCAGTATACAAAATTTCCAATCATTCGTCAATGATTGCGCGCGGTTTCGACAAAAAGATTTTTCTTTTGCTTCCAAACGCCCATTCTGCCAAATCTGCGGCCGATTCGTTGACAAAACAGCGCACAGCGATTAAACTAAAAGGTAGCTATCCGCAATTTTTTGCCTGTAAATATAAAGGAGCGTTTTTTTATGCCGAGCAATAAAGTCCGCACCCGTTTTGCCCCCTCGCCCACTGGCTACATGCACGTTGGCAACCTGCGCACCGCGCTGTACACCTACCTGATGGCCAAGCACGAGGACGGCACCTTCATCCTGCGCATTGAGGACACCGACCAGGGCCGTTACGTTGAGGGCGCTGTGGATGTCATCTACAACACCCTGCGGGAGACCGGCCTGCTGTGGGACGAGGGCCCGGACATCGGCGGCCCTGTGGGCCCCTACGTTCAGAGCGAGCGGATGGGCATGTTCAAGCAGTATGCCGAGCAGCTGGTGGCAGAAGGCAAGGCCTACTACTGCTTCTGCACCGAGGAGCGGCTGGAGGCACTGCACGCCGAGCAGCGCGCCAACGGTGAGATGACCCACTACGACGGCTGCTGCCGCGACCTGCCCGAGGAGGAGGTCAAGCAGCGTCTGGCTGCAGGTGAGCCCTACGTCATCCGCCAGAAGATCCCCAAGGAGGGCGTGACCGGCTTTGACGATGTGGTCTACGGCCACATCGAGGTCGAGAACAGCGAGATGGACGATCAGATCCTCATCAAGACCGACGGAATGCCCACCTACAACTTTGCAAATGTTGTGGACGACCACCTGATGGGCATCACCCATGTCATCCGCGGCAGCGAGTATCTGTCCTCCACCCCCAAGTACAACCTGCTGTATCAGGCCTTTGGCTGGGAGATCCCCACCTATATCCACTGCCCGCCCGTGATGAAGGACGCGCAGAACAAGCTGTCCAAGCGCAACGGCGATGCCAGCTATCAGGATCTGGTGGCCAAGGGCTACCTGAGCGAGGCCGTGATGAACTACATCTGCCTGCTGGGCTGGAGCCCCAAGGGCGAGTACGCCGAGCAGGAGATCTTCAGCCTGGAAGAGCTCATCAAGATCTGGAGCCCGGACGGCATCTCCAAGTCCCCTGCCATCTTCGACCCCCTCAAGCTGCGGGCCATCAACGCGGAGTATATCCGCCGCCTGAGCCCTGAGGAGTTCCAGAAGAAGGCCGAGCCCTGGATCGATCAGGCCGTGCACACCCCCATCGACAAGAAGCTGCTCTGCGCCAACCTGCAGCCCCGCTGTGAGGTGCTGGGCGAGATCCCCGAGCAGCTGGACTTCTTTGACGCAATGCCCGACTACGATGTGAGCCTGTACGCCAACAAGAAGCAGAAGACCACCCCGGAGACCGCCCGGGAGGCACTGGAAGCCCTGCTGCCCCTGTTGAGCGACGAGAGCCTGGACTTCTCTGACCGCGACACCGTGTTCAACGCCTGCAAGGCCAAGGCCGAAGAGCTGGGCAAGAAGAACGGCTGGCTGCTTTACCCGCTGGGCATTGCCCTTTCCGGCAAGCAGCGCACCCCCGGCGGCGGCACCGACCTTGCCTGCATGATGGGCCGCGAGACGACCCTTGCCCGTGTCAAGGCTGCCATTGAAAAGCTGAACGGGTGATTTTCCTTCCCTTTTCGCAATCATATCCACGGAGGTGTTTTTATGATGTACCCGTTTATGACACTGGACGACAACACCGAGATCGTGCATTCCGAGATGCAGCCAGACCACCGTGTAAAGGTCTACATCGAAAAGCCCGACGAGAAGGATTGTTTCCACTCTGCGGTCTGCTATCTGCCGGATTATACCTGGGAGGATGTCAGCGGCTTCACCCCTGCTGAGATCGACCGCTACCAGAAGTTCCTGGAATCCACTGCACATCTGATCCTGCAGTTTTCCCAGGAAGGAGGGGTAGAAAATGCCGCAGGTTTTTAAAATCGGTTCCTACTGGGTCTACTTCTGGGCCAACGAAAATGATCCGCTGGAACCCATTCATGTCCATGTTTCACAGGGTGCTCCCAGCAGCAACGCGACCAAGATCTGGATCACCCGGGCCGGGAAATGCTATCTGTGCCACAACAATTCCAACATTCCGCCCCGTGTTCTGCGAAACATCATGGCCATTATCGAAGCACGAAGCGATGAAGTGATTGCCAAATGGATGAATTTCTTTGGTGAAGTGCGCTATTTCTGCTGATTTGAGCCGCTTCCCCGCATGACCCCATAAAACGCCGCGCGCCCGCGCTACAGTATATGCAAAGGGCGCGGGAAACAGAACATTGCAAAAGATCCCCGCCGGAAAGCGGGGATTTTTTCATGCCGGAAACCACAAAACTGCACCCGAAGCAGCCTGTTGCCGCCGCGTTGGCCTCCCGGGCGGCGGTACGCCCGGCCCTGCGGCAGGGCGGGGCCTTTGCGCTGGGGCTTGCTGGGGGCTGGGCCGTTCTCTACGGGGCCCTGCTTCCCTTTGGACTGGGGCTGACATTGGGCCTGCCTGCGGACTGCTTTGCCGCCTGCGCAGCCGGAGCTGCGCTGAGCATCCTGTTCCACGGGTTCGGGGCGTTTTCACTGGACAGCCTCTGCCTGCTCTGCGCCGTGGGGGCGGCCGTGGCCGCCCGATGGCTCTGGCCCGGCAGGCTTCGTCCGGCATTTCTGGCCGGGTGCGGGGCGCTGGTGCTGGGAGGTGCCTGCTTTGCGCTGGGGCCCGGCGGGGCAGGCTTCACGCTGGTGTTCTTCTGCGGGGCAGATGCCCTGCTGGCAGGCGGCTTCGGCTATGCGCTGCAGCGCTTCCCACCCGAAAAGCCCGGTTTTGGCACCCTGCTGGCCGCTTCTGCCGTGGCGGCGGCGCTGGGCGGGCTGCGCTTCGGCCCCCTCTGCCTTGGGGCAGCGGCCTGTGCCATGGTGGATGCTGCCCTCTGCTGCCGCGGGCAGGAAAAGCCCGCGCTGGCCTTTGCTGCCTTCACCGGGGCCGCGCTCTGCGCCGCAGACCCTTCCCTTGCCCCGGCGGCGGTGGGGCTCTGCTGCGGCACGGCGGCAGCGGTCCTGCTGGCCCCCGGGCGGCGGGCTGAGACCCTTGCCGCCTGTGCAGGCGGGTGTGTGCTGGGGGTGCTCTGTGTTCCCGCCCCCGGCACGGCTCTGCCCCTGCTCCTCAGCGCCGGGCTGGGCTTTGCGGCCCCCGCCTTTTTCCCTAAACATTGGCTGACACCGGTGCCGGAAGCCCCCGCGCCGCCCGAGGAGCCGCCCCGGCTTTCTGCCGCCGCCACCCGGCTGGAAGCAGTGGCCGAGAGCCTTTCCTCGCTGGCCGAGACGGTGAACGCTGTATACGATGCGTTTCCCCGCCGATGCGACACCTTCCGCTGGGTCATCGACAACACCCACGACAGCCTGTGCTTCAATTGCGGGCGGCGGGAAACCTGCTGGAAGCAGGAATACACCGCCACGCTGGAGGGGATGAACGCCCTGCGGCCCATTCTGGAACAGCAGGGCCATCTGCAGACCAGCGACCTGCCCGGCCAGCTGTCCAGATGCATCCACCCGGCGGCGCTCTGCGCGGCGGCAAATCGCTCCTTTGCGCTCTACCGGAGCCGGAAGGAAGCCCACGTCCACGCTGAGGCCATGCGCACCGCCCTGACCGAGCAATACAGCGCCATGGCCGATGCCCTGAGCGTACTCAGTGAGCAGCTGGGCCGCCCCGGGAACCCGGAGCCTTACAAATCCGGGCGGGTGGCCGCGTTTTTTGCCAGCCTGGGCACGCCGCCGCTGGAATGCGCTGTCACGCTGGACGACCTGGGCCGGACACGGGCGGCGGTCACCCTGCCCCGTACCCGCTTTTCTTCCCCCGAGCTGGCCGCGCTGGCGCAGGAGACCGGACGCATCTGCCGCCGGGACTTCGACCCGCCGCAGGTGCTCTCCTGCAAAGGGATGACCACCCTGCTCTTCTGCGAAAAGCCCGCCCTCCGGGCTGTGTTCGGAACTGCAGGCACGGCGGCAAAGGGCACTGTCTCCGGGGATGCGGTCCAGCAGTTCTGCAGCCCGGCCGCTGCCCAGATGATCCTGTGTGACGGCATGGGCACAGGCCGCCCGGCCGCCGTGGACGGCAGCCTTGCCGCCGAGCTCACTGCCCGCCTGTTGAAAGCCGGCTTCACCGCTGAGCTGGCGGCACGGCTGGTCAATGTGGCGCTGGCCCTGAAAAGCGATGAGGAGAGCGGAGCCACCCTCGACCTGATCAGCGTGGACCTTTACACCGGCACGGCACGGATCTTCAAGGCCGGGGCCGCCCCGGGCTTTCTGGTGCACGGCGGCCGTGCCCGTCCGGTGGGCGATATCAGCCTGCCCATCGGCATTCTGGGCAGCGTGAACGGCCAGAGCCGGGTGGTGCATCTCGCCGCCGGGGACTATGCCGTACTGGTCTCGGACGGTCTGCTGGTGGACGGCCCCGGCTGGGTGGCCAAGCAGCTGGAGCTCTCCGCCGCCGCAGGCGACCCGCCCGAGAAGGTGGCCCGGATCCTTGTGGAGACCGCCCGCGCCCGCGCCGAACAGACCGGCCGACCCGATGATATCACTGCCGCCGTGCTCCGGTTAGAGCCCTGCGGACATTGAAAATTTCACAAAAGGGGCATATAATAGCCTTATCTTTTACAAGGGAGGACTGCCCATGTTAAAACTCACCGTTTCCCAGGATGGCAGCGGCGATTTTGCCAGCATCTCGGAGGCCGTGCTGGCGGTGCCCTACGAGCTGGAAGCAGAGATTTGCATCGGGCCCGGCATCTACCGGGAAAAGCTGGTCTGTGAAAAACGGGCGCTCACCCTGCGGGGCGCGGGAGCTGATGCCACCACCCTGATCTTTGGGGACGGCGGCAAGCTGCCCCACCCGGATGGGCGGCCCACCCACACCTTCCGCAGCTACACCGCTTTTTTCAGCGGCGGCAGCGTAACGGTGGAGGATCTGACCATTGCCAACGATGCCGGTCCGGGCAGTGCCGTGGGGCAGGCCATTGCCGCCTATGTGGATGCCGAAAAGGCCGTGTTCCGCCGGGTAAGGCTGCTGGGCAACCAGGACACGCTCTTCTGCGCGCCCCTGCCCGAGGCTGAACGGGAGAAGGACGGTTTTCTGGGTCCCCGCAAGTTTGCGCCCCGCCGCCCCTCGGCGCAGTATTACCAGAGCTGCGAGATCGCGGGGGACATCGACTTCATCTTTGGCGGGGCCGATGCCCTGTTTGAGCAGTGCATCCTGCGCACGGTAGACAACCACCTTTCCCATAGCTACATCACCGCCCCCTCGGGCAGCGCCAACGGGCTGGGCTTCGTGTTCTGGGACTGCGATTTCGTCTCCGACTGCCCCGCCGGAACGGTCTATCTGGGCAGGCCCTGGCGGCCCACCGGCAAGACTGCCATGCTGGACTGCCGCCTTGGAGCCCACATTGCACCGGAGGGCTTTTCCGGTTGGAATGACCGCACGGACACCTGCCTTGCCCGCTTTGCCGAGGCCGGAAGCAGCGGCCCGGGGGCACGCCAGCGCCCGGACTGGGTCGCAGCGCCCTCTGCCGCCGATGCCGCCGCCCTGCTGGCCCGGGCGCGGAAGCTCTGCCGCCCCTGAGATCAAAAACAAAGGAATACGAATATGAAAAAACTCCCCAACGCCGTAAAATGGCTCATTATCGTGGTGGTGCTGGCCCTGATGGGCTGGATGCTGGTCAAGGTGAACGACCGCGCCTCCCGCGTGAAGATGCCGGAACCGGACAACAGTCTGGGCATTTACCGGAAAGCAGATGCTTAAAAAGAGCGGCCCTCTCCGTCATTCCGAAACAATGACGGAGAGGGTCGTTTTACTTTGTATCCGTTGCAATGAACCAGAAGGTCGTGCCTTTGCCCAGCGTGCTCTGCACGCCGAAGCGGAAGCCGTGCTGCTGGAAGATGGCCTTGGTGATGGAAAGCCCCAGGCCGGTGCCCTGCTTGCCCGCATCGGAGCGGGAGCGGTAATACCGGTCAAAGATATAGGGCAGATCCTCGGCACAGATGCCGGGGCCGTGGTCCTCGATCTCCACCCGGACTCCCTCGGGCACCTTAGAGGCCCGCAGGAGGAAGATGCCGTCCCCGCCGATGTGGTGCATGGCGTTGCCCAGCAGGTTGTGGAGGGCGCGCTGCATCATGTTGGGGTCGGCATAGACAGGCAGCTCCTCCTCCGGCAGTTCCAGCTTGAGCTGCCAGCCATTTTGGGCACAGACCGCGTCATAGCGCTCACTGACCTCATCGCAGAGCTGGCCCATATCAAAGTGGACCTTCTCGCACTTTTCCGCGCCGCTGGTCACCTTGCTCAGCTCCATGACGCTGGAGACCAGCGCTGTCAGCCGGTCGGCCTCATCCACGATGATGTTCATCTGCTCGTCCCGGTGGGCCTTGTCGTCGCCGGTGATGTCCCGCACCGTCTCCGCATAGCCCTTGATGAGGGTCAGCGGGGTGCGCAGGTCGTGGGAGACATTCGCCAGCAGGTCGCGCTGCATCTGAGCCGCGTGCTGGACTTCCTTGGCCATGTGGTTGAACTCCTGCGCCAGGTCGCCCAGTTCGTCCCGGCGGTTGGTCTCCACCTGAACGGCATAGTCGCCCTGTGCCACCTGCCGGGCCGCGCCCGAAAGCTGGCGCAGGGGCTTGGTGAACCACTCGCTGAACAGCCACGCCGCGCTCATGGAAAAGGCAAAGATCAGCGCCGCCGCCAGCGGCAGCACCGTGCTCATCACCTCGCCAGCCTCCGAGACATGCATCAGGCTGGTGGTCACCAGCACAGTGTAGCTGCCGTCGGAGGTCGTTCTGCCCACCATCAGCTCCACCGTGCCCGAGGGCGTGGGCGGGTTGATCTTCCGCACACAGCTGCCGGTCTCGCGGCAAAGCTGGCGCATGGCGCGGGCGGTGCTGTAAGAGGGCAGCTCGCTGTTTTCATCGGTGGGCCGGGTGCGGTGCAGGTTGCAGTAGGAGAGGTTCTCCACCTTGAAGATCTGCCGCAGCGTGACATCGGAGATATCCACGCAGAAGCTGCTCATGCCGCCATTTTCGTAGATTTCGCTGCTGAGCTGGTTGAAAAACTGGCTGTTGACATAGAGCTGACTGCCGAACCCCCAATAAGAGAGGGTCTGGCCGTCGGCAATGGCATCGTCCAGTTTCTGCACGATGGCATCTGCCTGTTCGGTCAGCTGCTTCTGGATATGGGTGGTGTACAGGGGCTCCAGCAGCTGGGTGCACAAAAACCAGAACAGCACCAGCAGCAGCAGACAGATGAAGCAGAGGAACCACATCAGCTGCCCGCGGATGCCCACGGTACGCCGCTTTTTTTCGGGTTGCCGCATCAACCGCAAACCTCCTGTTTAACGCGCTGCATCCGGGTCGAACTTATAGCCGATGCCCCACACGGTGGCAATATAGCCCCGGCATTTGCCCAGATGGCCGCGCAGCATCTTGACATGGGTATCCACGGTGCGGTCCTCGCCAAAATAGTCGTAGTTCCACACCTTCTGCAGGATCTTCTCCCGGCTCAGGGCAATGCCCTTGTTGGAGGCCAGGAACACCAGCAGGTCAAACTCCTTGGGGGTCAGGCTCACATCCTCGCCCGCCACCCGCACGGTATGGCTGGCCGTGTCGATGGTCAGTTCGCCGAAGGTCATGGTGCCGTCCGATGCCTCGGAGCGAGGCATGGTGCGGTTGAGCACCGCCTTGACACGGGCCACCAGCTCCCGCGGGGAGAAGGGCTTGACCACATAGTCATCCGCGCCGCCTTCCAGACCGGCCAGCTTGTCATACTCCTCGCCGCGCGCGGTCAGGATGATCACCGGCGTGTTGATGTGGCGGGCGCGCATCTCGCGCAGGCAGGTCATGCCGTCCATAAAGGGCATCATCACATCCAGGATCACCAGATCAAAACCGCCGCCGCTCAGCAGCGAAAGGGCGGCAGAGCCGTCGCCCGCTTCCTCGCAGACATAGCCTGCATATTGTAAATGCTCCCGGATCAGTTCCCGGATGCGGGGTTCATCATCAACGATCAGTATCTTTGCCATCTGAGGTTTCCTCCTCGTTATCAAAATAGCTCCAGTTTCTAGGGGTATCATAATATAATTATTGGAAAATTTTGTGAAGTTTAAGTGAATGGTTTGGAAAACCGCCGCCCCATTTCTTTTAGTATACCACAAAAGCCCCGCAAGAAACAGCAGGAGCCTGCCGCCCGCTTGCTTCTCTGCTATAAAGTGTGCTATACTGATTTGATAAAACAACCATCAGAACAAAGGAAATCTGCCTATGCGCATCGGATTCGTTGAACTGCTTCTCATCCTGCTCATCGCGTCACTGACCATCGGGCCCAGTGCGGCCCTGTGGGTAGACCGCTGGCTTCGCCGCGCCAACCGGGCCAGCGCCGCCGCTGCCCGCCGCCGGGCCGTGCAGGAGGCCCAGCGTGCCGCCGAGCGGGAGGAAGTGCTCCAGAGGTTCCAGAAATTGAGCATCGTGTTTACGCTGGCCGCGGTTGCTGCGCTGGTCTGGGCGCTGGTGCTCCGGCCCATTGAGGCCCCTCCCAAAGCCTACACTGCCCCGGATCACCGGCAGGCCTCCGGCGCGGCACAGGCAGAGCTTTCCACCGACCGCAGGGAGATCTGGGATCTGGGCGGGTATCAGGGTGTGGACTGCATCCGCACCCGGGATGGCCTTGTCTATGCGGCGGCGTGGAACGGCTCCTCCCTGAAAAAACGCACCAGCGATCTGGTGCGCACCGACGGCGGCAACGCTGCGGTCATCCTGAGCGTAGAGGGCGAGCTGACCGGCTTTGCGTTCGATGCTGCGGGAGACCTGTGGCTCACAGTCCTCACCCCTGCCGGGGGCACCCTTTGCCGCGCCCGGCACGACAGCTGGGGCGCTTCGGTGGAGCAGGTGGTCACGCAGATCGACGGTGCCCCGCTGGGGGCCCTTTCTGCCGTGGAGGTCGGTGCGGACGGCAAGGTCTACTTTGCCGTGGTCGGGCAGGAGAGCGCGGAACAGGGGCTGGAAAGTGCCCTGCGCACCGAGCTGCTGGCCCACACCGGAACAGGTGCGGTATACGTTTATGATCCCGCTGCCCGCACCGTGGAGCAGGTGGTGGGCGGCATTGCCGGAGCGTCCGGCCTTGCGCTGGACGAGCGCACCCAGACCCTCTACATCTCCGACCTCGGCAGCCGCTGCATCTGGAGCGCGGCGGCCTCTGCCCGCAGCCTGACCGCAGGGGGCAAGGGCTGTCAGAGCAGCTTCAGCGGGCTGCCGGGCTATCCCGGCGCGCTGGCGCTGGATGAGGACAGCACCCTCTACATCAGCTACCGCTGGGCCAGCTCCAGCTGGCTGGAACGCCATGCAGGCAGCACCTTCCTGCGCGGCGTGGCCCTGCGGCTGAGCGAATCGATGCAGGAGAACCTGTTTTCCCTGCCCGCCGACGGCATCCGCGCCGAGGCCGTTTCCACCGCCAGCGGAAGCTGGCTGTGGAGCTTTTCCGGCAAGCCTCAGGGCAGCAGCTCTGCCCTCTGCCCGGTGGAGAACCGGGTGTATTTTGGCATTGCGGGAGAAAAAGCGCTTTATTCTGTACGGGTCTGAACCGCTCCGTCACGCTTCGCGTGCCAGCTCCCCTGCCAGGGGAGCCCTTGGCATCCCGGAAAAATTGTTGTAAACGCTTGGGCCCAATCGAACACAGAACATCGGGCCATCGCGGCAACCGATCGATACGAGGTAATTGATATGACAGACGCATTCAAACAACAGATCCAGGCGGAAGCCCGGCAGGCAGTGGAAGAGCTGCTGGAACAGGCAAAGCTGAAAAAAGGCGACGTGTTCGTGGTGGGCTGCTCGTCCAGCGAGATCGTGGGCGGGCACATCGGCAAGGACAGCAGTCTGGAGGCAGCGCAGGCCGTCTACGCAGGCATTGCACCGGTGCTGGCCCAGCGCGGCATCTGGCTGGCGGCACAGTGCTGCGAGCACCTGAACCGGGCCATTATCATTGAGCGGGAAGCCTCCGAACAATACGGCTGGGAGGAAGTGTGTGTCGTGCCCCGGCCCCATGCGGGCGGCAGCTGGGCCACCACCTGCTGGAAGCAGTTCAAAGCCCCCATTGCCGTGGAGGAGATCCGCGCCCACGCCGGTATCGACATTGGCGGCACCCTGATTGGGATGCACCTGCGCCGGGTGGCCGTGCCGGTGCGGCTGAGCCTGAACCGGATCGGGGAAGCAAACATTCTCTGCGCCCGCACCCGCCCGAAGCTCATTGGCGGAGAGCGCGCAAAATATACCGAGGAGGACTGATGCCTTATGGCAGAAAAAACACCGGAAGAGATGCGGGAGGCCGTGCTGGCCATCCGTGAAAAGATGGCCGCTGCTGCCCGGGAGGCAGGCCGCGACCCTGCCGAGGTCCAGCTGTGCGCCGCCTGCAAGACCCGCACCGCTGAAACCGTGGCCGCAAGTGCCGCCCTGCCCATTGACGTGTTTGGCGAAAACCATGTGCAGGAGCTCTGCGCAAACTTTGACGCAGGCGCTTACTGCGGCAAGCCCAGCCATTTCATCGGGCACCTGCAGACCAACAAGATCAAAAAAGTCCTGGGCCGGGCCAGCCTGATCCAGAGCGTGGGCAGTGAACACCTTCTGACCGCCATCGAGAAGGAAGCCGCCAAAGCGGGCATCGTGCAGAACGTCCTGCTGGAGGTGAACATCGGCGGGGAGGAGAGCAAGAGCGGCGTTTCGCCGGAAGCGCTCTGGCCCCTGCTGGATGCCGCTGCCGCGCAGGAGCACATCCGGGTCAAGGGCCTGATGGCCATTCCCCCGGTCAATGATGACGATGCACAGAACCGCCGGTATCTCGCCGCCGTCCATGACCTGTTCGTAAAGGCCGGGGAGCGCGGCTATTCCAACGTGGAGATGCAGACCCTCTCCATGGGCATGAGCGGCGATTATGAGAATGCCATCCGCGAAGGCGCAACGCTGGTGCGCATTGGCACCGCGATCTACGGCGAACGGGATTACAGCAAGAAATAAACCTCTCCGTCATCGCTGACGCGCAGACTGAGAAGTTCAAATCAAGGAGGAACCATGGCAAAGCAAAACATCAAAGACCCCGGAGCACATCACAACAGCAGCGGCGCGCTCATCCGCCGCTTTTTACCCTATCTGGCAAAGCACAAGGCAGTGCTCTTTCTCGACCTGTTCTGCGCCGCGCTGACCACCCTGTGTGACATCTTCCTGCCCAAGATCATGAGCACCATCACCAACTCGGCCATGGGCGTGGGCATCACCCTGACCACTGGCATCGTGCTCAAGCTGGCGGGCATCTACTTTGTGCTCCGCATCATCGACGGTGCGGCCCAGTATTTCATGTCCGGCATCGGCCACATCATGGGCGTGCACATCGAGACCGACATGCGCCGGGATGCCTTTGACCACCTGCTGCTGCTCGACCACACCTATTACAATAACACCAAGGTCGGCACCATCATGGGCCGCATCACCAACGATCTGTTCGATGTGACCGAGTTTGCCCACCACTGCCCCGAGGAATTTTTCATCGCCTTCATCAAGATCCTGGCCTCCTTCATCATCCTGTGCCAGGCCAGCATCCCGCTGACGCTGGCGGTGTTCGCCTGCGTGCCCCTGATGGGCGTAGTGTCCGTTTACCTGAACGGCCGTCTGCGTGCCCGGTTCCGGCAGCAGCGCATCCAGATCGGTGAGCTGAACGCCACCATCGAGGACAGCCTGCTGGGTCAGGGCGTGGTAAAAGCCTTTGCCGCCGAGGAGCAGGAGCGCGCCAAGTTCGAGCAGGGCAACAAGGACTTTGAGCACATCAAGACGCTGGGCTACTACGCCATGGCGGCCTTCAACACCTCCACCCGCCTGTTCGACGGCCTGATGTATCTGGTGGTCATTCTGGCGGGCGGCCTGTCGCTGGTCAACGGCAAGATCACCGCCGGTGACCTGGTGGCCTACATGCTCTATGTCACCACCCTCATCGCTACCATCCGCCGCATCGTCGAGTTTGCCGAGCAGTTCCAGCGCGGCATGACCGGCATCGAGCGCTTTGCCGAGATCATGGACACCCCCGTGCCCATCCACGATGCCCCTGATGCCCGGCCCCTGCAGCCCGGCCCCGGTGCCATCCGCTTTGACGATGTCAGCTTTGAGTACCCGGACGACCACAACAAGGTGCTCCACCATGTCAGTCTGGACATCAAGGCAGGCGAGCGGCTGGCTCTGGTCGGCCCCTCCGGCGGCGGTAAGACCACCCTGTGCAACCTCATCCCTCGCTTCTACGATGTGACCAGCGGCCACATCTACATTGACGGGCAGGACATCCAGCAGGTCACCCTCAAGAGCCTGCGCGAGGACATCGGTATCGTCCAGCAGGACGTGTACCTGTTCAGCGGCTCTGTGGCGGATAACATCGCCTACGGCAAGCCCGATGCCACCCGGGAGGAGATCATCGAAGCTGCCCGTCTGGCCGGTGCAGAGCGCTTTATCATGGCCCTGAAGGACGGCTTCGACACCTATGTCGGCGAGCGTGGTGTCAAGCTCTCGGGCGGCCAGAAGCAGCGCATCGCCATTGCCCGTGTCTTCCTGAAGAACCCGCCCATCCTGATCCTGGACGAGGCCACCAGTGCACTGGACAACGAGAGTGAGATCCTTGTGGGGCAGAGCCTGGAAAAGCTGGCCCATGGCCGCACCACCCTGACCATCGCCCACCGCCTGACCACCATCAAGAACTACGACCGTATCCTGGTGCTTGGCTCCGAGGGCATTGTGGAATCCGGCACTCACGAAGAGCTGCTGGCAAAGCAGGGCGTGTACTACCGCCTGTGGAACCAGCTGCCCGGTGAGGACACCTTATAACAGGAGAACGTTTATGACAGAACGTGAAAAATGGGAAGCAGGTCTCTGGTACGACGCAAACTACACCTCGGAGCTCTGTGCCGAACGAGAGAAAGCCGAGGAGCTCTACACCGAGTTCAACCAGACCCGCCCCTCTGAAAAAGCAAAGCGGGCAGAGCTTCTGCGTCAGCTGCTGCCCCACATGGAAGAACATGTGTTCATTCTGCCGCACCTGTATGTGGATTACGGCTATCACTGCTTCATCGGTGCGGGCACCTACATCAACCACGGTGCTTACCTGATGGACTGCGCAAAAATCACACTGGGCAGGCACTGCTTCATCGGCCCCAACTGCGGCATGTACACTGCCATCCACCCCATGCTGCCGGAAGAGCGCAACAGCGGCCTTGAGACCACAGCCCCCATCACACTGGGGGACAACGTCTGGCTGGGCGGTGATGTCACCATCCTGCCCGGGGTCACCATCGGCTCCAACACGGTCATCGGTGCAGGCAGCGTGGTCACAAAGGATATTCCCTCCGGCGTGGTGGCCGTGGGCAACCCCTGTAAGGTGCTGCGGCCTATCACCGAAAAAGACAGCATCCGGTATCAGAAATAATTGCAACAACAAAAAGCGGGACCGCTGAGTTTTCAACGGTTCCGCGTTTTGTTGTGGAAAATCAGGTGTTATTTTTCTTCCGGTTCATCGTCCAGCTTTTTCCGATTCTTCTGCACCAGATGTGCACAGAATTGGAGCAGCGCAAAGCAGAGCAGACCTGTCGAAACACCAGTAAACGCAGCGCCCATCCAATAGCCATAGGTCAGGCCATGAAGCACCGTAACCGCCACAGCCGCCAGCAGAGAACAAACCGCATTGGCACCCATACTGGAAGAAAGATGGCGGTCCCACAGGCCATTCCGGACGCACTCTGCAACGGTGTAAACACATCCGGCCATAAAAACGACCCCTTCTCCGGTCGCTTTCTCTGCATTGCCCGTCAGCTGCTGAATCACCATTGCGGCCAGCAGACCGCCCCACATCAGCCAGAAGCCACGCCTCTCAATTTGGGACATGGTCTGCTCCTGCATCTCATCCAGAACATTTTTCTTGCTGTACAGTGAAAATTTCATTTCTCATTCCTCCCAGAACAGTTCATCCAGTGTTTTTCCCAGAATTTTGCAGATGCTGCGGCAGAGATTGATGGTGGGGTTGTACTCGCCCTTTTCGATCGCGTTGATGGTCTGGCGCGAGACCCCAGCCGCTTCTGCCAATGCCCCCTGCGTCATATCTTTTTCCGCGCGGGCAGCTTTCAGTTTCAGATTCTTCGGCATCCTGTCACCTCGTCTCTTTCCTGTGAGGGTAAGCTCATTCCCTCTGGATACAGAATAGCACTCACCAGACATTATGTCAAGTATAATTTACTTTTTGTCTTGTATTTTATATTTCAAAAATAGAAAAAGCCCCGTGTCCGGCATATCGCACCGGCACGGGGCTTTGCAATGATTTCAGAAAAACGTTCCCGGCCCGAAGAGGTCACGCTTCCTTTGTTCTCTTTTTATACTGCTCGATGAATCCCAAAGAAGGGCTCTACTGTGGAGACAGATACTCCATTCATTTTCGCCTGCTTTATTCCATAATTTTTCCGCGCCACTGCTTCCACAAATGCACGGTCTTTTTCAGAGGCATTGTAGTAATCCACACCGAACCGCTTACAGGTTGTAAGCAGTTCATCCAACCACGACATGGTTTCATCAGACATTGGAGAAAAAACAATGTCGATATCCTTATCATATGGTTTCATTTGCTTTCCCCCTATTCTTCAAAAAGATACGATGAAAATATATCCTTGGCTGCCTGATCTGCAATCATAAATGTTCTCGGCCCGCCAGGATGTAAGGATGCAACCGGATGCGCTCCAAAATCCCGGAGATAGTGCTGTTCCAGTTCGTCCGTTTTTGCATCAAAAATAACCACGGCAGATTTACAATCGTTTTTTCATCAGCTTCAGGTTCGTTGCTTCCGCCATCCCGAAGCCGCCGTAAAAGTGCATGTGGTGCGCATCATCCGGACAGACCAGTTCAATCATCTGTGCACCACGTTCCCGCACACGCTGTTCCACTTCTTGGAGAAGTAATCTGCCATACCCCTTGTTCTGATACTCCCCGAAAATCAGGATCTCGTCGAGATAATAGAATGTAAAATCATCGTAGCTTTCCAAAAAACCGATAACAAGCCCTGTTGGAATATCGTTGTCATCTTCTTGCATCAGGCAGAGGGAATCCTCCATCGTTACCATCTGACGGATTCGCTTATATGCCTTTTCATAGGTCCAGCACCCGCCAGAATGTTGGTTGTAGTGGTTCATATAAAGCGTTGCTGCTTTTTCAACATTTTCCTCTGTAATAGGGGTATAGTTCATTGATTCAACTCCTTCTTATAAAAAGCCCCATACCCACACATTCAGAGTGCAGGCATGGGGCCATGAAATATCAGGTTTTATTCTCCCACGATGAGCCGCACAGCACCATAGATGCCGGCATCATTGCCGAGGGTAGCGGCAACGATGGGGGTCTCGCGGCAGGAGCTGAAGGCATAGGTCTTGAAATGCTCCCGCAGGGGGTTGAAGAGGACATCTCCGGCACGGGCGACACCGCCGCCCACCATAAACATCTCGGGGTCGGTGGTGGAGGCAATAGAGGCCAGCGCCATGCCCAGGATGTCGGTCATCTCGTCCACCTCACGGGCGGCCAGTGCATCGCCTGCACGGGCGGCATCAAAGACATCCTTGGCGGCAAAGTCGGTGCCGCGCAGGGTGCAGGGGGTGTCCGGGTTCTCGTCCAGCAGCTTCTTCATACAGCGGACCACGCCGGTGGCGCTGGAATACTGCTCCAGACAGCCATGCTTGCCGCAGCCGCAGACCGCCGTCTCGTGGGGGTTGACGGTGATGTGGCCGATCTCGCCGCCTGCACCGTGTGCACCTTCGATGATTCTGCCGTTGACGATGACACCGCCGCCGACACCGGTGCCCAGCGTGACCATCACCGCGCTGCGGCAGCCCTTGGCACAGCCCATCCAGATCTCGCCCAGCGCGGCCACGTCGGCATCGTTGCCCACCAGCACCTTGATGCCATCCAGCAGGCCGGACAGCTGGATGGAGACGTTCCGCTCACCCCAGCCGCCGAGGTTGGCGCAGACAATGGGCACGATGCGGCTGTCCAGCACAGGGCCGGGCACACCGACACCCACGCCCTCCACCTGCTCGGCAGTGATGCCGTTTTCCTGCATCTTGTCCTTCACGGCCTTGGCCAGGTTCCCGAGGATGTGTTCACCTGCATTGGAGGTGTCGGTGGGCACCTCCCACTTTTCCAGCAGAGCGCCCGCCGTGGTGAACAGGCCCACCTTGGCCGTGGTGCCGCCCAGGTCGATGCCGAATGCGTACTCTTTCATATTCATTTACCCCTTCTTTGCGGCGGTCAGGCCGCCGGTTTTCTCATCGTTATCATTATAACATATCCATTTGCAAAAGACAGCGGCTGAAACAGGATTTATGCAAAAAGCCGAAAATTCGTTTCGATTTTTGGCAAAGCAAAAGGCCCTCCCGCAGTGGGAGGGCCGGAAAGCCTTGGGAGAACTTACTCCTCGTCAGAGGATTCCTCTTCGTCATCCTCATCCTCGTCGTCATCATCCGTCTTGGGCTTATAGAAAATGCCGCTGAGGAAGATGCTGATAAAGTACAGCAGGCACATGGGCACAGCCACGAAGCACTGCGACACGATATCGGGCGGGGTGATGATGGCTGCGACCAGGAAGATCAGGACAATGGCAACGCCGCGGCCCTTCTTCATGATCTCGGGGTTTGCAATGCCCATCTTGGCCAGAATGATGGTGACCAGAGGCATTTCAAACACACAGCCGAAGATGATGAACATGGTCAGGCAGAGGTTGATGTAGCTCTCGATGCTGATGGATGCCGTGATGTAATCGGTACCCTCCAGCGTGACGAGGAAGTTCAGCATGAACGGCAGGGTGACCTTGTAGGCGAACAGCACACCTACGCAGAACAGAGCCAGACCGAACAGCAGCACCAGCCGGAAGAAGAATCTCTCGCTCCGTTTCAGGCCGGGTTTTGCAAAGGCGTAGACCTGATACAGCGCCACCGGAATGGTCACGATCACCGCAGCGATCAGGGACACCCGGAAATACTGCATCAGCTTTTCCTGCGGGGCCAGGAACACGAAGGTGTAGTTCGCATTCATTGCCATGGCCGTCAGCAGGTCGATCAGCTTATCCGAAATTGCCAGGAAGCCGATCACGCCCACTACAAACACCGCCGCGCAGATGATCAGCCGGTTCCGCAGCTCTTTCAGATGTCCGGTCAGCGTCATGCTGCCGTCGTCCGACATGACTTCGGCTTTCTTTTTGCGCTTCACGTTGGTAGCCACAAATTACTCCTCGTCCTTCTTCTCAGCCTTTTCCTCGGTCTTGGTCTCGGCAGGCTTGGCGTCGCCGTTCTCATCCACGTCTTCCATACCTTCCTTAAAGTTCTTCATGGTCTTGCCGAACATCTTGCCCAGCTTCGGCAGGTTCTTGGGTCCAAAGATGACCAGAACGATGATCAGAACAATGATAAGCTCCTGAGGTCCGATTCTCATAATAATAATCTCCTTTTTACTCTTGCCGCGCCGCTCTGGCGGGCTGGATTCCAGTTTTTATCCTACAACCGCGGGCGCGGGTGTATCCATGTACTTAGACCTTTGCCTCTTCGGCAGGGGCAGCTTCCTCAGCGGGAACAGCCTCGGCAGGGGCTTCGTTTGCAGCGGGGGCCTCCTCGGGCTTTTCCTCTGCAGCAGGCTCTTCTGCCTTTTCCTCTGCCTTCACAGGCTCAGCGGCAGGCTCCTCCGCCTTGACAGGCTCTTCGGGCAGCTCCTCCACGGTATCCTCCAGCTCGGCCACTTCCTCGACCTCTTCGGCCTTCTTGGCTTCTTCCTTGCTGGTCTTACCAATGTTGGTAAAGCTCTTGGTGACATCCTTCATGCTGTCGTCGATGTCCTTCTTGATGTCGGTCAGGGGAGCAACGGCTTCCTTGATGGGGGCCTGGATCTCGTTCAGGGGCTCCACCACATTCTTCTGGATCTCCTCGGAAGCGGCACCGGTGTACTTCTTCAGCTCCCGCAGCATCTTGCCGAGCTTGCGGGCGTACTCGGGCAGCTTATCGGGGCCGATGACCACGAAGGCCACGAAGGCCACCAGGAGCAGCTCTGTAAAACCAATTTTCATAGCGTTCCAATTCCTTTCCTCTCACACAACAGGCATCCTTTGCGGCCTGTCGTGCTGTTACTGCACAGGGGATGCGGCGCGATGTGCGCCTTTGTTGCCCTATGTATACCGGAAGTGTGTGAACTTCAAATGAACTTATTTTGAATAGTATATGAACAAGAGCAATTTTGTCATCAATTATATAACAGCTCGGATATTCACGCTCAGATATTGCATTTCGGAATCACTCGACCGGATTGGTCAGTGTGCCAATGCCCTCGATCTCGCACCGCACCACATCTCCGGGCTTGAGGAACTGCGGCGGGTCCATGCCCATGCCCACACCCGCCGGGGTGCCGGTGGCAATGATGGTGCCCGCTTTCAGGGTCATACCCTGCGAAAGCTCGGCAATGACATGGTCGATGTCAAAGATCTGCAGGGCGGTATTGGAATCCTGCCGCTTCTCGCCGTTGACAAAGCTGCGGATGCCCAGCCTGGGCGGGTAGTCGGCAAAGGCATCTGCCGTGACGATGCAGGGCCCGATGGGGGTAAAGCCGTCCAGACTCTTGCCGAAATACCACTGTTTGTGCGCCGTCTGCACATCCCGGGCTGAAACATCGTTCAGGATGGTGTAGCCGAAGATGTAGTCCCGGGTCTGACCGGCGGGCACATCCCTGGCATCCCTGCCCAGCACCACAGCCAGCTCACACTCATAATCCAGCTTTTTCACCAGATCGGTGTGGGCCTCGATGGGGCCGCCGTCCGGCACGGCGCGGGTCACGCGCTTGGAAAAGTAGATGGCATCCTCGTGTTTGGTGGCAAAGGCAGCGGCAGAATATTTCTCCGCCTCATCGGAGTGGGCCATATAATTGATGCCCAGGCAGATGACATCCTGCGCCGGGGCCGGGATGGGGCTTTCCAGTGTGACGGCCTCCACAGGCAGAGCGGGAATGCCCGCAATGGCCAGCGACAGCCCATACCGCACCTGCGGGGTCAGAAACGGAATGGCCTCGCTCAGGGTCTCATAGCTCAGGCCCAGCCAGCTCAGCGGCCAGACCTGCCGTCCATCCTCCGATAAAATCGCCGGGTCTTCCACGCCGTCCGGCAAGCGGCAGGTAATAAAGCGCATACCGCATCCCCTTTCTCAGTGCCGATACGCAATGGCGTTCCGGATACGCTCCGCCTCTGCCTGACCGGCCAGCTGGCGCACCAGTTCCAGTGCAAAGGGGATGGCACCGCCCAGCCCATAGCTGGTGGTGATGTTGCCATCCACCACGACCTCTTCATCGTGGACGATGGCACCGGCCAGCTGATCCTGGAAGCCAGCGTGGGCGGTGGCGTTCCTGCCCTCCAGCAGGCCCAGAGAGGCCAGGATGCTGGGGGCGGCGCAGATGGCAGCCACCTTCCGGCCCGCCTTTGCAAAGGCGGCACAGGTCTCGGTGACCGTCTTGTTGGCGGCAAGGTTGGGTGTGCCCGGGATCCCGCCGGGCAAAACGACCATGTCCACATCGGAATAATCCACTTCCTCAGCCAGCGCATCGGCGGTCAGGTGGATCTTATGGCTGCTCACCAGCTCCCTGCGGCCCATGGCAGAGGCCACGATGACCTCCACCTTGGCGCGGCGCAGCAGGTCTACCACCAGCAGAGCTTCGCACTCCTCGGTGCCATCGGCAAAAAATACAACTGCCTTACTCATCTTTACAGACTCCCTTCTAAAAAAGCGCACCGCAGGGCGGGTGCTCCCCTGCCCCGCGGCGCGCGGTCCGTGTTATTCTTCGGCGGGCTGTTCCGCCTTTTCTTCCAGCAGGCGGCGCAGCACACTGTCATCCTTGCTGATGACCCGGCTCACCCGGCTGATGATGGCGCTGGACGCACCAATGTTGCCCATGATGCTGGTATAGCTCTGCTTGTTGACCAGCTTTTCCGCGATGTTATACCGCTGCTCCATTGCACTGAGCTCGGCGTAGCTGCACACATCCTGCAAAAAGCGGTAGCACTCCTCAGGCGTTTTCAGCTCCAGCAATGCAGAATACAGGCCGGACTCTCCGGTGGGATGATCTTTTGCCATGGCTTGTTCCTCCCCTATCGTTCAGGTTGGGTCTGGCCCGCGCGGGGCACTTCAATACACTACTTTATTGTAGTGCAAACGCGGCAAAAAATCAACGGGAAATTTACAGCATTTTTTCCAGCGTGGTCAGCTGCATGGAAATGCCCGCAGCTTCTGCCTCGGCGGGGCCCAGCACGCGGTAGCCCTTGGTCTTAAAGAACTGCAGCACCGGCAGGCACTTGGTGTGCACCTCGCAGTACAGGCGGCCCCGACCCTCACCCCGGGCCAGGCGCTCGCAGGTGGCCAGGATATCCCGGCCCAGTGCCTTGCCCCGGTACTCGGGCTTGAGGTAGAGGTGGAGCAGGTGCAGGGCCGTGTTCTCCATCTTCCAGGCAAAGTAGCCGATGGTCTTGCCGCCCAGCACCACGAGGAAATAGTTCACATCGTTGTCGATATCCGCCTCAATGGCATCGGCGCTCTGCAGCGTTTCCACCAGCGTGTCCAGCTGCTTTGCAGGGTAATAGCGCTTGTAGACCTCGTGCCAGATCTCACTGGCAAGGTCAGCGTTGGCGTGAATGTATTTGGCCTTTGCGACCAGCTTGTAATCGGGTTTCATAGTGCTCCTTATGCGTATACGATATAATCCGGCTTGCGGGGGGCGGCGGGCCGGGGTTCCTCTGCCGGGTAGCCCAGAATGCAGTGGCCCACACCGATATAGTCTCCCTCAATGCCCCACTTCTTCAGCAGGGCCTTGCCCTCTTCGGTCTCGAACTCTTCCTTTGCGCGGTTGATCCAGCAGCTGCCCAACCCGATGGCGGCAGCAGCGTTCATCAGGTTGCCCATCACAAGGCTGCCGTCCTGCACGCCACAGCGGGCGTTGGCATCCGCCAGCACCACCAGAATGGTGGGGGCACCGTACATGGGGTCGCCCGTGTTGCCCATCACGGCAGCATTCATCCGGGTGAGCTGGGCGCGGGTCTCGGCATCCTGCACCACCACGATCTTTGCGCTCTGGCGGTTCATGGCGCTGGGGGCAAAGGTGCCTGCGCGCAGAACGGCTTCCAGCTCCTCTTTCGTGATCTGCTCCGGCTTGTAGGCGCGGCAGCTGCGGCGGGTCTCAAGGGTATGTAAGGTCTCATTGGTCATAGCAATTTCCCTCCCTAAAAGTTCTGGTGTTATTGTACCATACAACGCCGTAAAGTGCAAAACAAAAAGGCGGCTGCGCCTTCCTTTTTGAAAGCGCAGCCGCCTGATTGCTCTTCGTTGGTTTGGAACGAGATGTTTTACAGCGCGGTCTTGATGTTGTGATGCGTGGAGCTGTAACGAACAACTGCTTCCATCAGGGCAACGGGCCACAGAATGACCTTACCCAGGATCTCGGCCGGCTTGACATCCACCGTATCCATGCTGTTGATGCCGAACAGAACCAGACAAGCAATGCCGCAACCCAGAATGTAATAGTACATAAGTCAAACCTCCTATATTTTTCTCACAGGCTTACGCCTGAAGCTCAAGTGTCGGCGGGGCGTTTTCCGCTCTCCGCATTCTTACTATACCGCAGTTTTGATATAAAGTCAATATCCAAAAACGTGAAACAAATTAAAGCTTCTTTTGAAAGCCGTTTTGTTCATGTAAATAAAGCGGTAAAGTTCGCTTTGCTTTATAAATGTGAAGTCAGTGTCCTGAATTGGCCGTGAGCCGGAAACAAATTGTTCATATTCTGCCCTGAAAGAGGCCGAAAACAGGCGTTTTGTACTTGTAAGAAAAACAGGAAATGGTGCACAAAGCTCCATCTGCAATTTTGTGCAGAGCGCCCTGCAATAACAGCTGTTTTTCATACGTTTACAGGTTAAGGAAAGACGTGTCGGAATTTTTTGTTTTTTGAAGTGAGGACACCGCCATGAAGAAAATTTTTCGCAAAAAAATTTTTGCTTTTTTCCTCTCGGCCCTGCTGGTGCTGGCCCTTTCCCTGCCCGTTTTTGCGGACATGGGCCCCAAGCCCTCGGTCACGCTCAAGCTCTATTACACGCCGGGCCAACGCTATGCGGTCACCCTGCTGGGCAATACAGCTCTCAACGGCCCCTGGACCGCCCCGGCAGACTACCGGGAGCGGATGGGTTCCCGGGAGGCCTGGGAGGCCTTCCGGAACTACCCCGCCCCCGAGGGCTACTACTTTCTGGGCTATTTTCAGGAATACCCCGGCGATGCCGATGCAGAGTTCGTCTGGGGCTACTACCCGCCCAACAAGTTCTATGTTTTGCTCTATAATATAGAGACTGGTACATTCTACCGCAGCGAGGAGCCGGTGGAGCGCTATGCCTTTTCCAGCGAGTGGCAGGTGCTTCTCGATTCCCAAGACGGCCTGCGGGTCTACCACAACCGCAACGATTCCGACATCCTTTCCTCCTTTGCCGCCCGGGTGCTCATCACCCTGATTTTAGAGCTGACGTGGGGCATCCTGCTTTTCGGGCTGCGCGGCCCCGCCCAGCGCGATCTCATCGGCAAGGTCAACCTTGCCACGCAGATCATCCTGAACCTCGGGTTGTGCTACGGCACGCTCTATCTCGGGCCGATGTGGGGCAATTTCCTTTATTTTGCACTGGAGGTGCTGGTGTTCTCCGTGGAAGCCTTTGTCTACAACCGGTATCTGCCCTGGCCGGAGGGCAAAAAGCCTCACCCCATCCTCTATGCGCTGTCTGCCAATCTCCTTTCCTTCGGCATCGGGCTGGAATTGAACACCCACTGCACCAACACGCAGATCCGGCTGATCGGGCTTGTCTGTCTGGTGCTGTGGTACGCCGGGCCGTGGCTCTGTCGAAAGCTGCGGAAAGTGCAAAATGCACAATAAAAAGAAAAAAATTCGTCAAGAATCAATCTTGTTGCGCACCGGAAAATCCGCTATAATAGAAGCGTCAAACCAGATTTTACCGGAAAGGAGACACGGACGTATGGCAAAGGCATCTCAGGTCGTTTTACTGGAAAATGAGTTTTACCTCATCAAGGCACCCAATGGGAAGGTGTTGGAGATCAAGAACTTCAACACGGAGAACGGCGCGGCCATCCGTCTGTGGGACTACGCCGGGCATCCGTGGCAGCAGTGGCAGTTCGTGGATGCCGGCGAGGGACGCTGGCGGATCAGGAACCGCTTTACGGGCAAGTTCATCGATCTGGCCTTGGGCGGCGTGGTCGAGGGCACCTGGCTGCACCAGTGGGGCCGCACCAGCGGGCTGAGCCAGTGCTGGGAGCTGGAGTCCACCCGGAACGGCCGCACTCGCATCCGCAATGTGCTGGCCGACAAGTACATCGACCTTGTGGGCATGAACACCTCCAACGGTGCACAGGCCCAGATCTGGAATTACGTCTCGGGCGGCAATCAGGAATGGAACCT
Source organism: Faecalibacterium sp. I2-3-92 (assembly GCF_023347315.1). Taxonomy (GTDB): domain Bacteria; phylum Bacillota; class Clostridia; order Oscillospirales; family Ruminococcaceae; genus Faecalibacterium; species Faecalibacterium duncaniae. Next base: position 2,817,868 of record NZ_CP094470.1, read on the forward strand.
GGTGCGCGTTGACCCCGACACCGCGCAGACCAACGCCCGTGCCGAGGAGAAGCGGGACCCGGAGCCCACGCCCTCCCAGCGCAAACACCAGAATGATCTGGTGCGGAAGCTGAACAACGCCGGAAAAGGCCGGGCCGCACGGAAATAAGAAACGATAAAAGCGTCCCACAGGGGGCTCCCTGTGGGACGCTTTTTGTAATGCTGACAGAAACGGAGAATTGCAGATGGAACCCAAATTTCCCATGCGCAACACCACCCTGTGCTATCTGGAACAGGATAATGCCTACCTGATGCTCCACCGCGTGACCAAGAAGAACGACCTGAACCACGACAAATGGATCGGCGTGGGCGGCAAGTTTGAGCCGTTTGAAAGCCCGGAGGACTGCCTGCTGCGGGAAGTGCAGGAGGAGACCGGCCTCACCCTGACCTCCTACCGCTGCCGGGGCGTAGTGACCTTTCTTCTGGGCGAGCTGACCGAATACATGTTCCTTTACACCGCCGATGCCTGGACAGGCACACTGGTAAAGGATGCCGCCCGGAACGAGGGCATTCTGGAATGGGTGCCCAAGGAGCAGGTGGAGCAGCTGCCCATCTGGGAGGGCGACAAGATCTTCTTCCGCCTGCTCGAGGAGGACAGACCCTTTTTCTCGCTCAAACTCCGATATGAAGATGATACGCTGGCTGAAGCCGTGTTGGACGGGAACCCTTTATAACTCCCTCAGTCACGGCTTTGCCGTGCCAGCTCCCTCGGAGAGGGAGCCTTTTAGCCTCCCTCATTGAGGGAGGTGGCATCGCGTAAGCGATGACGGATGGAGTTTAGTTCAGCTTCAGATCGCCCTCTTTGATCCAGCCCAGCTTGCGCTCGATCTCGCAGAAGAGAACGCTCAGGACTGCGGGCAGAACAAAGCAGATGAGGACCATGGCAGCCCAATCCATGGGGGTGATGGCGGCCTTGGTGCCGGCGGCGATATCGTTCACCCAGCCGGTGTACACGCCGATCTGGCCCACCAGACCGCAGGTGCCCATGCCGGAGGAGACCGCCGCGCCGTTCATCTCAAAGTGGAACAGGCAGGTCGCCAGCGGGCCGGTGATGGCCGAGGCCAGCGTGGGGGCGATCCAGATGCGTGGGTTCTTGATGATATTGCCCATCTGGAGCATACTGGTGCCCAGGCCCTGGCTGACCAGGCCGCCCACACCGTTCTCCTTATAACTCATCACGGCAAAGCCGACCATCTGGGCGCAGCAGCCTGCCACAGCAGCGCCGCCCGCCAGACCGGTCAGGCCCAGAGCCGCGCAGATGGCGGCAGAGGAGATGGGCAGAGTCAGCGCCACACCCACGATGACAGACACCAGAATGCCCATGACCAGCGGGGCCTGCTCAGTGGCCCACATGATCAGGGTGCCCACCTGGCTGGCGGCGGCACCGATGGGAGCCGCGATGAGCATGGAAAGGCCCACGCCCACAAAAATGGTCACCAGCGGGGTAACAAGGATATCGACCTTGGTCTCCTTGCTCACGGCTTTGCCCATCTCAGCAGCCACAATGGCAATGATCAGGACAGCCAGCGGGCCGCCTGCGCCGCCCAGCGCATTGGCCGAGTAGCCCACAGTGATCAGGCTGAACAGCACCAGCGGGGGGCAGTGCAGTGCCCAGCCGATGGCGCAGGCCATGGCCGGACCGCTCATGGCCGAGGCATAGCCGCCCAGATCGACCAGCACCTCCAGCCCGGTCTGCTGGCCCAGCGTTTTGATGATGGTGCCGATCAGCAGGCTGGCGAACAGGCCCTGTGCCATGGCACCCAGAGCCTCGATGAGATAACGCTGCGGAGTGATAACGATATCCTTCCGCTTCAAAAAGTCCTTTACACTTGACATAGACTCTTCCTAACCTTTCTCTCCCGGCCCATTGCGCGGGAGCTTTCCGTGTCAAGTATCATACCATACACCTGTCAAGACAGCAAGAGGAGGCCGCGTTTTTCGTCCAAAGCGACAAATTTCACAGCTTTGGATGCAATGATTCTGCCTTCCTGCTCGTTTTTACTGTGGAGCGTGTTTTTCTTTCCGATTTTTCTGCCTGACGCGATGCCGGAGCACAGCGAACTGATTGACGGCGACACGGGTTTGGGTGTATACTGGGAGAGTAAAAATAGCTTTATCCGCAATTATGCGAGACTATATTGGCGGGCCGGTGCAGTTCGTGTATCCTGCCCGGTCCAGCTTGGAGGCAGAGCAAGCGGCATGAAACCAACATCTTTCAAAAAATCAAGCAAGAACGGCACCGGCCGCAGCATCGGCCAGGCTGTTGCGTGCCTTGTGATGGCGGCAGCCATCACCATTGGCGGTGCGGGCACCACCTTTCTGCTGGCATCCCAGCCTGCGGGCCTGACGGTCGAGCCCGCCGCCTTGCAGACTGAGGGCAGAGTGACTCTGCCCAAATTCGATCATAAGAGTGACAGGAGCGAGGCAAAGGCCGAGAGCACCCAGCAAGAGGAGAGCGCTTCTTCTCAGGAGCAGGCCGCAGCCAGCACCCCTGCCGCACCCGTGACCAAGGCAGAGAACACCGCCGCCCCGGCAGAGAGCACTGCCCCCGCTGCGGAGCCCGCTGTGCAACCGGAAGCCGCACCCGCCGACCCCATGGCCGGGGATGCTTCGGAGATCGAGAACGAGAACTCCTTCCCCCACTTCCTGACAGAGACTGAGGCGCTGGCTGCCGAGGACCCGATGGCCGCTCCTGAGGAGGCCGCCATCCTGCCCGAAACGGAGGAGACCGCCCCCGTAGCTGAGGAAGCGCCTGCCGCTTCCGAGAACGGCGAGGAGATGCTGGCCGAGGCTCAGATCAAGGATATCAACGGCACCGTTCTGCTGACCCCCGAGGAGATCCGGGATGCACTGGACAACGGCACGCTGGACGAAGAGAGCATCGACCCCGCCTGCCTGACCGGTGAAAACGGCCTGCTGCAGTGGCTGTGGGAATTCTTCTTCGGCAAGGATGAGGAAGAAACGCCCCAGTATTCCGGCTGGCGCACCGAAAACGGCAAGACCTATTACTATGACCAGAACACCCACCAGCCCGTCACCGGCATCCAGAGCATCGACAACAAGCTCTATTATTTTGATGCCTCCGGCGTGCAGCAGCCCGCCACTTTCGGCATCGATGTTTCCAAGTACCAGAGCAGCATCGATTGGGATAAGGTGAAAACGGCAGGTGTGGAGTTTGCCATCATCCGTATCGGCTACCGCGGCTACGGCTCCGGTGCCCTGGTGCAGGATCCCAAGTTTGAGGAGCACTTCACCAACGCCCGCAACGCCGGGCTGCGGGTGGGCATCTACTGCTTCAGCCAGGCTGTCAACGAGAACGAGGCCCGCGAGGAAGCACAGGCCTGCGTCTATGTGCTGAATGGCCGCCAGCTCGATTACCCCATCTACTTTGATACCGAGGCTTCCGGTGCAGGCAATGGCCGTGCCGATGGTCTGGGCGTGGAAGACCGCACCAAGTGTGCTGTGGCTTTCTGCGAAGAGGTCAAGGCACTGGGCTACAAGCCCGGCGTGTACGCCTCCACCACCTGGTTCCGCAAGCGGCTGGATATGAGCCAGCTGTCCAACTACTACATCTGGAACGCCCACTACAACGTGGCCTCCAGCCCCATTGCCTGCAATATGTGGCAGGGCACCTGCACCGCCCGCATCCCCGGCTACGGCGGCCAGATCGATGTGAACATCAGCTATATGGGCTGATCTGACTGCAAACAAAAAGAGCGAAGATTCAACTGAATCTTCGCTCTTTTTTGATGTGACTTATGTTTTTAAGCAAACATATCCTTCAACTTCTTGAAGAAGCCCTTGCGCTTTTCGTAGTTCTCTTCTTTCAGGGTGCCCTCAAACTTCTTCAGGGCATCGCGCTGGGCCTTGTTCAGCTTCTTGGGGATCTCCACTTCGCACTTGACGTACATATCGCCCCGGCCACGGCCGTTCAGATACTGGATGCCCTTGCCGCGCAGGCGGAAGGTGGTGCCGCTCTGGGTGCCTTCGGGCACGGTGTACTCCACCTTGCCGTCAATGGAAGGCACGGTGATGCTGTCGCCCAGAACCGCCTGGCTGTAGGTGATGGGCACCGTGACCCAGACATCATAGCCGTCGCGCTGGAACACCTCGCTGGGCCGGACCGTGACCATCACGATCACATCACCGGCAGGGCCGCCGTTGACACCGGCATCGCCCATGCCGCGCAGTGCAAAGCTCTGATCGTCATCGATGCCCATGGGGATGGACACCTCCAGCGTTTTCCTGGCGGCAGTTTTTCCGCTGCCGTGGCAGACCTTGCAGGGGTTCTTGACCAGCTTGCCCTTGCCGCCGCAGCGGGAGCAGGGCTGCTGGGTCTGCATCACGCCAAAGGGAGTGCGCTGCTGCCGGATGACATAGCCGCGGCCACCGCAGTCAGGGCAGGTCTCGGGGCTGCTGCCGGCGGCGCAGCCGCTGCCATGGCACTCCGTGCACTCCTGCTGGCGGGTGATGGTGATGTTCTTCTTGCAGCCATGCACGGCCTCATCAAAGCTCAGGGTGATCCGCACACGGATATCCTGACCCTTGCGGGGGGCGTTGGGGTTTGCCTGACGGGCAGAGCCGCCAAAGCCGCCGAAACCGCCGCCAAAGATATCACCGAAGATATCGCCCAGATCGACCCCATCGCCGCCAAAGCCGCTGAAGCCACCCGCGCCGCCGCCGTTCTGGGCTGCATAGCTGGGGTCAACACCGGCAAAGCCGTACTGATCGTACAGCTGGCGCTTCTTCGGGTCCGAAAGCACCTCGTTGGCTTCATTGACTTCCTTGAACTTTTCCTCGGCATCCTTATCGCCGGGGTTGTAGTCCGGGTGGTACTTCATGGCCAGCTTGCGGTAAGCCTTTTTGATCTCCGCATCGGTGGCCGTTTTGGATACTCCCAGCACTTCGTAGTAATCGCGCTTTTCCTGTGCCATAACCATACCTCTATAAAACCAGCAAAGGCCGCCCCGGCAAAACCGGAGCGGCTTTTGCTTTTATCCGGCACGCCTGCCCGCCGGTTTGGCCGGGCATCTGCCGTTTGTGTCAGAACTTAGACTTCCTTGAAGTCAGCGTCCACAACGCCGTCATCGTTGGGCTTCTGCTGGTTGTTTGCGCCAGCATCGGGGCCGGGCTGTGCGCCTGCGGCCTGCTGGGCAGCAGCGGCAGCCTGATACATCTTCTCAAAGACATGGCTCAGCTCATCCTGCTTTGCCTTGATCTCATCGATGGAGCCGGACTGAACAGCGGTCTTGAGGTCGGCCAGCTTTGCCTCAGCTTCGCTCTTCACGTCAGCGGGCATCTTGTCGCCGTTCTCCTTCAGCATCTTCTCAGTCTGGAACACCATCTGATCAGCACCGTTGCGGATATCGACCTCTTCACGCTTCTTCTTATCATCGGCAGCAAACTGCTCAGCTTCCTTCACAGCCTTGTCGATATCTTCCTTGGACATATTGGTGGAAGCGGTGATGGTGATGTTCTGTTCCTTGCCGGTGCCCAGATCCTTCGCGCTGACCTTCACGATGCCGTTTGCATCGATATCGAAGGTGACTTCGATCTGAGGCACACCACGGGGAGCCGGAGCAATGCCATCCAGGTGGAACACACCCAGGCTCTTGTTGTCGCGGGCAAACTCACGCTCGCCCTGCAGAACGTTGATCTCAACAGAGGGCTGGTTATCAGCGGCAGTGGAGAACACCTGGCTCTTGTGGGTGGGGATGGTGGTGTTGCGGTCAATGATCTTGGTGCACACGCCGCCCAGGGTCTCAATGCCCAGGCTCAGCGGGGTGACATCCAGCAGCAGCAGGCCCTTGACATCGCCCTGCAGAACGCCGCCCTGGATGGCAGCACCCACAGCCACGCACTCATCGGGGTTGATGCCCTTGAAGGGCTCGCAGTTCAGTTCCTTCTTGACTGCATCGTAGACAGCGGGGATACGGGTGGAACCACCGACCATCAGAACCTTCTTCAGGTCAGAGGGACGCAGGCCTGCATCCTGCAGAGCCTTGCGGACAGGGGTCATGGTGCGGTCGACCAGATCAGCGGTCAGCTCATTGAACTTTGCGCGGGTCAGGGTCATATCCAGATGCTTGGGGCCGGTAGCGTCAGCAGTGATGAAGGGCAGGTTGATCTGGCTGCTCATTGCGCTGGACAGCTCGATCTTTGCCTTCTCAGCAGCTTCCTTCAAGCGCTGTGCAGCCATCTTATCCTTGCGCAGGTCGATGCCGTTCTCGTTCTGGAACGCATCTGCCATCCAGTCGATGATGCGCTGGTCGAAGTCATCGCCGCCCAGGTGGGTATCACCGTTGGTGGCCAGAACCTCGGTCACGCCGTCGCCCATCTCGATGATGGAGACATCGAAGGTGCCGCCGCCCAGGTCGTAGACCATGATCTTCTGGTCCTCTTCCTTATCAATGCCGTATGCCAGAGATGCGGCAGTGGGCTCGTTGATGATACGCTTGACGTTCAGGCCGGCAATGGTGCCTGCGTCCTTGGTTGCCTGACGCTGGCTGTCGTTGAAGTATGCAGGAACGGTGATGACTGCATCGGTGACAGTCTCGCCCAGATAAGCCTCAGCATCTGCCTTCAGCTTCTGCAGGATCATAGCGCTGACCTGCTGGGGAGTGTACTCCTTGCCGTTCAGGGTCACCTTGTGGTCGGTGCCCATATAACGCTTGATGGAAGCCACCGTGTTCTCAGGGTTGGTGATGGCCTGGCGCTTTGCGACCTGACCCACCAGACGGTCGCCGGTCTTGGTGAAGCCGACAACAGACGGGGTGGTGCGTGCACCCTCAGAGTTTGCGATAACAACGGGCTCGCCGCCCTCCATAACAGCCACGCAGCTGTTGGTAGTACCAAGGTCGATACCAATGATCTTACTCATAATGAAAGCTCCTCTCAAATTCAGAACGTTTTTTGTTTATGTGATGCTCAAATGTTACCAAGCGGATGTTATATTTGAAAACCCTTGCGGGGTCTTGCAAAATCACTCTGCCACAACAACGGTGGCATGGCGGACGATCTTATCGCCCAGCTTGTAGCCCTTCTGGTAAACCGTGATCACGGTGCCGCTCTCCTGCCCATCGGGGGCGGGGATCTGCTGCACGGCATTCATAAAGTTGGGGTCAAAGGGCTTGCCCAGCGCCTCGATCTCCTCCACATGGAGGGCATTCAGCGCCTTGGCGGCTTTGTCCAGCGTCATGGTCACGCCCTTCTTGTAATTCTCGTCGGTGGTGGGGGCGTTGGCCGCCATCTCCAGCGTATCCAGAATGGGGATGATCTGGTTCACGGCAAAGGACACGCCGTCGTTGAACTTCTGGTCAGCCTCACGGGTGGAGCGCTTGCGGTAGTTCTCATACTCGGCGGCCATCCGCAGCAGCTGATCCTTGGCCTGATTGGCATTCTTCTCAGCCGCGTCCAGCTTTGCCTTCACAGCCTCCAGCTCCCGGGCCTTCTTGTTGAAGAAGCCATCCTTTTTCTTGGGGTCTGCCGCTTCAGCGTTCGTCTCGGGAGCCGCTTCCTGCTCAGGTGCAGTTTCCGGGGCGGCCTGCTCGGCGGTGTTGGGCTCCACGGCAGGTTCTTCTGCCTGCGGGGTCTTTTTTGTTTCTTCGCTCATTCCAGGTCCTCCTTATAGATCACAGTCCGCCGGGGTGCGGCTGCCTGCGGGGTATCTTTTCGTTTGCCGCTCATTCCTTCGCCAAGCTGATCGGCAAAGGTGTGGAGCAGCGGCATCAGCTTCTGGAAGGGCATCCGGGTGGGGCCGATGAGGGCCACGGAGCCCCAGAGGCCTCCGCCCACCAGATACCGGTCACTCACGATGCACAGGCCGGGGATCTGAGGTTCCAGATCCTCGCCCAGCAGGATGCTTTCGCTCTGCTCTGCCGGGGGTGCAATGAGGGCGGCGGCCTGCTCTTCGTCGTTCAGCAGGCTCAGGATGCTGCCCACCTTGCCGTCCAGCTGAGGCCAGTCCAGCAGGTACTGCTCACCACCCAGATACACATGGGGCTGGGTGGAATCCTGCAGGATGGCGGCGGCGGCGCTGATCACCGGCACCAGCTCCGGGCTGATCTGGCTGCACAGCTCTGCAAGGAGCCGGGGCGACAGATCAACAGGAGCCACAAAGGTCAGGTTCCGGTTGAGCAGGGCGGCAAGCGCCGCTGCATTTTCCCGGGAAAGACCGGTGCGGACCCGCGCCACACGGGTGCGGACATAACCGGCAGTGGTCACAGCCAGCACCGCTGCGGCACTGCGGCCCACCTGCACCACCTCGTAGTGGGCGATGCAGAGATCCTCAGCACAGGGAGTGCTGACGGCGGCGGTGCAGCCGCTGATGGAGGCCAGCGCCTTGGCGGCACCCTGTGCCAGCTTTTCCGGCTCGTGGTCAAGGCTTGCGAACACCGCGTCCACACGGGCGCGGGTCACACGGTCCAGCGGCTGGTCATCGGTGAGAAGATGATCCAGATAATAACGGTAGCCCTTGGCACTGGGGACACGGCCTGCGCTGGTGTGGGGCTGCTCCAGCAGACCCAGCTTGGTCAGCGCGGCCATCTCGTTGCGCAGCGTGGCACTGGAAACTGCCATATCAAAGTAGTTTGCCAGCACACTGCTGCCCACGGGCTCGCCCTCGAGGCCATACAGCGCAACGATCGCCTGCAAGACACGCTGCTTGCGTGCATCCATCGTCATAGCGCCTGCCTCCTTCGTTCGCTTTTCGTTCTTTAGCACTCATTCTCCCTGAGTGCTAAGACCATTATATCCAATTTTGCGGCGCTGTCAATAGCTTCTCAGAAAAGTTTTGAAAGATTCATAATTCTGTCATAAAGGCCGCACAAAAAAGAGCCGCCCTGCGGCGGCTCTCCTATATAATAGATCATTCCTCCATCTGCTTTGCCAGAAATGCCGCCGCCACGTTCACCGCCTTGAGCTGGGCGGCATCGGGCTGGGCAGTGCGGTCCTCCGTGAGCAGGCCCACACTGCCGGTGACATCCCCCGCCGCAATGATGGGCACAGCGCACAGCAGCGCCCGGGGTGAGCCCTCACAGGGCAGCAATGCCTTTTCGGGGCTGCCATCGCTCTGGTAGGGCTTGCGGCTGTCCATCAGCTTTTCCAGCGGCTGGCTCACGCTGCGGTCTGCCAGATCCCGCCTGCCCGCACCGGATGCCGCCAGAATGCGGTCCCGGTCTGAGACAAAGGCCGTCAGGGCAAAGCACTTGCTCAGCACATCCACATACTGGGCCGTCACCCCGCTCAGTTCCCCCATGGGCGAATACTTTTTGAAGATGACCTCGCCGTCCCCTGTTGTGAAGATCTCCAGCGGGTCTCCCCTGCGGATGCGCTGGGTGCGGCGGATCTCCTTGGGGATGACCACCCGCCCCAGCTCATCGATGCGGCGCACGATGCCGGTTGCTTTCATAAGGTTCCCTTCCTTTCCATGTTCCGGTTTTGCTTCCAGATTTCTGTGAAGTATGGTTATTCTGTGGAAACAGGAAGGGAATTATTCATTCAGCCCCGGCCGGAGCCTTACCTGCGCACATACTGCGTCTTTCTGCCCGCGCCGATCCTCTTCAGAACGCCCTCCTCTGTCAGTTTTTTCAGCGCGCTTTCAATCGAGCTTGTACCAAAGCCCGGGCAGGCCTCTGCGGCCTCCTGTTTTGTAAAGGCTCCCAGCCTTTCCATCGCATAACTGCGCACTCGTTCGTACGCCGTCACGCGCTTCTGTCCCCCGCCAACCAGATCGACCCGCTGCTCAAAATCCTGATAACAGGAGCAGATCACCGCCAGCATATATTTGATGAACGGTGTCGGGTCATTTTCCTCCTCATGCCAGTGCTGATCAGCCTGCGCCAATGCTGCATAGTACTCATCCTTAGTCTCTGCAATTGCTTTTTCAATGCTGATGTACTGCCCCACAACATATCCATTCTGATACAGCATCAAAAGGGTCAGCAGCCGGCTCATTCTGCCGTTACCATCATTGAAAGGATGGATACAGAGAAAATCCAAGATAAAACAGGGGATCAAAAGCAGGGGATCAACGAGTTCTCTGTGCAGCACATCCTGATAAGTGCAGCAAAGTGCCTCCACAGCACCCGGTGTCTCGTATGGTTCCAGCGGGCGGAACAGCACATGGCGTTCCCCGCTGGGAAGGGTCATATCGATTTCATTGGGTGTAGTCTTAAAATGTCCTCGATAGGTCAAATTCGTATATTTCAGCAGATCACGGTGCAGTTGCAGGATGTACCCCGGCTCTACCGGAATATAGGCATAGTTCTCGTGGATGAGATTTAAAACATTCCGATATCCCAATATCTCCATTTCGTCCCGGTTACGTGGAGTCGTTTTATCTTCAACCAGCTGTTTCAGGCGTGCATTGGTCGTGATGATTCCTTCGATCCGATTGGAGGACTCTGTACTTTGGATCTTTGCGATCTCCACCAGCCGCTCCAATTCAGCGGGCCTTTGTTTCAGATATAGTTCCTGCCGCCCCTTGCATTCATGGATCTTCGCAACATAAGACAAGACCTCATTATCCCAGGAGTATTCTGCAATCTTTTTATAATCAAATGTACGCATGATTCACCCATTTCTTCTCCCAGCCCGTTCTTCCTTCTCCCAATTATACGCTCATTTTGGGAGAAAGCACAAGAAACTGGGAGAAATCTTTTATCGTTCTCGTCACTCGCAGCTCCGGCCGGAGCGCTGCTTATCCTCATACATCCGGTGGTCAGCCAGGATGCGGATGGCACGTACATCGTCGCTGTCGCAGGGGTAGACCGCACAGCCGCAGCTGGTGCCAACCTGCACCTCTGCATCCTTCAGGCGGTAAGGCTCCCGGATGGCTGCCTTGATCTTTTCCACCCGGCTCTTGCAGAACCCCTCCGTTACGGCTCCGTTGACGATGAGGGCGAACTCATCCCCGCCGATGCGGAACACCGCATCGCTCTCCCGCACGCAGCCCCGCAGGCGGCTGGCCACCTCCTTGAGCAGCTGGTCGCCCACATCGTGGCCGTAACGGTCGTTCACAGGCTTGAAACGGTCAAGGTCGAGGTAGAACAGGACAAACGGTGTCCTGTTCAGCTCGTTTTCTTTCAACAATGCGTCAAAATAGCGTTCATTATACAGTCCGGTCAGGCCGTCGGTGTTGGCCAGGTCCTCCATCTGCTGGCGGGCCTCCTCTTCCTGCCGGAGGGCGCGCTCCTTTTCCTCCACGCGCAGGCGGGCATCGATGCGGACACCGTGCACCAGCACGATGCCTGCGCAGAAGAACAGCCCAGCCAGCAGCAGGATGGTGGCGTTCTGGATCTTCCGCATTCCACTGTCCACCACGTCACGGCCGACGATGCCCACAATGGACAGATCCTGAAAGCCCACAGGCTGGTAGACCAGATAATAGCTCTTGCCCTCAAGCCAGCAGGAAAGGCTGCCGCTGCGGCCCTCTGCCACGTCCTGCCGGGCCCGGGTCAGTGTGCCCGCATCCACCTGCGCATACTTCTGCAGGTAGTCGAACAGGTTGTCCATCCAGTCCTCGATCTCGCTCTTGGGCTCCTCCGAGAGCATCACATCGCCATCGGGATGGATGATGTAGCAGTCGCTCTGGCCACCGTAAGCACTGCCGCCGATCAATTCCTCTATGGTCTTATTCCGATAGCTCACGGCAAGGCTGGTGTAGGTGGTGCCGTCGATCTCCACCGGCGCAATGGGCGCAGAGTATACCACCCGGCGCTCCCCGCTCCGCATGATGTAGCTGGACACCGTAGGCTTGCCGGTGCGGTACATCTCCTCAAAGGCCGTCCAGAGGTGATCCACTTTTTCATGCTTGCCCCGGATGCTCCAATATTCGCAGTTTTCATTGAACAGATACACGCTGCTGTACCGCCAGATCTCCCGCTCGGCCTCATAGCTGCGCAGGCGTTCCTCCGCCAGGCCCTCCTCATTGGCAGCCTGCAGGCTCTTGCCCCACTCGTTCAGCATGTTCCAGTTGCTCCGGCTGAAGATGGTAAACGCCTTATCCACCTGCTCATAGGTCTCCAGCAGGTTGCGGGTGCCTTCGTCATAGAACTGCTGCCGGATGTACAGGATGTACCAGCACAGACCTGTCACCACGACCATCGCCAGCAGCAGCGCAGCTGCCGTCCATCTTTCTTTTTTCTTCCACATATTCAGCTTCTCCTCAGCAGAGTCCCAACTCTCTGCCCTTTTCCGGCCGCATTTCCACAGCCTGCGAAACCACGCAATTCCGTCGAATCAACACTACCAAATTCTGCTTTTTCTGTCAAGGCTTTCGTCAAAGATTATTCGCTGCAAATTTGGGGCATTCTTCTATCCTTTTGCTGCTGTGTATGTTATAATAAAATGTATGGATTTCTGAGGGGGTGCTCTTATGCAGCAGATCGTGATATTGGGCGGCGGTGCAGCGGGCCTTGCCGCCGCATTGGCCGCCGCCCAGTCTGCCCCGGCAGGTGCAGTGCGGGTGACGGTGCTGGACCGCAACCCCAGGTGCGGCAAAAAGCTGTTGGCCACCGGCAACGGCCGCTGCAATTTGGACAACACCGGCATTGCACCGGAGCAGTATTTCACCGCTGACCCCGCCGCCCTGCGGCCCCTGCTGGCCGCGGTGGATGCCGCCGCACCGCTGGAATGGTTCGCGGCGCTGGGCCTGTACACCCGCACCGATGAGGCCGGGCGGGTGTACCCCTACTCCAACCAGGCCGCAGACGTGCTGGCCCTGCTGGAAGGCCACCTTGCCCGGCTGGGCGTGGAGGTGCGTACCGGCTGCACTGTGCAGACCCTGAGCCAGAACCGCAGCGGCTACACCATCCTGTGTGAGAATGCCGAGGGTCAGGACCAGACCCTGCGGGCCGATGCCGTCATCTGCGCCATGGGCGGCAATGCCGGGCCGCAGTTCGGCACCGACGGCTTCGGCACCCGATTCGCCGCCCAGTGCGGCGGAAAGCTGGAGCCGCTGTACCCCTGCCTGACCGCCCTGCAGACAGCAAAGCCCAACCGATCTCTGGCCGGCATCCGGGCCAAGGCCGCTGCCACCCTGCTGGACCTCGACCGCCACTGCACCGTAGCCGTGGAAAACGGCGAGGTGCAGTTCACGGACTACGGGCTTTCGGGTATCTGCATCATGCAGCTGTCCGGCCATCTGGCCCCGGGGCGGGGGCCAAAGCGCCCGGCCGTTGAGCTGGACCTCTTCCCCATGCTGGATGAGACTGCCCTGACCGCCCTGTTTGCGGCCCGGGTGCCCCTGCTGCCGGGCAAGGCACCTGCGGATTTCTGGACAGGTCTGCTCAATCCCAAGCTGGGCCGCGCCCTGTGGGCAGCGGCAAAGCTGCCTGAAAAACCGGTGGACACCCTGCCGGATGCCGCCTGGCAGGTGCTGGCCAACGCGGCCAAGCACTGGCTGTTCGAGGGCCTGACCCCCTGCGGCTGGAAGCAGGCCCAGACCACCGGCGGCGGCCTGAGCCTGACCGAAGTGACCCCCAGCTTCCAGTTCAAGGGCTGCCCCGGCCTTTACTTTGTGGGTGAAACGCTGGACTGCGCCGGCAGCTGCGGCGGCTTCAACCTGCACTGGGCCTTTGGCAGCGGCATCGCCGCCGGGCGTGACGCGGTGCGGAGCCTGAAGCGGCCTGCCCCGAAGCTGAATAAAAAGAAGCGATAAAGAATGACCCTCTCCATCCCGCATCTGACAGACAGACTGCAGGGACGGAGAGGGTCATTTTCGTTTCAGATACGCTTGTGTCTCCCGGACCACCACCCCCGAAAGCCCCACTACGCCCACAAGATTGGGCAGCATCATCAGGCCGTTGAAGGTATCGGAGAGCGCCCAGGCCAGATCCAGCTTCATCACAGCACCCACCAGCACCATGGCCGCAAATACCAGTTTATATCCTGCAGCGGCACGCTCCCCCAGCAGATACACCACTGCCCGGGTGCCGTAATGGCTCCACCCCAGCGTAGTGGAATAGGCAAACAGCAGGACCGACACCGCGATGAACTGCGGCCCGAACGCCCCGAACACCGTGGAAAAGGCCTGCCCCACCAGTGCAGAGCCTTCCACGCCGGTCAGGGCCGCGCCGGTATCCAGATCCACAAGGCCGCTGGTGAGTACCACAAGAGCCGTGAGGGTGCAGACCACCATGGTATCTGCAAACACCTCGAACATGCCCCACATTCCCTGCTGGACAGGCTCCTCCACGTTGGCCGCGCAGTGCACCAGCACCGACGCGCCCAGTCCTGCTTCGTTGGAAAAGGCTCCCCGCTTGAATCCCCAGCTGATGGCCCGGGCCATGCCGTAACCCAGCACCCCGCCCCCGGCGGCCTGCAAGCCAAACGCCCCCCGGAAGATGGCCGCGAATGCCGCCGGGACAGCCGCCCAATGGACACAGACCACGGTCAGCGCCCCGAACAGGTAGAACAGGGCCATGAGCGGGACGATGGCCTCCGTGACTGCGGCCACCCGCTTCAGCCCGCCCAGTATGACCCGCCCGGTGAGCAGGGCCAGTACGATGCCCGTTGCCACCGGCGGCACCCGGAACACCGCCTGCAGATTGCCCGCAATGGAGTTGATCTGGCTCATATTCCCCATGCCGAAGCTGGCCAGCACGCAAAAGCAGGCAAACAGCACCGCCAGTGCCCGGCCAAAGCCGCCGCCCAGCCCCTCGGCCAGATAGTACATGGGCCCGCCGCACCATCTTCCGGCGGCATCCCGGCGGCGGTAGCAGATGCCCAGCACGTTCTCGGCATAGCTGGTCATCATCCCCAGCAGGGCCATGACCCACATCCAGAACACAGCCCCAGGCCCGCCTGCCAGAATGGCCGCCGCCACGCCCACGATGTTGCCGGTGCCGATGGTCGCCGCCAGCGCCGTGCAAAGGCTCTGGAACTGGCTGATGGCTTCATCGTCCGTGTGGGCGGCACAGTCCTGCTCACCCGGCAGATGGTGCGTACCCGCATCCAGACCGCCCAGCCCCAGAGCGGGGTGCCCATCCAGCTGCCCCGGGCCGAGCACCGGATGACCCTGCTTCTCTGCACCGCCGGAGAGCAGCCGGGCTTTTTGCTGGTCTACCTGAACGCCGCCCAGAACAGTCTGAACCTGCTGGCTGTGCCGGGGGAGCTGACGGTTCCCTTCAACGGAGAGACTGCCAGCCTTGCCCACTGCTACGGAGCGGCGGGGCCCGCCCGGTGCCGTCAGGCGCTTCTGGAGGTGCTGGGCCTGCCGGAGGATATGCTTTATCTGGCGCTGTCCCCCGCCGTGCTGGAAAAGACTGCTTCCCGTTACGGGCCGGTGCGGGTGGGGTTTTCGGGGGCACTGACTGCCGATGAGCTGGCCGAAACCGGGCTTTCCGCCGCCGTGCAGAGCATTTCGGCCAAGGAGGCCCACGCTCTGCTCTCCGGCTGGGATGCGGACGGCACCCTGCCGCCTGCCCGCCGGGCCGCCGCCCGGGCGGCAGTATGGGAAGCCTTTTTCCGGCAGGACCTCGCCCTGCTGCCCGCCACCCTGCCGGATGCCCTGCGGGCCAGCAGCACGGCCCTGCTCACCGACTTTGCGGCGCAGGATTATACCCTGCTGGGCACGATCCTGGAGTTTCTGGCCAACAACAGCGCCCTCCCCCACGCCGAGGCCCTGCCCGGGGCGTGGGATGCAAAAGCGGGCACTTACACGGTCACAGACGCTTCCCGGGCGGTGGTGCAGACCTTCCTCAGCGTTTCGCCCGCCTCTGGGAACGATGTTTCGCTCAGGGAGCCATAGCCCAGTACAAACGTACCGGAAAAATCCTGTTCCCCGCCGGTCAGGTCATAATCGCTCAGCAGACTCAGGGCCACGCCCTGCGCCTTTGCGGCGGCGTGAAGGGCGGCATCCGGCGGGGCATTTTTCAGACTTGCCAACAGATGCAGGCCGGTGTGCAGGCCGGTCAGGGTCAGCTCGTCCGGCGCAAAAGCAGCGCGCAGAGAGGCAGCCAGAGCATCCCGCCGGGCCTTGTAGGCCACGCGCTCCCGGGCAAGATGCCGGGTAAAGTAGCCCTCGCGGATGAAGCGGGCCAGGGTCTGCTGCTCAAACCGGCTGACGGTGCCGGAATAGATCCGGTACTTTGCCCGCCAGGCGGGCAGCAGCTGCCGGGGCAGCACCATGTAGGCGATGCGGATGCCGGGGGCCAGGCTGCGGGAGCAGGTGGAGAGGTAGACCACCGGGCCGTCGGCCCCGGCCATGCCCTGCAGGCTGGGCAGGGGGCGGGTATCAAAGCGGAACTCCGAATCGTAATCGTCCTCTATGATATACCGCTGGCCCGGGCAGCGGGATGCCCAGTGGAGCAGCTCCGTGCGGCGGCCCGCCGGCATGGTCACGCCCGTGGGAAACTGGTGGCTGGGCGTGACATAGCACACCGCCGCACCCGAGCCGGACAATGCCTCAACAGAAAGGCCGTCCGCATCCACAGGCAGGCAGCAGCACGCCACGCCGTTGTTTTCCAGCACCTGCTTCGCGCGCTGGTAGCCGGGGTTTTCCACCGCCGTTTTGCCGGGCAGGAGCGGGGCCAACAGGCTCAGCAGATACTCCATACCGGCACCCACCACCACCTGCTCGGCGGTGCACCGCACGCCCCGGTATTCCTCCAGATAGTCCGCCAGCGCCTGCCGCAGCTCCACGTCCCCCTGTGCATCGCCATGGGTCAGCAGCTGGGGCGAGGAATAGAGCAGCTCTTTCTGCAGCCGGGCCCAGGTGCGGAACGGGAACAGCCCCGGGTCCACGCCCCGGGTGGACAGATCGAACCGGACGGGCGGCTCGGCCGCTTCCGGCGGAGCGGCAGACACCGGGGGCGGCACTTCCTCGGGCCGGGTGGGCAGGGCAAGATATTCCTGTACATAAAAGCCGCTGCGCTCCCGTGGCTCCATGTAGCCCTCGGTCGCCAGGATCTGATATGCCGCGTCCACCGTGTTGACAGAAACCGACAGCTCTGCCGCCAGCCGCCGCTTGCCGGGCATCCGGGTGCCCGCCGGAATGGCCCCGCTGCGCATCTCGGCGGCAAGGCTCTCATAGAGCTGCTCGTACAGCGGCACCCCGCTGGCGGCATCCAGTGCAGTTGTCAGATGAAACATAAGACCCCTCCCCTTTTTGGATGCTTTGCCAAACTGACCCCATAAAAAAACTTTATTCTGGGTATTTTCATGGTGCCAGTTTCGCGTATAATAGGAGCATACCAACCACACACCCAAATGTCAAGTGGTTTTATGGGTAAGTAACTTTGAAACGGGCGAACGATCCTGCAGAGCAGGATGGAGGGGGTTCGCCCTGAAAAAATATGGAGGGAAAAATCATGTCTACAACTGCAATGTGGCTGCTGCTGGCTGTGGTGATCGTTGTCATCCTGTTCGGCAGTGTGCTGTACAAGCGCACCTTTACCACCAAGGAGCTGGCCCTGACCGGCGTTATGGCCGCGCTGAGCCTGGTGGCATACCTGTTCTTCCGTGTGCCGTTCTACGGCGGCTCCTCGTTCCATCTGGGCAACACCTTCACCGCCCTGACCGCCCTGCTGCTGGACGGCGTTTCCGGCGGTCTGGCCGGTGCGATCGGTCTGGCTCTGGCCGATATCCTGGCCGGTGACCCGGGCTATGCCGTGACCACCTTTGTGCTGAAGTTCATCATCGGCATCACCTGCGGTGCCGTGGCCCACAAGGTGTTCAAGCTGCGCGATCTCGACCGCCACAGCAAGGGCTACCTGCTCAAGGTCATCGTGGCAGGCGGCTCCGGCCTGCTGCTGAACGTCATCACCGACCCGTTCCTGGGCTATTTCCGCAACATTTACATCTTTGGCCAGGAGTATACCGTGGCACAGGCCCTGTCCAAGATCGCCGGTGGTGTCACCTTTATCAACAGCGTAGCCTCCACCATCTGCGTGGTCATCCTGTATCTGGCCCTGCGCCCGGCTCTGGAGCGCGCCGGTCTGCTGCCCAAGGGCGAAAAAAAGTAAGCCTCTCATCTCTTTCTGACGCATATATGGAAAGCCCCCGGCCTGTATCCTCAACATGATATGCTACCCCTAGAGTAGACAGAGTAAAAAGAAAACTCTGCGTACTCTGGGGGTATTTTCATATCAAGCAAGAACAATCACCATACAGCGGAAGTAAAATATCAAAAAAATGTCCCGTGTTGGACGCTGCAAGCTCACGGCCTTTCCATGAATCGAGCGTCCTAACGCCGATTTGCACAAAAAATTCGCCGTTCCCTTGTGGAAACGGCGAACAAAAATCTTATATTATTTTTTGTCTACTTGACGGGGCACTTCACGGGCAGGCGATGTGGGACAGAAGCGCAGAAAATCAGCCCTCGATGAGCTCAACGGTCTTCATCTTGACGGGGGTAGTGGGCTTATCGTTCCAGTCGGTGCGGACGGAAGCGATCTTATCCACGACCTCCATTCCGGCAACGACCTTGCCGAAAGCGGCATACTGGCCGTCCAGATGGGGAGCGTCCTTGTGCATGATGAAGAACTGGCTGCCGGCGCTGTTGGGGTTCATGCTGCGGGCCATGCTGATCACGCCGCGGGTGTGCTTGATGGGGTTGTTCACACCGTTTGCAGCGAACTCGCCCTTGATGTTCCAGCCCGGGCCGCCGGTGCCGTTGCCCAGCGGGCAGCCGCCCTGGATCATAAAACCGGGGATGACACGGTGGAAGGTCAGGCCGTTATAGAAGCCCTCGCTGACCAGCTTCTTGAAATTCTCACAGGTGATGGGGGCGACTTCCTCATTCAGCTCAATGTCGATGATGCCGCCGTCTTCCATAGTAATGCGAACCATAACGCTACAATACTCCTTTTGTGTTGACCCCGCAGCGGGGGTGTGTGGGGCAGAAATGCCTGCCCGGATATCCCTTATAGTATACCATAGGTTTTGCGGGTTTCAACCACGCAGATGCAACCTTTTTGTAAATTCGTCAAAGTTCCGGGGCCGGGAGCCTGCTTATTCCATCTTCATCCGCTTTGTGATGAGTTGGCCATTCTGTACTGTGCCGTCCGTGATATAATACTTCCACTCGGTCGAGCCGTCCGACATCAGGTACTCCACAGCAAACACCTGCCCGGCCTGGATTTTTACAGGGTAGTTGTCGGCTGGCAGAATCTCACGGGGTGTCGGCAGATTCTTGAAGTCCTCGTATGCGTCTTCCAACCGCCAGAACTTTCGGATCTTGTAGCCCTTTACCATCGAAATATCCTGCTCACCGAAATAGGATGCTGTGTAGGTCTTTCCGTTGACTTCCAGCGCGTCGATCCGTTCCGGTTCCTGCGTCAGATCTTTGGTATGGAGATGTTCCCCATAGTTCTCGCTCAACTGTTTTGCCATGCGAAAGTCCGAGTTCCGATACTCCGACTCCACAATATGTGTACTTCCATAGATACCCATGATATCGGTGCGGCGTACCGCTTCCAGCTCCTGATAGCTGCGCCGGAAGTTCTCCGCCATCCGATCCTCCCTGTATCGGACCGAAGAAGCTTCATCCGTCGCCTTGATCTCATAGTACCGTTTGCCCTGTTCCATGTTTTCCTGCGCACGCCGGTACTCTTCGCTGTCCTTCTGCCCATTGGCTTCCAGATAGGCCAGATACCGCGGCCCGGTGCTTTCCCAGGTATGGCCCACGTCGGTGCCGTGGAACACGGTCTCAGGATACTGCTCCTTGATCTGTTTCAGAAAATTCTTCTCGACCTCGGTGCCTCCTTCTGTGCCTCCCCAGTCCTTGAACTGCAGATCCAGCAATTCATCATCGTCGGCCTGCATCCACAGGTTCAGAAATTGTGCATCCGTATACGGGAATTCCACAAACAGATCCCGCATTCCTTTTTCGTAATACTCGCCCCAGATGGAAAGTTCCTTGTCGAGAATGCTCTGCTTGCTGTGTTCTTCTCCGTAAAGATAGATTTCGCCCTTCGGCCCATTTTTTACATAACTCCAGAACAGCCCCACCAGCAGGGTCACAATTAGCACGATGGCCGCATATTTCCAGCGTCCGGTCTTTGTTTCCGTTTTCATTTCAATTCCTCTTTCATTTCGGTCATATCTGCCCAGAATCGCTTGGGGCAGTGGGTCATGCGGCCCTTTTCGTTGTGGCGGGCCTTGATCTCCAGCGTTTTGTAGAACTGCCGCCAGAGCTCCTGAAACTGCTGCTCCTTTTCATCAGGTGGGGGCAGGGTGAGGGGTTCGGCCAGCTCCATGAGCTGAGCCTTGTGGTTCTGGTACAGTAGCACCGCCTGATGGACGGTATCATAGATCAGGAAGTTCTCCTCCGGGAAGCGGGCACAGAAATGCCCGCGCAGGAGGGGCAGAATATAGTTTTTGGGGTGGATGACTGCGCCCAGCATCCCATCGTGCTCCTGAAAACGGACAAAGCCCTGAAACTTGTCCACTTCCCAGTCCAGGCTCTGCTTCATCTGGTAGAGCGGAGCCACCTCCGGATGGCCCCGCCGCTTGACGGTGCCTGGCCCCAGCGCAAAGGCCAGATGCAGAAATCGGATGAGCCGCAGCTCCTTATCCTCCCAGCCCGAGAGGAAATCCCGGGTGACGAGGAATTCCGTCTCTTCGCCCAGCTTGGCGCGGAAGCTGGCAAAGACCCGCCGGGCCTTTGCGCGGTCAGTGGGGATCTCCTTCACAGGGTAGAGGGTAGCCGTCTCCCGCTCCGGGGTCCAGACCGCAAAGGGCAGCTCATGCTGGGCAAAGCTCTCAAACACACAGCAGAGAAAGCCCTCGAAGCTGCCATCATAGAGGTAGACCACGTCGGCATCGTGGAGCTTCCGGGCGGGGCTTACAGGGCTCTGGCCAGACATTGCACTGCCTCCTCCCGCACCATTTTCTGGGCTGTGCGGGGCGGCACGCCCTGCTCCACCAGCCGATCCACGGCGGGCGGGCTGAACATGCTCAGCTGCTCCACCCCGCCGCTGAATACGTTGGGGTCGATGAGCGCCCGGGTGATGCGCTCTCGCCCGGCGCTGCCGCGGCCCGGGTGCGCCCCCGCAAAGCCCCGGCAGGTGATGAAATACTGTGCCCGCTTGAGCACCACGCCCATCCGCTTGAGCTCGTCCAGCCCCAGCGCGGCCTGTTTGCGGGCGTGCCAGATGCGCCGGGCGCTCTTGGGGCCGATCCCCGGCACCCGCAGCAGTATCTCAAAGGGGGCGCGGTTCACGTCCACCGGGAACAGCCCGTAATGCTGCACCGCCCAGTTGCACTTGGGGTCCAGATAGGGGTTGAAGTTGGGGTTGTCCCTGTCCAGAAGTTCCTCTGCCTTGAACTCGTAAAAGCGGAGCAGCCAGTCTGCCTGATAGAGCCGATGCTCCCGCAGCAGCGGCGGTTTGGTATCCAGCGCGGGCAGGCGGGTGTCCTCGGTCACAGGGATGTAGGCGGAGTAAAACACCCGTT
This sequence comes from Faecalibacterium sp. I2-3-92, assembly GCF_023347315.1. Classification (GTDB taxonomy): domain Bacteria; phylum Bacillota; class Clostridia; order Oscillospirales; family Ruminococcaceae; genus Faecalibacterium; species Faecalibacterium duncaniae. The sequence goes on from NZ_CP094470.1 coordinate 2,839,306, forward strand.
TCAGGTGATACTTATTGTATAATCCTTCCGTTAATTGCAGGATGTGATAATCCGTTTCCGGGGAAGCACCCACGATCATCTGGGTGCTCTGGCCCGCCGGGGCAAATCTGGGGGCCTTGCGGTAGAGCGCCACCTCTTCCCGGTTGGCGGCCCCCTCCACCGCGATCTGCTTCATGGGCCGGAAAATGGAGTGCCTCCCTTTGTCCGGAGCCAGCAGGTTCAGGCTGCGCTCACTGGGCAGTTCAATGTTCACGCTCAGGCGGTCGGCCAGAAAGCCCAGCTGTTCCAGCAGCTCCGGGCTGGTGCCGGGAATGGCCTTGGCGTGGATATAGCCGCCGAAACGGTACTCCCCCCGCAGCAGGCGCAGAACCGCCAGCATCCGCTCGGTGGTATAGTCCGGGTTCACCAGCACGGCACTGGAAAGGAACAGACCCTCGATGTAGTTGCGGCGGTAGAATTCAATGGTCAGCTCGGCCAGCTCCCGGGGGGTGAAGGTGGCCCGGGGCACATCGTTGGACTTGCGGTTGACGCAGTAGCTGCAATCAAAGGAGCAGCAGTTGGTCATCAGCACCTTCAGCAGGCTGACACAGCGGCCATCGGCAGTAAAGGCGTGGCAGCAGCCCGGGGCGTAACAGCTGCCGACCCCGCCCGCTCCTGCTGCCCGGGAAGCGCCGCTGGAGGTACAGGCCACATCATATTTTGCGCTGTCCGCCAGGATCGTCAGCTTATCCATCAGGCTCTGTTCCATGGGACACCTCCGAAAAATGGGTATAAAAAAGAAAGCCATACTGGATGGCTTTTCTTTTTCAGGCGCTGGTGGGGCGTTTTTACCACTTCGCCTTGGTCTCCACCACACGGCCTGCAATGTGCAGGTGGTTGAGCTCCTCGCCCTTGATGACCATTTCCTTATAGGCCGGGTTGAAGGGCTGCAGCACCACGCAGTTGCCGCGCTGGAGGTAGCGCTTGAGGGTACCCTCGCCCTCGTCGCCGTAGATCAGCACGCCCAGGTCGCCGTTTTCCAGCGTGTCCTGACGGTGCACCAGGGCAAGGTCACCATCGTGGATGCGGGGTTCCATGCTGTCGCCGCGCACAACGAGATAGAAGTAGCTGGAAGGGTCCTTGACCCGGGCATACTCCTTGCCGTAGTCTTCCTCATAGGCCAGCGCGCCGTAGCCCGCCTTGACCGTGCCGATGACAGGGATCAGGCTGTACACATAGCTGCCGAAGAAGCGCTCTTCGGTCTGGCCCTCCGCGGTGGGGTCGAACAGACCCAACAGATAGTCCGCGGTCGTGTCCAGGATCTCCGCCAGCTTTGCCACGGTGGTGGGGTCCGGGGAACTCTTTCCGCTCTCCCATTTTCCCACGGCCTGCTGAGTCACGCCCAACAGGGAAGCAAGCTCCGCCTGGCTCATGTGCTTTTGCTTTCGGCATTGCCGTAACAGCTCCGGAAACGACATTGTTCAACACTCCTCTGCTTGTACCGGGTCCGGTAAGGTTTTATCTGTATTTATTATACAACAAAAAGATGTTTCAGTAAAGAGGAAATCCCGCTTTTTCTCGAAGAAAAGTTGTCGCTCCGCACAAAAATGCGCACAACGAGCGGAAATTTTGATTTTGGGCTTGACAGCGCCGCTGAAATCTGGTAAATTAAATAGGCATTCGGTACGGCGTGTGCGGGTGCCCACGAGGAGAGATGTCCGAGTGGTTTAAGGAAGCAGTCTTGAAAACTGCCGTACGGCAACGTACCGTGGGTTCGAATCCCACTCTCTCCGCCATTTTTATTGAATAAGTGCAACACACTTTGCTCTGGAGTAGTACTCAAGAGGCCGAAGAGGCGCCCCTGCTAAGGGCGTAGGTCGTCTAAACAACGGCGCGAGGGTTCAAATCCCTCCTACTCCGCCAAGAAAAAGCTCGATGATTCTTTGAAATCACCGGGCTTTTTCCATTTTCAGAAACCAAAAGGCCGCCTCCTCGGAATTTGTTCCGTGAAAGCGGCCTTTCTGTTACAAGATCAGATTCGTCACCGCAGCCAGCACGCTCAGGTGCACCGGGTAGAACCAGTAAAAGGCCTTCTTTTGCAGCGGACTGCACGCGCCCCGCTGCCCGTTGTAGAACCAGACCAGCACAAAAGCCAGCGGGGCGGTGAGTTCCCAGGCAAACAGCACGGCTCCCACGATGCACTGCCGCTTGCGGTCGCCACGGGTCAGGTACAGCGCACAGATGATGAGCACACCGATGCCGTCGTAGTCCGTACAAGCCAGAAGCGCCGCAAGCGTGCAGCCTGCCACACACAAGAGTCCTTTCCAGCTGGCAGAGCCGTCCGGCTTTTCAAAATGCTTCAGACCTGCCATGGCCAGCACGCCCAGCGCCAGCGTCCAGTAAACATTCTGATGGTCCAGTGCAAAGGGCGTGCGGAAAAACGCAAGGTCAAAGGGCACCTCACTGATGAGGGCAAACAGGAACAACCTCCGGACGTATTTTTTCACATCGCGGGTATGTACAAAGCCCTCCACCAGCAAAAAGCAGAAGATAGGAAAGGCCAGCCGCCCGGTGAAGCGCAGCACCATGTCCAGCCGGTACAGCGGATAGGCGGAAAGGGTGTCCCGCGAGAGGGTGCCGATGTCCAGCCCGGGCGTAAGGATCCCTGCCTCGATACAGGACGCGCCGATATGATCCACCAGCATGGTGATGCAGGCAATGGTTTTAAGGGCGGTGCCGCTGAAGCTGCAGCGCGGGGAAAGTGCGGTCATAAAAACACCTCGGTCAGTTTGTAAAAAATCGTTATAAGAATTATAACGGAGGAAAGGTGGCATTTCCTCCGTCTGTTGCGGCAAAATCTGCATAGAGCGTGCACAAATCCGCCCAAAATGCTTGACAGGACGGGCGCAGGATAGTAAAATCAAGAAGATAATTGAACTATCTCAAACCAAAGATGAAAAAGATTCACAGAGGATCGAGCGTCTCCGAACCAGATCAGACCGGAAGGAGGCATTGGGAATGACGCTGTTTTCTTATGAGATTTTCGACGCAGTTGCACGGCAGGGCAGCTTTAACAAAGCGGCTCAACAGCTGCATCTGACCCCCTCAGCCATCAGCCACGCCATCGCCGTGATGGAGGCCGAGCTTGGCTTTACCTTATTCAATCGCGGCAAAAACGGCGTTACCATGACCAGCTACGGCGCTTCGCTGTACCCCTCCATCCGTGCGGTGCTGAACAGCGACGAGGCCCTGCAGCAGAGCATTGCCCGCCTGAACGGCCTGGAAAAGGGCAAGGTCAAGCTGGGGGCCTTCAACTCGATCTGCTCCGGGCTGCTGCCCAGCATCCTCAAGGGCTTTATGGCCCACTACCCCCAGATCGAAGTCGAGGTCTATCAGGGCACCTACGACGATGTTAAGGAGTGGCTGCGCACCGGTCAGGTGGACATTGCCTTCCTCTCCAACAACTGCCGGGAGGAGTTTGTTCTGACCGAGCTGTTCCACGAGCCGCTGCTCTGCATCACCCCCATGGACTGGCCCGAGCCGCCCAACGGCGTGATGACCCCCGCCCTGATGAACGGGCAGAACTTTGTGGTGCAGTGGGATGCCACCGACGCGGAGATGCGTCAGTTCCTCAAGAAGTATTCCCTCTCAACGGAGCGCCGCTGCCATGTCATCGACGACCAGTCGAACATTGCCATGGTCGAGGCAGGCCTGGGTATTTCCATCATGCCCCGGATGCTGCTGCGCAACTGCACGGCAGCGGTCAAGATCTACCCCATCGAGCCCGAAGAGGACCGCGTGGTGGGTCTGGCCGTCCAGCGCCCCACCGCCATGGCTCCCGCCGTGGAGCAGATGTTCCACCACATCGTGGAGTGCTGCAAGGATCTGGACTGAACAACAGTGTAACATAACGGGCCGGTGTGCGCAACACCGGCCCGTTTTTTGCCGCCCGGAAAACTTTGGATTGTATCCCCGCCCAGGATACGGTATACTAAGAAAAAATCCATTCTGGTTTTTGAGGGGAAAAATTATGGATCGAAGAAGTTTTTGCAAGGTGCTGGGGTTTGCGGCCGGCAGCACTCTGCTGCCCGGGCTGATGGTCCAGGCCGCCGGGCAGGGCTCCGTGGGCCATGCAGTGCCGGATGGCCGCTACACCATCGGCATCCGCAGCGACCTGAGCGGCTGCGACCTGACCCACGCGTTCTATTACTCCGACAGCTTTTTCACCCACCCGGCCACCCAATATGACCACCAGCTGGCGCTGGCAACACTGGGTCTGGTCTGCGCCGCGGCCAACACCATAGCCAGCGATGCGGAATACTGGGTCAACGGCTCTGTGGGGCGGGAAGCTCACATTGCCGCCGCCTACGAGACCCTGGGCTTTGAGGACGCGCTGTTCTACAATTACGACCTCGACACCGGCCGGGCCGGGGACTTTGTGGGCTACTCGCTGGCCCGCAAGACCCTGACCCTGAACGGCCAGCGTACCACCCTTGTGGCGCTTGTCCTGCGGGGCGGCGGCTATGGCGGCGAGTGGGCCAGCAACTTCCACATAGGCGATACCAGCGCGCACACCGGCTTTGTCACGCCTGTGGCGGCGGTGTTTGCGTCCCTCAAGGCCTATCTGGCCCGGGCAGGGCAGGGCAGTGCCTTCAAGCTCTGGCTGGGCGGCTACAGCCGCGGTTCCATCATTGCAAATCTGCTGGCGGCAAAGATTGCCCGGGAGCTGCCCCAGCTGGGGCGGGAGAACATCTATGCCTACGGCTTTGCGGTGCCTGCAGCCCTGACTGCCGCCGACCGGCCTGACCTGCAGCAGGATTTCGATGCCAACCACGCCCCGGACGGCACCCTGCTGGAAAGCTGGCCCGAGAGCAACATCTTCAGCATCATTTCCAGCGGCGACGCGGTGGCCCGGGTGCTGCCCGCTGCCTGGGGCTACCACCGCAACGGCTGTGACCGCTTTCTGCCCGCCACCCGGAATGCCGAAGAGCTGGCCGACCTGGATGCACTGGGGGCGGAATTCGGCCCCACGCCGCTGGTGATCAGCAGTCTTGCCACCGCCGAGGACACCAGTGCCCTCATCAACATCGTGGCCAAGTTCTGCGTTTCCCGGGAAAATTTCCACCAGAAATACGAAGCCGCCATCATGGACATGATCCAGTGTGCCTTTCTCCGCTCCGAAAAAGAGGTGGTCGATGGCTACATCCTCAGCGACGGTGAGATCGTGGAGCGGCTGCAGAGCCTTTCCCACATGAAAGAGATCAATTACTGGCAGATCGTGGGCAGCGTCTGGGCCGCCTCCACCATGAGCCGCCCCATCCTTGAGCGGTACGGCCAGAACGTGCCCCTGCTGGCCCGGCAGATTCTTATCCCGGTGCTGGCGGTCGGCCTGTGCTACGGCATCGAGACCGATGTGGTGCAGATGGTGGCCCAGTACATCATCCGTCTGCTCACCGCCCGGGGCGAGCTGGACAGCGTTCTGCGCGCGGCGTTCTGCCACCACCCGGAAAACTACATTTCCCTGATGGAATACTACGCCCCCGAGGAGCACGGTATGGAGCCCTTTACCCGAAAGTGATTCACTTTTCTTCACCTTCCACCTGAAATCTCTCCACCGGTGAAACGCCTGCGATTCGTTGAAATCCCGTTTTCTCTATGTTACACTTGATTTTATCAACTGGAAAAGAGGAAAAAAACATGGAAACTCAACACAAGCGCAGTGCGTTTTCCGGCAAACTCGGATTCGTGCTGTCCGCCGCCGGTGCGTCGGTCGGGTTGGGAAACATCTGGCGCTTCCCGTATCTGGCCGCAAAATACGGCGGCGGCATTTTTCTGCTCATCTACATCCTGCTGGCTGTCACCTTTGGCTACACCATGATCATTGCTGAAACGGCGCTGGGCCGGATGACCCGCAAAAGCCCGGTGGGCGCTTACAGCCATTTTGGCAAGGGGAAGGGGCTGGCGTTCGGCGGCTGGATCAACGCCGTCATCCCCATCCTGATCGTTCCCTATTATTCGGTCATCGGCGGATGGGTCATCCACTATCTGGCCCAGTATCTCACCGGCCACGGCAGCGCGCTGGCATCGGACGGGTATTTCTCCGGCTTCATCTCCAACGGTCTGCTGGCCGAGATCGCGTTCCTGCTGTTCACCTTTATCACGCTGGGCATCATCTTTGCGGGCGTGCGCAACGGCGTGGAGCGCGTTTCCAAGGTGATGATGCCGGTGCTGGTGGTGCTCTCGGTGGTCATTGCCGTCTACTCGGTCACACGGCCCGGCGCACTGGCAGGTGTAAAGTATTTTCTGGTGCCCAACCCGGCCAACTTCTCGTGGATGACCGTGGTTTCCGCCATGGGGCAGATGTTCTACTCCCTCTCTATTGCTATGGGCATCCTGGTGACCTTTGGCTCCTACATGAAAAAGAACGTGTCCATTGAGCAGTCCACGGAAAACGTGGAGATCTTCGACACCGCCATTGCCATCATGGCGGGCCTGATGATCATTCCCGCCGTGTTCGCTTTTTCGGGCGGCGACCCTGACACCCTGCAGGCGGGCCCGGCCCTGATGTTCATTACCATCCCCAAGGTCTTTGCCAGCATGGGCATGGGCACTGCCGTAGGCGTGCTCTTCTTTGTGCTGGTGCTGTTCGCGGCCCTCACCAGCTCCATTGCCCTGACCGAGAGTGCTGTTTCTACCTTTGAGGACGAGTTGGGCTGGGACCGCACCCGCTCCACCATCCTCATCGGCTGCATTATGATCACACTGGGCAGCCTTTCCGCGCTGGGCTACGGCCCCCTTGCCAGTGTGACCGTGTTCGGGATGCAGTTCCTCGATTTCTTCGACTTCCTGACCAACTCGGTGATGATGCCCATTGCGGCCATTGCCACCTGCCTGCTGGTCTCCCGGATCGTCGGTGTGGAAAAGATCGAGGAAGAGGTCACACGGGAAGGTCAGCCCTTCCGCCGCAAACCGGTGTTCAACTTTATGCTCCGGTATCTCTGCCCCATCTTCGCGGCTATCATCCTGGCCAGCTCGGTCGCCAACGCACTGGGCTGGATCGCGATGTGACCCTGTTTTCTGCACGCAAAAAGCCCCCGGCCTGTATCCTCACAGGCCGGGGGCTTTTCAATCATTCCTTTTCAAACACGAGGAAGCGGAACGCGATGTCCGTGGTCAGCTCGGGCAGGGCGGCCAGGCGGGCCGCGCCATCCCGTGGCGTTTTCCAGTAATAGGGGGTCATGGCGAACAGCGCCTCCAGCTGCCCGGCAGGCACCGTGATGCTGCCCGAGACTTCCCGCTCCCCGATGGGACGGAAGCCCTCATAGGCCACCTCCTGCACCGGATTTTTATAAGGCGTGTCGTAGAGGACAGCCTTCATCTGGTAGAGGTGCTCTGCACCAGGCACGACATAGATCATCCGTCCGCCCGGGCGCAGCACGCGCCGGAACTCTTCCTGCGCAAAGGGCGAGAAGCAGTTGAGCAGCAGGTCGGCCCATCCGGTGCGGACAGGCTGGGCAAAACTGGATGCCACCGCGTATTTTGCGGCAGGCAGTGCCTTTGCGGCCAGACGCACCGCAGGCTTTGCGATATCGAAGCCCGCCAGCTGCACCGACCGGCCGGCCTGTGCAAAGGCCTGTGCAATGCAGCGGTCGTACCAGCCCTCGCCGCAGCCCGCATCCAGCAGATGGAGCGGTGCATCTGCCCCGGCGGAAGCGCCGTACGCAAGGCACAGTTCCCCCAACGCCCGGCCGAAGATGCCGTAATACCCGGCGTTCAAGAAGGCACGGCGGGCGGCGACCATCTCTTTGCTGTCACCCGGAGCCTTGGTGCGCATACTCTGCACCGGCAGCAGGTGCCAATACCCCTCTTTCGCCCGGTCAAAGCTGTGGTTCCTGCCGCATTTCAGAGCAGTGTCCCCGGTCAGGGGTTCGCCGCAGAGCGGGCACTGCCAGGGGGCAAACGGCTCAGGTTTCATCGGTGTGATCCTCAATGGGTGCGGTGGCACCGCCGTGGGCGGTCATATACTCTTCAAAGTTGGTGAACTTCTGCTGGGGCGGGCGGCGGCTGATCAGCATCAGGCCCGGGTCCTCGTCCCGTGCGGGGGCGGTGTTCCGGCTGCGGCTGCGGGGTGCTTCGCTCTTGGCGGGGCGGTCCGGGCGGCTGCTCTGCACTGCATTGCGATTATTGCGGCTGCCCTGCTGGCTCTGGCCGTTCTGGGCCGGGCGGGCATCGCGGCTGTTCCGCTCTGCCCGCTGCTCGGTGCGCGGATCATTGCGGTCGGTGCGCTGCTCGGCACGGGCAGGCTGACCGCCGCGCTGACGCTGGCCGTTCTGGGCCGGAGCAGTCTGCTTTGCGGCAGGCTGCGCAGCCGGAGCCTTTTTGACCGGGCGCAGGGGGGTAGCCTCCGGGGCGCTCACAAAATGGGGGTCGAATTTGGGCTGGGCGTTGCTGCCGCGGTTGGCCGGCTGCGGGGCATTGCCCTCGCGGCGGGTTCGGCTGTTATTGGAGCGGCGGTTCTCACTGCGGCCGCCGGAAGTGCGCTTCTGGTTTTCCTCCATGGATGTTCCTTCTTTCGGTTCGGTATTCTTGGGGCTGGGCTGTTTTGCAGCCGCTTTTTCCTTCTTGGGGGCAGCGGGCTTTTCGGCCTTGGCTGCCTTTTCTGCTTTGGCAGACTTCTCTGCCTTCACAGGCTTTTCCGGCTGCTCTGCTTCCGCCTTGGGCTTTTTGCCCCGCACCGGGGGCGCAGCCTTGACAGGGGCAGGCACGCCGTCCCAGGGATGGCCGGAGACGACCGGGATCTGGCGGCGGTTCAGCTTTTCGATCCCGGCCAGATATTCCTTTTCCTCCGGGGCGCAGAAGCTGACGGCAGTGCCGTCGGCACCGGCACGGGCCGTGCGGCCAATGCGGTGGACGTAGGTCTCGGGCACCTCAGGCAGGTCGTAGTTGAACACATGGGACAGCTCGCTGATGTCAATGCCGCGGGCGGCGATATCGGTCGCCACCAGCACCCGGGTCTTGCCCGCCTTGAAATCCTCCAGCGCCGTCACACGGGCGGTCTGGCTCTTGTTGCCGTGGATGGCGGCAGCGGGGATGCCCTGCTTGTTCAGATCTTTTGCAATTTTATCGGCTCCGTGCTTGGTGCGGCTGAACACCAGCGCGTTCACCACCTCAGGCCTCAGGTTTTTGATGAGCCAGGGCAGCAGGAACTTCTTGTTGCCCTTCTCCACAAAATACAGGCTCTGCTGGATGCGTTCCACCGTGCTGGACACCGGGTCTACCTTGACAAAGGCTGGGTCATGCAGGATGCCTGCGGCCAGCTGCTCGATCTCCTTGGGCATGGTGGCGCTGAACATCAGGTTCTGGCGCTGCCTGGGCAGCTTGGCGATCACCTTTTTCACGTCGTGGACAAAGCCCATATCCAGCATCCGGTCGGCTTCGTCCAGAACAAAGATCTCAATGTTGGAAAGGTCCAGCAGCCCCTGCCCCACCAGGTCGTTCAAGCGGCCCGGGCAGGCAATGAGGATGTCCACGCCCTTTTTCAGGGCTGCGACCTGCGGAGCCTGACCCACACCGCCAAAGATGACGGTGCTGCGCAGGGTCAGATACTTGCCGTAGGCCTCAAAGCTCTCGCCGATCTGCAAAGCCAGCTCCCGGGTAGGAGTCAGGATCAGGGCGCGGATGGCACCCTTTTTGCGGGGCGCGCTGGCAGTCAGGCGGTCGAGCATGGGCAGCGCAAAGGCAGCCGTCTTGCCGGTACCCGTCTGGGCGCAGCCCATCAAGTCCCTCCCGGCCAGCACCGGCGGAATGGCCGCTGCCTGAATGGGCGAGGGGGATTCATAGCCCGCCTGTGCCACAGCACGCAGCACAGGCGCGGAAAGATTCAGTTCGTTAAATGTCATTCTTCACCTAAAATGTTTCTGCATTCCATATAATAGCGCTTTTCCTCTGCGTGCCCCATGCTGAAGGTCTTGCGGGGCAGCACACCGCCCATAACGATGCCCTTGAACAGATCGCTCTTCTCAAAGGGCGGCATCAGGAACGCCACACCTCCCTGCCTGCACAGGGCGCGGACAGCGGGCTCATCGTGGACATAATCCACCCGGGCCTCGATGTGGCGGGCCATGAAATACTCAATGAATGCGTCAATGGTGCCCACGGTCAGCGGGGCAACGGGATGTTCAAAGCTGAGCACATTGGCCACATGGGGGCCTGCCAGCGTAAAGGACTGCTGTTTTGCATCGCCGAAGCAGATGCCTGCCGCGTGGGAATCGCTCCACGCGATGAGGGCCAGCAGCACGGCACCGCAGTCCACATTGAAGAGGACGCGGTGGATGGGCTCGATCTCAATGGCCGGAGAGTGGACATTGCAGACCTCAGCCAGGCACCAGCGGGCCGGGTGGGTCAGCTGCTGCTCCGGGGTCAGGGTCTTTTTCAGCTCCTCCCAGCAGGCCTTGGCGGAAGCCAGCGAATGGTTGCCGTCGCCCACGGCCAGCGTCAGGGGCGCGCCGCCCTTTGCCTGGGGATACCGGGCATCAAAGGCCTCCTGGCTGCCCAGAGCGTTCAGGGCGCTGTCGATCTGTGCCAGCAGGGCGGGATCTTCCACTGCCCAGCCGGCAATGTGGCCGCCGTTCAGCATCAGGTCGCCCTCGTAGACCTTGCGCAACTGCTCCTTTTTCTCGCCGATGGGCTCGATGAAGGTGCAGCCGGGGTCATCGGCCAGCATCATAATATGGGGCATTTCCAGCCTTGCCCCCCGGCGCACCGCCATGCGGGGCGGGATGCGGCTTTCCACGGTGTGCTCACTGGGGCGGATGGCAGGCACCGCGCCCTCGGCATAGCTGTATGCCTCCAGGTCGATCCTGCCCACAAGGCCCTGCCGCACCCGGCCGCTCTGCTCAGTGCGCTCCACATAAATGAAGCCGTCCACCGCGCGGGTCAGCACGTTCCGGGTATAATCGTCCATGGCCGCATGGATGGCGCTGATCCTTGCATCCACGTCATCCTCTTCCAGATAGACCTCCGGCAGGATCAGGTCCAGTGTGCTGGGGCCGCCTGCGGCGGCCTGCGCAGCCTTTTCCCAATAGGAGCGGTCACTGGTGAACTGATCACAGGCCACACAGCCCCACTGCCCCACCGGGATCTGTTCCGACGGCAGCAGGATGTGCGCCGGGGAAAAACAGGATGTTTTGTTCATAATACTTCCCTCCCTCTCACAAAAACGCAGGGATCACTCAAAATAGCTGGCGGCATCGTCCCGGATGACCACATGCTCCACACCTGCCTCGGTCAGGGAGAGGGTCAGCTCCTCCCGGGCCGCTGCATCCAGCGTAGAGGAGGACGGGACCTTCACCAGCAGATTCTTCACGCCCAGTTGGGCCGCAGGGGCTCCCAGCTGGCTGGAGGAGCCGGTCACCTCGGCCAGCGAATAACCGTACCAGAGTGTCACCGTATCTCCGAAGCGGGCCTGCCAGGCGGCGATATCCGCAGTCAGCTGTCCGGCACGATCCACACCGTTGGTGGTGCCATAGTCCTGTTTGGCGCTGGTGGACGAGGGGAACTGGACATTTTCCAGCAGCACCTGATCAAACCCGGCGGCGTGCACCTCGGCGATCAGATCGCCGATATACTGCACGGTCTCCGCAGCGTAGGGGTTCAGCCAGGGGTTGCCTCCGGCGGAAGCCTTGTTGTCCAGCCAGAGGTACTCCTGCCCCTGATACCGGATGGCCAGAGCGTGGTCGGCCCGGGCACCGGCAGGGTCACGGAAGGCAGTCAGCTCAGCCACCGGCACCAGCCCCTCCTCCTTGAAGATGGATGCCACACTTGTCAGCTCGACCTGCGTGGGGGCTGCATTGGCGGCACCCACCGCCGTCTGGGAGGCGTAATACACCTGCCCGGCGGTGTCCTTCAGGGTCAGGATGGCATAGGTCATGCCCTGTGCCTTGAGCTGCCGGGCAGCAGAGCGGATGGCGGCCTCGTCGGTCAGGGTGGTCACATCCACCTCTGCCCACAGGCCCGTCACAATATCAGTGCCCTTGACCTCGGGCTCCGGCTCCTTTTCCGGCACCGAGGAAGCTGCCGGTTCGCTGGCAGCGGTGCTCTGCGTCCCGGAGGATGCACTCTCGCTGACGGCACTGGATGCGGAAAGGTCACGATCCCGCACCACGGTATACCAGGTGTGGGTGGCCCAGTCCAGCACATGGGGCGCGGCCACCCAGGCCGCTGCCAGCACGGCCACCACCAGCACCGCAATGCCGATGCCCTTTTTCAGCCGCATCTCGCGGGTGTAAAAGCTGCGCCGGTAGCGCTTGACCTTCTGGCGTTTGGGATATCTTGCCATAATCAACCACCCTCCTTGGGGTCAACTTACAGGATCACGGAATGGCCGGTAAAGCCGTAGATGGCCAGCGCCAGCACACCGATATAGATCAGGGTGATGGGCAGGCCGCGGAATGCTTCGGGGATGGCCTTGCTGCGCAGGCGGTTGCCCGCCTCGGTCACCAGCATCACAGCCAGCAGGTAGCCCAGGCCGCTGCCCAGGCCAAAGCCGATGGACTGCGCCAGCGTAAAGCTCTGGGTGCGCTCCACCAGCACGGTGCCCAGCACGCCGCTGTTCACGGCGGCAATGGGCAGGATACGGATGAGCAGGCCGCTGCGGGGGCCCTTGACCGCCCGCAGGATGGCGTGCTCAAAGATGCAGACCACCGCCACACAGGCCAGGTAGAGCAGCGGGCGGAGCTGGGCACGGTAGGGCAGGTCCACGATCTGGCTGCCCGCAAAATACGCCAGCGGGGCCACCAGCGTCTGGGTAACACAGAGCAGCAGGGCAAACCACCAGCTGCTGGTGCGCTCGTCACCCACCAGCTGGATCAGGCGCGACACGCCCAGACCACGGGTAAAGATGGCGTTCTGGGCAAACAGAGCCAGCACGGCGTAGGCAAAGGCCACACCGATGGTATTCATCACAGCACTCACTGATCCTGCACCTCCTTCCGGGGGTGCGCAGCCAGAGTGCCGCGCGCCTCAGTTTTCAGGTATTCCTTGTGTTTGCGGGCCAGCGCGCGCCAGACGGCACACACCACGCCCAGCACGATGAAACCGCCTGCCGGCATGGATGCCATGGGCAGGACAGAGCGGCTGAGCTGGACCCCAAACACACTGCCCAGCGCCAGCCACTCCCGCAGGCAGCCCACGATGAACAGGATGAGCGCGTAGCCCACCGTGATGCGCAGACCCTTGGAGACAGCCTTGCGCATGGTTTCCTGCACACGGCCAAAGCGGTAGGTCAGCAGGGGCTCCACCACCAGCATGGGCAGGTAGATGCCCAGCATCAGCAGGTCGGTGCCGAACACGGCGTTCAGGATGGGATAAGCGGCAAGGTAGACCACCGCCGCACTGCCGCTGTACACCAGCGCCCGGGGCAGCAGCTTTTTCTCCAGCTCTTCCGGGGCAGGCTGCTCGTCCCGCAGGGGGAACAGGCGGCTGACCAGGCAGGCCAGCATCCGGGAAGGCGTGAGCAGCAGGGCCACAGCCACGGCCAGCATCAAAGCATTTTTGCCCGTGGTGGCAAGCACCACCAGCGGAGCCAGACCCATGCCCTGCATGACAACGGGGTTGTTTTTGAACACCCGGTCATGGTGGGCAAACTTCTCCGGATCGCGGGTGATCAGTTCTGCAATGGAACGTTTCATTCAGCACCCTCCTTTCCGGCCGCGGGGCGGTGCATCAGCTGATACAGGCGGCTCTCGGTGCGGTCCATCCAGCCGGAAATGCTGTTGACCGTGAGCAGGGCAAAGCAGACACCCGTCTCGTACACGCCGTAATACCGGAAGCCCATGGTGATCGCACCCACCAGCACACCGTACAGGATGCGGCCCAGACGGTGATGGGCGCAGGTGTAGGGCTCGTTGAGCAGGAACACCGCGCTGAACAGCATGGCACCGGTCAGCAGCTCGTCCCGCACGCACTGCAGGCGCAGGGCGATGTCCACGCCGTTTACTCCCACCTGACGGGGGAAGAGGAAGGCAATGAGGGCACAGGTGGCCACAAAGCTGACAGAAGCGCTCAGACGGACATCCTTTTGCAGCCAGAGGAAAAGCCCGCAGGCCAGAAGGATGAGGGCGGCACCGGTGCCCATGGGGGCAGCATACTCGCCCAGCACCAGCGAAATTGCGCTGATGTTCAGGCTGCCGCCGCTGCGCAGGGTATCAGAGATGGTGCTGGACACCGGCACGCCGGTGGCATCCCACAGGGGGATGTTGGTATAGGGCTGGGGGTAGCGGAACACCTGCTCCGGCCAGGACACCGCCGCCACGGCGTAGCCCACAGCAGCGGGGTTGAAGGGATAGCTGCCGTAGCCGCCAAACACCTCCTTGCCGATGAGGACACCGGCCAGCACCGCCATAATGACCACATACCAGTCCACCGTGGCGGGCATGAGCAGGGCGATGATGAGGGCAAAGCTCTCGTTGGAGAAATCCCCGGCCCGATACACGCGGCGGCGCAGCAGGGAGACCAGACGGTCACACAGATTGCCGGTGAGCAGCGCCGCGCCGCAGAGCAGCAGGGGCCGCAGACCGTACAGGAAGCAGGCCATGCAGAGCAGCGGGATGGTCATAAAGCAGACGTGCAGATAGTACCGCCCCGTCTTTGCAAGCTCCTGCTCCTGCTGCTGGATCAAACGTTCATCCATGGTAAGGCACCTCTCACAGGGCGGCCAGACGGCGCACTGCCGCAGCCGGGTCGGCTGCGCCGAACACGGCACTGCCCGCCACCAGAATATCGGCACCCGCCTCCACACACAGGGGGGCGGTGGTGTCATCCACGCCGCCATCCACTTCCAGCAGGTAGCGGGCGCTCCGCTTTGCCCGCTCTTCCTTGAGCCAGCGCAGCTTTTCCAGCGCCGAGGGCATGAACTTCTGCCCGCCGAAGCCGGGCTCCACGCTCATCACCAGCACCAGATCCAGCTGGTCGAGATACGGGGCAAGCGCTTCCGGCGCAGTACCGGGCTTGATGGTCAGGCCCACCTTGCAGCCCAGTGCCCTGACCGCATCGATGGTCTGCTGGATGTCGTCCTGGCACTCGAGGTGGAAGTTGTACAGGCTGGCACCCGCCTTGATGAAAGGCTCTGCATACTGCAGCGGATGGCTGATCATCAGGTGGACATCGTAGAATGCTGCGGGCATCCCCTTGTGCAGGCTTTTCAGCACCGGCACGCCAAAGCTGATGTTGGGCACAAAGTGGCCATCCATCACGTCATAATGCAGCATCTGCGCACCGGCATCCAGCACCATGCGGCAGTCTGCGCCAAGCTGATTGAAATCAGCCGAAAGGATCGAAGGACTAATGATCGTCATTGCGTTTTATACTCTCCGTTATTTTTCAGAAAGATTACACCATCCGTTCTGCCAGAGCACCTGTTTTGGGGCCGGAATGCAGGGCGGGCATGGTTACTCTTAGTTTACATGAAAACACGCAAAAAATCAAACCCGGAGCCGTGTTTTTCACGGAAAAGTCTCAAACCTGCCCCGGATACATCCAAAATCCATTCCAAAACCAAAAACGACCAGACCGCCCCGCCCGTTTCAGGGGGACAGTCTGGCCGCGGATTCAGTTGACAGGCTTCATGCTGGCGGGGTCCTCCACCGGCACGGGCTGACCGGATTCGTCCGGCAGGCGCTTCATGCCGCTGGGGTTGGGGGGCGTGGTGGGCAGGGTGAACACGAACTGACACCACTCGCCCTGCTGGCTTTCCACACGGATCTGGCCTCCGGAAAGGTTGACCAGCACCTTGCAGATATTCAGGCCAAGACCAGCCCCCCGGGCGTGCAGGCCGCGGGACCTGTCCTCTTTGTAGAAGCGCTGGAACACATAGGGCAGCGCCTCGGGGCTGATGCCCTGACCGGAATTCCAGATCGAGATCTCCACCTCGGGGCCCAGCTTCTCCACATGGAACTTGATGGTGCCGCCCGCCGGGGTAAACTTGATGGCATTGTCCAGAATGTTATAAGCCACCTGATGGATGAGGTCGGGGTCCGCGTAGACCAGCACCTTTTCATCCATGGTCAGGCCCTCCAGATCGATCATGCCGTCGTTGATGCGCTGCTCCGCCGAAAGGGCCACACCGGTGAGCGTCTCCCAGATGTTGAACATCCGGGCGTTCACCTGATACTCGCCGCTTTCCAGCTTGGAGAGATCGAGCATGTTCTGGATGAGCCGGGCCAGGCGGCCGGTCTCCTCGCTGACCAGCTGCAGGTAGTGGTTCTGCATATCGGGCGGGATGGTGCCGTCCAGAATGCCGTCCACAAAACCCTTGATGGTGGTCATGGGGGTGCGCAGCTCGTGGGCGATGTTGCCCATGAACTGGCCGCGGGAATTGTCGTTGGACTGGATGTTCTCCGCCATCTGGTTGAAGGTGCGGGCCAGATCCACCACTTCGCCCTCACCTTCCACGCCCTCAACACGGACAGAGAAATCCCCGCCGCCGAACCGCTGGGCGGCATCGGTGATCTTCTGGAGCGGGTCGGTCAGCTTCCGCATCAGGAAGGATGTCAGCACGCTGGCGCAGAGCAGCATGACACAGGCCGAGAAGAAGAAGTTCGACCAGAACTCCTCCTTGAAGTCGGTCAGCCGCGCGCCGGAGGAGCAGAGGAAGAGATAGCCGCTGTTGTTGCCCCGTGCATCCTGCATGTGCCGCACCGAGACATAGCTCTTCTCGGTCAGCACACCGTCCAGCGTGCTCAGGGTGTGGTAGGGCTGATCCCCGGCAACTTTTTTCATAAGCTCCGGCCCCACAACATCTGTTCCCACCATCTCGGGGTTGGAGGCAATGAGGACCCTGCCCTCTTCATCGGTGAAAAACAGGTAGGCCTCGGCGCTCTCGCCGATGATCTCCAGCTTGGTGTTCAGGGCATCCAGCTCGGCCCCCTTGGGCAGAGCCGCCTGCTGCACGATATAATCCGCCGCGCGCTGGGTCACATCCGCCACGCTGTCCAGCGTGTCGTACCGCTCCTGGGCAAAATAGCGGCTGAACAGAAGCCACTCGGAACAGCCCAGCACCGCCGTGCCCAGCACCAGCAGGGTGGCCACCATCGAAAAGAAGGTGACCGAAATACTTTTGCGCATTACTGACGCACCTCGAACTTATAGCCCACGCCCCAGACGGTCTTGAGCTCCCACTTGTCGGAAGCACCCGCCAGCTTTTCGCGCAGGCGCTTGACATGGACATCAATGGTACGGCTGTCGCCGTAGTACTCAAAACCCCACACCTCGTCCAGCAGCTGGTCGCGGGTGTAAACACGGTTGGGGTGGGAGGCCAGGCAGTTCAGCAGCTCCAGCTCCTTGGGGGGAGCCTCCACCACCTTGCCCTTGACCCGCAGCTCGTAGCTGTTCATGTCCAGCCGCAGGTTGTCGAACTCGATCACGCCCTCGGTGCTCTCGGTCTGGGCGGTGGTGGTGGTGCAGCGGCGCAGCACCGCCTTGATGCGGGCCACGACTTCCTTGGTGTCAAAGGGCTTGACCATGTAATCGTCTGCGCCCAGCTCCAGGCCCAGCACCTTGTCAAAGGTCTCGCCCTTGGCGGTCAGCATCATCACGGGGGTGTTGCCCAGCTTGCGGATGCGGCGGCAGACCTCCAGGCCATCCATCTTGGGCATCATCACATCCAGCAGCACCATATCGGGCTTGACCTGATTGAACTTGTCCAGACCTTCTTCGCCGTCGTTCGCGGTGGTGACCTGATAGCCCTCCTTGGTCAGATAAAGCCGCAGCAGCTCGCAGATGTTGGTATCGTCGTCCACGACGAGGATCTTTTCGTTGGCCATAGTGGTTTCCTCCCCAATTCTGTATGTTCCGGCCCTTTCGGGCCTTGTGACAAAGTATTCCACTTCTTATTATACGGAAGAGTTATGACAAAATAAAGAAGGTTTTGTATGATTTTTGGGACGCAGGCTCCGCCGCTCAGCTCATCATCAGCCGGATGATCTCCTCATTGGTCTGCCGCATCCCGTCCTTGCCCAGACGTCCGATACCCTTGATGGTGGTCTCGATGTCCTTCATCACGATGCCATCGCCGCCCTTGAACTCCTGATTGCACTTGTACATGTTGTAGCCCAGCAGCGCCGCATCCACCGAAGATGCGATCTTTGCGGCACAGGAAGCCTTGGCTCCATCGCACACGATGCCGGACACGATGGCAAGGGCGTTGACCACCGTGTGGATGGCAGCCTGATAGCCGTCGCCGCACAGGTACACGATGCCTGCGCCTGCACCCGCACCCGCGCTGACCGCGCCGCAGTAGGCAGACAGGGTGCCGATGCCGGTCTTTTCGTGGATGGCCACCAGATTGGAGATGATGAGGGCGCGGTAGAGCTTTTCCTTGCCGCTGTGCAGCTCCTTGGCGTACTCGATGAGGGGCACCGAGCAGGTAATGCCCTGATTGCCGCTGCCGGAGTTGATGATGACCGGCAGCTCGCAGCCGTTCATGCGGGCATCGGAGCCGGCGGCGGCCTTGGCTTTTGCGCGGTTGGAGACATCGTTGCCGTAAGTGGTCAGCAGCACCCGCCCGATGTTGGCACCGTAGTCGCCCAGCAGGCCCTCTTCTGCAATGGCGTTGTTGTAGCGGATCTGCCGTTCCAGCAGGTCTGCCACGTCCCGCAGGTCGGCGGTCTCGGCAAAGTCCCAGATGTCCTGCATGTTCAGCAGGCTGCGGTCAGCGCGGGCATCCTCCTGCACGGTCTCGTCCAGCAGGGGCACCTCGTACAGCACCGTGCCGTTCTTCTCGATGCGGCAGATGTTGGTGTGGTAGTCCGCGATGCGCACCCGGGCGTAGTCCTGCCCGCAGCGCTCGGTGACGACGATGTCAAACACATGCCCCTGCTCGGTGTGCTCGATGGTGATGGGCACCGTCTGCAGATAGTCCCGGATGGCAGACTTCTTTTCCTCGCTGACCTCCGAGATGACCTCCAGTTCCTTCTCGGCGGAACCGGCGATGATGCCTGCCGCCACCGCCGCCTCCATGCCCTTCAGGTGCCCGGTGTTGGGCACGATGACGCTTTTCACGTTCTTGATGATGCTGCCGCTCACCTGCAGCTGCACGCTGTCCGGCAGCACCCCCAGCACCTCGCGGGCTTTTGCCGCCGCATAGGCCAGCGCGATGGGCTCGGTGCAGCCCATCGCCGGGATCAGCTCCTCCTTCAGGATCTCTACATAAGCCTGATAGCGCGGGTCGTTGCGTTCCATAACATCCTCCTGCCTTCCCTTCCGGAAATCGGTTCGTATTTTAAGAACAGTATAATATAGAACTCCCGCCGTGTAAATCCGTTGTTTTGCGCCCATCCCCTTGCGCTCCGGGGTTTCATCGCGTATAATGATAGTTGTATCGTTATGCCAAAAAACGTGTAAGGAGCGTATTTTATATGAAGTTAGGTATCGTCGGTCTGCCGAACGTCGGCAAGTCCACTCTGTTCAACGCCATCACTTCCACCAAGAACGCGGAAGCCGCCAACTACCCCTTCTGCACCATTGAGCCCAACAGCGGCATCGTGGCCGTGCCGGACAAGCGGCTGGACAAGCTGGCTGAGATCTGGCAGACCAACAAAAAGACACCTGCCATCGTGGAGTTTGTAGACATCGCCGGTCTGGTCAAGGGTGCCAGCCAGGGTGCAGGCCTGGGCAACAAGTTCCTGGGCCACATCCGCGAGTGCGATGCCATCGTGCACGTGGTGCGCTGCTTTGATGACGACAACATCATCCATGTGGTGGAGGACGTGACCAAGGCCGAGGCCGTGGACCCCATCGCCGACATCGATGCCATTGACTACGAGCTGATCCTCTCTGACCTCGAGGTCGTTCAGAACCGCGCCGGCCGGATGGCCAAGGCTGCCAAGAGCGGCAACAACAAGGGCGCTGCCGCTGAAGCCGCCTGGCTGCAGAAGCTGGCCGACCACCTGAGCGCAGGCAAGCCTGCCCGCAGCTTTGACTTTGACGAGGGGGATGCCGAGCAGCAGGCCGTGCTGCACGAGATGGGCCTGCTGAGCTCCAAGCCCGTGCTCTACGCCTGCAACGTGGGCGAGGATGACCTGATGGAGGGCATCGAGAATAACCGCTATGTCCCGCTGGTGGCCGCCCGCGCCGCCGAGGAGGGGGCCCGCTACATCCCCATCTGCGCCAAGACCGAAGAGGACATTGCCGACTACTCCCCCGAGGAGAAGAAGGCTTTCCTGGCCGAGATGGGCATCGAGGCCAGCGGCCTGGACAACCTGATCACTGCCAGCTACGACCTGCTGGGCCTCATCTCCTTCCTGACCGACGGCAAAAAGGAGTGCCGCGCCTGGACCATCCGCAAGGGCACCAAGGCTCCTCAGGCCGCCGGTAAGATCCACAGCGATTTCGAGCGCGGCTTCATCCGCGCCAGCGTCATCGGCTATGGCGACCTGGAAGCCAACAACTTCGATTATGCCGCTGTCAAGGCCAAGGGCCTGCAGCGCACCGAGGGCAAGGAGTACGTCGTGAAGGACGGCGACGTGATCGAGTTCCTGTTCAACGTCTGATGTATGATAAAAGTGTCTCCCGCGCGGCGCGTGGGAGACACTTTTGCCCAGGAGAAAGGACATCTATATGATTATCGGAATTATGGGCGCAATGCCCGATGAAGTCGATCAGCTGTGTGCAAAACTGGAAAACGTCACCGTGGAGCCCTACGGCGGCGTGGAGTACCACAGGGGCACGCTGGCAGGCAAGCAGGTGGTGGTCTGCTGTGCAGGCATGGGCAAGGCCAATGCCGCCGCCACCACTCAGGTGCTCATCACCCGATACGGTGCCGAGAAGATCATCTTCTCCGGCATTGCAGGCAATATGACCAGCAAGATCGGCATTGGTGATGTGGTCATTGGCAAGACGGTGCTCTACCACGATGCCCAGCTGGACATGATCTGCCAGAACCCGCCCTACCTGAAGGAGTACGCCGGTGACCCGGCCCTCATCGCCGCCGCTGAAAAAGCCTGCGCCGAGGCCGGAGTCAAGGCCCTGACCGGCAAGATCGCCACCGGCGACCTGTTCGTGGGCGACAGCGAGACCAAGGCCGCCATTGAGGCCAAATGCGCCCCCGACTGCGTTGAGATGGAGGGTGCTGCTGTGAGCCAGATCGCCGCCAAGAACGATGTGCCCTGCGTCATCCTGCGGGCCATGAGCGACAACGCCGACGAGGACGGCCACGAGGTGCTGGTGGTGAAGAAATTCAGCATCGCCGAGTACGTGGCTACCGCCACCCGGATCGTGGCGGCCATGGTGGAAGCACTCTGAGCAGCCGGAGCAGCCTTTACAGAAACTGCTCCAGCTTCAGCCGGTTCCCTTCCTCCAGATCCTGCAGCTTCTGCATCAGGCGCTTGGAACCGGGGGCCGCATCGGGATAATCCTTCTGGCTCTTGATGCAGTCCATCACGCCCTGACTGCTTCCCTCGCTGAGCATTTCGGCCAGATTGCGGGTGGATCTGTCGGTGAGTGTTTTCATGCCGATGCCCATTTTGGTGTTGAGCTTTGCCATGATGCTCTGGCCCTGAGCCGTGCCGCCGCAGGCCTCGATGGCGGTGTGGGCCTCCTGATTCAGTTCCCGGTAGAGGTTCCGCTCCCGCAGAAGCTCGGCCCGGAAGGCAGGGTCCTCGGTCATGGGCACGATCTGTTCCAGCGTGTTCTTGCCCATCTCCGTGTTCTGCACCACCGCTTCCAGCAGATTCAGGTTATCATTTTTCTGATTTTCCATACAAAAATCCCCCTTTGTGGCACTAGCTTGTACCGCAAAGGGGGATTTTATGCATTCGGTTTATTTGCTGCAGATCTGGTCGCCGCCGGCGGTCTGGGCCGCCTTCAGGCGCTGCTCACACAGCTGATACAGTGCGTCCCAGTTTTTGCCCCGCACCTCGCCGGTGCAGGCGCAGCCGATGGACTGGGTAAAGGGCACCCGGCGCATCAGGCCCACCGATGCCACGCACGCGCGGGGCATCTCGGCATAAATGCCGTTCAGCTCCTCGGCCAGCTCTGCGCAGTTCTTATCCGCGCAGCCGATGGCGAACAGCGTATCCGTCAGGCGGCAGACCACCCGCTCTGCAGGGCGGTCGTAGTACTTTTTCCACTGGTTGGCCACAAAACAGACCAGCTGGTTCATCACGGCATCGCCCTGCCGGGCGCGCATCCCGTCCTCATCGTCCAGCGCCACCAGCGCCAGCGAAGCACAGCGGTGAGCATCCGTCCACTCATCCAGCCGGGTGCAGAACTCCGTTTCAAAATAGCGGCGGTTGAACACGCCGGTCAGGAAATCGTGATTCATATCGTCCCGGCAGAGCTCCCGCTCCCGCGCGGTCATCCGATCCTCCGGCAGGTCGCTGCCCGCCAGCGGAGCCGTCATCTGCAGCTGCCAGAGCTTGCCGTCCGCCTCGATCAGGCGGCGCAGCACGCAGTCCACCTGCCCATTGCGCAGGACATAATCCACCTGCAGGCCATCGTCCTGCCAGGTGTCCGCGGCCTCCTCATCGGCTTCCGTCAGGGTCACGTCCTCAAAGGCGGTCTGTGCGTTCTCTGCAAAGGTGCGCAGATCCTGTTCCGTCCATTCTTTTTTCATGCGTTTTTCCCCATTATCCGGTGCCGGACTCTCTCCCTTCCGGCACAGCTTTGCCACACGGCCGCTGAAAGCGCAGCCCCATTACCGGAATTATACCACCTTGTGCCGGGCGTTTCCAGCAAAACGCACAAACTTTAACGTATTTTTTTACATTTTCGTCAAACTGCTAAACACACTCCGGGTTTCCGGCCCGGTTATGTACGGCAGTACACGGCGCACTCCGCCAGAATGCGCTTGGCCAGCGCGGCAGTGTCAAACCCATCGGCGGCGCGCCAGCTCCAGTTTCCGCCCAGCTTGCCGGGGCTGTTCAGGTGGGCTTCCTCGCCCAGGCCCAGCCAGTCGGCCATGGGGATGATGGCACGGTCGGCCACAGAGCCCAGCGCGGCCCGGAGCAGCGCGGTGCGGGCCGCCTCTGTTTTGACAGCGGCCACCTCCTTTGCGGTGGGCTGACAGCCGGTCAGATGCAGGTAGGCGGCGGCCACAGCCTTCTCCTTGGCCGATGCGCTTTCGTCCCACCAGGCGGTCAGCGTCGTGTTGTCATGGGTGCCGGGGTAGACCACGCTGTTCTTGACGTGGTTGTGGGGCAGGTACTCGCTGTCCCCGCCGCCGAACGCGAACTGCAGCACCTTCATGCCCGGGAAGGTGCTGTCTGCCAGCAGCTCCCGCACACTGGGGAAGAGCTCACCCAGATCCTCGGCGATGATGGGCAGCTTGCCCAGCGCACCTTCCAGCGCGTTGAACAGCTCCATCCGGGGGCCGGTCTCCCACTTGCCGGTCTTGGCAGTAGTGCTGTCTGCCGG
The DNA here is from genome assembly GCF_023347315.1 of Faecalibacterium sp. I2-3-92. Taxonomy (GTDB): domain Bacteria; phylum Bacillota; class Clostridia; order Oscillospirales; family Ruminococcaceae; genus Faecalibacterium; species Faecalibacterium duncaniae. Next base: position 2,862,694 of record NZ_CP094470.1, read on the forward strand.
GATGGCCCAGTAGGTGTCAAAACCACGGAAGTGGTCGATGCGGAGCAGGTCATAGATGCCCAGCGCATGGCGGACACGCTGGATCCACCAGGCATAGCCGGTCTGCTTATGGTAGGGCCAGTTGTACAGCGGGTTGCCCCAGAGCTGGCCTTCTGCCGAGAAGTAATCCGGCGGGCAGCCTGCCACCCGGGCAAAGCCGCCGTCTGCATCCAGCTCAAACAGCGGGCCGCCCACCCAGGCATCCACGGAATCTGCCGAGACATAGATGGGGATATCGCCCAGGATCTGCACGTTGTTGGCGTTGGCGTAGGCTTTCAGCTTCTTCCACTGGATGCTGAACTCGTACTGCAGAAACTTCCAGAAGCCGATCTCCTCCTCGTTCTCTGCCTTAAAAGCTTCCAGCGCCTGCGGCTCCCGCTTGCGGTACTCCCGGGGCCACTGGGTCCAGCTCTTCATGCCGTTGGCGGTCTTGAGGGCCATGTAGAGGGCATAATCTTCCAGCCAGCCCTCGTTTTCCAGCGTGAAGGCATAGTACGCATCCGGATAGTAATGGGCACAGCCGTGCTGGCCCGCGCACTGCCTGCGCCAGGCGGCATAGGCGGCACGCAGGACCTTGTAGCGGCTGGTGTACAGGGTGCCGTAATCCACGTTCAGCGGGTCCTTGCCCCAAGGCTCGGCCTTGAGCTGGGCGGCTGTCAGCAGCCCCTCGGCTTTCAGAGCATCCAGATCAATGAAATAAGGGTTGCCCGCAAAGGCAGAGCAGCTCTGGTAGGGGCTGTCCCCATAGCCCGTGGGGCTCAGGGGCAGGATCTGCCAGATTTTCTGGCCTGCCGCCGCAAGAAAATCCACAAATTTTTCTGCCTTTTTGCCAAAGCAGCCGATCCCGTAGGGGCCGGGCAGGCTGGACACCGGCATCAGAATACCACTTTCACGCATTGTAAATCCTTCCTCGTCTCAAACTTTTTGCTGGGGCTTGTCTGTTTTCTATCATAACATAACCGCAGACTATTTTCCACAGGCAAAAAACGTGGTATACTTGTTTTTATATTAGGAGGTGCTTATGCAGCCAACCGAAAAATACTATGAACACGATGCCTACCGCCGGGAGGCGGTGGGGCATATTTTAGCCGCAGAGCCGGACAGCCGGACCGGCGGCGGGCGCATCGCGCTGGACGGCACGGTGTTTTACCCCGAGGGCGGCGGCCAGCCTGCCGACCGGGGCACCCTGACCCTTGCCGACGGCACGGTGCTGACCGTCACCGATGTCCACGAGCAGGCGGGTGTCATCTGGCACATGGTCACTTCCCTGCCCGCCGGGGCGGTGCCCGGGGCCGAAGCAGCACAGGCCATCGACTGGGCGTGGCGGTTCGATAAGATGCAGCAGCACACCGGCGAGCACATCCTCTCCGGCATCCTGCACAGCATGTTCGGGGCCGAGAACGTGGGCTTCCACATCGGCTCCGATGCCGTGCGGATGGACACGAACATCCCCATCTCCGCCGAGGGGCTGAAAGCGGCCGAGACTGCCGCCAACCGCATCATCTGGGAGAATGTACCGGTGAACATCACCTACCCCACCCGGGAGGAGCTGGCCGCCCTGACCTACCGCTCCAAAAAGGAGATCGAGGGGCAGGTGCGGATCGTGACCATCCCCGGGGCGGATGTCTGTGCCTGCTGCGGCACCCACACCGCCTTTACCGGTGCGGTGGGCCAGATCAAGATCCTGGCCGCCGAAAACTATAAGGGCGGCGTGCGCCTGAGCATCGTCTGCGGCGGGCGCGCGCTGGAGGCCGCGCAGGCCATGCGGGCACGGCAGGCAGAGATCGGTGCCCTGCTCAGCGCCAAGGCCAGCGAGACGGCCAACGCCGTGCACCGGGTGTATGACGAGTACACTGCCCTGAAATTCACCCACTTCGGGCTGTGCAGCCAGCTCTTTGACGCGCTGGCCGCGCAGGTAACGCCCGGTGCGGATGCCATCCGCATCGTGCCGGGGCTGGACCCGGACGGCCTGCACCGGCTGGCTGTCCGCCTGACCGAAGCCACCACCGGCCTGTGCGCGGCTCTGACCCCCAACGAAAAGGGCACCGGCTACTGCCTTGCCCAGGCGGGCGGCGATGTCCGTGCCCTGACCAAAGCCCTGAACGCCGCCCTCAATGGCCGCGGCGGCGGCAAACCCGGCATCTGTCAGGGAAGCTGCGCCGCAGAGCCGGAACAGGTGAAAGAATTTTTGAGAAAGACGAAATAACTCCTTCCGTCATCGCTGCGCGATGCCACCTTCCTCAATGAGGGAGGCTTTGGCTGTACGGAAAACTTTCCCTCTTCGCCAGTGGCTCCCTCGCTGAGGGAGCTGCCGCCGAAGGCGGCTGAAGGAGTCACACAACATCAAAAAGACGAAATAACTCCTTCCGTCATCGCTGCGCGATGCCACCTCCCTCAATGAGGGAGGCTTTGGCTGTACAGAAAACTTTCCCTCTTCGCCAGTGGCTCCCTCGCTGAGGGAGCTGCCGCCGAAGGCGGCTGAAGGAGTCACACAACATCAAGGAGAATGACAAACTATGAGAATGCGTTTCAAACCCTACGCCCACGATGAGCTGATGGCCGCCGATTTCCACGTCCACGAGCCCCTGATCTGGGGCGGCAAGTGGCACGCACAGTATGCCCGCCCGGAGCAGCCCTTTGTGCTGGAGCTGGGCTGCGGCAAGGGCGGCTTTATCTCCCAGCTGGCCTGCGCCCACCCGGAAAACAACTATCTGGGCATCGACATCACCGACAAGGTGCTGATCCTTGCCAAGCGCAAGATCGAGGCCGCTTACACCGAGGCAGGCCGCCCCATCGACAACGTGAAGATCATGAGCACCGACATCGAGCGCATCAAGGGCGTGCTCACCGCTGAGGATACCGTCAGCCGCATCTATATCAACTTCTGCAACCCGTGGAGCAAGAACGCTTCCTCCAACAAGCACCGGCTCACCTATCCCCGCCAGCTCATCCAGTACCGCGAATTCCTGAAGGACGGCGGCGAGATCTACTTCAAGACCGATGACGACGACCTGTTCCGCGACAGCCTGGAGTATTTCCCCGCTTCCGGCTACGAGATCACCTGGAAGACCTTTGACCTGCACGAAAACGAGCCGGAGTGGAACATCCGCACCGAGCACGAGGGGATGTTCACCGAGATGGGCATCAAGATCAAGGCCCTGATCGCCAGAAAGCTGCCCGGCGATGCCGCCGTGACCTGGATCGAGCCCAAGGTCCTGAAAAAGAGGAAGGCTGCGGAGGAAGCCGCTGCCGCCGCAAAGGAGGAGTAAGATGTCCTTTTTTGTCAACACCATGGTCTGCGGCTTTTCGCTGTATCAGATCCTGGCGTTTTTCCTGATCTACTCCTGCCTGGGCTGGTGTTTGGAGGTCATCTATGCCGCCGTTTCCACCGGCCAGCTGGTGAACCGCGGCTTTCTGAACGGCCCGGTCTGCCCCATCTACGGCTTTGGCATGATCATCGTGCTGTTCACCCTTTCGCCGCTGGCAGACAACCTGCTGCTGCTCTATCTCGGCGGCGTGATCCTGCCCAGCGTATTGGAGCTGGTGGGCGGCTGGGCGCTCTACAAGCTCTACCACACCCGGTGGTGGGATTACAGCGACTTCCCCTTCAACATCGGCGGATATATCTGCCTGGAGTTCTCCCTTTTGTGGGGCGTGGGCACCGTTGTGGTGATGAAGGCCGTTCACCCCGTGATCGCGGGCTTTGTGGAGATGGTTCCCCAGATGGTGGGCTTTGTCCTCATGTGCATCCTGTACGCCTGCTACGCCGCCGACGTGGTGGTGACCGCCTTTGCGGCCTCTGACCTGGCCCGTGAGCTGGATGCCCTGGAAAAGGTGGCCGACAGTATGCACGCCGTGTCCGATGCCATGACCGAGCTGCTGGGCACCACCGCCATGGATGTGGACCAGAAGATGGACGAGAGCCGCCTGCAGCTCAAGCTGGCGGCTGCCGAGGCCCGGAACAATGCCGCCAAACTGAGCCCCCGGGATGCCGCTGCCGCCCTGCGCGCCAAGGCCGACGAGGCCATGGAGGCTGCCCGCAAGTCCTCCCAGGAGGCCCGGCTCAATGCCTCTGAGGCCGCCACTGCCGTCAAGCTGGCTGCCAAGGGCACCGCAGAGCGCACGGCAGAGCTGCTCCGTCTGGAACAGCTGGCCGAAGAGCTGCAGGCCCGCAGCGAAGAGATGCGCGCCCGCACCCGGAGCTCCAAGTACTTTGGCAAGGGCCGTATGCTCCGCGCTTACCCCAAGCTGCGCCACGGCGAAAAGCACCGCTCTCTGGATGAGCTGCGGGAGCGCCTGAAGTACGAGCGCAGGCACTGACCCTGCCCTTTGCAGCAACCCCAAATGCCCCTGACCGGCTTCTTTCGGTCAGGGGCATTTTTCCTGCGCTGCATTCTCCATAAAATCAGGCAGATCTTGCGCCGCCGCACGATTTTGTTTTCATTCTGTTTTTCACATTGTACACTTCTTTTGTATACTTCTCCAAACTTTCTTTCGTCATATTGACAAAAAAAAGAAAAGCGTATCTTGTTCTGTGCAAAATGCCATTTCCGCTAAAACTGAAGAATCGGCAAACCAGTCGAAAGGCTGCGACGCAAAGCTACAGGGCCTGTAACATGGCAGCCAGCTGCACGTTATTCTCTCCGGGTAAGGTAATACGAAACCTTGCACCTCCTTGTGAAGATGCGTCGGCTTCCCTTCAGGAGAGCGAGCGCACAGCGGGCCTACAAGGGTTCAGAGCGTCGTACCAGCCGTTTGGCCGGTGCGGCGCTCTTTTGTTTTGGCTGAAATAGAGAGAGTTTTTTGGGAAATCATTGAAAAGGAGTAAAAAATTATGAGACCAAAGCGTTTGATCAGCTTATTGGTTGCGGTCTGCATGATGATCACCATGCTGCCCCTGTCGGCAGTCACAGCATTTGCAGCAGACACGGCAGCGCCAACTGGTACAGCCAGCTATGGCGATTACGAGTATGACTATACGATAAATACAGAAGACGGTACTGCAACCATCACAAAATTTCGTGCCCTTGTTGATGGCTCCTACGACATCACCATACCCACAGATTTTGGCAGATTCCCTGTAACTGCTATCGGCGATGATGCCTTTAGAGGTTGCTCTGCTCTGAAGAAGGTCACCATTCCACAAAGCGTCACTTCCATCGGCGATTCTGCCTTTGCAGGTTGCCACAACTTGGACTCTGTTACCATCAAGGACGCTGCCACATCAATAGGAAGCCGGGCCTTTACGGAATGCCCTCTTACAACAACGCTTTCATTAGGTAAAAAAATTACGACGATCGGCGATGATGCCTTTTATGATTGCCGTGGTCTGACGAGCGTCACCATTCCACAAAGCGTCACTTCCATCGGCAAGGAAGCCTTTTACCAATGCATTCATCTTAAAACGCTTTCGTTCGGTGAGAATATTAAGACGAATATTGAGACGATCGGCGATGATGCCTTTTATTATTGCATTGAGCTGAAGAGTGTCACCATTCCACAAAGCGTCACTTCCATCGGCAATGATGCCTTTGGACAATGCCATGACTTGCAATCTCTTACCATCAAGGACGCTGCCACATCGATAGGACACCGGGCCTTTTTAGGGTGCACTTCTCTTGAAACGATTTCGTTAGGTGAGAATATTAAGACGATCGGCTATCATGCCTTTAATTCTTGCACTTCCATTAATCTGACGAACGTCACCATCCCGGAAAATGTAACAACCATTAGACCTGGTACCTTTGACTATTGCACCCATCTGGAATACATTACGCTCCCTGCTGGATTGACTTCTTTCCAAGACAGTCTGAAAGGTTGTCCGGCTGGGAACCCCAATGGTGCCATCTACTACAAAAACTACAAGGCCGCCGCAGATGCTCTGCTTGCAGACAATGATGACAATTCTAACATTGATGACAATGATAAACTGAAAAAGCGCAATTTTCTTTACCTCTGCAAGGTGACCTTTGATGCCAAGGGCGGCGACCTGACCGACTCCGCTGAGGTGCCGGTTTATAAGACCGAAAAAATCACTGAGACCAAGGCAAACGATCTGACTGCCATCCATGATCCCACCCGTCCGGGTTACAAGTTCACCGGCTGGTACACCGAAGATGGCAAGCTCTTTAATGTGAAAGATACCGCAATTATGGAGGACATCACCCTCCATGCCGGTTGGGAGTTCGACCCCAATGCTCTGAGCTGCCACCAGCTGACCTTGAAGGACGGCGTTATCACCAGCGTAACAGTGCCCGGCAAGAATGGTGCTGACCCCGAGGATATCACCGAGATCGTTAAAAAGAATGCCAACGAGGACGGTTCCTTTCATGTCCCCGAGGGTGCAACGGTGAGTGTTGCATTTGATAAGGATGCTTTTGCAGATAGCGGTCTGAAATTTGGCCACTGGGATATCACCGGCCTGGATGATCCGAACGCTTATCAGGATAAGGAAAGCTTTGCCTTTGAGATGCCTGCAAAGGCCGTGACCCTGAAAGCCATGACACAGGATGCATCCATTGAAGATGACGAGCCCAATGTGCTGGGCACTGCCGCAATCATTGGTACTGCCGCTGTGGGCGGTGCAGTGCTGGGCTATCAGGCCTATTCTCTGGGCACTGAATTTGCAGGCAAGCTGATGGCTCTGCCCTACTTCCCCAGCAACCGCAGCGCTCTTGCCATGATGCTGTGGGAGGATGCAGGCAAGCCCATGCCCGAATCTGAACTGCTCTACCCCGATGTCGGGCAGGAAGAGCGGGATATGGACCTGCAGCACGCCGCCCGCTGGGCCATGGAAAACGAGCTTATCCCTGACCTGAACGATGAGGGCACGGCTCCGGAAGAGATGAAGTTCTTCCCGGCCAATCCCGTAAGCAAGCTCGATGTGCTGAATGCATGGCAGAAGGCACAGGAGCTCAAGAACAACTAACGCCATCCCCGAATATTCCCAAATATACGTAGAAGCGCCTCATCCTTCACCGGATGGGGCGCTTCTGCGTTGTAATGAGTTAATGAGTCGCAGCGGGTGTGGTCAGCTACTACATCTGCAAGTGGCTTGAGGAACAGTTCAAGGCCGGTAAGCACTAACCCTTAGCAATCAGGAAGCCCCCTCGGTATTCGCACTACCGCGGGGGCTTCTTGTTGCTTTGGTGGAGCCATGGAATGGTTCCGTAGTCTCATCTACAACTTTAGTATATGCACTCCTGCGCAAAAAGTCAAGAGGGCCGCCACAGATTTTGTTTCGCATCTGCGCCTGTTTCAGCTTATCACGCCCACAGATCCTCGGGGTACAGGCCCTCCTGGGTTTTCTGGGCGATGGCGGCCACCACGGTGGGCTTATCCTCGCGGTAGGTCACGCCGTACCACTTATCGGTGCTCTTGAGCACGGTGACTGCTGCCTTGCCCTCATCGATGAGCTCGCTGGCCACAGTGGGCAGGAAATACTCGCATTTGAGGGGGTTCTTGGGCAGATTCTCACGCAGCCAGCCTGCAAAGCGGCGGTCGGCCTCGCCCAGGAAGCTCTTGCCGAAGCCCCACAGGTTCATGCTGACAGGTGCTTCCACCGGCAGGTCATCCGTGCCCTCACCGGTGAGGGAGGTGCAGCGGATGCCGCCCTCATAGGTCTCGATGCCGGTGCGCTCGGTCACGCTGTGCAGGGTGCCGTCCGGGTTTACCACGCAGACACCGCGGGAGACGGTGCCGTTCTCGGAGACGGTATTTTTGAGCAGGTAGCTCACCATGCAGTAATCGTAAACTGCACCGTCCTGATGGGTGGACAGATACGCATAGATGACCTTGAAGGCCTCGGGGCCGTAGTAATCGTCCGCGTTGATGACAGCGAAGGGACCATCAATGAGGTCTTTTGCGGCCAGCACGGCGTGGCAGGTGCCCCAGGGCTTGACACGGCCCTCGGGGATGGTGAAGCCTGCGGGCAGCTCATCCAGCTGCTGGAAAGCGTATTTCACGTTCATGCCCTGAGAGACGCGGTCACCGATGGCGGCTTTGAAAGCCTCCTCGATCTCGTGCTTGATGACAAAGATCACAGTCTCAAAGCCTGCGCGGTGGGCATCGTACAGGGAGTACTCCACAATGGGCTGACCCTTGGGGCCCACCGGGTCGATCTGCTTCATGCCGCCGTAACGGCTGCCCATGCCGGCAGCCATGACCACCAATACCGGTTTGTTCATTTTTCTTTCCTCCTGCGTCAGTGCGCTGTTCTTTGAGTCTATTATACTCCAAATTTTCCCGGGCAACAAGGGACAGCTTTTCCTTGAATTTTTGCATGGATTCTCACCCGCTGCCGTGATAGAATAGAGGCAATGGAGTTTCCGCAGAAAAGGAGAATGCTTATGTCAACCAAAACTGTCTGGATCACCGGCGCGTCCTCCGGCATCGGGCGGGAGTTTGCCCGCCGCTATGCCCGGCTGGGCTTCCGGCTCATTCTGACCGCCCGCCGCCGCGACCGGCTGGAGACCCTTGCCGCTGAGCTCCGGGCGAAACACGGCACCCTCTGCCGCATCGTACCCGCCGACCTTGCGCAGGATGCGCAGGTCACCGCCCTGTGCGAAGCACTGGCAGACGAGCGCATCGACCTGTTCCTCAACAACGCGGGCTTTGGTGCCTGCGGTGCCTTTTCCGAGACGGACGCGGGCAAGGAGCTTTCCATGCTGCGGGTGAACGTGCTGGCCATGCACCGGCTGTTCAAGTTCACCCTGCGCAAGATGGAAGCCCAGGGCTTCGGCACCATCCTGAACGTGGCATCCTCGGCGGGCCTGCTGCCGGGCGGGCCCTATATGGCGGGCTACTACGCCTCCAAAGCATACGTTGTCAGCCTGACCCGCGGCGTGGCTGAGGAGCTGCGGGAGCAGCACAGCCCGGTCTATGTCTGTGCCCTCTGCCCCGGCCCCGTGGACACCGAGTTCAACGACCGCGCCGACGTGGTGTTCGCCCTCAAGGGCATCACCCCGGAGCTCTGCGTGGAGGAAGCCATGCGCGGGATGCTCCGCCGCAAGACCATCATCGTGCCCAGCACCCTGATGCGCCTTGCCACCACGGCCCAGAAGCTCGTTCCCACGCCCCTGCTCATGCCCATCCTGGCCCACCAGCAGAAGAAAAAGCTGGGCTGATGGCCGCTTGACAGCGCACCGCCGCTCATGTATCTTAGAGGTATCCGAAAAAGCAGGAGGAAGTCTAATATGGCATGGTTATACCATTTCAATCAGATCGTCACCCACGGCATGGAGGGGTTTCTGGAGACGGCAGTGCCGCTGATCTCCGGGTTGGCTGAGATCATCGGCCTGTTCATCATCGTCACCAGCCTTGTCAAGGCCACCTACCACTATGTGCGGGTCACCTTTTTCCATGGCCAGCACGATTTCCTCCACGAGATGTCCAGCGGCCTGACCACGGCGCTGGAGTTCCTGATGTCGGCGGAGATCGCCAAGACCTTCCTGTTGCAGAATCTGGAATCGGTGGTGCCGCTGGCGGCCACCTTTGCCCTGCGGGCCATGATGAGCCTGATGCTCCACTGGGAGATGGAGGGCGGGCACCGCTCCGGCCGCAAAAAGGAAGAAACGCCCGCCGGCGAGGCCGAGAAAAAAGAATGACTTATAAAGTTTCCCTCTTTTTTCTCGGTTCTGTGTTGTGTAAAACGTAAAAATCGTGCCCCGGCTCTTGACAGTTTTGCACAAAGGGGCTATACTCGTGCCATCGAAAGCAAAGGCGCTGACGGAAGTGATTCCGCCAGCGCCTTTTGTGTTTTCGCTGGATATTGCTCGGGAGGAATAGAGGGCCTCCTGAACAAGGCTCCCGCGCACATTCGGTGCGGGGAGCGCATTACAAACCGGGGAGGTATTATAATGTTCAGTTCCATAAACACCTGTTGGGTGCTGGTTGCGGCATTCCTGGTCTACTTTATGCAGGCCGGTTTTGCGCTGTGTGAGGCGGGCTTTACCCGCGCCAAAAACACCGGCAACATCCTGATGAAAAACATGATGGACTTCTGCATCGGCACACCGTGCTACTGGGTCATCGGCTTCGGCCTGATGTTCGGCGGCACAAGCGCGCTGATCGGCGGGTTCGATCCGTTCATTCAGGGCGATTACAGCCACCTGGGGCTTGATATCCCGCTGTGGGTGTACATCGTGTTCCAGACCGTGTTCTGTGCCACGGCAGCCACCATTGTGTCCGGCTCCATGGCCGAGCGCACCAACTTCAAGGCTTACTGCGTTTATTCCGCTGCCATTTCGCTGGTGGTCTACCCCATCTGCGGCCACTGGATGTGGGGCGGCGGCTGGCTGCAGAGCATGGGCTTCCATGATTTTGCCGGTTCCGCAGCCGTTCACAATGTGGGCGGCGTGATCGCCCTGCTGGGTGCCGCAATGCTCGGCCCCCGCATCGGCAAATACGATAAGGACGGCAACCCCCACGCCATTCCCGGCCACAACCTGACCGCCGGTGCGCTGGGCGTGTTCATCCTGTGGTTCTGCTGGTTCGGCTTCAACGGCGGCTCTTCCCTGAGCCTTGCCACCGATGAGGCCATGACCCTGACGGGCCTTGTCTGCTTCAACACCAACCTGGCCGCTGCCGTTGCCACCTGCGTGACCATGATCTTCACCTGGCTGCGCTACGGCAAGCCCGATGTCTCCATGACCCTGAACGGCTCTCTGGCCGGTCTGGTCGCCATCACCGCAGGCTGTGACACGGTCTCTCCCTTCGGTGCCTTCCTCATCGGCTTCGTGGCCGGTATCCTCGTGGTCCTGAGCGTTGAATTCTTTGATAAGATCGCAAAGATCGATGACCCCGTGGGTGCTGTCTCCGTTCACTTTGCAAACGGCGTGTGGGGCACCATTGCTGTGGGCCTGTTCTCCAATGGCGGCGACGGCGTGGGCAAGGGCCTGTTCTACGGCGGCGGCTTTGCACAGCTGGGCACCCAGCTGCTGGGCCTTATCACTGTTGATGTGTACGTTGTGGTCGTGATGTTCATCATCTTCAAGATCATCGACAAGACCATCGGCCTGCGCGTCCCCGCTGAGGTGGAGATCGACGGCCTGGATATCCACGAGCACGGCCTGACTTCCGCTTACGCCGGTTTCTCCATCTCCGATGCCAACGCCGCTGCCATGGTGCCCAACGAGAACACCGATCTGGGCGAGGATGATGCCTCCAAGGCAAGCGCCGTGCAGATGAACGCTGCCGTGCCTGTGGTCAAGGAGCCTGCCGTCATCCACGATGGCATCTACGACACCGGTATGCACAAGGTATCCATCATTGCAAAGCTCTCCAAGTTTGATTCGCTCAAGACCGCGCTGAACGATCTGGGTGTGACCGGCATGACCGTGACCCAGGTGATGGGCTGCGGCATCCAGAAGGGCACCACCGAGAAATACCGCGGCGTGCCTGTGGACAGCACCCTGCTGCCCAAGATCAAGGTCGAGGTCATCGTTTCCAAGATCAGCGTGGACGCTGTGGTGGATGCCGCCAAGAAGGCCCTGTACACCGGCCACATCGGCGATGGCAAGATCTTTGTCTACAACGTGACCCGCGTAGTCAAGATCCGCACCGGCGAAGAGGACTTCGCCGCTCTGCAGGATGTGGAGTAACGCTCCGCACAATTTCAACCGCTGTCCCGCTTTGAAAGCGTGACGATATTTGTTCTCCTTGTTCTCCTTTTCCTTTTTCTGAAATCCATTCGGCAGAACCCCTGCTTCCTCCGCACAAGGAAGCAGGGGTTTGTCGTTGTCACCACAATGTGAGCCCCCCTGCAATGGTTCCGGGTTGACATCCCCGTGCGGGCGTGTTATTTTGGAGTGTAAAATTTTCAGTTTTTTTGTATCAGGAGTTTCTATGAGCAACTTGAATGATTTTAACCGCGAGGCCAAAGCCGCCCTGTGGGTGGCCCTGCAATGGCTGCTGCTGGCCGTGCCCACGGGTCTGGTCTGCGGCGCAGTCGGCACAGCGTTCCACCTGAGCGTGGAGTACGTCACCGAGCTGCGGGCCGCGCAGAGCTGGCTGCTGCTCTGCCTGCCGCTGGCGGGCCTTGCCATCGTGGCACTCTACAAGGTCACAAAGTGCGAAGGCGTGGGCACCAACAACGTCATCCGCGCCGTGCAGAGCGGCGAGCCGGTCAGCCTGCTGCTGGTGCCCGCCATCTTTCTGGGCACGGTGCTCACCCACCTGTGCGGCGGTTCTGCCGGCCGCGAGGGTGCAGCCCTGCAGATGGGCGGCAGCATCGGCTGGAACGTGGGAAAACTGCTCCATCTGAGCGACTACGTCCGCCGCACCGCCACCATCAGCGGGATGGCCGCGTTCTTTTCCGCTCTGTTCGGCACCCCGCTGACCGCCGCCCTGTTTGCCATGATGGTGGAGGACGTGGGGCTGACGTTCACTTCGGCCTTTATGCCCGCGTTCACTTCGGCCCTCATTGCTTACGGCGTATCCCTGTTCTTCGGGATCGCCCCGACCAATTTTGTGCTCAATTCCATCCCGCACCTGACGCTGGAAACCGCGCTTCAGACCGCCCTGCTGGGCATTGCCTGTGCCGCCGTGACCCGGCTGTTCTGCTGGACGCTTCACACCCTGGAACACGGGATCCCCAAACGGATCCCGAATCCCTGGCTCCGGGCTTTTGCGGGCGGTGCAGCCGTGGTAGCGTTCTCGTATCTGTTCGGTGTCGGGCGGTACAACGGGGCCGGAATGGCCGTCATTGCCGATGCCGTGGAGCAGGGAGCCGCGCTGCCCTGGGATTTTCTGTGCAAGATCTTCCTGACCGCCCTGACCCTGGCAGTAGGCTTCAAAGGCGGCGAGGTGGTCCCAAGTTTCTACATCGGGGCGACCTTTGGCTGTGTGGCTGGCCCCCTGCTGGGCCTGCCCGCCGGGTTTGCCGGTGCCATCGGTCTGGTCTGCGTGTTCTGCGGAGCCACAAACGCCCTGATCCCCTCCATCCTGCTGGGATTCGAGCTGTTTGGCGGGCAGGGGCTGGAGCTTATTGCGCTGGGCTGCGGCGTGTGCTACATGCTCTCGGGCCACCACGGCCTCTACAGCAGCCAGACCTTTGTCACCAACAAGCTGCGGCCGGAGTATGCCTCCCACAAGTGGCGGGGCAAGCTGAAGAAAAAAGAAGAATGATTTTTCGCAGATTTTCGCCGCGGAGAGCTTGATTTTTTGCCGCCATCGTGCTACAATCAGCGTAGTTTCATCCTGACCAAAGCGATGATGCGGACATACCGAAGCTCGTTCCCCATGACGCAGAGAGGGCTGCCCCGGATACCGGGTGCTGCAAGCAGCCTGCCGTGCATCGGGCTTCTACCACCGCAGAGCGCAGAGGAGAACCTCTGCCGGGTGCGCCCGTTACAGCACAGCGAGTGGCGTGTTCTCAAGGGCACGCAATTCGGGTGGAACCGTGGAACGCGTGAAATCTTCAGGCGCTTCATCCCGTAAATTTGAGCGGGATGGAGCGCTTTTTTGTTTTAACTTTCATCAAAAGGAGAACCACTATGAAGATCATCTACAAAGACGGCCATGTGGACGAGTGCCCGCAGGACCAGGAACTGCATGTTATCCGCCACACCGCTGCTCACATCATGGCGCAGGCTATCAAGCGCCTGTACCCCGAGGCTGACTTTGCCTTTGGCCCCGCCACCGAGAACGGCTTCTACTACGATGTCGATCTGGGCGACACCAAGCTCACCGATGACGATCTGGCCAACATCGAAAAAGAGATGCGCAAGATCTGCAAGGAAAATCTGGCCATCAAGCCCTTCATCCTGCCCCGTGACGAGGCTGTGAAGCTGATGGAGGAGCGCCAGGAGCACTACAAGATCGAGCACATGGCTGATCTAGCCGACGAGACTGAGTTCAGCTTCTTCCAGCAGGGCGAGTACGTTGACATGTGCATCGGACCCCACCTGACCTACACCAAGGCGCTGAAGGCCTTCAAGATCACCCAGCAGTCCGGCGCATACTGGAAGAACGACAAGGAAAACAAGATGCTGACCCGTATCAACGGTGTGGCATTCCACAACCAGGAAGAGCTGGAAGCCTGGGAGAAGGAGCAGCAGGAGGCCCGTGAGCGCGATCACCGCAAGATCGGCAAGGAGATGGGCCTGTTTATGACCGACGACCTGGTGGGCCGCGGCCTGCCCATGTTCCTGCCCGCAGGCTACACCGTCTGGCAGGAGCTGGAGAACTATATCAAGGAGAAGGAGCGTGCACGCGGCTACCTGCACGTGATGACCCCCTGCATCGGTACCGTGAACCTGTACAAGACCTCCGGCCACTGGGATCACTACCGCGAGAACATGTTCCCCGCCATGGAGATGGAGGGCGAGAGCTACGTCCTGCGCCCGATGAACTGCCCCCACCACATGATGATCTACGCAAATCGTCCCCACTCTTACCGTGACCTGCCCATGCGCATCGGTGAGATCGCACACGATTTCCGCTACGAGTCCTCCGGCACCCTGAAGGGCATTGAGCGCGGCCGCCACTTCTGCCAGAACGATGCCCACCTGTTCTGCACTCCGGAGCAGATCAAGAGCGAGGTCGCCGATGTCTGCAACCTGATCTTCGAGACCTACAAGGACTTCAAGATCACCGATTACCGCTGCGTTCTGTCCCTGCGTGACCCCGCCGACAAGAAGAAGTACCACGACGACGATGCCATGTGGAACCACGCCGAAAATGCTCTGCGCGAGGTGCTGACCGAGCTGGGCATCCACTTCACCGAGGAGATCGGCGAGGCCGCCTTCTACGGCCCCAAGCTGGACGTGAACGTCAAGCCCGCCGTGGGTGCTGAGTACACCCTGTCCACCTGCCAGCTGGACTTCTGCCTGCCCGCAAAGTTCCACCTGACCTATGTGGACAAGGACGGCTCCGAAAAGACCCCCGTTGTCCTGCACCGTGCGATCCTGGGCTCCCTGGACCGCTTCATGGCCTACCTGATCGAGGAGACCAAGGGCAAGTTCCCCACCTGGCTGGCACCTGTTCAGGTCAAGGTCCTGCCCGTTTCCGAAAAGACCCTCGAGTATGCGGAGAGCATCACCGAGAAGCTGGTGGAGGCCGGTGTCCGCGTGGCTCTGGACGACGACAACCAGAAGATCGGCTACAAGATCCGTGCCGCACAGCAGGTGGACCGTGTGCCCTACATGCTGGTTCTGGGTGCAAAGGAAGCCGAGGCCGGCAACCTCTCTGTCCGTGACCGCAAGGGCGAGACCACCACGATGGAAGTGGATGAATTCATCGCAAAGGTCACCGAGGAGATCAAGACCCGCGCATATAACAACTGATTTCGCCTGAAATAAACAGTAAGCGCCGCGTTCCCAAACCGGGAGCACGGCGCTTGTTTTATAATATCCTGTTTCAAACCCCGCTGCTGCCACGGGAGCTGATGCTCATAGGCGGCACTCCACTGAATACCGCCTGACCATTTACGGTGTTCTGGGTCATGCCGATAATATCCAGCAGCTGACTTTCACTGTACGTCGTCGGATAGTGGAGAATCGTTTCATTCTGGCAGATGTATTTTCCTGCCGCCGTTTCAACTGCGCCTGCACGTTCCAGCTTTGCCAGAATTTTTCCCAACTGTTTACGATCCAGCCGGGTTCCCTTTTCTGTCAACGCCGCAGAGAGCTGCTGCGCTGTCAGTGGCTTTTCCCGCACCAGCAGCGCCAGTGCCAGTTCGGACGGGGCCAGGTGGTACAGTGCCAGACCTTTTCTCAGCCAGATGCCTTTTTGTTTCATTTCGCAGCCCTCCTTTTATGATTCTGGCCTAAGTATATCATATTCTCCTGTTTTTGCAAGAATCGAACAGTTGATTTTTGCCTTTCCGAATTTTTGTGTTAATTTTTCGTGCAATGCATTGATTTTTTCGTGCAATGCATTATAATTCAATTGAAAGGAGTTGATTTTTATGGCAACCACGAATATCAGCATCCGGATGGATTCCGACCTGAAAGCACAGGCAGAAGCCCTGTTTGCAGAGCTGGGCATGAATCTTTCCACCGCATTCAACGTCTTTGTCCGTCAGTCTCTGCGTGACGGCGGCATTCCCTTTGAGATCAAGATGGATCAGCCCAACAAGGAAACCATGGCCGCCATGTTGGAAGCGGAACGCATTGCAAAAGACCCGAATGTAAAGCACTATTCTGATGTAGAAGAGGCTCTTCGGGAGTTGAAGCGATGAACCGCGATATCGTCTGGACGAACCAATTCAAGAAGGACTACAAACTTGCTCAAAAACGGCATCTCGACATTGATCTTCTGGATAATATCATCCGCACCTTATCACATGGGGAACCGCTCCCAGAGAAAAACAGAGACCACGCTTTGACCGGCGATTGGATCGGCCATCGCGAATGCCACATCCAGCCAGACTGGCTGCTCATCTACCGCATCGAAGACAATGTGCTCGTTTTGACTTTGGCCCGCACCGGTAGCCACAGCGATTTATTCAACAAATAATGCGAAACAAACAGCGCCGCTTTCCCATGACCGGGAGAGCGGCGCTGTTCGTTTACTGATTTTTTCGGTCTGCCCACGCACGGACGGCGGAGTAGAGGGCGGCGAAGACAAGCCCGGCCACGGCCCAGATGATCCAGCTCTTTTCCCAGTTGTTGTTCCAGAAGCTGACAGCGAGGTACACCGCCGTTACAAGGCACCAGTAGGCCCCGGCAAACCAACCGACGCGGCGGTTCGTCCACTTTTCGCGGACGGTATATTCCCCCGTTTGCAGCAGCTTATCAAAGCTGCCCTGGGTGATCCCGGCCCGGATGAGCAACTGTACTGCACCGGCCACAATGGCCAGCAGCAGGCCGACTGCGGCAGCGACCCAGAAGTCTGGTACTTCCAGCATGGCCGTACCCAGGATCGGCACCACGGCCAGCACACAGAGCACCACGCCCTGGGTCATGCTGCGGCGGTAGGTGGGCGCATACTCCTGTTTCTGCCGCTCCACGATGCCCTCCACACCATAGGCAAGGGCGATCTGCTCTTTTTCCAGATATTCAAACGCTTCCAGCCGGATGGCGGCGGGCAGGATGAGCAGCAGCCCCAGCGCGACGAAGAGCAGCAGGAAGATAACACCGAGCCATGCCATCCGCTCTTCGCTGGGTGTACCATCGCTCCATGCGCCCAGAACAAGCAGCGCGATGGGGCTGAGGATGCACAAGCCCACACCCGCCGCAATCTTCCCATGCACGGCCTGCACCGTGCTGAGATATGCGTTTGCCTCGTCAAGTGAGACGGTGCGGCAGGGTTCTGTCACCCGCTCTTCCTCCGGCAGCGGGGCCGTGGCATCGGGCTGTTCCAGCTCATCTTTTAATAAGTAGTCGGTACTCACTTCAAACAGAGCACTCAGCTTCAGTATTTTATCCAAGTCGGGGATGGACGTTCCGCCCTCCCACTTCGAGACAGCCTGACGCGAAACGTTCAACTGATCGGCAAGCTCTTCCTGGCTCCATCCATTCTGGCGGCGGAGCAGGGCAATTTTTTCTGCTAAGATCATACTGTATTCCTCATTTCAGCCGCAGTGCGGCGGGTGTGGATCGATCTTCGGACAGGTTCCTGTGGTCTTATCATAGCAGATTTTCCAGTTGACAACCACCAATTGCGGCTTGAAATTTGTCAACCAGCGGTTGCAGCCACGCAAAAACCGCCTGCACCCAGCATAATCGCATGGGCACAGGCGGCTTTGTTTCTACTATTTGTTACTTCAGCAGGTTATTATCCGCGAAGTAGTCAATGCGCATGGCTTTGCGGACATTGGCCAGGGTGGCGGCAGCGGTCTTTTCAGCCACGGCGCTGCCTTCCTTCAGGATCTCCACGACCTCGGGCAGGCGCTGCTCCCACTCCTTGCGGCGGTTGCGGATGGGCTCCAGCTCGGCCTGCATGACGGCGTTGAGGAACTTCTTGATCTTCACGTCGCCCAGACCGCCGCGCTGATAGTGGGCCTTGAGCTCATCGAGGTTCTGGTACTCCGGCAGGAACTCGGCGAAGTGCTCGGGGCGGCTGAAAGCGTCCAAATAGATGAACACGGGGTTGCCCTCCACCTTGCCGGGGTCCTGCACCCGCAGGTGGTTGGGGTCGGTGTACATGGACATGATCTTCTTCTTGATGTCCTCGGGCTCATCCGACAGGTAGATGCAGTTGCCCAGGCTCTTGCTCATCTTGGCCTTGCCGTCGATGCCGGGCAGGCGCAGGCAGGCGGCATTCTGGGGCAGCATGATCTCAGGCATGGTCAGGGTCTCGCCGTAGACGGCGTTGAACTTGTGCACGATCTCGCGGCACTGCTCCAGCATGGGCATCTGATCCTCACCGGCCGGCACAGTGGTGGCACCGAATGCCGTGATATCCGCTGCCTGGCTGATGGGGTAGGTGAAGAAGCCCACCGGGATGCTGGTCTCGAAGTTCCGCATCTGGATCTCGCTCTTCACGGTGGGGTTGCGCTGCAGGCGGCTCACCGTGACCAGATTCATATAATAGAAGCTCAGCTCTGTCAGCTGAGGCACCATGGACTGGATGAAGATGTGGACCTTGTTGGGGTCCAGACCGCAGGCCAGATAGTCCAGTGCCACCTGCAGGATGTTCTGGCGGACCTTCTCCGGGTTATCGGCGTTGTCCGTCAGGGCCTGCGCGTCAGCGATCATAATATAGATCTCGTCGAACTTGCCGGTGTTCTGCAGGCGCACGCGCTCCTTCAAAGAGCCAACGTAGTGGCCAACATGCAGGCGGCCCGTGGGACGGTCGCCGGTCAGAATGATCTGTTTCATTGTAATTCTTCTCCTCAAAAGTCTCCTTGCTCCGCCTTGCCTTTTCCGAAAAACGTTCTGCTTCTGCCAAGGGCTCCCCTACCAGGGGAGCCCTTGGCCGCCGCCAGGCGGACTGAGAGGTTTAATCGTTATTTATAAGTATATCCCCCGCCGCATTCGCTGTCAACAAAAAGAAAAAAGCGATGGAACATTTCCATCGCTTTACTGGCGCCTCTTGCCTGACTCGAACAGGCGACACCCTGATTAACAGTCAGGTGCTCTAACCGACTGAGCTAAAGAGGCATCTATATAAAACGGCATACAGCCGTTTTACTACTATAAAATGGTGACCCGTACCGGAATCGAACCGATGTTAAAGGCGTGAGAGGCCTCTGTCTTAACCGCTTGACCAACGGGCCATACGTCCATTTTCGCATCGGGGTTTCGCTCCCGACTCGATTATTTTAGCATAGCAGTCGTACTTTGTCAACAGGAAATTTCAAGTTTTTCAGAAATTTGTGCTGCGGGCCTCCCGCCCCGGTTTTTCCATTCTGGGATACCCAGTTGCATCCAGAATCGACAAAATATTATCAAAGTTGTGTTTTGGGTCTCTTTTCTTTATTTTGTTCGCCGCGGTTCCCCTTCCTTCTTATGAAATCACTTCAAACAGCTAAGATTCTGAATGAAATTTGTTACATTTATAAGAACCTTTTGTCCCCTCTGGTTGATTTTGGAATGTTTTTATGTATAATGATAAACAGGAGAATACGCATCTGTATTTCTTCATCGCCCGCGCTGCCCATTGGCTAAGGGCCTGTGCGTCGCGCGATCAGAATTGATCTGAACGAAAGAAGAGGTATAAGTATCATGGCAAAGGTAGATCTGAGCAAGTACGGCATTACCGGCACGACCGAGGTCGTGTATAACCCCTCTTACGAGCAGCTGTTCGAGGAAGAGACCAAGCCCGGCCTGGAAGGCTACGAAGTGGGCAAGGTCAGCGAGCTGGGCGCTGTGAACGTTATGACCGGCATCTACACCGGCCGTTCCCCCAAGGACAAGTTCATCGTGATGGACGAGAACTCCAAGAACACCGTTTGGTGGACCAGCGACGAGTACAAGAACGACAACCACCCCGCTTCTGAGGAAGCCTGGGCTGCCGTGAAGGAGATTGCAAAGAAGGAGCTGTCCAACAAGCGCCTGTACGTTGTGGATGCTTTCTGCGGCGCAAACAAGGACACCCGCATGGCTGTCCGTTTCATCATGGAAGTGGCCTGGCAGGCACACTTCGTCACCAACATGTTCATCAAGCCCACCGCTGAGGAGCTGGAGAACTTTGAGCCTGATTTCGTTGTTTACAACGCTTCCAAGGCCAAGGTCGAGAACTACAAGGAGCTGGGCCTGAACTCCGAGACTGCTGTTATGTTCAACATCACCAGCAAGGAGCAGGTCATCGTCAACACCTGGTACGGCGGCGAGATGAAGAAGGGCATGTTCTCCATGATGAACTACTTCCTGCCGCTGAAGGGCATTGCTTCCATGCACTGCTCCGCCAACACCGATATGGAGGGCAAGAACACTGCCATCTTCTTCGGTCTGTCCGGCACCGGCAAGACCACCCTGTCCACCGATCCCAAGCGTCTGCTGATCGGCGATGACGAGCACGGCTGGGACGACAACGGCGTGTTCAACTTCGAGGGCGGCTGCTACGCAAAGGTCATCAACCTGGATAAGGACTCCGAGCCTGATATCTACAACGCCATCAAGCGCAACGCTCTGCTGGAGAACGTCACTTTGGATGCTGAGGGCCACATCGACTTCGCTGACAAGTCTGTCACCGAGAACACCCGTGTGTCCTACCCCATCAACCACATCCAGAACATTGTCCGCCCCATCTCTTCTGCACCTGCTGCAAAGAATGTCATCTTCCTGTCTGCTGACGCATTCGGCGTTCTGCCTCCTGTCTCTATCCTGAGCCCCGAGCAGACCCAGTACTACTTCCTGTCCGGCTTCACCGCCAAGCTGGCAGGCACCGAGCGCGGCATCACTGAGCCCACCCCCACCTTCTCCGCTTGCTTCGGCCAGGCTTTCCTGGAGCTGCACCCCACCAAGTACGCTGAGGAGCTGGTCAAGAAGATGAAGATGAGCGGCGCTAAGGCTTACCTGGTCAACACCGGCTGGAACGGCACCGGCAAGCGCATCTCCATCAAGGACACCCGTGGTATCATCGATGCTATCCTGAACGGCGATATCAACAACGTGCCCACCAAGAAGATCCCCTACTTCGACTTCGAGGTTCCCACCGTCCTGAACGGTGTTGACACCGGCATCCTGGATCCCCGCGATACCTACGCCGACGCTTCCCAGTGGGAGGAGAAGGCCAAGGATCTGGCTGGCCGCTTCATCAAGAACTTCAAGAAGTACGAGGGTAACGAGCACGGCAAGGCTCTGGTCTCTGCCGGCCCCCAGCTGTAAGCTCTGATCCCAGCATTTTTCTTCTGAACTCCATATAAAATATCCCCCGCTGCCTGTCCATTGACCGAACAGGCGGCGGGGGATTTGTGTTTTGGAGCAGGTAAACAAAGCGTCGATTGCCTTTTGGTGCGTGGTATGCTATCCTTTTTCCAAAGGATGTGAGCACAATGGATGCGAAAACATTTGGGGCATTTCTCGCCCGGATGCGCAAGTCACAGGGATTAACACAAGCAGAGCTGGCCCAGCAGCTGCATGTAACAGATAAGGCTGTCAGCCGATGGGAGCGTGGAATCGGTCTGCCGGACATCAACACGCTGGAACCACTGGCCGACGCGCTGGGGCTGACCCTTGCCGACCTGATGCACTGCCGCGACCCGCAGGAAGCAGATATTGCACCGGAAGTCCCGCTGGAAGATTTCTTTACCCTGCTGCGCCGTCAACAATCCATTGACTGGCGCTCGGTACGGGCAGTTTTGTTTTGGCTCAGTGCCGCACTGGCCATCTGGGGCATCCTCGCCTGCCCGGGCCGGATGGCCGTCCACTGGCGTACCCTGAGCAATGGGAACCTGCAGGCAGACGGCTGGCTTCCCTCCTGGGTGTTTTTCCCATTGTTCGTCGGGATAGAATTTCTCTCGCTGGAGCTCTGGAACAACTTTGAGCAGACCGGCTACTACCGACACTGGGGTGAGATAGGTGCCTCCGTCACCCGCTCCATGAACTTCTGCTCCCCTGCTGTCCGGCTCTGGAAGTTTGTGTTCGATCTACTGTTCTTCTTTGGGTTCGGCTTCGTGGTCCCCTGCGCTGAGATGATGGCGATTCTGATCAACTGAAAAAAGGAAAGCCCTCCCATCGCACAAGCGAAAGGAGGGCTTTCTATCATCTTATCAGAAGTTTCTCCGTTCTTCTATTCCTCTGATTTTAAGATCATTTACTTTTCGTTCTTTGCCCGGCGTTCTTTCAGATCGCTTTCCATCTGCGCCAGGGTCTTTTTGTCCAGATTGAACACCACGCCGTACGCAATGATCATCACGATATAGCTTCCCAGATACATGACCGGCACCAGATAGCGCATCCGGGTTGCCACTTCGATCGTCTGTGCAGCCTTCAGAGATGCATCATAGCCCAGTTTGGTTGCCAGAACAAGGCCCAGAGAAGGTCCGATGCCCTGTGCAAGCTTACGGAAGAAGGAGTGCAGTGCATAGGTAGTGCCTTCTTCTCGCACACCAAATTTCCACTCGTTATAATCGATCGCATCTGCCATCAGAGACCAGCTCAGGCAGCTTCCGATACCGCCGCCCAGCATTGCAATGACCTGACACAGGACATAAAGGCCGAGGCCCCGGCTGTCCGGTGTAATGGGCAGAACCAGCATCAGGACGTACGCCAGCGCACAGACGACCGAACCAAAGGTCACGGCTTCTTTCTTGCCAAAGCGCTTGACGATACGGCTCACAAAAGGACTGAAGATGAAAACGCCAAAGTAGGAGATCATACCCACAAGGCCGGAGATCTTTGCATTCTTGAAATAAGCCTGGAACAGGATCTGACCTGCAGTAGAGGCGCCATACATACCAATAAACGTTGCGATAGGTGCCAGCGTTGCGCCCACAGCCGGGCGATTATGGATAAAGTTGTTGAATGCCTTTATGATGTTGAACTTCGGTGCATCCTCTTTCAGCGTGATCGTGGTGTCCACACGCACCTTTGTGTTCGTGACCATAAAGCGGAAGCAGATCAGACCGATCACACCCATGATCAGAGCAATGACAAACATCTGCTCACCACGCAGGTTGTTCTGGTTATCATAAATGATCACCGGAATCAGCATACCGGTCAGAAGCGCACCGCCCATAGAACCAATGGAGCGGAAAGTCGACAGCTGTGCACGCTGGATCGGGTCATCCGAGATCAGAGACAGCATCGAGCCATACGGCACATTTGCAACGGTGTAGAAAGCATCCCAGATCATATAGCCTGCCACAAACAGAATATTCTTGACCATACCGGGAGCCTGCGGGAACGGCAGATAGCAGAGTGCACCGGCCACGGTCAGGCCGATTGCACCGAACCAGATATAGGCAAGGAACTTGTTCCGGCGGTATTTATGCGTATCCGCATCTACCATTGCTCCGATAATCGGATCGTTGATTGCGTCCCAGATCTGCACGATCAGCAGAAGGGATGCCATCAGGTAGTTGTCGATCCCCATAAACTGCGTCCAATAAATCGTCAGGTAGCCTTTGAGCGCAAAACTCATATTGCAGCCAAAGTCACCCGCTGCGTACGCAAGTTTATCACGCAATCCAAACCCTGCAGACGCATCCACTGTTGATTTTCCCATGAAAATACTCCTTCCTCAAATTTCCGGACAATTTTGGCACACGGCCCGCAAGCCGTATGCATATTTATAAATCCATGATACGGCATCTCTTTCCAAAATGTTAGAATTTTTTTACGATTCCGCCTGAAGAATTTACGATTTAAAAGTATTTCTTGTTGTATTCTTTAATTCGTGCAGCGTTTTCGTGATTCTGCACAAGCAATCTTTTTCTTTTTTGTATACAAAATATTTTTTCTTAGCCGAATCTTTTCTTTGTTGAGAACGGCGTTGTGCGCCGAGCATAAAGCAAGGGCCATTGCACGAGAATCTGTGCAATGGCCCTTGCTTTCTATTGTTTCTTATTTTGCCGCCTCAAACTCGGCTTCGATCTCCTTCGAGGGGGCGGGGGTGACCAGACTGACCACCACGCAGACCAGCAGCGAGGTCAGGAAGGCGGGCAGCAGCTCATAGATGCTGAACACGCCGCCCAGCGGGCTGATGAGGTACTTCCAGACAAAGACCATCAGGCCGCCGGCGAGCATCCCGGCCAGCGCGCCCTGCCAGTTGCAACGCTTCCAGAACAGGGCGCAGAGCATCGCGGCACCATACGCGCCGCCGAAACCGGCCCATGCAAAGCTGACGATGCCGAACACGCTGGAATTGGGGTCACGGGCCAGCACCACGCCCACCACACTGACGCAGATGATGGTCAGGCGGGCAGCAAACAGGCTCTGGCGTTCGGTCAGCTTCATGTGGCCGAACTCCTGCAGGATGTTCTGGGAGACGCTGGACGCGGCAGCAAGCATCTGGCTGTCGGCGGTGGACATGGTGGCGGCAAGAATGCCCGCCAGGATCAGGCCCGCCAGCACGGCTGCCAGAATGCCGTGCTGTGCAATGAGGTTTGCAATGCGGACGATGACTGTCTCGCTGGAGGAGCCGCTCAGGTACTCCAGCGCGCCTGCCTTGGTCATGCCAAGGCCCACCATGCCGATGATGATGGAGGCGGTCATGGCAATGACGACCCACACGCTGGCAATGCGGCGGCTGAGTACCAGCTTCTTTTCATCTTCAATGGCCATGAAGCGGAGCAGGATGTGGGGCATTCCGAAGTAGCCCAGGCCCCACGCCATGGTGGAGATGATGTCCAGCAGGCTGTACGAGGTGGCCGTGCCCTCGGCGGCGTTGTGGCTGGCCATCATGGTCAGGTAACCGGGCAGGCTCTGGGCGTTGGCTACAACGGCATCCCAGCCGCCTGCCGCGCCAATGCCGTACACCAGCACAGCCACAAGGGCCAGACTCATCACGATGGACTGGATGAGGTCGGTGGTGGTAACGGCGCGGAAGCCGCCCGTGATGGTATAGCCCACGATGACGCAGGCCGAGACCACCATGGCCGCCATGTAATCCACGCCGAAGAGGCTGTGGAACAGCTTGCCGCAGGCGGCAAAGCCCGAAGCCGTGTAGGGCACAAAGAACACGATGATGATCACCGCGCCCAGTGCGTTGAGCAGATTGCGCTGGTCGTGGAAGCGCAGGGACAGGAACTGCGGCACGGTGATGGCTTCCAGATTGGCCGAATACCGCCGCAGCCGCCGGGCCACGATGAGCCAGTTCAGCCAGGTGCCCAGCGCCAGGCCGATGGCGGTCCAGCCGGGCGAGGCGATGCCGGTGAGGTAGGCAAGGCCCGGCATTCCCATCAGCAGCCAGCTGGACATATCGCTGGCTTCGGCGCTCATGGCCGTGACCAGCGGGCCCATTTTGCGGCCGCCAAGGTAGAAATCGGTGCTGTCGTTGTTGGACTTGCTGTATGCAAACCCAACCAACAGCATTGCCACCAGATAGATGATGATGGTGGCGATGATGCAGATGTTGGTCATATACTTTTTCCCCCTTGTCTTTCCAAATGAAAGTACGCTTCGATTTTACCACAGTAAAGCATCAAAGTGCAAGTCTTTTGGCAAAACTTTGTCCTGATTCGCCAAAAGTCCACGAGTGACGGACAAAAAGTTTTCAAATTGACCGGAAACATCCGGCCCCGGGATTTTTCTTGCAAAATCCCGGAAATCTGTTATACTACCAATCCAGGGGGTTAGTGTATATGAAAGAATCCAAAACCATACAGGCTGTACCGGGCTCCGGTGTGGTGTGGCAGGCCTTCCGGGCCGCCGCACCCCAGACCGTGCCGGTGTTTGCAGGATATCTCGTGTTGGGCATGGGCTATGGCATCTATGTACAGAGCCTTGGCCTGCCCGTCTGGATGCCTATGCTCATGGGCACCGTGGTCTACGGCGGCTCGCTGGAATTTGTGCTGGCAAGCCTGCTGCTGGGGACCTTTTCCCCACTGTCGGCTTTTCTGATGGCGCTGATGATCCAGGCACGGCACCTGTTCTACGGTCTGGCCATGCTGGAGCGGTACAAGGGCTACGGCCTGCGCAGCTTTTACATGATCTTTGCCATGAGCGACGAGACCTTTTCCATCACCTGCTCTGCAGAGCCGCCGCAGGGGATCGACCGGGGCTGGTTCATGTTCTTCATCACTCTGCTGGACCAGTTTTACTGGGTCGCCAGCGCCGGTCTGGGGGCCGTGGTGGGGTCGGTGCTCCCCTTCAGCACCAAGGGCGTGGATTTCGTGATGACCGCCATGTTCGTGGTCATCTTCCTCAATCAGTGGGAAAAGGAAAAGCAGCATTACAGCGGCATCATCGGGCTGGCCGTGCCGCTGGTCTGCCTGGTCCTTTTTGGTTCCGGCAGCTTCCTGCTGCCCTCCATGGCCTGCATTCTGGTGCTGCTGCTGGTTTTGCGCAAGCCCATTGAGCGGGCCGACGGCATCGTCCCCGGCCAAACGGAAAAGCAGAAGGAGGCAGCGCAATGACCATGTTCCAGATGGGTCTGACCATTGCGGTGTGCACGGCGGCGACCATGCTCACCCGCTTTCTGCCCTTTTTGATCTTTTCCTCCAAGGACCAGCAGCCGCCCGAGGTGGTACAGTATCTGGGCCGGGTGCTGCCCGCCGCCATCTTCGGAATGCTGATCCTCTACTGCCTGAAAAGAGTCACACCCTTTGCGGGCAGTCACGGCATCCCCGAGGCCATTGCCATTGCTGTGACCATCGCCCTGCACCGGTGGAAGCACCAGACACTGGTCTCCATCACCGGCGGTACGGTGTGTTATGTGCTGCTGGTGCAGCTGGTGTTCACATAACAGAAACGGGAGGTGCCGGTGGGGCATCTCCCGTTTGTTTCAATGATAGAATGTATCAAAATTGATCTGCCGGTAGAACCGCTGCTGGAGCTGGTCAAAGTTCTCGCAGTTCTGGGCCAGCAGCCACATGACCTTGGTGACAACAGCCTCAATGGTCATATCGTGGGCCTCCAGGAAGCGGAAGCGGTTCCTGACCCGCTTGCCCACCTCGTAAATGCCCACATCGCTGCCCTCATAAGTGACCTGCGTGGTCAGGATCAGGATCTTGTGGGTCTTGTCGTAATCGCCCAGCTCCTCGGCAAAGGCATCCATGAGCCGCTGGGGAATGCCGCCCACGCCAAAGCTTTCCACAATGACGCAGTCATATTGTTGAAAGATGGCCGGGATGAGCTCCGGTCCAAGGCCGGGGGTCAGCTTGAGCAGGAACACTTTTGGGTTCAGCGCCCGGCCAAACTCCACAGGGCCGGTAGGCCAGGGCGAAGCCACATACCGTACCAGCCGGTCGCCCTGCACCAGCGCCAGCGCCGGGAAGTTGACCGACGCAAAGGCATCGTAGCTGATGGTCTTGTTCTTCTTGGCGCGGGTGCCCGCAATGACGTGCCCGCCAAACACCACCATCACACCCCGGCTGCCCGGGTCAAGGGCACAGATCACGCTGTCCCGCAGGTTCTTCTTGGCATCGGTGATCTCATTGGAAATGGGCTGCTGGGCACCCGTGAGGATGATGGGCTTGTCCGCATTCTGAATAAGGTAGGACAGCGCCGCCGCCGAGTAGGCCAGCGTATCGGTGCCGTGACAGATGATAAAGCCATCGTAAAGTGCATAGTTTTCCTGCACGGCCTTGGCCATCATCAGCCAGTGCTCCGGGCCAAGGTCGGTGCTGTCGATGCTGCACAGGTTGAGCGTTTCCGGGCAGCAGAGCTGCTGCAATTCCGGCAGATGGGCCAGCAGCTCCTCGCTGGTCAGAACAGGCTTGAGCCCCTGTGCGGTGCGCACGCTGGCAATGGTGCCGCCGGTGGTGATAAAAAGCAGGCGCTGCTTGGACATAGGTTTTTCCCCTCCATGGTGTCGATTTTTGCGATGTTTTCAGTATAGCACAGTTCGTCGGAGATGAAAAGTGCGGGGAGTTGAGGTATAATAGTTATCATAAGATCAAACAGTCCTCAACCTCTCAGTCTCGCATCCGCTCGACAGCTCCCCTAGTAGGGGAGCCCTTGGCATTGCGTAAAGCCTTGCCTCTTTGCCAAGGCCTCTCCTACTAGGAGAGGTGGCATTGCGCAGCAATGACGGAGAGGTTGGACAAAAGCAAACCTACCATAAGGAGAAACTGCCATGTCTAACATTGTGATCATCGGTTCCGGCCCCGCAGGTGTCTCGGCGGCATTGTATGCCGCGCGCGCCGGGGTGCAGACCACCGTTCTGACCAAGGGCCCCGGCGCACTGGACCGGGCCGAGCTCATCCAGAACTACTACGGCTTTGCCGAACCCATCGCCGGTGCCGAGCTGGAACGCCGGGGCATCGAGGGTGCCAAGGCCGTGGGGGTGGAGTTCGTCACCACCGAGGCCGTGGGCCTGACCTACACCGACAAGCTGACCGTGGAGACGCTGGCCGGGGATTTTCCCGCCGATGCTGTCATTCTGGCCACAGGTGCTTCCCGGGCAGCGCCCCGCATTCCGGGCCTTGCCGGGCTGGAGGGCCACGGCGTGAGCTACTGCGCCACCTGCGATGCCTTTTTCTACCGCGGCAGGGATGTGGCCGTGCTGGGCAGCGGAGAGTACGCCCTGCACGAGGTACAGGCCCTGCTGCCCGTGGTCCACAGTGTCACCCTGCTCACGGGCGGGGCCCCGCTGACGGCACAGTTCCCGCCGGAGGTGGCCGTGCAGACGGAAGCCGTGGAAGCCATCCTCGGCGAAGATCGGGTCACCGGCGTGCAGCTGAAAGACGGCGGGACACTGGAAGTCTCCGGCGTGTTCGTGGCGCTGGGCGTGGCGGGCAGCACCGCCCTGGCCCGCAAGCTGGGGGCCGAGGTGAACGGCAGCCGGATCGTGGTGGATGACCACATGCAGACCTCCCTGCCCGGCCTGTATGCCGCCGGAGACTGCACCGGCGGGCTGCTGCAGGTCGCCAAGGCCGTGTACGAGGGTGCCGTGGCAGGCACCGAAGCCGCCAAAGCCCTGCGGAAATGACCCAGACAGAAAAAGGACGCTGTGCCGCAGGGCACAGCGTCCTTTTATTGCTTTGCTCAGCTCTTGCAGCCGGATTCCTCTTCGATGCCGGTGAAATCGCTGGCCTCCGCGATCTTGGTGGTATCGAACTTGCCGTTCTCATCCTTGGGGGCAACGGCAGGGCCTGCCTCCACAGGATTCACGGTCGTTTCCTCTGCCGCAGGCTTTTCCTCGGCAGTCTCCTCTGCCCGGGCAGCTTCCACCACCGGGGCTGCAGGAGCAGTCTCGGGCTCGGCAGGAGCCTTTTCAAAGGCAGGGGGCCATGCGTCACCGGGAGCGGTCTCCTTGGCCTCGCCCTCGGCGTAGGCTTCGGCAGTCTTTTCGGCCTCGGCGGGGTCCTTTTCAGCTTCCTCGGGGAACTCCACGTTTTCGACGTGGAGCGGGTCCTTGTCGTTCAGAACTTTGTCCAGCACGACGATGGCGGCACCGGTAACAGCCACAGCGGCAGCGGCACCCAAAACACGGAACAGAGTTTTCATGGTGAAGTCCTCCCTGTATAAGTTAGGATTAAGAGAATGTTACGACATCGTTCTGCGGCTTTTCGGCGGGCTCCACCGAAATGGCGGTCAGCACCGGGCCCTTGCCGCGGTAGATGTTGTGGAACTTGTAATTGACCTTGGCGGTCACAGTGACCCAGGCGCGCTGCTCCAGTGCCTTGTAGCCATCATAGCTGCAGGGGAAGCCCACGAACTGGATATCCTGCACGCAGCAGGTCATTGCAAAACGGCCGGGCACAAAGCTGTTTTTGCCCGCGCGGTTGGTCTGGCAGACCTGCGCCAGGAACCGGACGGTCTTGCCCACGTACTTCTGGGGCTCGTCCTGGCAGTCCATATACCAGATGCCGAAATCGTCCTCGCCGATCTCAACGATCGGGGCGTTCAGATCGAAGGGCAGCGGGTCGGGGATGTCATCATATGCCACGCTGCCGTCGGCGAACTCATAGGCGATATCGCACTTGCGGGAGGCCTGACGCACCAGCTTGTGCAGCTCCTGACGGGCGGCATCGTTGTTCACGGCCTCGGCGCGGTTGAACACGATCAGCTCACTGCGGGCGATCTTGTCCAGCAGCAGAGAGCGCATGGAGTTGTCGCGGGCGTAGGTCAGAGCCGTGGTGCCGTCGGCCGTGGCAATGCACTGGTAGACGATCCAGTTCTCGGGCAGGTTGTTGGCCAGATCCTGCAGCAGCCACATGCCGTTGTACTCAATGACCACACGGCCTGCGCCGGATTCTTTTTCGAGCTTGGCCAGATTCTGGGGGTTCAGCTCCGCCTTATCCTCGAGGACCTTCAGGGTCACGCCGGGGAAGGCGAACTTCTTTTCGTTATATTCTTCCTCACCCTCTTCGCAGACCAGCAGCAGGGTCTTGTCGCCGGAGTCGAAATTGGGGTCTTCAAAGGTCTCCTGAATGAACTTGGTCTTGCCGCTTTCGAGGAAGCCCACAAACAGGTAAACCGGGATCTCGTTTGCCATAATCGGTTTTTCTCCTTACACAACTTGCAGCTCAGCAGCCAAACAGTGCGGCAATGGCCTTTTCGTCCAGCTTGGAGCCGATGACGACCAGCTTGCCGCCCACGTCGGCACCGCGCTGACGCACTTCCCACTCGCCGGGGACGTAATCGAACTCCAGCCAGCCGTCGGCACCGCCGTCCACGATGCCCTTGGAGCGCAGGATCATGCCGTACTTGCCGCCGTCCAGCTCGGTCAGTGCATGCTCGATGTCTGCCTTGCTGAACTTCTTGGCCGTCTCGACACCCCAGCTGGTGAACACCTCATCGGCATCGTGATCGTGGTGATGGTGGTGGTGATGGCCGCAGCAGCAGTGGCCGTCCTCATCGTGGTGATGATGCTCATGCTCATCATGGTCATCCTCATGGTCGTGGTCGTGATGGTGGTGGCAGCAGTGGTCCTCGTGGTCGTGGTGATGCTCGTGCTCGTCCTCATCATCGTCGTCATCGTCATCGTGATCATGGTGGTGATGGCCGCAGCTGCACACACCGTTCTCATCGTAATGATGGTGATGATGCTCGTGCTCTTCTTCCTCGTCCTCCTCGGCGTGCTTCTCATTGGCCTTGGCAGCCATGGCGATCAGCTCTGCCTTGAAATCGTCCTTGGAGGACATGGCCTTCAGGATCTGTTCGCCGGTCAGGGAATCCCATGCGGTGGTCACGATGGTAGCGGTGGGATTCTTCTCGCGCAGCATGGCAACCGCAGCGGCGATCTTCTCCTCGCTGGCGGTCTGGGTGCGGCTCAGGATGATGCAGCTTGCGTGGCTGATCTGATCATCATAGAACTCACCGAAGTTCTTCATATACATCTTGACCTTGTTGACATCGGCCACGGTGACAAAGCTGTTCAGCTTCACATCCAGATGCTCAGCCACACCCTCCACAGCGCGGGTGACATCGCTCAGCTTGCCCACACCGGAGGGCTCAATGACGATGCGGTCGGGGTGGTACTGCTCCACCACCTGCTGCAGAGCGGCACGGAAATCGCCCACCAGAGAGCAGCAGATGCAGCCTGCGTTCAGCTCGTTGATCTGGATGCCGGACTCCTTCAGGAAGCCGCCGTCGATGCCGATCTCACCAAACTCGTTCTCGATCAGGACCACCTTCTGGCCCGCAAAGGATTCCTTGATGAGCTTCTTGATCAGAGTCGTCTTGCCGGCACCCAGGAAGCCGGAGAAAATATCGATATTCGTCATAATGCTGTATGCCTCTTTCTTTTTCCAAAAGCCCGCAAGGGCCGTTCAGCAATCAGAGCCGCAGAGTGCTGGCTCAAAAATCTTACACTCCTATTATAACAAGGCTGTCAATGGGAAACCGCCTTTTTTGATGAGAAAATTGTAACTTTTTTTGCAGTTTGGCTGCGTTTTCAGAAAACGCTGCCTCCCGGACACAAAAAAGCCCCCGGAACGGGGGCAGAAAGCATAGAACCCATACAAAAACACAGCCCCACTTTGGCGAAGGAGAAGCCAAAGCGGGGCTGTATTCAATGAAGGAGAAATGATGGGAATATCAGGTTACAGATTCAGTTCAAACTGTTCCGCCGTAACAGTTGCTTTGCCATCGGCGGCAAAGGTGATGCCATCGGCAGACTGGGGGGTGTAGATCCATGCGGTCATGGTCTGCTCACCGTCGTTGGCGAAAACTTCGATGCTGTTCTTATCCAACAGGATGCGGAGCTTGAGTGCACCGTTCTGGCTGCGCACCTTGCAACTGCGGCGGTGAACGATGTCGGCACGGGAACCGGCATAGCTGCGATCCAGCGTCAGCTCGGAAGTGTAGGGATCGTAGGTCAGGCTAGTGTGATGATCTGCATCTGCAGCCAGCTTCAGGGTGAAGGAGCGGTATTCGCCGGGCTGCACCGTGACGGTCAAGTCCGCCACACGGCCCTTGATGCCTTCCAGAGAAGTTTCGCTTTGCACCGTCACATTTTCGTGGAAGGTGCGCTTGCCATGGACGGCATCCAGCTCCCGCACGGGGGTCTGAAGAATGCGTCCGTCCTTGATATGCAGCTCCCGGGGGCAGATGGTCTGCCCGAACCACTTGCAGCCCTGGGGCTTATCCTCGGTGTCCGACCATGTCTGCAGCCATGCCGTCATGATCCGGCGGCCATCCGGGGCAAGGGTGGTCTGGGTGGCGTAGAAGTCGATGCCGCCGTCCATCAGCTGCACATTTTCCTTGGTGAAGGTGTGGGTGGCTTCGTCGTAGCTGCCGATGAAGGCAATCACGTTGTGACCATTGTGGAACTCGCCCTTGGGCAGCATCTCCATGGGTCCCAGCATCAAGACCTGCTTGCCATCCAGCGGGAAGAAGTCCGGGCACTCCCACATTTTGCCGTACTGATTGTTGCAGCGTTCCAGCACCGTGACAAAGTGCCAGTCGAAGCCGTCCTTGCTCTGGAACAGTACCGCTGCGCCGCTGCCGTCCTCGGCCCGGCAGACGGTGACGGCGGAGTAGGTGCCATCGGCCTCACGCCAGATCTTGGGGTCCCGGAAGTCGAACCTGCTGAAGCCTTCCGGCAGGTCTTTCTGGGTCAGCACCGGGTTGCAGGCAGGCTTTTCGTAGTTGAGACCGTCACCGATGGCAATGCTCTGGGTCTGGATGTCCCGCATCTCCCCATTGGGCTGCTTTTCTGCCACCACACTGGTGTACATCAGCAGCTGCCTGCCGTCATCCATCTCGGTGGCAGAGCCGGAGAAACAGCCGGGGCCATTGTCTGCCGGGGAATCCGGGGCAAGCGCACAGGGCAGATACTCCCAGTGCAGCAGGTCGGTGCTGACGGCGTGACCCCAGTGCATGGGCGCCCACCGCACATCGTAGGGATTATACTGATAGAACAGATGATACTGCCCCTTATAGTAGGAGAAGCCGTTTGGGTCGTTCATCCAGCCCACATAGGGGGTCATGTGGTAAGCAGGGCGTTCCGCCGGGGAAATGGCAGCGCCGTGCTCGGCCTCGTAGGCACGGGCTTTTTGTAAAGTCAAATCGTTCATGGAATCCTCCAAAGGAAAGAATTCTTATGCGTAGTAAGCATCCAGATATTTCTGCATAATGCCCAGATAGTCGGACAGGCCGTAGTCTTCCAGCTTGCTCAGATAGTCGTTCCACTCTGCATCCGTAGTGCCGTTCATGATCCAGTTCGCCTTCTGCGTATTCATGTAGGTCTGCAGATCTGCCTGCAGGTTAGAGACCTGCTCGGTGTCCTCGCTGCTCATAAAGACATTGGGATAGACATAATCGTTGTTCATATCCGGGGTGTAGATCTCCTTGATCCAGTCCAGACGGTACTGTGCATCGTCCGGGCAGGTAACGTATACACCATAGTAATCATCCAGAACCGCCAGAGGCCCGCCGACACACTGCGCCTCACGGACTTCCACGGGAGAAGCATCGCCCAGAGGAGCGTGCTTCAGCATGGGCTCGCCCTTATCGTTGGTGGACATTTCAAAAATGTTAAAGCCTTCCGCATCGCCATAAGTACCCCAGTTGTTCTGCGGAGACTGGAGGGGTGCGTACATCTGATCCAGCCATGCACAAACCAGTGCGGGGTTATCCGCCTTTGCGGTGACAACGCACTTGCCGCGGCCAAAGCCGCTGGTGAAAGAGCCGTTCTGCGGGGTGATATTGCGGGTATCGGCGGTCAGGGCAGGCAGCGGCTCCCAGTCGGTCAGGTTGTCAATGTTGGCAACATCCCAGCTGAAGCAGACGCCATAGCGGCCAGCCTTGCCCTTGGAAACATAGGTGGACCACTCCTGCGTGAAGCACTCCGGGTCAATGAGCTTCTCGGCATACAGCTTGTGCAGCCAGTCCAGACCATCACGGTAGCCCTGCTGGGTGGCGGCACAGATGACTTTCCGGTCGTTGGTAACGGCAATATGACGGTCTTTGTCTGCATCGCCGTAGCCTTCGCCAAAGCCATTGATGAGGATGCTGGGGTCCTGATCGCCGTTGTTGACGATGCAGGACATGGGGATGATGTCGCCGTCAATGCCATACTCTGCCTTGATAGAAGCGGCGTTATCACGGAATGCCATCAGCACCTGCTCAAACTCGTCCACCGTGGTGGGCATCGACAGACCGAGGAAGTTCAGCCACTTGGTATTGATGAAGCTCATGTTGCCAATGGTCTGGATGGCGGTCTTTTCTGAGCCGAGCTGCTCGATCCAGGGCAGTGCCCAGATGTGGCCATCGCTGTCGGTGCACATGGTGCGGTACTCCGGGTACTGCTCAAAGACCTTCTGGAGATTCGGCATATTGTTGTCAATGTAGTCTTCCAGATTGAGGATGACACCCTGATCTGCGTAGCGCAGCAGATTGCTGTCGGTAAAATCAGCAGTAAAAACAAAATCCGTCAGGGTGTTGGGGTTGGACATATTCAGGGTGATCTTATCGCTCCACTGGTCGGACTGGATGGCGGTCCAGTCGATGTGCACATTGGTCTGCTCTTCCAGACGCTTGAAGATGGTGCGGTTGTTCGGCTCGGGTTCGCTGCCCACAGGGAAGCTGGTCATACCGGTAAAGGTGACCTTTTCGGACAGCGGAAATGTAACGGCACCGGTCACGTCCACAGCTGCGGCAGCAGAATCGCCGCTGCCGGTGGATTTGCCGCCACAGGCAGACAGAGCAGCGGCAGAGCCCGCCAGAGCGCAGACCTTGAGGAAGTTGCGGCGAGAGATCAGCTTTTTCATGGTATTTTCTCCTTTTTTATGTTTCTTTTTCGTGTAACAGATGAGCGTACCGGCTCATAAAAATCTGGAATATCCTCAGCCCTTAATGGAACCAGCCATGATGCCGGCATCAAAATACTTCTGGAAGAAGGGATACATCACCAGCAGCGGCAGACTGGAAATAATAATGGTTGCATATTTGAGCAGCTCTGCCATCTTCGCACGTTCGGCAGTGCTCTGGATATCTGCGATCATGCCGGATTCCGGCTGGCTCTGGATCAGGATGGAACGCAGCACCAGCTGCAGCGGCTGCTTCGATGCGCTGTTCAGGTAGATCATGGCGTCAAAGTAGCTGTTCCACATTGCCACGAACTGCCACAGGGCCAGAACTGCCACCACCGGCATACAGACGGGCAGCAGGATCTTGAAGAAGTAAAGCATCTCGCTGGCTCCATCCACATCCGCAGCTTCGCGCAGCTCACGCGGGATGCCTTGATAATAGGTACGGGCAATGATCATGTTCCACACGCTGAATGCTCCCGGCAGAATGACCGCCCACATGGAATCCAGCAGACCCAGATTGTTGATGAGCAGGTAGGTGGGGATCAGACCGCCGCTGAAAAACATCGTGATCACAAACAAGGTGTTGAAGATCGTTTTGCCTTTGAAGTCCGGCAGCGACATGGGATAAGCGGCAAGCATCGTCACAGCGACCGAGATGATGGTGAAGATGATCGAGTAAAGTACTGCGTTCCTGAAGCCGACCCAGATCTGCTTGTCCGAAACGACACGCTGGTAAGCATCCAGACTCCACTTGCTGAAATCAAAGGAGATGCCCTTGTTTTGCAGAGTGACCGGGTCCATAAAGGACGCGATGACGATGTAGATCATCGGAACGATGATCGCCAGCAGGAACAAGCCCAGAAGTGCGTAGCCGCAGTACAGGATGATCTTATCTTGTCTGGTGTAGAGGGCCATTTTTGATTTTTTCTGTTTTGCCATGGTAAACCCCTCCTTACAAGCCCTTGCCATCGTTCATTTTGGCAACGACCTTGTTCACTGCGATCAGCAGGATGACGTTGACAACGGTGTTGAACAGACCGACTGCCGTGGAGAAGCTGTAATCGCCGTCCAACAGGCCCTTTTTATAAACGTACGTTGCAATGATCTCGGCCGTGTTCAGGTTCAGGTCAGTTTGCAGGGCATAGGCCTTTTCAAAACCGATGCTCATGATGTTGCCTGCCTGCAGGATGAACTGAATAACGACCATATCCTTAATGGCGGGCCACTCCACTGTCATGATCTGCTGGATCAGGTTTGCGCCGTCGATCATAGCAGCTTCCTTCAGATCTTTGCTGGCGTTAGAAAGGGATGCGGTGTACATGATGGATGCCCAGCCGACACCCTGCCAGATGCCGCTGATGATGTAGATGGGGCGGAACGCTTCCGGCAGCGTCATGAAGTTGATGCTGGTGTGAAGCAGGCCGTTCACCGGACCGGTGACACTCAGCAGCACCCGGACGATACCGCACAGCACGATGACCGAGATGAAGTTGGGCATATACAGCACCAGCTGCACCTTCTGCTTGATCTTCTTGCTCTCGATACGGTTGAGCAGGAATGCCAGCAGGATGGGGATCGGGAAGCCCCACAGCAGACCGTAGACGCTCAGCTTCAGGGTGTTGATCAGATAGCGCTGGAAGTCCGGCGAGGACATGAAGCGGGTAAAGTTTTTGAAGCCTACCCACTCGCTGCCCCAGATACCTTTGAAGGGATTGTACTTCTGGAACGCGATCAGCACACCGCCCATGGGCGCGTACTTGAACACCAGCGTCAGCACCACAGCAGGCAGCAGGAACAACAGGTAAAGCTGCCAATGCCGTTTGATGTAGACCCATGTGTTGTGCAGCTTGCGTTCTGCTGCCAGCACAGCCGTTTCCGACGAGGCTGTCTTTGCTTTCATGAATCATTCTCCTCCTTTTTGATTTGCTTGCCGCTTGATTTGCATTTTACATTTGCACCTTTGAATCTTGCGCTTTTTACTTTGATTGTGCAAATGTAAAACTCTGTAATTCATTTATACCACGCAAGCAAGCGAATGTCAACGATAATTCATAGTATATATCAAGAAATACTGTGGATTTGTACAGATGCACAAATTCGAAAGTGCGCAAATATGCAAAATGATGATTTGCATTTTTACGTTTGACTAATTTGTGCATTTGCACTATACTGGAGTCGTAAAGAACAAGATCCGTCACCAGACTTTATCTATAAAAGAGGGAACATCCGCCTCTATACTGTAAAGAAAGAGGATGACTTATGACAACCAAGGTCACCATTCAGGATATTGCAAACGAACTGCAGCTTTCCCGCAACACAGTTTCAAAGGCCATCAACAACACCGGTGTGCTGGCAGATGCCACACGGGAGAAGATCCTGCGCAAAGCCGCCGAAATGGGCTATAAGCAGTTCGCCTATCTGCCGCTGTTTCAGGAAGACGCTGCAAAAACAGCAGCGCCTTCCATTCTGCCGAGTGACAAACGGGAGATCGCCATGCTGACGACCCGGTTTCTGAACAGCTCTCACTTTTCCTCCACGATGCTGGATCGTTTCCAGTCGGAAATCGACCATCTGCATAGCTGCATGACCATTCATCGCATTTCTCTCATAGAGCTGAAAGAGAAAAAACTTCCATCTTCTCTCAACATCCAGCGCACAGCCGGCATCATCTGCTTTGAGGTATTCGACTATGACTACGCACAGATGCTGTGCGATCTGGATGTTCCGCTGCTGTTTGTAGACAGCCCTGTGATGAATATGCGTCCTCCTCTTAAAGCTGACCGCCTTTATATGGAAAACCGCATTGAGATCCAGAATGCGGTGACCCACATGGTCCAGCGCGGCAAAAAACGCATCAGCTTTGCGGGGGATAAAAACCACTGTCAGTCCTTCTTTGAGCGTTATATGGCTTATAGGGATGCAGTGGAGCATTTTGGTCTGACAGAAGGCCTGAGCACCTGTGCGATGCCATCGGGACAGCAGAACTATCCGGTATCCCTGTACGAAACCATCCGTCGGTTCAAAACGATGCCGGATGCCTTTGTCTGCGCCAATGACTTTGTTGCCATGGATCTGGTCAAGGCATTGGATGAGCTGGGGTATTCGGTTCCCGATGATATCTGGGTCTGCGGCTTCGATGACAGTCAGGAGGCTTCTTACTTTGCCCCCCGTCTGACTTCGATCCATATTCATGGACAGATCATGGGCTACACCGCTGCCAATCTGCTTATGACCCGCATCGAAGAGCCATCGCTGAACTATCGCACCGTCTATACGGAAACCAACCTGATCCTGCGCGAGTCCACAGGAGATTGAGCGAAAGGAGCCCCCCATGCGTGACCTGTGCAATACGGACAAGCCGCTGTTTGCTGTGCTGACGAAATTGACTTACAGTGCTTACCTGAACATCTTATGGCTCGTGTGCAGCCTGCCCATCGTTACCATAGGGGCTTCTACGACCGCATTGTTCTACGTCACGCTCAAAATGGCGGAAGATCGGGACGATGGTCTGACCCGGATGTTTTTTAAGGCGTTCCGGGAAAATTTTAAGCCCGCCACAAAACTCTGGCTGATCCTGCTGGCAGTCGGCAGTTTCCTGGCTGCGGATGGCTTTGTGCTGCGCCGAATGTGGAGCGAAAACATTTTCTGGACGCTGCTCACTGCAGTGCTTATTGGTGCAGCAATTCTGTACGGCATCGTTCTGCTGTATGCCTTTCCTCTGCTGGCACGGTTTGAAAACACCACCTTCGGCATCCTGAAAACAGCGTTTCTCGTGGGTGTCCGGTATCTGTTCTGCACCCTGCTGATGGCGGCGATCTACGGCATCATGGGGTACGTCATAGTATTTGTGTTCACGCCTGCATTCCTGCTGGGCATGGGCTTCTGCGCCATGCTCTGCTCCTTTCTGATGCTTCGGATCCTCTATCTGATCGGTGGAGACCCTGATGCAGTACACGAGGAATACGACCATGACGAAAACTGACCGGGATACGCTCCGCTCCCTCCATGGGCGCAAAAAGTGGGAGCACATCTGGGCATATTACAAACTGCCCATTGCGATCGTGCTCATCGTCGTCTATATCCTTGGGTATGCAGCCTACCGTCATGTGACGAAAAAAGAGGATGTGCTATACCTTGGTCTGGTAAACATCACTGCCGGGTCTGATCTGACGGAACAGCTTACCACCGGCTTTGCCGAGGCGCAGGGTCTGACCAAAAAGCAACAGGTCGATCTGCTGTCCGGCTTGCTGCTCAGCGAGAGCGAACGCGCAGAGGAGCAGTATGTATATGCTTCGGAGATGAAGCTGCTGGGTGCAGTCAGTGCCCAGCGGTTAGATGTTGTTCTGATGGACGAATATGCACGGGATCGACTGCTGGCAGATGATTATTTTCTCGATCTGCGGACACTGGATGCGTCTTTCCATGCACTGCCGGGTCTGAACGCCGGTGGGACCGTGCTGGATATTTCGGACACGCCGTTTGTCAGGCAGGCAGGTTTTTCTGGCAAGGTCTATCTTGGGGTAGTGCAGAATGCACCGCACCCGGAGCGTGCAGCCGCTTACATTCATTATCTGTTCCAGCGGTGATCGTTGGGTTTTAGCTTATAGGATAAAAATAAGGAGAAAACGTATGGACATTTTAACGATTGGCGAAGTTTTGATCGACCTGACCCAGACCGGCAAGGATGCCCGCGGCATCCCTCAGTTTGCCGCAAACCCCGGCGGTGCCCCGGCAAATCTGGCTGTGGCTGCTTCCAGACTGGGCGCACAGACCGCCTTTATCGGCAAGGTGGGTGCAGATGCCTTTGGCCGCTACCTGAAAGAGGTTCTGGCAGAAAACAAGGTAGACGTTTCCGGCATGGCGGTGGATGCAGACCACCCCACCACCATGGCAGTCGTGTCAGTGGATGCCACCGGCGAGCGGGATTTCAGCTTCTACCGCAGTGCCAACGCGGACGTGATGCTGTGCAAAGAGGACATTTCGGAGGGCGCTCTGAAAGCTGCCAAAATCGTCCACTTTGGCTCTGTCAGCCTGACCGCTGACCCCTCTCGCACTGCCACGCTGGACGCTGCTGCCCGTGCCAAAAAGCTGGGTGCTGTCATTACTTATGACCCGAATTACCGTGCAAACCTCTGGAAGAACAAAGAGGAAGCCATTGCCCAGATGAAAGCACCCCTGCCGCTGGTGGATATCCTGAAAGTTTCCGATGAGGAGCTGCCCCTGCTCACCGGCACCACCGACTGCGAAAGCGGCACGGCACAGCTGGCACAGAACGGCATCCGGCTGATTTTTGTCACCTTGGGTGCAAACGGCGTATTCTACCGCTTTGGGGAGAAGACCGGTCATGTGGCGGGCGTGCCCTGCAAGGTGGGCGACACCAACGGCGCAGGCGATACCTTCTTTGGTGCGGCCCTGTCCAAGCTCTGCAAGGAGGAGCTGGACACCCTGACGGTGGACAAGCTGGAAGGCATTCTGGCCTTTGCCAACAAGGCGGCAAGCATTACCACCAGCCGCCACGGCGCTATCCCCGCCATGCCCACCCTTGCAGAAGTGGAGGGCTGAACCATGGCAGGAAAGCAGGAATTTGAGTCCCGGTTTGCCAAGCACAAGGACGAACTGGAATGGCTGTTCATGGAACTGTACCACAACCGGGAAGGGCTGGAAGTTCTGGAGCGGGAGATGGCTGAAGCCTACAACGCCCGCAGTGCCGAGCTGAAAGCACTGGACAAGGCACGCTCTGCCGACCCGGAGTGGTACAAGCGGGGCAATATGTTCGGCATGACCATGTACACCGACCTCTTTGCCGGAAATCTGAAAGAACTGGCAAAGAAGCTGCCCTACCTGAAGGAGCAGAAGCTGACCTATCTGCACCTGATGCCCCTGCTGCAGATGCCCCACCCCCACAACGACGGCGGCTATGCGGTGGAGGATTTCGATACCGTAGACCCGGCCCTTGGCACCAACAAAGATCTGGAAAACCTGACCCGGGAGCTGCGGAAAGCCGGCATCAGTCTGTGTCTGGATTTTGTCATGAATCACACCGCCAGCACCCACCGCTGGGCCATGGCGGCAAAGGCAGGCGACCCGTGGTTTCAGGCCTATTACCATCTCTATGACGACCGCACCATCCCCGACCAGTACGAGCAGACCGTGCCGCAGGTGTTCCCCAACACCGCACCCGGCAACTTTACCTGGTGCGAGGAGATGCACAAGTGGGTGCTGACCACCTTCCACGATTATCAGTGGGATCTGAATTATGCAAACCCGGCGGTGTTCGTAGACATGACCAAGAGCATCCTGCATCTGGCAAACCTCGGCGTAGAGGTGTTCCGCATTGATGCGGTACCCTACATCTGGAAGCAGCTGGGCACCACCTGCCGCAATCTGCCGCAGGTGCACACCATCGTGCGGATGCTCCGCATGGTGCTGGAATGTGTCTGCCCGGCGGTCATCCTGAAGGGCGAGGTGGTCATGGCTCCCAAGGAGCTTGCCGCCTACTTCGGTACCCCGGAAAAGCCGGAATGCCACATGCTCTACAACGTGTCCACCATGGTCAACCTGTGGGGTGCCCTTGCCAGCCGGGACACCCGGCTGCTGAAGGCGCAGCTGGATGCCCTCCACGCCCTGCCGGACAACTGCTGGTTCGTGAACTATCTGCGCTGCCACGATGACATCGGCTGGGGTCTGGACGAGGCGGTGGAAAACCGGCTGGGCATCGACCCGCAGAAACACAAGGAATACCTGTACCATTTCTATGAGGGCAATTTCCCCGGCAGCTGGGCAAAGGGTGAGCTGTACAACTACGACCCCGCCACCGGCGATGCCCGGAGCTGCGGCACCACCGCAAGCCTGTGTGGTATCGAACAGGCACTGGAAAAGGACGATAAGATCGCACTGGACTACGCTGTGAAGCGTGACCTGCTGCTGCACACTGCCATGGCGTTTTTGCAGGGATTCCCCATGCTGAACTGCGGGGATGAAATTGCACAGCTCAATGGCTGGGACTACAAAAACGACCCCGACCGTGTGGAGGACAGCCGCAATCTGCACCGCAGCAAATTCAACTGGGAGGATGCCAAGCAGCGCACCCGGAAGGGCACGCTGCAAAACCAGCTGTGGCAGGGCATGGAGCAGCTGCGCCAAATGCGGGCAGACCCCTGCTTTGCCCCGGATGCGTGGGTGACTACATGGGACAGCCACAACCCCGGCGTGCTGGCACTGGTACGCAAGCGCGGCGAGGAAACGCTGGTGGGACTGTTCAACTTTACCGAGTACCCGGCAGGGGCAAGTCTGGACGCTCTGGGTGGCGAGTATCACACCCCGGAGGGCACTTCCGTCTGGCTGGCGGATGTGGAGCTGGAACCCTATCAGGCGCTGTTGGTAAAAAACAAATAAGTAAAACGAGTCATCCGGCTCTCTCTTTTTGCCAAAGTTTTCATTGCGTTTTCTTGCACCCTGCCGAAAGTGGCGCGTTTTCAAAAGTGCGCGTTTGCGCAGCGCAGCGGAGCAAGTTTTTAACTTTCTGATCGCTACATAGCAAACCCGAACCAAGGCCATCCCAGAAGGGATGGTCAGGTTCAGGTTGTTGTGTGGCGATTTTTTATTGCCAAATCAAAACCGCACCTTGAAAGCCGAAAGACCGTCTGCATGGGATACCCGGCGATGACCCCGTAAAACCAAAAAGTCCAACCGCATCCTGTATATGACAAAACCTCTAAAAGAGGAACTTCAAGCATGGCTTGAAAAGCTCAAACAGGACGAGCAGAGCGCCCCGGCAAAACGAAAAGCCGGCGGCAACAAAAATCTCCGGCAAAGAGATCCTTGAAGCCATCCGGCTAATGGATGCAGACGAACGCAGAGAATTGACGAGAGCCTTGTTCGCCTAAAATTTCTTCTTTTTATGCAAAGGAAAGCAGGCTGTGCAAACGGTATGCAGAAAGTGTGCAGCCGCTTTCCTATATTATATAATGAAAGAACGCCAAATCTTACGATTTGACGTTCAATATCTGGTGCACCTCCAGGGACTCGAACCCTGGGCCCACTGATTAAGAGTCAGTTGCTCTACCAACTGAGCTAGAGGTGCATATTGTCGAGATGCGGTTTCAAACATCCCGACATTTGAGTCGGCGACTACCTATTTTCACGCGCCGTTTCCAGCGAACTATCTTGGGCACGAGTGAGCTTAACTTCTGTGTTCGGAATGGGAACAGGTGGAACCTCACCGTCATCGTCACCGACCAATATGACTGGTTCAGTATAACATTTCTGTTCTACTTTGTCCAGTGTTTTTAGAAGGACGTGCCTTCAAAACTGAATAATCACTGCTCACATTTTATCATTGACTTGAGAATTCAAGCGAATTGTGGTCAAGCCCTCGATCTATTAGTACACACTTGCTGAATGGATCACTCCACTTACACATCGTGCCTATCAACCTCGTAGTCTACAAGGGATCTTACCTGATTCAATCAGTGGGATATCTTATCTTTGGGTCGGCTTCACGCTTAGATGCTTTCAGCGTTTATCCGATCCGTACGTAGTTGCCCAGCTATGCTCCTGGCGGAACAACTGGTGCGCCAGAGGTACGTCCGTCCCGGTCCTCTCGTACTAGGGACAGCTCCCATCAAATATCCTGCGCCCACGACAGATAGGGACCGAACTGTCTCACGACGTTCTGAACCCAGCTCGCGTACCGCTTTAATTGGCGAACAGCCAAACCCTTGGGACCGAATACAGCCCCAGGATGCGATGAGCCGACATCGAGGTGCCAAACCTCCCCGTCGATGTGGACTCTTGGGGGAGATCAGCCTGTTATCCCCAGGGTAACTTTTATCCGTTGAGCGATGGCATTTCCACTCACATACCACCGGATCACTAACTCCAACTTTCGTTACTGCTCGACCCGTCAGTCTCGCAGTTAGGCTCGCTTCTGCGTTTGCACTCTTTTGCTTGATTTCCGTTCAAGCTGAGCGAACCTTTGAACGCCTCCGTTACTCTTTAGGAGGCGACCGCCCCAGTCAAACTGCCCACCTAACAATGTCCCCCGACTCGATTCAGAGCCGCAGGTTAGAATTCCAATATCGCAAGGATGGTATCCCAACGGCCTCTCCGCCAAAGCCAAAGCCTTGGTTTCCAAGAGTCCCATCTATCCTGTGCATGCAACATCGAAACCCAATATTAGGCTACAGTAAAGCTCCATGGGGTCTTTCCGTCTTGTCGCGGGTAACCGGCATCTTCACCGGTACTACAATTTCGCCGGGCGGGCTGTTGAGACAGTGCCCAAATCATTACGCCTTTCATGCGGGTCAGAACTTACCTGACAAGGAATTTCGCTACCTTAGGACCGTTATAGTTACGGCCGCCGTTCACTGGGGCTTCGATTCAATGCTTGCACATCTCCTCTTAACCTTCCAGCACCGGGCAGGCGTCAGCTCGTATACGTCATCTTTCGATTTAGCACAAACCTGTGTTTTTGGTAAACAGTTGCTTGGGCCGATTCTCTGCGGCTCCATCTCTGGAGCACCCCTTCTCCCGAAGTTACGGGGTCAATTTGCCGAGTTCCTTAACAACCCTTCTCCCGTTG
This sequence comes from Faecalibacterium sp. I2-3-92, assembly GCF_023347315.1. Lineage (GTDB taxonomy): Bacteria > Bacillota > Clostridia > Oscillospirales > Ruminococcaceae > Faecalibacterium > Faecalibacterium duncaniae. The sequence continues at coordinate 2,907,510 of NZ_CP094470.1, forward strand.
GCCTTAGAATCTTCTTCCTACCTACCTGTGTCGGTTTGCGGTACGGGCACCTCAGAAATACACACAGCTTTTCTCGCCATCTTCCATCTCAGACTTCGGTACTAATTTCCCTCGATCTCTACCGGAACCAACACCCGGCTCTGAGACTTCATATGTGTCCCTGTGCTTAACTCTTTTGGTGGTGACGGAATCTCTACCGTCTGTGCATCGGCTACGCCTTCCGGCCTCACCTTAGCTCCCGACTAACCTGGAGCGGACGAACCTTCCTCCAGAAACCTGAGGCTTTCGGCCATGCAGATTCTCACTGCATTCGCGCTACTCATTCCGGCATTCTCACTTCTATACACTCCACAGCCGCTTACGCTACTGTTTCTCCGCGTATACAACGCTCCCCTACCCAATACATTGCTGTATTGCCTAAGCTTCGGTGTCAGGTTTAGCCCCGTTAAATTCTCCGCGCAAAGACGCTCGACCAGTGAGCTATTACGCACTCTTTGAATGAGTGGCTGCTTCTGAGCCAACATCCTGGTTGTCTGCGTATCTTCACATCGTTTTCCACTTAACCTGACTTTGGGACCTTAGCTGTAGATCTGGGCTGTTTCCCTTTTGACAATGACATTTATCTGACACTGTCTGACTCCCAAGCATCAATACTCTGGCATTCTGAGTTTGATAAGCTTCGCTAACCTCTCGGCCGCTAGGCTATTCAGTGCTTTACCTCCAGGTATCTAACTTGAGGCTAGTCCTAAAACTATTTCGGGGAGAACCAGCTATCTCCGGGTTCGATTGGAATTTCTCCGCTACCCACAGTTCATCCGCCGCCTTTTCAACGGAGGTCGGTTCGGTCCTCCATGGAATTTTACTTCCACTTCAACCTGACCATGGGTAGGTCACCCGGTTTCGGGCCCATTATATGCAACTTAACGCCCTTTTCAAACTCGCTTTCGCTTCGGCTCCAGACCTTAAGTCCTTAACCTTGCTGCATACAATCGCTCGCCGGACCGTTCTACAAAAAGTACCCTATCACACATTGACGTGCTCTAGGTGCTTGTAGGCACAGGGTTTCAGGTTCTTTTTCACTCCCCTCCCGGGGTGCTTTTCACCTTTCCTTCACAGTACTATACGCTATCGGTCACTGGGTAGTATTTAGGGTTGGAGGGTGGTCCCCCCGTATTCCGACCAGGTTTCACGTGTCTGGCCGTACTCTGGATCCTGCGCAGCTCTCTCCGTTTTCACCTACGTGGTTCTCACACTCTCTGACCGGCCTTCCCATGCCGTTCGGTTAACAGATTGAGTCTTAAAAGCAGTCCGTACCCCGAAAGTATTTCTACTCTCGGTTTGCCCTCTTCCGCGTTCGCTCGCCACTACTTACGGAATCTCGTTTGATGTCTCTTCCTCGCCCTACTTAGATGTTTCAGTTCAGGCGGTTCCCTCAATACACCTATTTTGAATTTCAGTGTATTGTACCTGAGTATGAACCCAGGTGAGTTTCCTCATTCAGAAATCTCCGGATCAATGCTTATTTGCAGCTCCCCGAAGCTTATCGCAGCTTATCACGTCTTTCATCGGCTCCCAGTGCCAAGGCATTCGCCCTGCGCCCTTGTTCGCTTGACCTTTCAAACGTTCTTTCAGAACATTTGGTATCCTCTTGATTCTCTCTTTTGCCAACGAAGATTATTGTTACCCTTCCTTTTGAAATTGCAATATTTCTTAAAAGAACTTACTATAATCTTTGTTTCGCAGTTATTATTCAGTTTTCAAGGTACGTCTTTGAGTGTCCTTTTCAGGGCCCTCAAAATCGAACAATATCTACTCTGCTTGTATCTGTCACCTGTTCCAGATGGCCGACCATCTTCGATGTTCTTCCATCTGCCTGACTCCTTAGAAAGGAGGTGATCCAGCCGCAGGTTCTCCTACGGCTACCTTGTTACGACTTCACCCCAATCACCAGTTTTACCTTCGGCGGCGTCCTCCTTGCGGTTAGACTACCGACTTCGGGTCCCCCCGGCTCTCATGGTGTGACGGGCGGTGTGTACAAGGCCCGGGAACGTATTCACCGTGGCATGCTGATCCACGATTACTAGCAATTCCGACTTCGTGCAGGCGAGTTGCAGCCTGCAGTCCGAACTGGGACGTTGTTTCTGAGTTTTGCTCCACCTCGCGGTCTTGCTTCTCTTTGTTTAACGCCATTGTAGTACGTGTGTAGCCCAAGTCATAAAGGGCATGATGATTTGACGTCATCCCCACCTTCCTCCGTTTTGTCAACGGCAGTCCTGCCAGAGTCCTCTTGCGTAGTAACTGACAGTAAGGGTTGCGCTCGTTGCGGGACTTAACCCAACATCTCACGACACGAGCTGACGACAACCATGCACCACCTGTCTCTGCGTCCCGAAGGAAAATACTGTTTCCAGCATCGTCGCAGGATGTCAAGACTTGGTAAGGTTCTTCGCGTTGCGTCGAATTAAACCACATACTCCACTGCTTGTGCGGGCCCCCGTCAATTCCTTTGAGTTTCAACCTTGCGGTCGTACTCCCCAGGTGGATTACTTATTGTGTTAACTGCGGCACTGAAGGGGTCAATCCTCCAACACCTAGTAATCATCGTTTACGGTGTGGACTACCAGGGTATCTAATCCTGTTTGCTACCCACACTTTCGAGCCTCAGCGTCAGTTGGTGCCCAGTAGGCCGCCTTCGCCACTGGTGTTCCTCCCGATATCTACGCATTCCACCGCTACACCGGGAATTCCGCCTACCTCTGCACTACTCAAGAAAAACAGTTTTGAAAGCAGTTTATGGGTTGAGCCCATAGATTTCACTTCCAACTTGTCTTCCCGCCTGCGCTCCCTTTACACCCAGTAATTCCGGACAACGCTTGTGACCTACGTTTTACCGCGGCTGCTGGCACGTAGTTAGCCGTCACTTCCTTGTTGAGTACCGTCATTATCTTCCTCAACAACAGGAGTTTACAATCCGAAGACCTTCTTCCTCCACGCGGCGTCGCTGCATCAGGGTTTCCCCCATTGTGCAATATTCCCCACTGCTGCCTCCCGTAGGAGTCTGGGCCGTGTCTCAGTCCCAATGTGGCCGTTCAACCTCTCAGTCCGGCTACCGATCGTTGCCTTGGTGGGCCATTACCTCACCAACTAGCTAATCGGACGCGAGGCCATCTCAAAGCGGATTGCTCCTTTTCCCTCTGGTCGATGCCGACCTGTGGGCTTATGCGGTATTAGCAGTCGTTTCCAACTGTTGTCCCCCTCTTTGAGGCAGGTTCCTCACGCGTTACTCACCCGTTCGCCACTCGATTGAGGAAGCAAGCTTCCTCTCTCTCGTTCGACTTGCATGTGTTAGGCGCGCCGCCAGCGTTCGTCCTGAGCCAGGATCAAACTCTTTATAAATGATATTTATCACTTAAAAAGTGTTAAATCGTTTCGCTCAGCACGCAATCGCTTGCGTCCTGTGTGAATTACTTTGTTTGGAATTGTTTAACGTGTTTTTCCAACACGAAAATAGGTTCCGTTACAAGTTTTTCGATATTGTTCAATTTTCAAGGTCCTGTGCGCCTCAGCCTTGCGGCTGACGACTTGATTATTTTACCACAGAAGTGATTTTTTGTCAAGTACTTTTTTCAGAAGCTTTTCGATCTTTTCGAACATGTGGCTCGTTTTTCAACGTATCCATATTGGTTCTTTCGCTTTGCTTCTGCCGCTTTCAGAAGTCATTCTTTCCGGCGGCCCTTGGCGCTCAAGTATAATACCACATCCCCGCCCTTCTGTCAACACTTTTTTGCATCTTTTTTGAGTTTTTTCTATATTTCGCAAAAGGAGTGCTTCCGGGCAGGTTTTGAACCCCTCCGAAATGGCCACGGCCATTTCGTCTCCCCTTTGCCAAGGGGAGAGCTCTTGCAGTTTCCGGGGCGGTGTTATATTATATAATTACATTATAGAGCGGAGGAGACCCCAACCATGATCCTTACGGTCAACATCGGCAACACACACATCACGATTGCCGGCTACGAACACGACACCCTGCAGTTCAGCGGGCGGCTGCATTCCAGCCCGGCCGCAACGGTGGACGAATACGCCATGAACCTGCTGAATCTGCTCTCCTTATATCAGGTTGCCCCCGAGCGGATCGAGGGCGGCATTCTGGGCAGTGTGGTGCCCGCACTGACAGGCCGGGTATTGGGTGCGCTGCGGATGTTCTGCTCTGTCCGCTTCCTGACCGTTGGCCCCGGCCTGAAAAGCGGCATCAAGCTGCGGCTGGACAATCCGGCCCAGCTGGGCGCAGAACTGCTGTGCGGTGCGGTGGCCGCACTGGAAGAGGGGCCCGGACCGCTGGCGGTCATCTCGGCAGATACCGCCATCTCCATCATGGCAGTCAACGGCAAACAGGAGCTGGTGGGCGGTGTCATCCTGCCCGGGCCGCAGCTCTCCCTTTCCGCGCTGGTGCAAAAAACCGCCCAGCTGCCCCAGATCGACCTCTCCGCTCCAGCTTCCTCCTCGATCTTGGGCAAGAACACCTCTGCCTGCTTACAGAACGGTTTTGTGCTGGGCACCGCCGGGCTGCTGGACGGGCTGGCCGAGCGTTTTCAGGCAGAGCTTGGCCCGGATATCCGCTTTTATGCCACCGGCAACCTGCCCCGCACCATCCGGGAGGCCTGCCGCACGCCGATCGAATACCGGGAGTATCTGATCACGGACGGCCTATACCGCATCTGGCAGAAAAATCGGAAAGGGTAATATCAAAATCAAAAGGAGTCCTACACCATGAATTCCAAACTTGCATCTCTGCTCTGCTGTCTAATCATGCTCGTGAGCTTTTCCGGCTGTACCAAGGTCACACAGCTGGTGAAAGACGCGCAGCCAACCAAAGCGGAACTGCTCGCAGAAATCAACGAAGAGCATCGCCGTTATGAGGGCGGTTCCTCTGACCCAACTCCATACCTACGGCATTACGATGACCCCGCTGATGCCCAGAAATCAACCGATTATCTCACTGACACCTACAGCGAATACGATGCAGCCAAAGAATTAAATCCGGAAGAAGCCGAAGAAGATGTGAACTATTTCTTCGACGCATTCTATTATGATTTTGCCTTTTATGACTATTTTGGCGGACACGCTGTATTCGATCAGGCAAAGGCTGATACTCTGCAGGAAGTCCAAAGCAGGGACAGCCTGACCTGTGAAGATTTGCAGAAGATTCTGGTAAGTCATCTTACCTTTATCAAGGACGGTCACTTCAACATCAATCAGGACTATCCGTCGGAAAAAGACATTCCGTTTTTCTTCCGTCAGGTGATGTTTGTAAAAACGGATTCGGGCTATCAGAATGCCAATGGAAAAGTCGTTGCATCCGTGGACGATCATCCCGATCTGGATGAACTGTTCAAACGCTCCATTTCCAAAGAAGGATATCTTGTGTACTATCCTGTGCTGCTGAAAGAAGCAAAATTTGATGGAACCGAGTGGGACAAGCATGTGTGCGACGAGCAATTGACCGTGCACTATGCCGATGGCAGTACGGATGTATTGACAGCAGACACTTGGAGCCAGTATTACAAAGATCTCCCCAAAGGGCAGAATACCGACTTGCGCCAGACTGACGGGATCCCGGTGTTCCAGTTCAACCATTTTGACCCGTCCTTCCTGGAGGAGACCAATGATGCAGCGGCACAGATGAGCAATGCGGAGATCTCCATGCTGGACCTGCGCTCCAATGTTGGCGGCTATGAAGAAGTTGCGCATCAGTGGTTCAACCGATACAGCCACCAACGGGTATTTGGCACTGGAGTTCGTTATTCCGTTCTTCCAGCTTCTCTTGTCGCTTCACCTTCCACCTCAAAAACGCCCCGCGCAAGCAATGACAACATTCTGATCCTTCTAAGCGGAAAGTGCTCTGCATCTTGTGCGGAGATCACACTGGATCTTTCCTATAATTTAGACAATAGCCTGATTATTGGAGAGAACACAAATGGAAGTATGATCAGCAACAGCGGCCATATCGAATTGCCCAACAGCAAGTGTTCGGTGGATATGACTTTCTCCACGGTCTATCTGACCCCGGATGGCTCCGATTATTTTGAAGAACTTCGGGGATTCTTCCCGGATATCTGGGTTCCGGCCAAAGAAGCCGAAACGCTGGCGGCAAAACTTATGGAAAATCTAAAGTAAGGTCTGACCCTCCCGGCCACAAAGAAAAATCCCCGGCGCACTTTTGTGTACCGGGGATTTTATTAACACATGCGACCGGGAGGATTCGAACCTCTGGCCTTCCGGGTCGGAGCCGAACGCTCTATCCAGCTGAGCTACGATCGCACATTACTGGCAAACCAGTGTAATGTAGTATAGCACAGCCGGAGGCAAAAATCAAGCCGTCTGGCGGCTCTGTATCCGGATTCCGTGCCCGATCCCGCGCCAGCAAGACGCTGATGCATTCTGTTCTCCCTTTTTGAAAGATTCATCTTGCAAAAGTGTGCGCATCTCTTATAATAGGTGTTGTGCCCCGGTGTGCGCGGGCACGGTTTAGGACTGAAAAAGGAAAAAGAGAGCATGAAATCTAGCACAAGATCCCTGACAGAAGGCCCGCTGGCAAAGCAGATCCTTCTGGTCAGCCTGCCGCTGGCATTATCCAACCTGCTGCAGGTCTTATTCAACATGTCGGACGTGGCCGTGGTGGGGCGGTTTGCGGGCTCTACAGCGCTGGGCGCGGTGGGCTCCACCAGCATCTTTGTCACGCTGTTCACCGGCTTTCTCATCGGCCTGGGCAACGGCATCAACGTGCTGGTGGCCCGCTTCTACGGAGCCAGACACCCGAACGATGTCCACGACACCGTCCACTCGGCCCTGATCGTCAGCCTGATTGCAGGCGTGATCCTGCTGGTTGTGGGCCTGCTGGGCTCCCCTGCCATGCTGCGGTTGCTGAACACCAAGGAGGACCTGCTGCCGGGTGCGATCCTCTACCTGCGGGTGTATTTTCTGGGTATGCCGGCACTGGCTCTGTACAATTTCGGCAACGCCGTGTTCAGCGCCATCGGGGAGACCAAAAAGCCGCTGTACATCCTGAGCTTTGCCGGTGTGCTGAATATCCTTCTGAATCTGTTCTTTGTCATCGTCTGCAACCTGGACGTGGCAGGCGTGGCGCTGGCCAGTGCCATTTCCCAGTGTGTTTCTGCCGGGCTCATCCTCCACGCCCTGACCAGGGTGCAGGACTGCTACGCCCTCCATTTCAAGGAAGCAAAGCTCGATCCCGCCATGACCAAAAGCATTCTGGCGCTGGGCCTGCCTGCCGGATTCCAGAACGCCATTTTCGCCATCGCCAACCTGTTCATCCAGGCCGGTGTCAACTCCTTTGATTCCCTCATGGTCAAGGGCAACAGCGCCGCCGCAAACGCTGACCCGCTCATCTACGACTGCATGGCTGCCTTCTACATGGCCTGTGCCAGCTTTATGAGCCAGAACTACGGCGCAGGCAAGCCCGACCGTGTCAAGAAAAGCTACTTCATCTCGCTGGCCTATTCCTTTGGTGTGGGTCTGGCGCTGGGCGGCGGCCTGTTCCTGTTCGGGCGGCAGTTCCTTGCCCTTTTCACCACCGAGAGCGCCGTTATTGATGCCGGTATGAAGCGTGTGGGTGTCATGGCGCTGGCCTACTGCATTTCGGCCTTTATGGACTGCACCATCGCCGCTTCCCGCGGTCTGGGCAAGACCGTGGTGCCCACGGTCATCGTCATCATGGGTTCCTGTGTGTTCCGGGTGATCTGGGTATACACCATCTTCGCCCACTTCCACACCATCCCCTCGCTTTACCTGCTCTACCCCTGCTCCTGGGCGCTGACCGCCATTGCGGAGATCCTCTATTTCATCCGCTGCTACAAGCAGGCCATGAAGATCTTCCGGGAGCCGATCCCCTCTTCGCTGTAAAACAAAAAAGATGGATGTCGTTGCGGCATCCATCTTTTTTCTATTACACCTTGACTTCCCCGGCCAGGACCCGCTTGTAGTCCTCATAGTTGCGGGCCAGCAGGGCGGGCGTATCCAGCCCGTAGGGGCACTTGGTCTTGCACTGGTTGCAGTGCAGGCAGCCCTCGATCTTCTTCATCTTGGCCTGACCGGCAGGGCTCAGATGCTCTGCCGAGGGCGAGCGCCGGAGCAGCAGGCTCATGCGGGCGCAGTTGTTGATCTCGATGCCAGCCGGGCAGGGCATACAGTAACCGCAGCCACGGCAGAACTCACCGCACAGCTCCTCCCGGTCGTGGGCAATGACCGCAGACAGCTCTGCGTCCATCCGGGGCGGGTTATCAATGTAGGAGAGGAACTCGTCCAGCTCCTTTTCCCGCTGAACGCCCCAGATGGGCAGAACGCCCTCGAACTGCGCTTCAAAGGCATAGGCGGCGGCGCTGTTGGTAATGAGACCGCCGGACAGACCCTTCATGGCGATAAAGCCCATCTCGTGCTCTTTGCACAGCTGCACCAGCTCCAGCTCCTGCTCACCGGAAATATAGCTGAACGGAAACTGCAGGGTCTCGTACAGGCCGCTCTCAATGGCTTCCTTGGCCACGGACAGGCGGTGGTTGGTGATGCCGATGTGTCGGATCATCCCCTTTTCCTTGGCCTCCAGCGCGGCTTCGTACAGGCCGGAGCCGTCACCGGGCTTGGGGCAGAAGGACGGGTTGTGGAACTGGTAGATGTCCACATAGTCGGTGCGCAGATTGTTCAGGGAGGTGTGCAGGTCCTTCCAGAACTCCTCCGCGTTCTGGGCGGCGGTCTTGGTGGCGATGTAGACCTCGGAGCGGATGCCGTCAAAGGCTTCGCCCAGCTTCACCTCGCTGTCGGTGTAGGCGCGGGCGGTATCAAAGAAGCGGATGCCCGCCTTGTAAGCCTTGCGGGCCAGAAAGACTGCGTCCTCCTGGGAAATGCGCTGGATGGGCAGGGCACCAAAGCCGTTTTTGTTCACGGTGATGCCGGTGCGCCCCAATGTGACCATATCCATAGGGAACCTCCTGTTTTTTCCAAAAATACTCTCTGTGCTCATTATAAGGCGAATTGCCGCACAAGGCAAGAAAAACCCTCTCCATCAAAGCGTGGCAGTGCACAGCGATGACAGAGAGGGACAGTTTTACTGATAATCGTGGTTCAGGAACAGCGCTTTGATGGCGACGATCTCGTCGTACTCCTCCTGCTCCACCTGCACATCCGCATTGACGGCCTGCAGGCGGGCCTTGACGGCATCCAGTGCCTCGGCGGTGGTCACGGCCTGACCTTCCTCCACGGCATCGATCATCCGCTTGAGGACGAGCGGATGGGCGTAACAGCTGGGCACCGGGAAGCTGCCGTTGGGGTAGTGCTTCACATACTCCGCCATGGCGGCATCGGCCTGATCGGCCCGCTTCATAATGGCGTTGTTGTTATTGTGCGCAGTGGGCAGCATGTTGTAGCTGGAAAAGAGGAAGATGGCTGCAAAACCGAACAGTGCAAAGTACACGCCGTAGCTGCCGGTGTGGGTGAACACCGCGTACAGGCCGTAGGCCGCGGCGGCAGTGCCGAACAGGAAGATGGCAAGGGCCACATAGCGGTAGACCGGCTTGCTCTTGAGCTGGGCGCGCTTGCGGCGCTGGGCAGCACTGAGCTCATTGGAGAGCTCGGGCTTTACGTCCAGATACTCCTTTGCCCTGCGCAGGACCGTCACGGTGTGTTTGGCATCATCGGACAGCTCCGGCAGCTTGCGGGCTGCCTTTTCCTCGGCCTTTTTCTGCAACGCCTGCTCCCCGGCGGCACTCAGCAGCCGGATCTGGGGCTGCTGCTTTGCCAGCAGCTCCAGCAGGGCATCCACGTCCCGCTCGTCCTTGAAGTTGCACTGCTTCTGTTTGCCGCCGTCGTACTCCACCACAAGGTAAGCCATGGAGGCAAACATTCCCTTGCCGGTAAAGCCGCCCGCACTCATGGCCACCCGCTTGAACACGCGGGTGATGCTGGTGTAGGGCAGGTAGTAGCGGCGGTCGATGTAAAAGCTGTTCAGATACAGGGCCTTTTTGCCCACGCCGCAGGGGCCGATCTTTTTGCAGGCTTTCCGGTCAGCCGCCAGCTCGGCGGGGTCGAGCCTGGCAAGGCCCAATTGTGCAGGTTTGAAGAGCATAACGTTCATCCCTCTTTTGCGTTTTTGTTTGTACCCATTTTCCCACTCCGGCAGAGAAAATGCAAGGCCCAGCCCGCACTCTTAGCCAAAAACAGGAAACCGGCCGCTGAACTGACAGCGGCCGGTTTGTTTTACTGAGAAATTGCCGCTATGAATGGGTTATGCGGCTTTCTTCTCGGTGTTCTTCTTGGTTGCATAGATGAACAGCGCCAGCATAGCAATTGCAAAGACGATGCCGATGGGATATGCAACTGCGGTGTTGTAAGCCACCAGCTTGCCGTCTGCATAGGTGTTGATCATCTTGCCCAGGCACTCAGGAGCCAGCACGAAGTAGGTGCAGGACACAGCGCTCATAAAGGTAGCGGGCACTGCGGTGATCCAGAAGTTCTTCTTCTCCTTGAACAGGTACATGGAAGCAGCCCACAGGACGATCATAGCCAGCGTCTGGTTGGTCCAGCTGAAGTAACGCCAGATGACGGTGTAGTCGATGAAGCCCAGTGCATTGCCGATGCCCAGGAATGCGCCCACGCCCAGAACGGGAACGCAGAGCTTCAGGCGGTTTGCGTAGCTGTCCTGATCGATCTTGAGCCAGTCGGACAAGGTCAGACGAGCGGAACGGAACGCGGTATCACCAGAGGTGATGGGGCAGATAACGACACCGATCATAGCCAGTGCCACGCCAACCTTACCCATGGTCTTGAGGCAGACGTCGTAGATAGCGGCAGACTGACCGGCAGCCAGAGCCTCGGCCAGACCGACCATCTTGCCGTCGGTGATGGTGTACAGTGCGCAGCCGGCAGCGGCCCAGATCAGAGCGATAACGCCCTCGCTGACCATTGCACCGTAGAATACGAAGTGGCCCTGCTTCTCACTCTTCATGCAGCGAGCCATCAGAGGCGACTGGGTGGAGTGGAAGCCGGAGATAGCACCACAGGCAACGGTGATGAACATGAAGCTCCAGATGGGGGTGTTGGAGGGGTGCATATTGCTGAAGTTTGCCCAGATCTCGGGGATGGTGTAGGCGGGGTTGGTGAAGATACCGAAGATAACGCCCACTGCCATGATGATCAGGCAGATGCCGAACAGGGGGTAGATCTTACCGATGATGGCATCGATGGAGATAAAGGTTGCGATGAAGTAGTAGGCCAGAATGATGATCAGCCAGAACAGGGTGGTGGTCAGCAGACCGGACATACCGCCGTTCTTGCACAGGGTCACGATCAGGCCTGCGGGACCCACTGCGAACACGGTACCGACCATGATCAGCAGCACCACAGAGAACACACGCATGATGTTCTGCATCACGGGGCCCAGATAGCGGCCGGTGACCTCAGCGATGGAAGCGCCGTCGTTGCGCTCGCTCATCATGCCGGAGAAGTAGTCATGCACGCCGCCGGCAAAGATGGTGCCGAAGGTGATCCACAGGAACACCACGGGGCCCCACAGAGCACCCTGCAGTGCACCAAAGATGGGTCCCAGACCTGCAATGTTCAGCAGCTGGACGAGGAACAGCTTCCACTGGGGCATCACAACGTAGTCAACGCCATCGTTGATGCGCACAGCAGGAGTTTCGCGGTCGTCCGGTCCGAACGTATTGTCAACGATCTTGCCATAGACAAAGTAGCCGATGATCAGGAGCGCCAGACAGAGTAAGAAACTAATCATACCAGAAACCTCCTTTTATCGTCCGTGCCCGGAGCCCCATTCTGCCCCGTCACGGCCATTCCTTAGCCCTATGTTAACACAATCTTCATAAATCTGGTAATATCCTTCCAGAATGGCCCTTATATCAAAAACTATATAAGTCAGCCGTTCCCGGGAATCCCGGCAAATATTTTTTAACGTATCCTCGGCAAAACTTCTTTGCCGAAATCGTTTCAGCGGGTGTTTTTTCGTTTTTAGTGCACCCTGCCAAACTTTTTTGCATATTTTTGTGCATCTTGTCTGCATTCCTGTTCTTTTTGCCGCAATTCGTTGTTTCTCTGCACAAGCAAAAGCCGCCTGCCGGACGGCCCGGCAGACGGCTTTTGCGGTTGTGAATGGGTATCGAGAAGGTTGAAGAGGGGGAAATGTCAATTATGCAGTCTTTTTCACCGTCTGCTTTTTGGTTGCATAGAGGAACAGCGCCAGCATGGCGATCGCAAAGAGGATGCCCACCGGGTAAGCAACTGCGGTGTTATAGACGATAGCGCCCTCAGCAGTCTTATGGTTCAGCAGGCCGCCCAGGCACTCGGGAGCCAGCACGAAGTAGGTAGCGGACACAGCGCTCATAAAGGTAGCGGGCACTGCGGTGATCCAGAAGTTCTTCTTCTCCTTGAACAGGTACATGGAAGCGGCCCACAGAACGATCATGGCCAGCGTCTGGTTGGTCCAGCTGAAGTAGCGCCAGATCACGGTGTAGTTGATGAAGCCCAGTGCATTGCCGATGCCCAGGAAAGCGCCCACGCCCAGCACGGGAACGCAGAGCTTCAGGCGGTTGCCGTAGCTGTCCTGATCGATCTTGAACCAATCGGCCAAGGTCAGGCGGGCGGAACGGAAGGCGGTATCGCCGGAGGTGATGGGGCAGACGACCACGCCGATCATGGCCAGTGCGATGCCCACGCCGCCCATGGTCTTGGAGCAGACATCATAGATGGCCTTGGACTGACCCATTGCCAGTGCCTGGGCCAGACCGGTGTTCAGGCCATCAGTGACCTCGTACAGAGAGCAGCCTGCAGCGGCCCAAATCAGGGCAATGACACCCTCGCAGACCATGGCACCGTAGAACACAAAGTGGCCCTGCTTCTCACTCTTCATACAGCGGGCCATCAGAGGCGACTGGGTGGAGTGGAAGCCGGAGATCGCGCCGCAGGCAACCGTGATGAACATGAAGCTCCAGATGGGCGTGCCCGACGGGTGCATGCTGCCGAAGTGATCCCAGATCTCGGGGATGGTATAGGCAGGGTTGGTGAAGATGCCAAAGATGACACCGATGGCCATGATGATGAGGCAGATGCCGAACACGGGGTAGATCTTGCCGATGACCGCATCGATGGAGATAAAGGTCGCGATGAAGTAGTAGGTCAGAATGATGACCAGCCAGAACAGCAGCGAAGTCATCACGCCGGATGCGCCGCTCTGGCTGCACAGCTCAACGATCAGACCGGCAGGGCCGACGGCGAACACGGTGCCCACCATGATCAGCAGCACAACAGAGAACACACGCATCACGTTCTGCATCACGGGGCCTAAGTATTTGCCGGTGATCTCTGCGATGGAAGCACCGTCGTTGCGCTCACTCATCATGCCGGAGAAGTAGTCATGCACACCACCGGCAAAGATGGTGCCGAAGGTGATCCACAGGAACACCACGGGGCCCCACAAAGCGCCCTGCATGGCACCAAAGATGGGGCCAAGGCCCGCAATGTTCAGCAGCTGGACGAGGAACAGCTTCCACTGGGGCATCACGACATAGTCCACGCCGTCATTGATGCGCACAGCAGGCGTTTCACGGTCGTCCGGGCCGAAGGTATTGTCCACGATCTTGCCATAGACGAAGTATCCGCCCACCAGGATCGCAAGACAGAGCAGGAAACTAATCATACCAGAAACCTCCTTTTTGCCCCTGCCGGCCGCGGCCCCATTCTGCCGCATACCCGGGGCTCTTTTCTGGCCTCATGGTAGCATACTTTTTTCCAGCAGAGAAATATCTTTCCGGCATGGGGCCATATGGTTTCCGATATAGCTGCAAAGAATTTTTGCCGCTTTTCCGTTTATTTTTTGACCATTTATCAGCAAAAATAAAACCGGGCGCTCATTTTCACCCGGTTTTTCATCCATTTATTGGTTTTTCTGTCAATTCCGAAGGGAGCAACCTTTGCCGTGCCTTAGCCGGAAAGCCCCTTTATTTTACGGTGGAAGCCGCTTCCTTGTGGAGCAGATCCACAAAGGCCTGCTCCTCGGGGCGCAGGCGGCCCTTGTCCGGGTAGACCAGCACATCCCGCATCTGCTGGCGCTGGGCCGGGCACTTCTTCAGCACCAGATGGTACTGCTCCAGTGCCCTGCGGGGCATGGGCGATGCCCACATGTAGGCCGTGGGCAGCCGCTGCAGGATCGAGAACTGGCTGCACCGCTCATACACATGAATGCGGCGCTCCGGGTTGACATGCCAGCGCACACCGTCGCCGCCCTCCTCGCCGGGCAGCTGGAAATCATCGTGGAGGATCTCCATATACTTGTCCAGCTCAGACAGGTCGCGGATCGCCTTCCGGGCCAGTGGGCCGTCCCGGTTGGTCAGCAGACTGTATTCAAAATCCATAATGGGTTCCATTTTCAGGCCCCGCCGGGCGCAGTAATGGGTATAGTGCTCGTCATCCTCCACGGCGTACCGCAGCAGAGCCAGATGATACCCCTGCCGCAGGACATGATCCAGTGCCTCCATGGAGCCGCCCTCCCGGATGTGGATGTGGAGCCGCTCAATGGAGGCCGCCTGCTCCAGATAATCCACCGCCGCATAGGAGGCATAGGTGGCGTGGGGGATCATTACCCGCAGTTCGGCGCAGCGCTCCTGCTCCTCCTGCACGCTCCGGTCCAGCCGGTCCACCTCCCGCAGCACCCGCTCGGCCTGCTCAATGAAGTGCCGCCCCTGCTCCGTGGGGATCATGCCGGTGGATGACCGCTCAAAAATGCGGAGATGGTATTCTTCTTCCAGATTTTTCAGCGCCTTGCTCACATTGGGCTGAGCGGCATACAGCCGCTTTGCCGCCGCACTCACAGATCCGCATTCCATGATGGCGACGAGATACCGCAGTTCTGTAATGTTCAACTTTTTCTCTCCTTTTGGCGTTTTTATCCCTTGCGCCTAGTTTATCAGGCGGCACACGGGGCTGTCAAGCGTTGACGGGGCCCCGCTGCCGTTTTATAATGTAAGAAACAATCTGCCCGAAAGAGGTCGAAGAGGATGGAAGAAAAAAACTACCGCGTTCTGCGCATTGAGGAGCAGCTTTATGGCTGCGAGGAGCTGCCCGAGGGCCAGCCCGTGCTCTGTGATGTCCTGCTGGAAGCTGCCGACGGCACGCAGCGGGTTCTCCCCTACCCGGATGCCGAGCTGACCCGGCTGGACATCAACGAGGGCAGCACTGTCACCCTGCGGGATCACAGGCTGGCCAAGGCGGTGCACAAGGTCTATTTCACCCGCCACGGCGAGACCGTGTGGAACGTGGAAAACAAGATCTGCGGCATGACCGACAGCCCCCTGACCGAAAAAGGCCGCGCCCAGGCCCGGGAGCTGGGCGAAAAGCTCCGGACCAGCGGCCTCCGCATCGATGAGATCCTGTACTCTCCCCTGTCCCGCGCCGCCGACACCGCCCGGGCCATTGCGGAGGCCACCGGCATTCCTGCCCGGTGTGAGCCCCGGCTCCGGGAGCAATGCTTTGGCCGCTACGAGGGCACGCCCCGGGACGGCGAGGAGTTCCGCATCTCCAAGACCCACTTTGCCGACCGCTACTCCGGCGGCGAGAGCATGATGCAGCTGGCCCAGCGCATCTACAACCTGCTGGACGAGCTCCGGGCCGACACCGATAAGACCTACCTGCTGGTGGCCCACAACGGCATTGCCCGGGTGGTGCAGTCCTATTTTTACGATATGACCAACGAGGAGTACGCGGCGGCAGGCATCAAAAACTGCGCGTTCGTGGAGTTTACATTCTGAAAACAGAAAGGACCCGCCGAGGGTCCTTTCTTTGTTTGCGGTTATTCTGCCTTGCGGTAATGGAACTGCTGGTCTCTGGTGATGAACAGGCCGATGCTGACCAGCAGAGCGGCCAGCTCGGCGGCTGTCACGGCCAGCCAGATGCCGTCAATGCCCAGCAGGAGCGGCAGCAGCAGAACCGCCGCCACCTGGAACAGCAGGGTGCGCAGGAACGAGATGAGCGCACTGGTCACGCCATCGCCCAGGGCCGTGAAGAAGGAGGACGCATAGACGTTGAACCCCATAATAAGGAAGCTCAGGCCATAGAGCCGGAAGGCCCGGGTGGTCAGAATGAGCAGGTTTTCATCATAGCCCACAAAGAAGCGGGCCACATGGGGGATGATGAACATGGAGCCGATGGTCATCACCACCGCAACCACGCCGATGAGCTTCAGGCTCTTGCGGTAGAGGTTGTTGACCTCTTTGCGGTTATTGGCACCATAGTGGTAGCTGACGATGGGCGCACTGCCCACGGCGTAGCCCACAAACACTGCCACGAACAGGAAGGATGCGTACATGATCACACCATAAGCGGCCACGCCATCCTCGCCCGCAAAGCGGAGCAGCTGATAGTTGTACAGGATGTTCACCAGCGACATGGAAAGGTTGGTCATCAGCTCAGAGGAGCCGTTCACACAGGCTTTCAGCAGCACACCGCCCTCAAACTGCGGGCGGCAGAGGTGGAGCAGGCTGGTGTTTTTCCGGTTGAGGAAGTAGAACACCGGCAGCAGGCCGCCCACCACCTGGCTGAGCATGGTGGCAATGGCGGCACCCTCCACGCTCCAGTGCAGGATGCCCACCAGCAGCACGTCCAGCACCATGTTGGTGCAGCCCGCGCCCACCGTGAAGTAAAAGCCCAGATGCGGCTTTTCGGCGGTGACAAAAAAGCTCTGGAACATATTCTGCAGGATAAAGGTGGGCAGGCTGAGCATCAGCACCCGGCCATAGCGCAGGGCGTAGTCCAGCATCTCACCTTCTGCACCCAGCATCAGGGCCACCGGCCGGAGCAGCAGCATTCCCAGCACAGACAGCACGATGCCGGCGATCAGCGCCGTTGACATAAACAGGCTGAAATAGCGGTCGGCACGGGCTTTATCGCCCTCACCCAGCGTGATGCCCACAATGGCGCTGCCGCCGGTGCCCAGCATAAAGCCGACTGTGCCCACCAGCATGGGCACGGGCATGATGAGGTTGACTGCCGCAAAGGCTGTTTTGCCCACAAAATTCGAGACACACAGGCCGTCCACGATGCCGTAAATGGAAGTAAACAGCATAGTGCCGATGCAGGGCAGCACAAAACGGATCAGCCGTGAATAATCAAAGTGATCCGAAAGTTGAATTTTCTGTTTTGACATGGATTCTCCTTTTTGCAGGGGTGGATCACATCATCCCGCCGGGCCGCCAGCCGGTGCAGTAGCGGGCGTAATCGCGGTCGGCCTGTTTGACGTAAAGGAGGAACTGTTCCCTGCCTTCCTTGTCCGTGACCTGACGGACTTTGGTGGGCAGGCTCTGGCGCTGGAGCAGCTCCAGCTCATCGTTGAGCTCCTCCTCGGTATCAAAAGCATCCAGCTTGGTCCAGTGGGTGGCAAAGAGCCAGATGTTTGCAAGGGTGTTATTCATATTCAGTCTCCTTTTCCGGAGCATCGGCACGGATGCCGGCCCGGTAGAACGGCGCAATGGCGTTGGCATCGCCGTGGCGCACGATGGAATAGGTAATGTCGCAGTAGGGCTGGATGGCCGTGCTCTTTTCCACGGTGGAGATGAGCAGCACCTGCAGCTGCAGGCGGCGGAACAGCTCCATCATGGGGCGGATGCGGTCACTGGTCATCTTGCTGAAGGCCTCGTCCAGTAGGACAAGGCGGATGCTGTTCTCGCTCTTCTGGTAGATCTGCAGCAGGCTGGCGCAGATGGCCACATAGAAGGGAGCCTGATTCTCGCCGCCGGAGGAATCGCGGCTGACGCGGGAAAGATAGGCCTGCTGGCCCGAGACGGTGTTGGTCACCTTGATGTCATAGTCCAGATAGGTGCGGTAGTCCACATAATCCGAGAGGGTGGCACCGGAGGTGGTGCGGCCCTCCTGCCGGGCCCGGGTGTTCTCGTCCACATCGGCCATGATCTTTTCCATCAGCGCGTCCACCTGCCGCTCGTAGACGGGGTCAGCGGTGGCGGCAAGGTTGTCCAGCGAGTCGCCATCGGTCATCTGCTGGTTGCCCTTGTCCACAATGACCTGATAGAAGGCGGCCAGCTGGGGGTCACGGCTGGGCTCCAGCTCAAAGCGGTAGACTTCCTCGCCGTAGGTCAGCTGCTCCATCACCTTGTTCAGCTCCCGGAACTGGCGGCGGGCGTTGAAGATATCATCCTTCATCCGGAAGAGGATATCCTTGCGGAAGCGATCCTTGCAGTCCCGCTGTGCCTGCTCCAGCCGGGCGGCGTAGCGTTCCAGATCAATGCGGACAAGGCTGTCGTGCTGGGCGCGGTACTGCTCCACCCCGGCCAGACCCAGCGGATAATCGCAGACGTAGTGCTCGTTGTAATCCCTCTGGGCGGGTTCCAGCGTGGAAGTGAGATACGCTCGCAGGGCATCGTCCAGCCTGGTCTGTGCCTTTTCGGCAGTCTGTGCGGCGGCACGGGCCGTACGCCCGCCCGTCATCAGGCCCTTTTTGCGCTCCTGTGCCAGAGGCTCCAGCAGCGGGTGCTGTGCAAAGAATGCCTCTGCCGCCGCCCTGCTCTGTGCAGCGGTCTCCACCGCCTTACCCTGCTCTGCCTCGCAGGATGCGATCTGCTTTTCGCAGACGCGGATATCGCCGCCCACCTGCTCCACGGCCTTGCGGGCAGTCTCCCATGCGGCTTCCCGGGCTTCTTCCTCGCGGTAGAGCTGCTGCAGCATGGGGTTCTCGCGGCAGTCCGCCAGCTTCTGCTCCTGCGCGGCGTAGTCGGCACGGGCGGCATCCAGCGCGGCCCGGCTGGCCCAGAGTTCGGCCAGCTGTTCCAGCGCATGGCCCCGCAGGACGTTCTGGTACTGGTCGTAGGCAGATTTCAGGGTCTTTTCGGTCTGGGCGGCTTCGCGGCAGCGGTCGGCCTGGGCGGCAAGCTGTGCTTCCAGCGCGTCGGCACGCTCCCTGCGGGCATCCAGACCGATATAGCGCTGGGGCCTGCGCAGGCGTTCCAGCCGGAAGGGATGGTGGCGCAGCAGGTCCCGGGTGGCGCTGTCGGGGAAATGCTCCAGCGTATCGGGGGTGTCGCAGCAGACGATGCGGCGCAGGATGGTGTCCGCATACTGTGCGGCCAGCGGGTTCTCGCTGGTGACCTGGGCGGCAAGGCTGTCGGCGGGGGCCGTCTCCGCATGGCGGTCCGCCTTGCGGATGCCCGGGGTATCCAGCAGGCTGATGGGCCCCACCCGGTCGCCCAGTGCCACAAAGGCGCTCTTGGCGGCGGCGTAGTGGGCAGGCGGCACAAGGATGTCGAACCGGCGGTCACCCAGGCAGGCTTCCACACAGTCCTGCCAGCTCTCGTCGGCCACGGTCAGCAGCTCACAGAAGATCTTTGCATCCGCTGTCATGCCGCGGCTTTTCAGCTCGGCGTTCACGGCATCCCGCACTTTGGTGGCGGCATCGCCGTGGGGGTAGACCCACTTGCCGCCGGACACGGCGTTCAGCTCGGCCCGCAGGGCCTCCTGCTCTTTTGCCAGATCCGCCGAAGCCTGCCGGGCAGCGAAATACTGCTCCTCCAGCGGCTTTTCGATGCGGGCCAGCGCCTCGGTCAGGGCGGGGAGATGTTCCGCTGTCAGGCGCTGGGGCCAGAGTTCCTTCTCCACCGCAAAGCCGCTGCGGTTCAGCTGGGTCAGCAGGCCGGTGATGGTATCTGCAGTTGCTTCCAGACCATTCCTTGTCCGGGCTGCTGTATCCAGCGCGCTCTTTTTCCGGGCCAGCTCCTCGGTCAGGGCATCCAGTGCCCGGCCCGCGCCGCTGTCACCGGCCGCTCCGTGGGCCGCCAGATAGGCCCGGCGGGCTTCGGCTTCGGCGTTCTTGGCGGCCTCGTATTTTGCGTTCAGATCGGCCAGCTGGCGGCGGCCTGCATCCAGATGGCTCTGCCAGGAAGCATCCTCACCGGCATCCGCTTCGGCGCGGGCCAGCAGGGCCGCGCCCCGGTTGACAAGGGCATCCGTCTCTTTGGCAGCAGCTTCCCGGCCATACGCCACGATCTGTTCCAGCGCGGCGGCACGGGTCTGGGCCTCGGCCAGAACGGCGTGGAGGTTTTCCAGCTCCACCCGGTCGCCCTGCAGCGCTTCCAGATCCAGCTCCGGCTGGGGCAGGATGTACTGGTACAGGAACTCCCGGAAGTTGGGGATCTCGTCCATGCTGGTGCCCATCTGGAACACTTCGTTGAACTTTTTGCCCAGCGGGCTGGAGGCGCGGCCAATGCCCAGGGCACGGCAGATGCGGTCCCGGGCCTCGCTGGGGCTGCGGGTGTAGGACAGGCGGCCCACGGCGGGCTTGAAGTCCTCCTTGGCGCTGGGGGCACCGGTGCGCGGATCAAGGAAGGGCAGCTTTTCCAGCGTGATGCCGTCCTCAGAGATGTACCAGGTCTGGTCGCCGGGGTGGAGCTCCTGCATGGGGCCCTCGGATTCCACCCGGACAGCGATGACAAAGTTTGTCCGCTTGACGGTATCCCAGAACTCGGCTCCGATGTATGCCACCGTGCGGCCCGGGCGGCGGTAGGCGTTCTCGCCGCGCTGCTTGGCGTGGACAGAGCCCTGCAGGGTGCGGCCGCTCTTTTTATTGCCCAGGGCATTGAAATTGCGGTTGGTGGTCAGGCAGTAGCGGATGGCATCCAGAATGGTGGTCTTGCCCACCGCGTTGACACCGATCATATAGGTCAGACGGGCACAATCGAAGGTGACATTTTCAAAGTTGTGCCAGTTGATGAGCTTCAGGCGCTTTAATTCGATCATTCTTCTTCCTCCCCGCTGGCATCTCCGTCAGGCCGCTCGTAGAGGGCCAGTTCCTCCCGGGTGCGGCTGCTCTCGGCGGCGGCATCGGCAAGGTCTGCGTCCGGCAGGGCCAGCAGCACAGTGGGAAACACCTCGATGCGGCTGTCCAGACCGGTCAGCCGCCCCACCGGGCGGGCCAGATTATACCTGCGCAGGGTGCGCATCAGCTCCTCCAGCGTGCGCTGGTCCAGCCGCCGGGGCAGGTTCATCTTCTGCAGCTCTGTCTGCACCTCTTCCACCGTGACCAGCACCTGATCGGCGCTGGCGGCAAGGCTCTCCCGCTTTTGCAGGTAGAGCAGGCGGAGCACCAGCAGCAGGATGCTCTCGTATTTCAGCAGCCGGGCCTGGCTGCCCTCGTGCTCGTTGACCAGCGCCGCCGCCTGCAGCGGAGCCGGGTAAAGCGTTACCGCATAGCCCAGCGGCGCGAACACGGCCCGCACCTCGGGCAGATGATCCTGCACATAGAGGTATTTTGCCCGCTGATCCTCCACGCCGCCCAGCACAAAGCAGTGGTTGAGCAGATAGTTTGCGGTCTCTTCCAGCATTTTATTCGGTTCGGCCATGGTCAGCGTCCTCCCTGCGGGGTGTCAGAATAAACTCTTCAAACCGGAAGCCGCCCCGTTCGACCCAGTTTCCGGTAAGGGTGATATCGTAAGCCCGGCGCGGCGACTGCGAGTAGGTGTGCAGGCCGATGATACGGGCAAAATCGCGGGGGTATTCCTCCGCCAGCGTGGAGGCAGCCACCGCACTGCGGGCGGCAAGGGCCTGTTTTGCCAGCAGGCCCACGTTCTCCTCAGTCACTGCCATCCGGGCGTAATCCAGCAGCAGCTGCTGTTCTTTGCGCAGCTGCTCCGCGTCCAGCCCGGCCTGCCGCACCGGAGCCAGCGGCGTTTCGCTGCGGGGCGCGGCGGGCGGGTAGAGGGGCTTTGCCCCGAACACCGCCGCCGGGTAGAGGTGCAGGTGCTTTGCCACCGGGCCGTCATCCGGCGCGAACAGCTGGTCGGGCGTTTTGATCTCCTCGGCATAGCGGCGGAGCAGGGCGGTGACACTGCCCTGCGAGGAGCGGTCGCTCAGCAGCAGGAACTGGGCCCGCTGCACGGCCCGCTTGCGGTAGCGGATGTGGCTCTGGTCGATCTGGCGCATCAGGGTGCTCATCTCTTCCAGCGAATCCCGCAGTTTCTGGACGAGGGCACGCACGGCAGGGGCGGCCTCGCCGGGGGCGCAGCGCTCCACCCGGGCGTAATCCAGCGCCAGCCGGGGCAGATGGTTTGCCTCGCAGTCGTCCAGCTCCTCCTCCAGATAAGCACGGTAGTTGAACAGGTTATCGCTGGTCTTGAAGCGGTGGTAAGCGGCGGCCACCACCTTTTCCTCGTACTGGTCGAAGAGTTCCAGCACCTCCTGCGGGGTGCGGTTGCGGGTGAGCCGGTCGATATAATGCCCGATGGATGCGTTCAGCGCCCGCAGGGACTTGTTCAGTGCTTCCAGATCGGAGGCCACCTCCCGCAGAACATTCTCATAGGGGCTCTTTTCCTCCCCGATGTTCTGCAGCAGCTGCCAGGCCTTGTACAGCTTGCCGGTGTAGGTGACAACACGCGGGTTCAGGATCTCTTCCAGCGCTTCCAGCAGAGGGGCCACCTCGGGCACAAAGGCAAGGGCAGGCTCTTCCTCATAGCTGCCGGGCTGCTCTTCCAGCCAGCCGGTGCGGCGCAGGCGGAGCAGAAAGCCCAGCGCAAGGGTATGGGGATCCCGGGTGGGCTGTTCGGCTTCGTCGCCCGCGTCATCGGCATCCAGTGCCAGCGGCTTTGCCAGTGCCGCAAAGTAATCCTCGGCCCGGCTCACCGCTTCTGCCCGGGAGATGGAGTAATCCGCCGTGTGGCGGCACTCCTCCCACAGCAGGAGCAGCAGCTCCGCATAAAACGCCCGGTTGGGCCCCGCCAGCGGGCGGAACAGCCGCGGGCTGACCAGTTCAAACAGCTGCATCCAAAGGTTCCTTTCTTTCGACAAAATCTATCCTTTATTGTACCACAATCAGAAGGATTTTGCCACAAATACAAAAAGCCCCGGAGGGCGGCTTTTCAGCCACGCTCCGGGGGTAAAAACTGATTTAATTCACTTCTTGGGGTTTTTGATCTGGAATGCCACTGCCATGTAGCTATGGCTATTGTCGCTCTTGACCACGACACCCAGCTTAGTCCAGCTGCCATTGCCATCCACTTTGACGTTGGTGCCGACCTCTCTATTGATCTCACTCTCAACTGCCTTCAGGATTTTCGTCAAGAAAGACCCGTAATCGTATCTTGTCGTCACGGTAATGGTCAGATACTCTTCCTCTTTGCCATCCACGTGAACTTTGCCAAAGAACTTTGCGCCAAAGAAATCGATCTGTGCCTGCAGATCTTCGTTCAGGTGCTTCTCAGCCACAGCCTGCAGCTGCGGATCATTGACCTTTGCAGTGGCGGCCATGCGATTATCCTTAGCGATGGACTCGAACGCGGCTTTTTCTTTTTCCGGTTCTCTGGTGCCGGTGCTGCCGCCATCACCGCCGCAGGCGGTGAACAGAACAAGTGCCATGGTCGCCGCCAGGATCAAAGCGGCCAGTTTTTTCAGCATTTTCATGTCGGGACCTCCAGTCGTTTTGTTGTGTTTTTCATAATATGCGGGGTGCCTTTCCTTTTTTGAAACAGGACCCCTTCTGGCTTTATTTTATCCAACGACTGTCGCTTTTGTCAATTGCCAGCTTCACCAAACATTTTCTCCTGCTTTTGTTATTTTTTCCAGAACGAATCTTCGCAAAGATCCTTTGCCGCACCCGGGGCAAAAACCGGAAAATATTTCCGGCGTTTACACAATTCTACCACGATTTGGTGCTAAACTTAAGGCAATGGGAACCGCCGGGTGCCGTTCCTGAACAAGGAAAAGGAGTTTGCCCCATGCAGCATGGTTCCCTGCGCGCTCCGGTGCGTGTTTTCATGGCAGCAGTTCTGCTGTGCCTGAGCTTTCTGGCCGCGCCAAAGGCTGCGGCGGCACAATTGCAGGATGTGAACGGCATCACGCTGCTGTCCTTCGACAGCCAGCAGATCGTCTCCATCGGCAACCAGACCTCGGGCCGGTGCAGCTGGTACGCCCTGCGCTACGCCCGCACCATTCTGGATGGCAAGCCCTGCTCAGGCAGCGGGATGTGGTCAAACGGCGCGGTATGGTCTGCCGCCGGGTACTACGCTTACAGCGGCTCCCTTTCCGGCTGCCTTTCCCGCCTGTATGAAGAGCTGCAGGCCGGGCGGCCCGTCATCGTACATCTGAAAAACACCGCTGTCAGCGGCGTGTCCAAGCACACCAACCGCGTGACGAGCTATGAATACCACCTCTCCGGCTCCGGCTGGGAAGAGGTCAATTACCCCCACATCGCCACCAGCAGCACCTACGGACACTGGGTGTGCGTGGTGGGCATCTCCCCCACAGCAGACCCCGAAAACCTGCGGGAGAGCGATTTTTATGCGCTGGACCCCGCGCGGGTCAGCGTGAACGGCACACTGGCCGTAACAAAGCTTTTGGATGGCACCATCTGGACTGATAACTCTCCCTTAAAAGTCGCAGCCTGACGCTCCCTTACAAAACACAACAGCCCCCGGAACATGCAGGGTTCCGGGGGCTTCGTGTTTTGTATCGGGGGGTTACAGCTCCTGATAGGCGCTCATCATGGCGGGGATGAACTGCTTTTTGCGGCTGACCACGCCGGGCAGCGTCCAACTGCCGTCGGCGGCGGGTCGGCTCTCAAAGCCGTTGCTCAGCACCTCGGCGGCGTAGCGGCCGGTGCAGATGACCACGCTCTCCTCCTTGGGCACATCGGTCAGCAGCATGTAGAGGTCCTCCACGTTCTGCTTATTGCGGGCCTCCTCCAGATAGGGCTGGAGCAGCGCCTGGGCGGCCTGCAGGTTTTTGCGGGTCATGTAGCTGCCCTGCGCCACGCCAAAGCGGATATCGCCGCACATGAACACCTTGAAGTCCTGCAAAAAGACCTCTTCGGGGGTCTTGCCGTCCAGTTTTTCACCAGCCTCGAACATTTCGGTGGAAAACTCCTCGATGTCCACGCCTGCGATCTTGGCCAGACGTTTGGCGGTGTTTTCATCCACGGGGGTGCAGGTGGGGCTGCGGAAGGCCAGCGTATCCGAAAGGATAGCCGCCAGCAGCAGGCCCGCGATCTGGGGCGGGATGTCCACACCGTTTTCATCGTACATCTGGGTGATGATGGTGGCGGTGCAGCCCACGGGCTGGTTGCGGAAGTAGACCGGGCCGCTGGTCTCCAGACTGCCGATGCGGTGGTGGTCGATGATCTCCAGGATCTCGGCCTGATCAAAGCCCTCCACGGCCTGGGTGGCTTCGTTGTGGTCCACCAGAATGATGCGCCGCTTGCGCAGGGCAATGACGTTGCGGCGGCTGACCATACCGCAGTATTTGCCTTCCTCATCGAGGATGGGGAAATAGCGGTGGCGCACCTTTGCCATCACCCGCAGCACATCGGCCACGGGGGTGACGAGGGTGAATTTGAGGATGTTGTCCCGGGTCATATAATAGGAGATGGGGGCGCACTGGCTGATGAGCTTGCCCGCCGCGTAGGTATCCACAGGGGTGGTCATAATGGCAACGCCGGTCTCATCGGCAATGCGCTGGATGGTGCGGCCCACCTTGGCCCCATTGCAGATGATGAGCAGGGAGGCTTCCTTTTCAATGGCGCAGAGCTGGCTTTCGTACCGGTTGCTCAGAATGACGATATCCCCCTTTTCCACGCTGCTTTCCAGCATCTCGGGGGTGGCGGTGCCGATCTTGATGTGGCCGGTGGTGCAGACCGCGTCTGCATCGCCCACCACCATGGTGCCGTTCAGCGTTTCAAGGATGTTCTTATAAGAGGTACGGCTCTTGGCCAGCACCGCGGTATCGAACACGTCCATGTTGGCGGTGGCAAGATCCTTCACGGTGATGATGCCCTCCAGCTCGTTGTCCGCGCTGGTGATGGACAGGGTGTCGATCTGCTGGTCGCGCATGATCTTCCATGCGCGGCGCAGGCTGGTGGAGCCCGGGATGCCCGGCATCTCGCGGTAATCCACGTCCCGGATCTTGGGGTTCACGTCGGTGCACATCCGGGGCGGCGTGACACCGAACTTTTTCAGGACGAACTCGGTCTCCTGATTCATTTTACCGGCACGGCGCGGCTCGCAGACCAGCGTGCTGGTGCGGTTTTTGAGCTCCGCATAGGCAATGGCGGAGCAGATGGAATCGGTATCGGGGTTGCGGTGCCCGATGACCACGACCTTGTGTGCTTCTTTTGGCATAGGTTGTTCCCCTCTCTGGGTCAGATTCATTTACCTTCCGATCGGCCCCATACCCCAAACCACCGGGCACGGCTGCCAGCTTCATTTTAACACAACCGGCCCCGGGGGTAAAGGCGGCAGACATCTTTTTCTTGACAGCGCCCCAAAAATCGTCTATCCTTGACCTGAATTTTTTCTCTTTGGAGGTCACCCCATGAAAAAGCTGTTCCGCGCCCTTTCCCTCTGCCTGACACTGGCCCTGTGCGTGTCCGGCAGCACCGCCGCGCTGGCCGAGGCTCCCGCCGCCACGCCCGCCCCCCAGGACGAACGTGTCATCACCGATGTAAGCCCCCTTGAGGATCAGATCCGCAACATCGTCGGCTTTACCACCAGCACCGGCGGCCCCTACGATTTTGAACAGGCCGACCATAAATCTGCCGTGCAGGCCTACGGTGCAGAACCCGCCGAGGGTGCCGTGGCCCTGCTGCGCATCTACGCCCGGGCCGAGGACCGGGGCGATGCCTCCATCAATTCCAGCGGCCACTCCTTCCTCTCGGTGCAGAACGTTTCGGACCATGACATCGAGGTGGGCGGCCTGCGGATCGCGCCCGACACCGAGATGACCTTCAGCCCCCGCGGCAACCGCTGGGAGCACACCGGCATCTGGTACAATCTGGAGGGCTACTACAAGCGCTATCTGGCCGATTCCTACTACCAGAACATCTATGCTGTCCAAACCTCGCTGGATCAGGGCCAGCTGGACGTGGTCAACCGCAACCTTGCCAAATCTGACCACTGGTCGGCCTACTTCAACTGCGCCGCCTTTACCGAGAGCATGTGGAACGCGGTCTGCGCCGACACCCTTTCCGCCGGGCAGCCCTACACCCCGGAGAACCTGCGGAACGACATTCTGGCCAAGTACGGCGATCTGGCCGCATACAACCCCCAGGTCCCCTACGACTACATTGTTTATTACGGCACCAGCCTGACCCCCAGCAAAGAGTTTGCCTGATTTTCAGGTTTGTTGGATACAACATCTTGATTTTCACGTCATTCCGCGCTATCATGGGTGTGTTTGAATCCACGCGCCAAGGGAGGACACCATGACAGACGCATCGACCACATCAAGACCGCTGTTCAACCGCCAACAGCTCATTTCACTTTTCCTGCCGCTGGTGGCAGAGCAGGCCCTCAGCATCTCCATCGGTCTGGCGGACACCCTGATGGTCTCCTCGGTGGGCGAAGCCGCCGTTTCGGGCGTGAGCCTGGTGGATTCCTTCAACGTGCTGATGATCCAGCTGCTCAGCGCACTGGCCACCGGCGGCGCGGTGGTCGCAAGTCAGTACATCGGCCACCGGGAGCCCAAACGGGCCAAGGCCAGCGCCGCACAGATCATGTTCATTATGATCTCGCTCAGCGTGGTCACCGCCGTCATCGTGGCGGTGGGGCGGCATGCCATCCTGCGGGGCATCTTCGGCTCCATTGACGCGGATGTGATGCGCTACGCTGAGACCTATTTCCTGCTCTCGGCCCTGAGCTATCCTTTTATTGGCGTGTACAATGCCGGTGCGGCCCTGTTCCGCGCCCAGGGCAACAGTAAGATCAGTATGCTTTCCAGCCTGGTGATGAACGTGGTGAACATTGGCGGCAACGCCATCCTGATCTACAGGTTTGGCCTGGGAGTGATGGGTGCGGCCACTGCCAGCCTCGTGAGCCGGATGATCGCCTGCTTCACCGTGATGTTCCTGCTGCAGAAGCCGGACTGTGCGCTGCGCATCGACCACCTCACCGACCTGAAGCCTGACCTCGACCTCATCAAGCGCATCCTGAAAGTCGGCATTCCCGCCGGCATTGAGAACGGCATGTTCCAGATCGGCAAGCTGTCGGTCTCCAGCCTGACCAGCACGCTGGGCACCGCCGCCATTGCGGCAAACGCCGTGGCAGGCAACATCTCCAGCTTCCTGAACGTGCCCGCCTCCGCCGTGGGCATCGGCGCGCTGACCGTTGTGGGCCAGTGTCTGGGTGCCGGGGAAAAGGTGCAGGCCAAGCGCTATTCCCGCCTGCTGCTCCTGACCGCCTACGCCGGGGACTGGCTGATGAATCTTTCCGGCCTGTTCTTCCTGAACAAGCTGGCGCTCTCCTGGTTCAACCTCTCGCCGGAGGCCTACGGCATGGCACTGGAGCTGATGGTCTGGTTCAACGCTGTATCGCTGATCCTGTGGCCCTCCAGCTTCACCCTGCCCAACATCCTGCGCGCCGCCGGAGATGCCGCCTTTACCATGACGGTCAGCGTCATCTCCATGTGGGTGTTCCGGGTGGCCTTCTGCTACCTGATGGTGCTTAAGTTCCACTGCGGCCTGCTGTTCATCTGGATGGGCATGTTCCTGGATTGGGCCATGCGCTCGCTGTTCTTCTGCGTCCGCTTTGTCCGCGGCAGGTGGATGGAACAAAAGGTGATCTGAGTTTCCGTATATCCGGCCCTTTCCGCCATTGCAGTTTTGGCGGGGAGGGCCTTTTTTGTGCAGGAAACCTGCATCCTGTCTCGTATCAATAGGCAGAAGCTTCTCTCCCCTGCATCCGCTTCCCCAAAGCATACCAAATTCCGCGCGGATGTGTTCACGATTTTGTCAGCTTTTTGTCTTGTTTTCTTCGTCTTTGCGCGGTATAATCATACGCTGCAAAGAACTTTAGGCGGGGCTGCGGCCCCCATTCCAGAAAAGGAAGTGTGTTCCATGCGCAACTGGTTTTCCCGCCATCCCGTTTCGTTCATGGCGTTTTATCTCCTGTTTTACCTTTCGGCGTTCCATTGGCTCGAAGTCCATATTGCCGTGCCCGATGTTCTGGTGCACTGCCATCTGGATGACCTGATCCCCTTTTGCAAATATGCCATCGTGCCCTACTTTGCGTGGTTTTTGTGGATCCCGTTCACCCTGTTCTACCTGCTGTGGAAAGCGCCCCGGGCCGACTTCTGGCGGCTCTGCCTGCCCCTGTTTGCGGGCATGACCATTGCGCTGGCCTGCTATGTCATCCTGCCCACCGGGCTGGACCTGCGGCCCTACCGGGTATACGGCAGCGACCTCTTTGCTCAGGCCGTGCGGATGCTCTATGCCACCGACACGCCCCTCAACGTCTGCCCCTCCATCCATGTGTTCAACTCCGTCACCCTGATGATGGCCTACTACCGCAGCCACATCTTTGAAACGCCGGGCCGCCGCTGGATGCGGCCCGCCTCCGCCGTGCTCTGCGTCTCCATCATCGCGTCCACGGTCCTGCTCAAGCAGCACAGCTGCATTGATGTATTGCTGGGCATCCTGCTGGCCATGGCGCTGGATACGGCCATGACCGCACTGGAACGCAGCGAGAGCCGGATCCCCCAGCGGCTCTGAATCTGCATTGAAAAACACCCATGCCGGCGCTGGCATGGGTGTTTTGCATTTTGGGGCATTACGGAGCCGGGGCAGTGAACTCTTTCAGGTGCGCTGTATCCAGCTCTTCGGCATCTTTGGCCGCCGGGGTGTAGGAAATGTTCAGATATTTCAGAGCCGTATCGTTCGCCAGCAATCTTTTGCAGGTTTCCGTATCAAACGTGATGTTGTTGGTCAGATCCAGCCAGATCAGCTGCGGCATCTGGGTCAGGGGAGTATAATCCATGTCCTTGTAGGCTTCCTGTGCACCCTGAGAGAGAGACATACTCAGATACTGCACACTGCTCTCCGCCAGCGGGGCAAAGCTGTCGATCTCCGGCCCTTGGCACAGCTGCAGAAAGCTCAGATTTTCCATCTGCTTCAGCGGTTCCAGCGAACCGATCCGGGTCACGTCCAGTCTCAGGACCCGCAAGTCAGCTCCGGCCAGCTGGGTCAGATCGACCTCACTGCCGGTGATCCACAGCATCTTCAGCGACTTCATCTGCGCCAGCGCCGAAAGGTCGGAGACATTGGAATCCGCCCGGATCCCGTCACTGCCATACTTCAGCTCTACCACAGAATCCAGCTTTGCAAAGGTCGGGAATGCGCTGCTCTCCACACTGGGCACACTCAAAAGCATCAGATTTTTGCATTCCTCCAGACCTGTCAGATCTGTAATGGGTGGGGCTCCCCTTCTATTATTGACCGACAATACCTGCAAGCTGTCAAAATGCCGCAGGTCTGCCAGAGAGGTCACCGGATCATACGTTCCCTCTACGCTGACTGCGCAGGCTGCCAGCTGCTCATTGCTGTTGACGTTTCTTCCAATGTCCACCCCATCCGGTGCATCTTTGACGATGAGATCCCCTACGCCGGTTCCGGAATTTATCGAGACCCGCTGATAATCCCAGACATCGCTGTGATAGATATCTCCCTTCGGGCGGTCAAGCCATTTCCGGACGTGCTTTTCCATCACAGGGTCCTGCCACTCAATGACATAATCCTCCCCATGCTCGGCGTGACTGGCCGGAACCGTAAGTGTCGTCTGCTGAACGAAAACATCCTGCATTTCCGAACGGAAAGGTCCCGGTCTCAGATTCAAAGAGCCTGCACATGCGCTGAACAAAAGCATTGCACAAATCAACAAACTCGACGCTTTTAACATTTTACGCATAACAGGCTCCTTTCTGTTTCGGCAAAATCTCTAGTTATATTTTACCATAGATTGTTTTTTTGTAAAGAAAAACCCACGATCTTTGCACAGACATGGCAAAAATCGTGGGTCTGCTTAAAACAGGCCTTCCGGCAGGCAGATATCCTGCTTTGGCACCTTGTCCCAGGAAAAGTCTGGGATCAGGCTTTCCGGGGTGCGGGGAGCCGGTTCAGGTTGGAGACCATAGGCAAAGGCAAGCCTGCCTACGATCTCTTCCGCCGTATACTTTGCCCGGAGATTTTCCAGGCTCTGGTCCCCGTCCCGTTTGGAAAGGCGGCGGCCATCGGGAGCCAGCAGGAGCGGGCAATGGGCAAACTTTGGGGCGGGCAGGCCCAGCAGACGGTAAAGATAAAGCTGCCGCGCGGTGGAAGAGAGCAGGTCCGCGCCCCGCACCACCTCCGTCACGCCCATCCGGGCATCGTCCACCACCACAGCCAGCTGGTAGGCAAACACGCCATCGGCGCGGCGGAGGTAGAAATCCCCGCAGTCGTGGAGCAGGTTCTCGGTGTGGGGGCCCATACAGCCATCGGTGAAGGTGATGTCCTCATCGGGCACCATGAGACGATAGGCTGGGGCCTTCTTTTTGCGCTTTTCGGCGATTTGCTCCGCCGTCAGCCCCCGGCAGGTGCCGGGATAGATCACATTGCCGTCGGAGGTGTGGGGTGCGCTGGCGGCATGGAGCTGGGCACGGGAGCAGAAACAGGGGTAAACAAGGCCCTGCGCTTCCAGTTTGTTATAGCTCTCGGTGTAGATGGCGGCGCACTCGCTCTGGTAATAGGGGCCGTTGGGGCCGCCGCTGCTGCCGCCCTCGTCCCAGACAAGGCCCAGCCAGCGCAGGTCCTCTTCCAGTGCATCGGCATATTTGCGAGGGCAGCGCTCGGCATCCAGATCCTCAATGCGCAGAACGATGCGCCCGCCCTGACTTCTGGCGCTGAGCCAGGCCAGCAGGCTGCAGGCCAGATTGCCCAGATGCAGCCGCCCGCTGGGGCTGGGGGCAAAGCGCCCGGTCACAGCGCTCACAGGCCCAGCTTCCACTCGCCGTCCACAGGCTGGGAGATGGGCGTGTTATAGAACTCGGCCACGGCTTTTGCCATGTACTCGGCATCCTTGCAGCTGGCGGTCTCCATTGCGGAATGCATGGCCAGCTGTGCCAGACCGATATCCACCATGGGGATCAGGATCTGGTGGCCCAGCAGGTTGCCCAGCGTGGAGCCGCCGGGAACATCCGCGCGGTTTGCGGCCACCTGCACCGGCACACCGGCCTTTTTGCAGATCTCGGCAAAGGCAGCGCCGGTAAAGCCGCTGGTGGTGTAGGTCTGGCGGGCATTGTACTTCAGCAGCACACCGCCGCCCATGACCGCCACGTTGGCGGGATCGCTCTTTTCGGGGTGGTTGGGGTGGGTGGCATGGCCATTGTCGGTGCTCAGCAGCAGGCTGTTGGTGCAGGCACGGATGCTCTGCTCCCGGGTCACGCCCAGCTTTTCCTCAATGCGGGCCAGCACATTGGCCATCAGGGTGCCCTGTGCGCCCTGCCGGCTGGAGGAGCCCACCTCCTCGTTGTCGAACATGACCCACATATCGCCCCGGCCTTCCTCCTCGCCGCGGCCCTGCAGGAAGCCCCACAGGGTGGTGTAGGCGCATTCCAGGTCATCGATGCGGCCGGACATGAAGTATTCGCCCTTCAGGCCCACGCGCTCGGCCTTTTCGCGGGTGCAGAGCACCAGGTCAGCGTCCACGATGTCCTCTGCCTTGACCCCGGCCTCCTCAGCCAGAGCGTCCCGCAGGGTGGAGCCCGCCTCACCAAAGATGGGCTGCAGATCCACCTGAGGGTTGTACTTCATGCCGTTGTTCAGGTCATGGTTGAAGTGGATGCAGAGGTTGGGGATGACAGCCAGCGCCCGGTCGGGGTGGACCAGCAGGCTCCGGATGCCGTTCTCCGTGCGGACCAGAATGCGGCCCGCCACGCTCAGGGGACGGTCCAGCCAGGTGGGCATGATCATGCCGCCGTAGCCCTCGGTCTCCGCCTTGGCAAAGACTGCGTCCTTGCCGCCGTCCAGCTGCTTGATGCGCCAGGTGGGAGAATCGCTGTGGCTGGCGGTGACATGCCAGCCGGTCAGCTCACCCTTGGGCATCCGCCATGCCAGCACGGCAGAGCCGTTGCGGGTGGTGTAATATCTGCCGCCGGGCACCAGCTCCCAGGCTGCGCTCTCGGGGCAGTTCTGGTAGCCGTTCTCCTCCAGGATCTTCACAGCCGCAGCCGTGGAGTGGAAGGCGCTGACACCGGCGTTCAGGAAATCGAAGAGACCTTCGACGGAAAAGGTGTTATTCTGCATTTTATGTTCTCCTTTATTTTCAGGTTATCCATTGCTAAACCTCTCCGTCATTGCTTCGCAATGCCACCTTTCTTGGCTCCCCTGTTAGGGGAACTGTCGCCGCAGGCGACTGAGAGGTTTCGCCACAATTATACCGTTTCTCTTATCAAAAAGCAATCACACCGGGGCCATCTCGGCAAGCTGCTGTTCAAGCGCATGGCGGAGCTGGGCGGCGTGCAGGCCGCAGACCAGCTGGACCCGGGTGCCCTGCACCACAAGACCTTTATGGGGCAGAGAGAGCAGAGCCCCCATATCCAGCAGCGAGGCATCCCGCACCGTGAGCCGGAGGCGGGTGAAGCAGTTTCCCAGCTGGGCGATGTTCTCCGGCCCACCCAGCGCGGCGATGAACCGGCACACCTCCTGCGGGTCGGCGTACGGGGACTGGTCTGCGGAGAGGTCTGCTTCCCGGCCCGGGGTAGGCAGATTCTTTACTTTGATGAGGATGCTGAACACGGCAAAGTAGGTCAGGATCTCCGCAAAGCCCAGCAGATAGAGCAGCGGCATGTTCTGCAGCTGCTCCCCGGCGCTCAGGTTGAACACCAGCGACCCCAGCAGGTTGGAGGTGAAGGCCCGGACATGCAGGACATGGAGCAGCACCATAAAGCCGCCCGTAATGACCGCATGGGCCACCCAGAGCAGGGGCGAAACGAAGCAGAACAGAAAATCAATGGGTTCGGTGATGGAGGCCACCGAGGCCGTGACCGCCAGCGGGATCATAGCGGCGGCGGTACGGGCACGGTTCTCCCTGCGGGCCGTGAAGATGAAGGCCGCTGCAATGCCCAGATAGCCAAAGGTCTTGGTGAAGCCGGTGTACATCCAGACGATGCCGTCCGAGAGGGGCAGACCCATGGTGTACTCGGTCATGCAGACGGCGTAAGCGCCCGTGTAGGTCACAGAGCCTACGGTCAGGCTGCCGCCCAGCGAGGAGAACTGGAAGGGCATATAGATGAGGTGATGCAGGCCGGTGGGGATGAGCAGCCGTTCCAGAAAGCCGTAGAGGAACACACCCGCGTTCCCTGAAGCCGCGATCCAGCCCGTGAGGGCGCTGACCGCCCGCTGCAGCGGTGGGCAGACGAAGCAGAACCCCAGCCCCAGTGCCACCGCCAGCGCCGACAGCCACAAAAACGACCACCGCAGGCCCGAATAGAGCTGGGTGATCATGCCATAAAACTGCTTTTCGCAGGTGCGGTTGAAGAGCCATGCCGCCGCAAAGCCCAGCACGATGCCGCTTGCCACGCCGGTGTCCACCACCTGAATGCCCAGAATGGTGGTCTGGCCCGTGCCCGCAAGGCCGGTCATCCCGTTCGGCTGGGCAAGCAGTCCCAGCGCTTCCAGCGCGGTGTGGTTGGCTGTGAGGAACACCAGATAGGCCATCAGCGCCAGCAGGGCGGCATCCTGCTTTTCGGTTTTGGCGCGCACGGCAGCCACCCCCACGCAGAGAATGACGCTGAGGTTGTTGATGAGCACCATCATCCCGTTGTAGAGCAGCTGACCCACCAGCTGCAGCGGAGCCCACTGCAGCACCGGCAGCGCCTGACACAAGGGCTTGCTGGTGAGCAGCGCCCCCAGCACCAGCAGCAGGCCCGCCGCCGAAAGATAAGACAGCGGCGACAGCAGCGACTGTGAAAAGCGTTCCAGCCGCCGCAGAAATTTCTGCATCCGTTTCTCCCCCTTTTTCCGGTTCTTCACTCATTTCCCCCAGTTTGACCATGGCAGAATTATACGCGCCAGCGCAAAAAATGTCAATCCCGCCCGACTGAGAAAAAAACGACAAAAGTTTGTATAGTTTGCACAGCCGGGGTGAAAAATCGTCCTGCGCACGCCGATTGACAACAGCCCGGCAGAACAGTATACTAGAAATGTACCAGAGCAGTTTCTCCGGCAGATGGGCCGGAACACGATAAAAGGAGGCTTTCCTATGATTCGCAAGCGTATTCTTTCCCTGCTGGTCTGCGCCGCCCTGCTGTGCGGCGTGCTGGCAGGCTGCAGCACCTCTTCCGGCAGCACTGCCGCTTCCAGCTCTTCCGCTTCTGCAAGCGAGAGCATCCCCTCTTCCACCGTGACCGCCGACACTGGCAAGGTGGGCCCGCTGGACGCAGGCGAGAACTCCCTGTTCTCCCTCTCTGACCCGGACGATGCCTTTGCCCCCTGCCTCGGCTGGGGCCCCGGCGTGTCCGGCTGCTCGCTGAAATCCGTCATCGCGGCGGCTTCCCTGCTGAAATGGGCCGATGGCTGCAACATGAGCATCCAGCCGGTCAGCGACATCAAAGATGCCTATACCCAGTGGTTCGACAGCCTGAGCGCCGATGACCAGCAGAGCTTTGCCGATGCCTGGCCGCTCATCAAGGCCGATGCCGAGACCCTGCTGACCGACAAGGACAGCATGACCGGCCGCATCGAGGATGCCGGTCTGGATGCCAAAGAGCTGCCCGGCTGTTCCGAGGAAAACTGGAAGGCCCTGGCCGATGTCATTGACGTACTGGTCCCGGCTTCCAGCGAGTATTGATCGTTCCGTCTGCTCCTGAATGCAAGAGACATAAAAATAAGCCCGACGTTGTCGGGCTTATTTTTATGTTCAGATCTTCTTCAGGGTGTACTGGCGGGTGCCCATGCCGATTTTTTCGGCCTGATCCAGCGTTGCCTTCCACTCGACATTGGGGTTGGAATCCTTGAAGTTGTCGTGGTGGCAGTTCCAGCCGGGCTTTGCAAGGTTCTGGCCCAGCTGGCTGTTGGGCAGGGGCTGTGCGTTCAGGCAGGCATCGGCACAGGCCTGATCCAGCGCCACGGGGTCAAAGGAGGCGAACATGCCGATATCCGGCAGGATGGGGGCATCGTTCTCTCCGTGGCAGTCACAGTTGGGGCTGATATCCTGCACCAGGCTGATGTGGAAGCAGGGGCGGTCTGCACAGACGGCGGCGGCATACTCTGCCATCTTGCGGTCCAACTCCTCGTTGGCGCTGCTGTCGATGGAATAGATGGCATCGAAGTTGCAGGCACCGATGCAGCGGCCGCAGCCCTTGCACTTTTCGTAATCAATGACCGCCTTGTTGTTCTCATTGTAGCGGATGGCATCGGAGCCGCACTCCTTGGCGCAGCGGTGGCAGCCGCGGCAGATCTCCTCCTGCACGGCGGGCTTACCGGAGGAGTGCTGCTCCATCTTGCCCGCACGGGAGCCACAGCCCATGCCGATGTTCTTGATGGCTCCGCCGAAGCCAGTCGCTTCGTGGCCCTTGAAGTGGGTCAGGCTGATGAAGATGTCGGCATCCATAATGGCGCGGCCGATCTTGGCGGTCTTGCAGTATTCGCCGTTGGGCACGGGCACCTCAAGCTCATCGGTACCGCGCAGGCCATCGCCAATGATGATCTGGCAGCCGGTGGTCATGGGCCAGAAGCCGTTTTCCTGCGCGCAGCTCAGGTGCTCCAGCGCGTTCTTACGGCTGCCCGGGTACAGCGTGTTGCAGTCGGTCAGGAAAGGCTGGCCACCCTGCTCCTTGCACAGGTCTGCCACTACCTTGGCGTAGTTCGGGCGCAGGAAGGCCAGGTTGCCCAGCTCACCAAAGTGCATCTTGATGGCCACGAACTTGCCGTCCATATCAATGCTCTTGATGCCCGCCGCAATGCACAG
Organism: Faecalibacterium sp. I2-3-92; assembly: GCF_023347315.1. Lineage (GTDB taxonomy): Bacteria > Bacillota > Clostridia > Oscillospirales > Ruminococcaceae > Faecalibacterium > Faecalibacterium duncaniae. The sequence continues at coordinate 2,944,280 of NZ_CP094470.1, forward strand.
GCGGCGCAGTTTTTCGGTCAGGCTGGTGCCCACAGGACACCGGAAGTCGGTGTAATATACAGTCGATGCTTCCATAGGGATCTCCTCCGTTTTTGACAATTTCAGGCGCGGCACTCTCCCGCCGCCGGGTTCTCTCTTTATGGCTCCAGTATAACACAAGGCCGGGGCCGGGGCAACTGCCCCAGGGCGCAAAAAAGCCGCCCGTGCGGGCGGCTGGGGTGTTTGGGGAGCGATTTACGCAATGGCGGTGATGGCGGCCACGGCCAGGACGATCAGGCCCAGCACGATGCGGTAGAGGCCGAAGAACTTGAAGTTATGGCGCTTGACGTAATCCATCAGGAAGCGGATGGCGGCAAGGCTGACCACAAAGGCGACCACGCAGCCCACCACGAGGACAGCGATCTCGGTGCCGGTCATCGCAGCGCCGGAGAGGACGAACTTGACCACCTTGAGCAGGGACGCGCCCGCCATAACCGGGATGGCGAGGAAGAAGGTGAACTCGGCCACACAGGCACGGGACAGGCCCAGCAGCAGGCCGCCCACGATGGTGGCACCGGAGCGGGAGGTGCCGGGGATGATGGCCAGCATCTGCCACACGCCGACGATGAAGGCTTCGCGGTAGGTGATCTGTTCCAGCCGGGTGACATGCGGGGCGGTGCGGCGGTTCTCCACAAGGATGAAGAGGACACCGTACAGGATCAGCATGGCGGCGACTGTAATGTAATTGTAGAAGCGGATCTCAAACCAGTCGTCCAGCGGGCTGATGATGAGCACCGGGATGGTGGCGGCCACTACCTTGAACCAGAGCTGCCAGACGGCAGGTTTGGAGCAGACGCGGCCATGGCGCAGGCCGAAGGGCCAGAGCTTATTCCAGAACAGCACCACCACGGCCAGAATGGCACCCAGCTGGATGACCACGCGGAACATGGACATAAACTCCTCGCTGGCGTTGAACTTGACCACCTGCTCCACCAGGATCATGTGACCGGTGGACGAGATGGGCAGCCACTCGGTAATGCCCTCCACAATGCCCATCAGGATGGCTTTCAGTATTTCAAGAAACATGGGTTCTCCTCCCTGCAAAGCGGCACAGGCGCTCTGCACACATTCAGATTGGGTTCGCTTTCCAGTATATCATATTCTGAGAGCCTGCGCATGAAAAATCACAAATTTTATATAGGAGCGCTGTCTGCTTTTTCTGTATTTATCTGCCGCCGGAAATATGCTATACTGGACACAACGTTTTTCCCTGTGTTTCCTTCTGACACGGAATGCCGGGCCAGATAAAAACAGATTTTGAACAATGAGGTGACATCCATGAATATTCTGGTGATCGGCTGCGACCAGGTGGGCGCGGCACTGGTGCGGGATCTGGAACGCATCGGCCATGATATTTCCCTGATCGAAAAGGACCCCGAGCAGCTCAAGCGGCTGGACAGCTTTGATGATTATTCCTTTGGCGGCACAGCCCTTGTGGGCGACCCCACCGATCCCGACATCCTCAAGCAGGGCGGCGTGGAGAACTGCGACGCGGTGGCTGCTGTGTGCGAGGATGACTCCGTGAACCTGATGGCCGCACAGATTGCAAAGAACATCTTCCGGCGCGAAAAGGTCATCTGCCGCGTCTCTGACCCGCATTTGCAGGTGCTCTATCACAAGACCTACGAGCTGGACACGATCTGCCCCACCATCCTGACAGAACAGGCCGTGTTCCGTGCGCTGGCGAAGTGAGGTTTAGCTCAGGAGAAGTTTTACCCAAAGTAATACGAGGTGTCAATATGAAAGTTTGTATTGCAGGCGGCGGGCGTGTTGGGCGGTATCTGGCCCAGAGCCTGCTGACGAACCACCATTCGGTGGTCATCATTGAACCCATCGAGGCCCAGTGCCGGATGCTGGCAGATTCGCTGGACATCCCCGTGATCTGCGGCGATTCCATCAGCGTGGACACCCTGCGCACCGCCGATGTTGGCAGCTGCAACGCCTTTGTGGCCGTGACCGGCTCGGACGAGGACAACCTCGTGGCCTGTCAGATCGCCAAGCGGGAGTTCGGTGTAGACCGCACCGTGGCCCGGGCCTCCAACCCGAAAAACCGGGAGCTGCTGCACACCTTAGGCGTGGACACCGTGGTCTGCGGCACTGACAACCTGAGCCACATTCTGGAACGGGAGATCGAAACGGATACCATCCGCCAGCTGCTCAGCCTGGGCGGCGGCACGGCCAGCCTGAACGAGATCCTGCTGCCCGAGAACTTCAAGTTTGCGGGCAAGGCCATCATGGATGTGCCCATTCCCGGCGATGCCATTCTGGTCAGCATCACCCGCGACACCGAGTTCATCATCCCCCACGGCAACACCGTTCTGCTGCCCTGGGACCGCATCCTGGTGCTGACGCAGGACGATACCCTGCACCTGCTGACCGATGCCTGGGAGCTGAACAGCAAGTGACGGAGCGGGAGCTGCGCCGCACGGCGCTCATCATCCCGCCCCGGGGCCGGGCTGTGCTCTGCTGCTGGGCCGCCATCCCGGGCCTGTTGGCGGCTCCCTTTGTGTTCTGGCAGAGCATGCCCGCCGGGGTGGTGTTCTGCCTGCTCTGGGCCGCACTGGTGGCGGTGGTGTACCAGCGCGCCTGCAGCTATGCCGCCGCGCTGGGCGCGGAGACCCTGACGGTGTACTCAGGCATCGTCTTCCCGCTGCGGCGGGCGGTCCGCCGCAGGGCCGTAACGGGGCTGTTCCGGCTGCGCACGCCGCTGCTCCGGCTGGCAGGGGTATCGGTGGTCGTCATCACGGCACCGGGCACGCGGCTTATTTTACCGGCGGTCCCGGCAGAGCAGGCCGCTGCCCTCACCCATGCCCTTGCGGAGGAGATCCGATGAACGAACGCCGCCTGCACCCCTTTACCGTTCTGCGGTTTCTGCGCAAGACGCTGGTGGTCTATCTGCTGCCGCTGGTTCAGGTGCTGTTTGAGCGGAACTGGACAGCCCTGCACACGGCTCTGCGGCAGGATGCGCTGCTGTTTCTTCTGCTCTGCGCCGTGAGCTGGGGCATCCTGCGTGTGAGCAGCTGGAGCATGGATGACACCGGAGTCTTTCATCTGCACTGGCGGCTGGGCATCCGGCTGGATCGTGCCCTGCGGGGCGAGATGCTGGCTGCACTGACCATCGACCGGCCCCTGCTCTACCGGATGGCCGGGGCAAGCCGCCTGACCCTTTACCCGGTGGGCGCGGCGCAAAAGCACACCCTTTCGGTCTGCCTGCCCAAAGCCGATGCCGAGGCGGTGGCAGACCAGCTGATGCCTCTGGTAAATCCTACCCAGCACCGGCCCGCCGGAGGGGAGCGGGCGGCGCTGGGTTTTCTGGGGGCCAACGGCCTCTCCACGCTGGCCCTGTTCGTGCTGGCCGTGCGCCAGACCCGGGATGTTCCAGACTGGAACCCTGCCGTTTTTGCCCAGATCCAGGTGAGCTTTCTGGCCCGCTTCGCGGCGCGGTGGCTCCCTGCAGGCGCGGCGTGGCTGCTGGCAGCTGCTGGCTTTCTGCTGGGGGCCAGCCTGATGCGCAGCTTTGCCCAGACCGTGCACTACACTGTCTGGCACACAGCCGACCAGATCGGCAGCCGGGGCGGCTGGCTGGGGCACTTCGAGTGCCGGGTGCGGACAAGCGAGATCAGCTTTGCAGATGTCCGCATCTCCCCCGCCGCCCGGCTGATGAAACGCTGGCCGGTCTTTGTAACGGCGGGCGGCTGCTCCCCCGAGCTGCCGCTGTTCGTCTACCGCAGCGGCGAGGAGGCATTGTTCCGGGAGCTGCTGCCGGAGTTCCGGATGCCGCCCGACCTGCTGGCCCGCACCGAGCAGCGCAGTCTCATCTTTTTTGCACCGGCAGGCATTCCCTTTGCCCTCTGCCTCCTGCTGACGCTGGTCTCGGCCACAGTGCTGCCCCAGCTGACCTTGACCCTGCTCATCCCCACGCTCTTCTTTGGGGCACTGCTGGCCGGAGCCGCGGCCGGCTACCGGCGGGAGGGCCTCTGGCTGCGGGAGGGCCGCATGACCCTGCGGCGGCAGCAGGGGCTCTACCTGCATTGCATCTGTGTGTTTCACCCAGATGTCTGCCTGACCGCAGCACAAAGCCCCTGGGCTGCCAGCGTTGGCCGCACCAACCTGACCCTGACCTTTCCCGGCTGGGTAAAACTCAGGGTGAGGAGCGTGCCGCTGCGGGATGCGGAGAAATTTTTCAGATTTATGGAAACGAATTAAATCTCTCAGCCGCCGATCGGCGACAGCTCCCCCAATCAGGGGAGCCCTTGGCATAAAGATAACGTTATTGTTTTTAGGGGAAGTAAAATTGTTATGATTCATACAGTATTATTTGATTTGGACGGCACTTTGCTGAACACCATCGACGACCTGGCTGATGCAGGCAACTGGGTGTGTGCACAGCATGGGTGGCCGGAGTTTACGGTGGAGCAGTTCAAGCACATGGTGGGCAACGGCATCCCGAAGCTCGTGGAGCGGTTTTCGCCCGCCGAAGCCCGCACACCGGAGCAGCTGGCCGCTACGCTGGCGGAGTTTACCGCCCGGTACGATGCCCACAAGGAGGACAAGACCGCGCCTTACCCGGGCATTGCTGCCCTCATTGACGCGCTGAACACCGCGGGCGTGCAGTGCGCGGTGTTCTCCAACAAGGCTGACCCGCTGTGCGGCAAGATCATCGAGCATTATTTCGGGGCAGGTCGGTTTGTTCTGGTGCGGGGCAGCCGCCCGGGCGTGCCCACCAAGCCCGACCCCACCGGTGTTTACAGTCTGATGCAGGACCTGCACGCAGACCCTGCCAGCACCCTGTTTGTGGGCGACAGCGATGTAGATATCCTGACCGGGCACAATGCCGGTCTGCCTGCCATGGGGGCGCTGTGGGGCTTCCGGGGCCGCGCAGAACTGACTGCTGCCGGAGCCGATGCATTGGCCGGCGTGCCTGAGGATATTTTAGAATACGTTAGAACACATTAAAGGAACGACCCTCTCCGGTGCTGTGAAGCACGGACGGAGAGGGTCGATTTTTATTTGCAGACTGTTCACAGGATGTTTCTTGCATAAACTCCCCTGTTTTCCTATAATATAGTTCCTATTTGAAACCATTGAGAAACGGAGGACTTGCCCATGGCAGCTGAAAAGAAAACTTCCCCCAACGTAGAGAGCCGCCTGCGCCACAACATCCTGAAAATGCCCCAGGAGGTGTATGCCGCCAGCGGCATCGTCATCAACGGGCGGCGGCTGAAAAGCTTTGTATTCACCACCGACCTTGCCATCATCCGCAACTGCGACGCGGACGCGGTGTTCGCGGTCTATCCTTTCACGCCACAGCAGGCCATCAGCGATGCCATCATCAAGGCATCCTACATCCCGGTGTTCTGCGGTGTGGGCGGCGGCACCACCCATGGCGTGCGCACCCTGAACCTTGCCCGCGACGTGGAGAGCCAGGGTGCCATGGGCGTGGTGCTCAATTCCCCCATCTCTGACCTGAACCTGCTGGCGGTCTCGCGGGTGGTGGACATCCCGGTCATCATCACAGTGACAAAAGAGGATACCAACATCCAAAGCCGCATTGATTCCGGGGCATCCATCCTGAATGTGGCCTGCAGCACCGACACGCCCCGGGTGGTGGCAAAGATCCGGGAGCAGTTCCCGGATGTGCCCATCATCGCCAGCGGCGGCAAGACCGGCGAGAGCATTTCCGCCACCATTGCGGCGGGTGCCAACGCCATCACCTACACGCCGCCCTCCCCGGCTGTGCTGTTCAAGGAAATGATGGAGAAATACCGGGAATGATTTACGCAAGACGCTGTAACGTTTTTTCTGTTACAGCGTCTTTTTTACGCCATGAAAGGAGATATTTCAGAAATTTTTGAATTTTTGCGAAATAATTGTTGACAAATCGCAGTCGATTGGCTATAATAATAAAGCACTGTTCAAGTGCACAAAATAAATATGGCGGTATAGCTCAGTTGGCTAGAGCATTCGGTTCATACCCGAAGTGTCACCGGTTCAAATCCAGTTACCGCTACCACGTTACAGAGTTTCGCTAAGATAAGGGGGACGGTCGTCCGCAGTAGTGGATGATGGATGTCGGAGGTTTTAGCGAAGCTCTGTGTTTTTGAGGCCCGTTGGTCAAGCGGTTAAGACACGGCCCTTTCACGGCTGTAACATGGGTTCGATTCCCGTACGGGTCACCAAAAAGCTTCTGATTGAAAAATCAGGAGCTTTTTTCTTTTTGTTTTTTCTACACAACAAACCCCCGCCGTCTGCATCACGCGGACGGCGGGGGTTTCAACATTTTATGAGTGCTTTGTGGAAAAGTTCAGGCTCAACCCTTCTTGTGGGTGGGAACCATAACTTCCAGGCCGCCCATGTAGGGCTGCAGCACCTTGGGGATGGTCACGGAGCCATCGGCCTGCAGATGATTCTCCAGGAAGGCGATCAGCATACGCGGAGGAGCCACGCAGGTGTTGTTCAGGGTGTGGGCCAAATAGGTCTTGCCGTCCTTGCCCTTGACGCGGATGTGCAGGCGGCGTGCCTGTGCATCGCCCAGGTTGGAGCAGGAGCAGACCTCAAAGTACTTCTGCTGGCGGGGGCTCCAGGCCTCGATATCGCAGCTCTTGACCTTCAGGTCAGCCAGATCGCCGGAGCAGCAGTTCAGCTGGCGCACGGGGATCTCCATGCTGCGGAACAGCTCCACGGAGTTCTTCCAGAGCTTCTCGTACCAGTCGGCGCTCTCCTCGGGGCGGCAGACCACGATCATCTCCTGCTTCTCGAACTGATGGATGCGGTAGATGCCGCGCTCCTCGATGCCGTGTGCGCCCTTCTCCTTGCGGAAGCAGGGGCTGTAGGAGGTCAGGGTCAGAGGCAGAGTAGCCTCGTCCAGGGTCTGGTCGATGAAGCGGCCGATCATGGTGTGCTCACTGGTACCGATCAGATACAGATCCTCGCCCTCGATCTTGTACATCATGGCATCCATTTCGGGGAAGGACATCACGCCCTGCACCACGTTGCCGTGCATCATAAAGGGAGGAATGACATAGGTGAAGCCCTTGTCGATCATAAAGTCGCGGGCGTAGGCCAGCACAGCCTCATGCAGGCGGGCAATGTTGCCCAACAGGTAGTAGAAGCCATTGCCGGCAACGCGGCCAGCAGCGTCCATATCGATGCCGTCAAAGCTCTCCATGATCTCGGTGTGGTACGGGATGGGGAAATCGGGCACCACAGGCTCGCCAAAGCGCTGAGCCTCCACGTTGTAGGTGTCATCGGGGCCGATGGGCACACTGGGGTCGATCATCTGGGGGATGGTGTACATGATCTCCTGGATGCGGTCAGCCAGCTTGGCTTCCTCGGCTTCCAGCTCTGCCATCTTGTCCGCATCGGCCTTGACGGCGGCGTTGTTGGCATCGATCTGTGCCTGCAGCTGGGCCTTCTGGGCCTCATCGGTGCACTTCTTCAGCTGACCGAACAGGGGGCCGTTGGCCTTGCTCAGCTTGTTGCGGGCAGCCTTCAGGCTCTCAACTTCCTTCAGGCACTCGCGGTACTTTGCGTCCTTCTCGATGACTTCATCCACCAGAGGAAGCTTGGCATCCTGGAACTTCTTCTTGATGTTTTCCTTGACAGCATCCGGGTTGTCACGGACAAATTTGATATCAAGCATGATTTACTCTCCTTACTCTATTTCGGTTCGCATGGGGCGGGTAAGCCCTTTCCCATGCCGTTCAAAGGCGGCGTGCGCCTTAGATCGCTATGTTTTTCTTCTCGGGCAGGCTTGCCTTCGTACAACCTCTCAGTCGGGCTTACGCCCGCCAGCTCCCCTAGCAGGGGAGCCTCTGGCGTATACGAAAAGCTTCCATCGGCTGCCAAGGCCTCTCCTACTGGGCAACAACAATGACGGAGAGGTTTAATCCTCAACCTGATATTGCCCTAATAAGTTTGCAAAAGCCTTCAGCTGCTCATCCGAGTAGAAGTGGACGGTCAGCTTGCCCTTGCCATCGTGGTAGGCCACATTGACCTCACTGCCCAGCGCCTGCTTCAGGCTCTCCTCCACCTCCACAGGCAGGGTGCCGCGCGGGGCGGGCTCCACAGGCTCTTTGGGGGGCTTGGCCAGCTTCTTGCACAGGGCCTCTGCCTGCCGGACATTCAGCTCATGGTCAGCAATGATCTGTGCCGCCTGCTCCTGCAGCTCCGGGGTGGGCAGGCCCAGCACCACCTTTGCGTGGCCCGTGGTGAGAAAACCGCTCTTCAGCAGCTCCAGCACCGTTTCGGGCAGGTTGAGCAGACGCAGGCTGTTGGCCAGCGCACTGCGGCTCTTGCCCAGTTTGCGGGCGGCCTGCTCCTGGGTCAGGTCACAGCGGGTCATCAGCTCCCGGATGCCCAGTGCTTCTTCCACCGGGTCCAGATCCTCGCGCTGAAGGTTTTCCACCAGCGCCAGCTCCATGGCCTGCTCATCTGTGACATCCTTCACGACAACGGGTGCCTCGGTCAGGCCCGCCATCCGGCAGGCACGCCAGCGGCGCTCACCGGCCACGATGAGATAGCGGTCCACCCCGTGGGGCCGCACCGCGATGGGCTGCAGCAATCCGTGCTCTGAGATGCTGGCCGCCAGCTCTGCCAGCGTTTCCTCATCAAAGGTCTTGCGGGGCTGGGCCGGGTCCGGCTCGATCTCCCGCAGGGGCAGTGTCTCGATCCGGTTATCGGACTCAAAGCTGGGGGCTGTGTCCTCAAACAGACTTTCCAGGCCCCGGCCCAGTCCTCCTCTTTTTTTTGCCATAGGTTACGCTTCCCCCTGCTTCACTTGTTCCAGTGCGCTTTTCTGCTCGGCGGGGGCACTGTTCCCTTTTGTGCGGCGGCGTGCCGGTTCATGCGGGCGGTTGTTCTTTACGAACTCAATGGCGAGATCCATATAGGCCTCGCTGCCCTTGCCCTTGGGCTCATAGAAATTGATGGGCTGGCCGTAGCTGGGCGCTTCCGAGATCCGGATGGTGCGCGGGATGGTGGTCTTGTAGACCTTGGAGCCAAAATACTTTTTGACCTGATCCACCACCTGCAGCGTCAGGTTGAACCGCCCGGAGAACATGGTGAACACCACGCCCTCGATGTCCAGATAGGGGTTGTACTTCTTGCGGATGGTCTTGAGGGTGCTGATGAGCTCCGACAGGCCCTCCAGTGCGTAATACTCACACTGGATGGGGATAAGCACGCTGTCGCAGGCGCACAGACCGTTCAGGGTGAGCAGATCCAGGCTGGGCGGGCAGTCCACAAAGATGAAGTCGTAGTCCTTCTGCACCGAGGCCAGCGCCTTGCGCAGGCGGCTTTCGCGGCCCGGCAGGTCGATCATTTCCAGACCCGCACCCGCAAGCCGGGTGTTGGAACCGATGACATCGGTACGGAACTCGGTCTTGCGGATGGCATCCTTTGCCTCCGCCTCACCGATCAGCAGCTCATAAGTACCCACATCGACACTCCGCTTGGGAATGCCGTAACCGGTGGTGGTATTGCCCTGCGGGTCCAGATCGACGATGAGCGTCTTTTTGCCCAGAGCCGCAACGCAGGACGAAAGGTTCACGGCCGTGGTGGTCTTGCCCACGCCGCCTTTTTGGTTTGCAATTGCAACGATTTTAGCCACGCTCTTTGTTTCCTCCCGGGAAAATTATTTGTTCCACGTGGAACATTCGAGGCCGGGCCTCGCTGTTTTCCCACCAGCAAAGCCCCTTTAAAGACTAGTATAGCACATCAGCGCGGCTTTTTGAACCTGTTTCCTGATTATTTTGCGTAAAAACCCTGTGGAATTGCATTTTTTGTGAAAATTGCGATGCGTTTTATCTTTGCGCGGCTGCGGTTGGGATGCGCACCGTATACTCGATATAGCCGTCCCGCTCTTCCCTGTGGGCCGTGGCAGGCACACCGTTGTCCGTCATCAGCCGGATGGCATGGTCGATGGTGTTGACAAAGATGCGCACGTCCTTGACCATGGAGATGCGGTGTCTGCCCGGGGCGGCGGCATTGAGCACCTGCTCAATGTACAGGTCGGTCTGCCGGGCATTCATCCGCCGCTTGGCAATGGTGATAAGGGCTTCGCTCCGCCGGTTCTCGGGCAGGCGCAGGACAGCCCGGGCGTGGCGCTCGGTCAGGCCATTGTCCAGCACGAACTGCCTTTGGTCGGTGGTCAGCTGCAGCAGCCGCAGCTTGTTGGCAAGGGTGGGCTGTGCCATGCCCAGCCGCTTGGCCGCCTCGGCCTGGGTGCAGTCCCAAAGGGCGATCACATCCCGCAGCCCTTGTGCCTGCTCAAAGGGGTTCAGGTCTTCCCGCTGGATGTTTTCCAGCAGCCCCAGCGCCGCAGTCCGCTGGTCGCCGCAGTCACAGAGGATGGCCGGGATGGTCTCCATCCTGGCCAGCTTGCAGGCGCGGAGCCGCCGCTCCCCTGCCACCAGCTCGTAACCACCCTCGACCTTCCGCACCGAGATGGGCTGAAGCAGGCCGTTTTCCCGGATGCTCTGGGCCAGCCCCGCCAGCTCCTTTTCATCAAAAACAGTCCGAGCCTGAAACGGCGAGGGACGGATGCTTTCCACTGGCAGGGTGTAGATCTTTCCGGCAGATTTCTTCCATTCAAACATGATTCTTTCCCCTTTCGCTGAAATGTGACGCAGTTTTCCACCGTTTCCCGGGAAACGGTGGAAAACTCACTCATTGCAGTTCCAGTGTACCAAAAATCAAAAAGCCCTGCCAGAAGAATCGTTCGGCAGGGCTTGGCATTTATCTTGCGGTTTTGCGTTATTTCAGCGGAGACTTTGCGATCTTTCCACCGTTTCTGGGGTAGGCTGTCGGAGTTTGCGAAATCTTTTTGCAGAGGATGAGGGTGCGGGTATCGCCGCCCGGCAGATGCAGGGTGCGGGTCTCCTTGTACTCGCCGCCCAGCTTCCGGATGGCACCGCGGGCAGCGGCCAGCTCCTCCTCGCCGGAAGCGCCTTTCATGGCAAGGAAGCTGCCACCCACCTTGACCAGCGGTAAGCAGTACTCGGCCAGCATGGGCAGAGCCGCCACCGCACGGGCAGAGGCCAGATCAAACTGCTCCCGCCATGCTTTGCGGGCGGCTTCCTCGGCGCGCTCCTTGGCAAACTCCACCCCGGTCAGGCCCAGCTGAGCGCAGGCATACTTCAAGAACTCCACCCGCTTGCCGGTGGGCTCCATCAGGGTCAGCTCCAGCTCGGGCTTGTAGATCTTTGTCACGATGCCCGGGAATCCGGCACCGGCACCCACGTCCACCATCTTCCCTGCTACCTCGGGCTGGCTGGCAAACAGCAGGCTGTCGAGGAAGTGCTTGTCCTCAATGCCCTCCGGGTCGGTAATGGCGGTCAGATTGACCTTCTGGTTGTAGTCCACCAGAATCTGCGCAAAGGCATCCAGCTGGTCCAGCTGTTCCCCGGTCAGCGCAATGTTCCACATGGAACATTTTTGCTCTAATCTGTTCTTATCGATCATTTATCTGTCCCTTTTCGTTTTAGGCAATTCTTTTCTCTTTCTACCAATGGCTCTCCTATCAGGGGAGCTGTCGCCGCAGGCGGCTGAGAGGTTGTACAGAGGTTCTGCCCTCCTTCGTCCAACCTCTCCGTCAGTGCATCAGTTTTTCTCTCTCACTGTTAAAGCAATGCTCAGCTGCGCCACATCGGAGGGTGACACACCGGGGATGCGGCCCGCCTGCCCCAGATTCTTCGGGCGGATGCGGGTCAGCTTCTCACGGGCCTCCAGCGTCAGGCCGGTCAGGTCAGCATACTCAAAATCTGCGGGGATCAGAGTCTTTTCGTGGCGGGCCACGTCACGGATCATCCGATCCTGCCGGGCAATGTAGCCTGCGTACTTGATCTCGGTCTCCAGCCGCTCGGCCAGCATGGGGTTGATACCCTCGCCCCAGCCAATCACACCCGCCAACAGCGGGTAGCTGATCTCGGGGCGGCGGAGCAGCTCCTCGGCAATGCCGCCTTCCGCGGCAGGGGTCAGCCCGGCTGCTTCCATGGCAGCGCGCAGGTCAGCAGTGCGCAGATGGGTCTCGTGCAGGCGGCGGCGCTCCGCCTCCAGAATGCTCTGGGTGTGCTGGTATTTTGCCCAGCGGTCATCCTGCACCAGACCATACTCCCGGCCAATGGGGGTCAGCCGCTGATCGGCGTTGTCCTGCCGCAGGGTCAGGCGGTACTCGCTCCGGCTGGTCATCATGCGGTAGGGATCCATGACCCCCTTGGTGACAAGGTCATCCACCAGCGTGCCCAGATAGCTGGTCTGGCGCTCCAGGATCAGCTGGCTCTCCCCTTTTGCACTGCGGGCAGCGTTCAGACCGGCCAGCAGACCCTGCGCGGCGGCTTCCTCGTAGCCGGAGGTGCCGTTGAACTGGCCTGCACCATACAGGCCCCGCACCACCTTGCTCTCCAGTGTGGCTTCCAGGCTGGTCGGGTCTACGCAGTCATACTCGATGGCGTAGGCCGGGCGCATGATCTCAATGTGTTCAAAGCCCTGAATGCTCCGGTAAAAGGCGTTCTGCACATCCTCAGGCAGGCTGCTGGACGCACCCTGCAGATACATCTCCTCTGTGTTCTCGCCGCAGGGCTCCACAAAGATGGGATGCCGGTCCTTGCCCGCAAAGCGCACCACCTTATCCTCAATGGAGGGGCAGTACCGGGGGCCAACTCCCTCGATCATGCCGCCATAGAGCGGGCTGCGCTGGATGTTGTCCAGAATGATCCGGTGGGTCTCGGGGTTGGTATAGGCGATCCAGCATTCGACCTTGTTGTGCATGGGTGCATCCGTCAGAAAGCTGAAGGGCTGAAGTTCACTGTCCGGGTCGCCAGGCTGGCATTCCAGCTTGGAGAAGTCGATGCTTCTCCGGTGGACACGGGCAGGGGTACCAGTCTTGAACCGCCGCAGAGGCAGACCGGCGGCTTTCAGGCTTTCGGTCAGGGCATTGGCGGCGTGCATCCCATCAGGACCGGAAGCATACCACGCATCACCGACAAAAATTTTGCCGCCCAGATTGGTGCCTGTGGCAATGACCACACACTTTGCGCTGTACTCCCCGTTCAGCTGGGTCACAACGCCCTTGACATGGCCGTTCTCCACCTCAATGCCCACCACCTCGGCCTGATGGATGGCAAGGCCGGGCGTGAGTTCAAGGGCGTGCTTCATATATTCGTGGTAGCGCTTGCGGTCGGTCTGAACGCGCAGGGCATGAACGGCAGGGCCTTTGCCCTTGTTCAGCATCCGGCTCTGCAGGTAGGTGGCATCCGCCGCAAGGCCCATCACACCGCCCAATGCATCCAATTCGCGTACCAGCGTTCCTTTTGCAGTTCCGCCGATGCTGGGATTGCAGGGCATGTTGCCAATGGCATCCAGGCTCATGGTAAACACCGCCGTTTTGGCACCCAGCGTGGCAGCAGCGTGGGCCGCTTCAATGCCAGCGTGGCCCGCGCCTATTACGATCACATCGTAATCTCCAAGATGATTCATACTTTTCCTATACTTTCCTCTATGGTTCAATCTGCTGTTACCCGGCAGCGCGGCTGGAAGTTTCTCCGAGGACCGTCCGCTGGGGTGGGACCCTGTTGCCGCAGGCAATAGGGCGGGCGATGGAATGGCCCGTTTCGTGTCCGAGGAGAAAGCTGCCAGACGGGCTGCCCTCCGTTACTTCCCCACGCAGAACCGCTCAAACACTTCATTGATGACATTCTCCGACGCATTTTCGCCGGTGAGGTCGCAGAGGGCAGCCAGCGCATCGTCCACACAGACCGATACGGCATCCAGCCCGAACCCGCTGCTGACCGCATCCAGCGCACCGGCCACTGCATCCCGCGCGCGGGTGGCGGCGGCAAGCTGGCGCTGGCCCGAAAGGCTGGCAGCGTGGGGGTCGATGTTGTTGGTGCCCAGCAGGCGGGCAACGGCAGCAGCGATCACCCTGCGGCTCCCCTCTTCCTGACAGCAGACCGGAATCACCATGGCAAAATCGTCTGCAATGATCTCTGCGTCAAACTGAGTGGGCTTGTCCTCTTTGTTGACCAGTGCAATGGCCGGGCGACCGGCGCACCGCTGTGCCAACGCAAGATCCTCCCGGGTCAGGGGCTCAGAGCCATCGAACACCGCCAGGATCAGCCCCGCCTCTTCCAGCTTTTTCCAGCTGCGGCGGATGCCTTCGGCCTCGATTGCATCCTCGGTCTCCCGCAGACCGGCCGTGTCGAACAGGTTCAGCCGGATGTCCCCCAGACGGACGGCCTGCTCCACCACATCCCGTGTGGTGCCCGCCACGGGGGTGACGATGGCCCGGTCGAACCCGGCCAGCAGATTGAGCAGGGTGGACTTGCCCGCATTGGGCCGCCCCACGATGGCACAGTCCACACCCTCCCGCAGGACAGCACCAGCATCATAATTCCGGATGAGGGTGTCCAGCTCTCCCTTCACGGCAGTCAGGGTGGATACAAGCTGGGCATCCTCCAGCGCGGGAACGTCCTCCTCGGGGAAATCCACCCAGGCAGTCAGATGTGCCTGCAGGGCGGTCAGGGCATCCTTTTCAGCCCCGATCTTCTTCGCCAGCGCGCCGTTCAGGGAGGCATTGGCCAGCGCCGCACCCTGTCGGCCATCGGCAGAGATCAGGTCCATAACGGCCTCGGCCTGGGTCAGCCCCAGCTTGCCGTTGAGGAAGGCGCGGCGGGTGTACTCGCCGGGGGCGGCGGGGGCGGCACCGGCTGCGATGCAGCTTTCCACCAGCCGCCGGGCCACCGCACTGCCGCCGTGGCAGGAAAGCTCCACCACATCCTCGCCGGTGTAGCTGTGGGGAGCCCGGAAGAAGAGGGCCACGCCCTCGTCAAAGGCTTCCTCCCCTTCCATGAAATGCCCAAACAGGGCGGTGTAGCCCTTGGCATCTTCTACCCGCTTATCGGGATTGGCCGGGCAGAACACCTTTGCCGCCACGGCATAGCTCTCCGGGCCGGAAAGACGCACCACGGCAATGCCGCCTGCGCCGGGCGCGGTTGCAATGGCCGCGATCGTTGAATGTTCCATGTTGGTGCTCTCCCTCCGCTCTCAAATCAGAATTATTGTATCACGAAGCGACGAAAAAGGAAAGAGACAAAAAGCCCCCTTCCAGTTTTCCACCGGAAGGGGGCAGCATTGTGCAAAACTCAGCGGAGTTTACAGCTCGATCTTGCCAAAGCTGAAATCGGCAAAATCATCCACGCGCTCG
The DNA here is from genome assembly GCF_023347315.1 of Faecalibacterium sp. I2-3-92. Lineage (GTDB taxonomy): Bacteria > Bacillota > Clostridia > Oscillospirales > Ruminococcaceae > Faecalibacterium > Faecalibacterium duncaniae. The sequence goes on from NZ_CP094470.1 coordinate 2,959,521, forward strand.
GTGCGCTTGGGTGCCACGGGTGCGGCAGTCTCTGCGTCACGGGGAGCATAGGTGCGCTCGGGCACACTGGAAGGACGGGGACCGCGGCTGCCTGCGGGGCGGCCATTGCGGGGACCACCATTCCGGGGGCTGCTGCCGCGTCCGCCGCGGAAGCCGCCATTGCGGTTGCCGCCGGGGCGGCGGCCATTGCCCCGCGGGCGGCGCTCGCCGTAGGTGTTGTCGGTCTGGGCATCGGGAGCAGTGGAGTAGATGACCACACGGCGGTCACGGCCCTCACCCTTGCTCTCGCTGCGCACACCCTCCATCTTGCCGATGGCAGAGTGGATGATGCGGCGCTCGTAGGGGTTCATGGGCTCCATGGCAAAGCTGCGGCCGGTCTTGCGCACCTTGTTGCCAATGCGCTGTGCCAGCACGGTCAGGTCATTCTCACGCTTGTCGCGGTAGCCAGCCACATCCAGGCCCAGCTTGATGTAATCGCCTTCCAGGCGGTTGGCCACCAGGCTTGCCAGATAGGACAGGCTCTCCATGGTCTCGCCGCGGCGGCCGATCAGGGCACCCAGCTTCTCGCCATCCAGACGGATGATGGTGGCCTCGCCCTTCTGCACGGCACTGAAGGTGACATTCTCCACGCCCATCAGGGCAATGACTTCCTTCAGGTAGTCCACAGCGGCCTTGACCTTGGCGTTCTCTTCGATGTTGATGGGAACTTCCGGCTCCTCACCCTCTGCGGCGGGTTCAGCAGTCTCCTCAGCAGGAGCGGCCTCCTCTGCCACAGGGGCAGCGGCAGTCTCCTCGGCCTTGGGTTCCTCAGCGGGAGCTTCCTCCACAACAGGCTTCACCTCAGACTCCACCTTCTCCTCCACCACGGGAGCGGCCGGGGCATCGGGCTCTTCCACGCTCACACGCACCTTGGCAGGGGTGGTCTTCAGGCCCAGAAAACCGGTTTTCTGGGGCATTTCGAGCACTTCATAGCTCACATTCAGGTCGTCGGCCTGCACGCCCAACAGGGCGCAGGCTTTTGCGCGGGCTTCATCGACCGTCTTGCCGGTCGCTTCCTGAGTACGGATCATAACCGTCAATCCTCCTTCTTGTTTTCCAGCTCGCTCAGCGGAACGGTGCGCTCGTCCTTATAGCGCTCCTCATCCAGCTTGCGGGCATACTCCAGGCGGCGCTTGTTCATTTCGCTGGCGGAGATATTTTTCTCCACGACCTCGCCGGTCTTTTCATCCGTGACCTTGATGGTGGTGCTCTTTACACCGCGCTTCTGCTCCTTCTTGCGGGCAGCCATCTCGGCGGCGACCTCTGCCTTCATCTTCTCAGGGTCGTAGATCTTCTTCATCAACAGGCTCTGCACGGTCATCAGGATGTTGGAAACAACGTAGTACAGAGAGAAAGCGCTGGGCACGGTAAAGCAGAAGAAGACGTACATCAGCGGCATCATATACATGGTCAGCTTCATGCTGCCCTGCATCTCCTGGCCGCTGGCCTTCATGCTGATGTGGGTGGACAGGAACATGGTCACGATTGCCAGGACCGGGAGGATCAGCAGGGGCAGATTCTCTGCAGCCAGGCTGTACTGGGGCACACGGGTCAGGTCGATGCCAAAGAAATCCATGTGCTGGCCGAACTCGGTGATGGTAGCCACCTGCTCCGGGGTGAAGCAGGAGGAAACTGTGCTCTCGCCTGCAATGACCTGTGCAATGATGTTGGTGTCGCGGGTCACGGTGGTAAAGCTGATGCCCATGGCAGTCAGGGCCTCACCTGCGGCGGTCAGGGCATCGGCACCAATGTGGAAGATGCGCTGCAGCGGGCGGTACACCACCTCGATAACACCGAACATGACCAGGAAGTTGACCAGCATGGGCATACAGCCTGCGGTGGGCTTGTAGCCCTGCTCCTGCAGCTTCATCAGCTCTTCCTGCTGCTTTTCGGGCTTGTCGCGGTACTTTTTCTGGATCTCGGCCACCATGGGCTGGAAAGCGCTCATGCGGGCCATACTCTTCTGCTGGTTGAGCTGGAGGGGGATCTTGATCACGGTGATGAGCAGGGTGAACAGGATGATGTCCCAGCCGTAGTTGGGGATCAGCTTGTAGATCCACTCCATTACATAGCCCAAGGGCCAGCCCAGGATGTACAAAGGATTCATAGTTTCGTCCATTCTGCCCCGCCTGTGGTGCGGGACGTTTAGATTTTTATGAGAAGGACACCCCGCCCACAGTGCGGAGCGTCACAAGAAGCAAAAAAAGCGGATGAAACCTCTCAGTCAACGCCTACGGCGTTGCCAGCTCCCCTAATAGGGGAGCCCTTGGCAAAACCGTCAACTGGATCGGACTGCCAAAGCCTCCCCTACCAGGGGAGGTGGCATTGCGAAGCAATGACGGAGAGGTTGCACAAAGGAGCCGTGTATCATAAGCACGCTGCTTAACCGTGCCGCCCCCGGAACAGCTTTGCCGGGGACAGTCTCCGCTCCGGGCTCACCCAGCGGCCTTTGGGCGGCACCGGGTCAAAGCCCCACCGGCCAAGCGGATTGCACCGGGCGATGCGCCAGGCGGTGAGCAGCAAGCCCTTGATGCAGCCATGGGTCTGGATGGCTTCTATGCCATACTGGCTGCAGGTGGGGGTAAAGCGGCAGTTGCGGCCCAGCCCCGGGCTGATAAAGCACTGGTAGAACCGGATGGGCGCACAGAGCGCGTTCCGGCAGGCGCGGGAGACGGGATTCACTGTTTTGCGGCCCGGTCTGCGGGCGGGACCGTGGCAGGGGGCTTTGCACCCGGCTGCTTTGCCTTGTCGGGCAGGCCAGCCTGGGCAAAGAGCCTGGCCACCACTTCGCTGAGCTGCCAGCTCTTCAGGCGGGGGGTCATGCCCCGGGCCACGAACACCAGATCATAGCCGCCGATGTTCTGATCCAGATGCTCATCAATGGCAGCCTTCATCACGCGGCGGGCGCGGTTGCGTTGGACGGCATGGCCGATCTTTTTGGTGGCTGTCAGGCCCACGCGGGTCTTTTTGCCGCGGGTCTTAAGCACATACAGCACCAGCGCCGGGTTCACATAGGACTTGCCGCGGGCATACACGCGGCCAAACTCGCTGTTGCGGCGGATGGGACGATAGCGCACTGCTCCGTCGCCTCCTTTTCGGTTAAAAAATCGCAGAACTTCCCTAAAGGCAAAGTTCAAAATTCAGTATAGCAAAAAAACGCCGACATGAAAAGGCTGTCCGGGCGTTTTTTGTGCCAAATCTTTTGCCAAATTTTTAGTCATTCCGCGCGCAGAACGTCCAAAATAAGAAAAAGACCGCCAATTCAGGATCAGCAGTCTTTTGTGCGCATGTTCAATTCTGCGCCGGATCCCTGGCAAAGCGGGATCAGACGGTCAGGCTCTTGCGGCCCTTAGCACGGCGAGCATTGATGACCTTGCGGCCGTTCTTGGTGCTCATGCGGGTCAGAAAGCCATGAACTTCCTTGCGATGACGCTTCTTGGGCTGAAAAGTTCTCTTCATGGTTGTATCCTCCGTAAAAACTCGTCCCCGGTAATGGGGTATTTCTGGTCCCAAATTGGGGACAGGCTTGCAATTCAACAGTATATCGCACACTATCCCCTTCTGTCAAGCGTTTTTTTCACTTTCCAGCAAACTTTTTTCAAATTTCTTTGTGAAAAAGCTTTCAACTTTTTCACCGGTTCTCCGTGGAAAACTTTTCTTCCACCATATCTTGTGGCCAAAAACCGCCTTGGACACAAGAGCCGCGAGGGCACGATGGAGCGTCTTTTCTTATGTATTATAAATTACATTATAGAATATAGACGCAGGGAGATTTTTGTGGTATACTAACGGGGTATCAGCAGCATTGTTGAAAACTTCGACCAATTCAATGGAGTGGATGTTTT